>NZ_JBITFP010000002.1:0-295409 GCF_044456245.1 Micromonospora sp. NPDC051006
GTACGGTCCCGCCCGATCACCACCGCGATCTGCGGAAACGACAACCCCTGCCCGAACAACACCTCAATCTGCGCCCGCTCCCCGGACGACAACCGCTTCCCCGGCATGAACCAACATCCTCACGAAGATCCATCCCGTTGCAACAACCACTTGAGCCCAAGCTGCTCGGACACCCGGACTTCCGGGAAGTCGAGTGGATCAACCCGGGACGCGGCGGTGCCCGCCCCGACGCAGAGCGGGGCGGGCACCGGACGAGCCGTGGTCAGCGCAGGCTGGCGAAGAACTCGCGGATGTCGGCGGTCAGCACGTCGGTGGCCTGGTGGGCGGCGTAGTGGCCGCCGACGTCGCCGCGCCCGTCGACGTCCGTGTCGTACGCCGTCCACCGCACGATGTTGGCGTGGTCCCGGTCGGCGAACCGGCGGATCGACTGGAAGTCACCGGGGAACATGGCCAGCGCGGTCGGCGCGGTGGTCGGCTCGGTCGGCGGCTGGCCGGCGTGCGCGTCCTCCCAGTAGAACCGGATCGCCGAGGCGGCCGTGCCGGTGAACCAGTAGAGCGCCACGTTGGCCAGGATGAAGTCGGCGTCCAGGCTCTCGTCGAAGAGCTGGGCGTTCCAGGCCAGCAGCCCGACCGGCGAGTCGGCCAGCCCGAACGCCAGGGTCTGTGGCTGCTGGCTGTGCACCTCGTTGAAGGAGAACTTGTTCTCGTAGAACCACTGGAGGTGCTCGAGCGCCGCCTGGTCGGCCGCGGAGAGCCCGGCGAACTCGGCCGGGTCTCCGGAGGGGAACGAGAAGAGCTGGGTGACGTGCACCCCGAGCACGTGCTCCGGGTCGATCCGGCCCAGCTCCGGCGCGACCATCGAGCCGGCGTCGTTGCCGACCGCGCCGTACCGGTCGTACCCCAGTCGGTTCATCAGCTCGGCCCAGGCGCGGGCGGTGCGGAACCGATTCCAGCCGGTGCTGCGGGTCGGGCCGGACGGCCCGAAGCCGGGCAGCGACGGGATGACCAGGTGGAAGGCCGGCGCGTCCGGTGCGGTCGGCTCGGTGAGCGGGGCGATCACGTCCAGGTATTCCAGCACCGAGCCGGGCCAACCGTGGGTGAGCACCAGCGGGGTGGCGTCCGGCCGGGAGGACCGGACGTGCAGGAAGTGGATCTGCTCGCCGTCGATCTCGGTGATGAACTGCGGGTGGGCGTTCAGTCGGGCCTCGACGGCCCGCCAGTCGAACCCGTCCCGCCACCGGTCCACGAGGGCGCGCACCCGGTCGGTGCTCATCCCGTACGCGTCGCCGACACCGGGCAGTTCGGCGGGCCAGATCGTGCGGCCCAGCCGGGCGGCCAGGTCGTCGAGGGCGGTCTGCGGGATCTCGACGCGGAACGGGCGGATCGCGGTGCCGGTCATCTCGGAACTCCTTCGGAACGGAATGTTTCGTTCTGCAATGACAATAGCAGACCGGAACGATCCGTTCCACTGTTAGTCTGAAGTCATGCCGACTCCTCCCGGAAAGACGGACGTGCCGCTGGCCGGCCGCCGTGCCCAGGCCGCCCGCAACGACGAGGTGATCCTCGAAGCCGCCCGCGCGGTCTTCCTCGACGACCCCAAGGCGCCGATCGCCGCCGTCGCCGAACGCGCCGGCGTCGGCATCAGCGCGCTCTATCGGCGGTACGCGGGCAAGGAGGACCTGCTGCGCCAGCTCTGCCACGACGGGCTACGCCGGTACGTCGCCGAGGCCGAGGCGGCCCGCGCCGAGCCGGACGACTGGGCCGCGTTCAGCGGGTTCCTGGCCCGGGTGGTCGACGCCGACGTGCACTCGCTCACCGTCCACCTGGCCGGCACGTTCACGCCGACCGAGGAGATGGGCCGGGACGCGATGCGCGCCAACGAGCTGGCGACCGTCCTCTTCGACCGGGCGCGGGCGAGTGGTCGGCTCCGACCCGACGTCGTGGTCCAGGACCTCGGGTTGGTGCTGGAGTCCTGCGCCGCGATCCGCGTACCTGATCCGGATCGGACTCGGCAGCTGCGCCGGCGGCAGCTCGCGGTGCTGCTGGACGGCCTCACCGCGCATGACGGCGCCGAGCCGTTGCCCGGCCCGCCTCCCGCGGCCGGCGAGTTCGACTGGCGGTGGCGACCCCGAGAGTGATGGGCGTCACAGCACCGGAGTTGAGCGGAATAGGCTCAACTCTGGTTGTGTCGTTTCCCAGTGGACACGCCTATCCGGGGGAGCCCATGAACACGGAACGTCTCACCACCAAGAGCCGCGAAACCATCACCGGTGCCGTCGCGCTGGCGAACCAGCGCGGCCACGCGACCGTGGAACCCTGGCACCTGCTGCTGTCACTGCTCGACACCGAGGGCTCGACCGCTGCCGGTCTGCTGCGCGCCGTCGGGGCTGACCCCGCCGAGCTGCGCCGGGTCGCCCAGCGCGCGGTCGACGCCCTGCCCGCCGCGCGCGGATCCAGCATCGCCGAGCCCACGCTGGCCCGCGAGTTCGTCAACGCCATCGGCGCCGCCGAGCAGATCGCCCGGCCGCTCGGCGACGAGTACACCTCCACCGAGCACCTGCTGGCCGGCCTGGCCCGGGTGGGCGGTGCCGTGGCGAACGCGTTGAAGAACGCCGGCGCCACCGAGGAGAACCTGGTCGCCGCCTTCCCGTCCGTACGCGGCGGGGACCGGCGGGTGACCACGGCCGATCCCGAGCAGACCTACCAGGCCCTGGCCAAGTACGGCGTCGACCTGACCGCCAGCGCGCGCGACGGCAAGATCGACCCGGTGATCGGCCGGGACTCCGAGATCCGCCGGGTGATCCAGGTGCTGTCCCGGCGTACCAAGAACAACCCGGTGCTGATCGGGGAGCCGGGCGTCGGCAAGACCGCGATCGTCGAGGGCCTCGCCCAGCGCATCGTCGCCGGCGACGTGCCCGAGTCGCTGCGGGACAAGAAGCTGGTCTCGCTCGACCTCGGGGCGATGGTCGCCGGCGCGCAGTACCGCGGCCAGTTCGAGGAGCGGCTGAAGTCCGTGCTGGAGGAGATCAAGAACTCCAACGGGCAGGTCATCACCTTCCTCGACGAGCTGCACACGGTCGTCGGTGCCGGCAAGGGCGAGGGCTCGATGGACGCCGGCAACATGCTCAAGCCGATGCTCGCCCGTGGTGAGCTGCGCATGGTCGGCGCCACGACGCTGGACGAGTACCGCGAGCACATCGAGAAGGACCCGGCGCTGGAGCGCCGCTTCCAGCCGGTGCTGGTCGGCGAGCCGACCATCGAGGACACCATCGGCATCCTGCGCGGGCTCAAGGAGCGCTACGAGGTGCACCACGGCGTCCGGATCACCGACGCCGCCCTGGTCGCCGCCGCGTCCCTCTCCGACCGCTACATCACCGACCGGTTCCTGCCAGACAAGGCGATCGACCTGGTCGACGAGTCCGCGTCCCGGCTCCGGATGGAGATCGACTCCCGGCCGGTCGAGGTCGACGAGATCGAGCGGGCGGTGCGCCGGCTCGAGATCGAGGAGATGGCGCTGGCCAAGGAGCCGGACGCCGCCTCCGCCGAGCGGCTGGAGCGGTTGCGCAAGGAGCTGGCCGACAAGCGCGAACAGCTCACCGCGCTCTCCGAGCGTTGGCAGACCGAGAAGAGCCACATCACCAAGCTCTCCACGGCCAAGGAGGAGTTGGAGCGGCTCGGCGGCGAGGCCGAGCGGGCCGAGCGGGACGGCGAGCTGGAACGCGCCGCCGAGCTGCGCTACGGCCGGATCCCCGCCCTCAAGGTCGAGCTGAAGCAGGCCGAGGAGGAGCTGGCCCGGCTCCAGGCCGACGGCGCCATGCTCAAGGAGGAGGTCGGCGCCGACGACATCGCCGCCGTGGTCGCCTCCTGGACGGGCATCCCCGCCGGCCGGCTGCTGGAGGGCGAGACCGCCAAGCTGCTGCGGATGGAGGAGTCGCTGGGCGGCCGGGTGGTCGGCCAGGCCGAGGCGGTCGGGGCGGTCTCCGACGCGGTCCGCCGGGCCCGGGCCGGCGTGGCCGATCCGGACCGTCCGACCGGCAGCTTCCTCTTCCTCGGCCCGACCGGCGTCGGCAAGACCGAGCTGGCCAAGGCGCTCGCCGAGTTCCTCTTCGACGACGAGCGGGCCATGGTCCGCATCGACATGAGCGAGTACGGCGAGAAGCACTCCGTTGCCCGCCTGGTCGGTGCCCCGCCCGGTTATATCGGCTACGAGGAGGGCGGCCAGCTCACCGAGGCGGTGCGCCGGCGGCCGTACTCGGTGATCCTGCTGGACGAGGTGGAGAAGGCCCACCCGGACGTCTTCGACATCCTGCTCCAGGTGCTCGACGACGGTCGGCTCACCGACGGGCAGGGCCGGACGGTGGACTTCCGCAACGCGATCCTGATCCTCACGTCCAACCTCGGGTCGTCGGTGATCAGCGACCTGACGCTGACCGACGAGCAGCGTCGCGAGGGGGTGCTGGCGGTCGTCCGCACGCACTTCAAGCCGGAGTTCCTGAACCGGCTGGACGACATCGTGGTCTTCGCCGCCCTGCGCGGTGACGACCTGCGGTCGATCGTGGACATCCAGCTGACCCGGTTGGGCCGTCGGCTCGCCGATCGCCGGCTGGGCCTGGAGATCACCGAGGCGGCCCGCGGTTGGCTGGCCGAGCACGGCTACGACCCGATCTACGGTGCTCGCCCGCTGCGCCGGCTGGTGCAGTCGGCCATCGGCGACCAGCTCGCCAAGGCCCTGCTCGCCGGCCAGATCCGCGACGGCCAGACCGTCAAGGTCGACCTGGCCGACACCAAGGACGCCCTGACCGTAACCCCCGCCTAACCCACCCCCCACCCACCCCCCACCCACCCCCCACCCACCCACCCCTCCCTTCCACGAGCGACCGGGCCGGTGATCAAGAGGTTTGCGTCACGGAGACGGCTTCCGCTGACGCAAACCTCTTGATCAACAGGGTGGGGTGGGTCGGGGCGGGGAAAGGATGGGGGCATGTTCGGGATCGGTGGGAAACGGGACCGGGAGCTGGCAGCCGCCGTCGAGGAGCTGGCCCGGGCCGACACGGTGGCCTTCGGCGGGGTGGGGTTCGCCGGCACGCTGCTGCCGGTCACCGAGGCGTACCAGCGGGTCGAGGCCGCGCTGGCCGAGCGCCCCGAGGAGGTACGCGAGCAGGTCGACAGTCTGCTCGACCGGGGTACGCCGGCCGGCCGGGCGTACGCGGCGACCCTGCTGGAACGGATCGACCCGGCGGCGGCGCGCGCCGCCTGGACGGCGCTGCGCGACGATCCGGCCGAGTTCACCACCTTCACCGGCTGCGTGATGGACCGTGCCACCCTCCGCGAGTACGCCGCGCAGCGGCTCACCGAAGCGTGATCCTTTCTCCGGTGGAGGCTGCCCGATCGGGTCTGCCGCCGCCGGGCCGGTGAGCCGTAGCTTTCCGAGCCATGATCCCGTCCGCCGGCGCTCCGGCACGCCCACCCCGACCCGTCACGGTCACCATCGCCTTCTGGGCGCAGCTCGCCACCGTACTGGTCCTGCTCGCGCTGGTCGCGCTGGTCATCGCGCAGGCGGTGCAGTGGGACGGCGAGATCGACCGGGCCGTGCGGCTGGTGCCCGACGCCGACCCGGACGAGGTGCGCGGCGAGCGGTGGATCAACGTCACCATGGCGCTGATCCTCGGCATACCCACCCTGGTGCTGGCGCTCTGGCTGGCCGCCACCGCGCTGCCCCTGCGTCGCGGCGGCAACACCGCCAGGATCTTGGTCTTCGTGGCCGGCGGCGCCCAGTTGCTGATCTGCCTGGCCCAGGGCTGCTCCGGGGCGTTCTTCGTTCCGCTGATCTTCGCCGGCGGCATCGAGGACGAGACGTTTCCGGAGGAGGGCTTTCCGGAGGAGACACCGACCGGGCCGGACGCCGACTCCTGGCAGGAGTCGCCGTTTATGCAGGCCCTCTACGACAGCTCGAATCCCTTCGACGCGGTGCTCTTTCCGCTGGCCGGGATCGGGATCCTCACGGTGCTGGTGCTGACCACGGCGGTGGTGCTGCTGGTGGCGCTGCCGCCGGCACACCGCTGGTTCGTGCCCAGGGCCGCGTCGCCAGCCCGGCCGGTGCCGCCCGCCGGCTACCCGTTCTCAGCGATCTCCTATCCCGTGCCGCCGGGTTATCCCGTGCCGGGCTACCCGGTTCCGCCGGGCTATCCCGTGCCGCCGGGTTACCTGATCTGCCCGGATCCGGCGGTGCACCTGGCCCGCGCCGCGCCGCCCGCCGGGCCGGAGGGCCCGGCCTCGGATCGGCCGCCCGCCGGTGACTGAGTGCTCAGTCGAGCGTCAGCGGGCGCTCACCGGTGCACGGGGTTGTTACCGTCTGCGCCGACGTGACAGGGGAGGTGGTCGGTGAACGGCTCGGTGGCGTACCTGGTGACGGCCGTGGGCTGCCTGGTCGGGGTGGCCGGGGTGGTGGTCGCCGTGCTGGCGGTGCGCCGGTCCCGCACCCGGCCGTCCGGCCGGACGCAGGTGGGTGACCCGCTGCGGGACGTCGACGCCGACGTGTTGCGCGGTGACCCGCGCCGGCTCCGCGCCGGCGACGTCGTGGAGATCCGCCAGGTGTCCTACGTGGTACGTGGCACCATCCGCCTGGTCGAGGGGGGCTGGAGCTGGGCGGAGCACCTGCTCGACGACGCGGGTGGCGTCCGGCGCTGGCTCTCCGTCGAGGAGGGCCCGGACCTGGAGCTGGTGCTCTGGGCCGCCGAGCCCGGAGCCACCGTCACCCCCGGCGCCCCGACCATCGACTTCGCCGGCCGCCGCTACAGCTGGGACGAGTCCGGCCAGGCCCGCTACACGGCCATCGGCGCCACCGGGCTCGACCCGGCCGGCACCATGCGGTACCACGACTACCAGGCGCCCGGCGGCGCCCGGCTCTCCTTCGAGGCGTACGGGGAAGCGGGCTGGGAGGTGGCCCGGGGTGAGCTGCTGCACCGCGCCGAGGTGATGATCTACCCGCAGGTCGGGGAGGACTGAGTGCTGGTCACCCTCGACGCCCCGTACGTCGACACCCGCGCCGCCGACCTCAGCCTCGCCCGCGACGACGTAGAACGGCCCGCGCTGCACGTGCTCGACCTCGACCTGCCCGGGGCGGTCCAGCTGCGGCTACGGCTGCTCGGCGCCTCGCACCAGGTGCTGCTGCGGGCGGGCGAGGTGGCGCTGACCGAGACGGTGGCCTGCCTGCCCAGTCGGCCGCCCGAGCTGCCCGCGACGCTGCTCGACGAGGCCACCGGCTACCGGTTCGCCGCGACTGTGCTCCGGCCGGCCGGCACCGGCCTGCGCGACCGGGTCGGCGCGCTCCGCGCGGAGCTGGCCGACGACCCGTACGCCCTGGTGGGTGTCTTCCCCGGCGATCCGGACGCGGTGACCGCGCTCGCCGTCCGTCCCGAGCCGCCCGTCGGCACCCTCGGCTGGCGCACCTGGCACGCCTATCCGCAGACCAACGAGCTGGTCCTGACCGAGACGGTGGTGGCACTGCGATGACGTACCGACGCTGGTTCGTGGTGGGGGTGGCGTTCGCGGTCATCGGCGCGTTGGTGGCCGCCTTCGCGATCTTCTACGGCAACTTCTCCCCGCGCGGCTACGTCGAGGACCGGTACACCCGCGCCGCCGGCCAGGACATCGGCCGTGACGCCGTCGCCTACACCTCGACCCGCGCCCCCAGTGAGGTGGCGAAGGACGTCACCGACGCCTGGCGACCGGCCGACCAGTACGTCGACGGCAGCGGCGTCTACCTGCGCTACGACGACGACTCGGTGGTCATCCTGCCGGTCGCCGCCGGTTCGCTGATCCTGCTGGAGCGGCTCAACACCGCCTACCCGCGCTACCACTCCACGGTCGGCTCCGGTTGGGGCTGGGGACGTGGCAGCACCGTCCGGGGTGGCGGCCCCGGCAGCGGAAAGTAGCCCTCCCGATCGACCCCTCACCACTGGAGCACCCGTGCAGACTCTCGTCACCGATCTGCTGGTCACCCTCGCCTACGGGGTGGTCGGCGTGCTGCTGATGGGCATCGGCTACGTCCTGGTGGACGTGGCCACCCCCGGCCGGCTCAAGGAACTGATCTGGACCGACCGCAACCGCAACGCGGCCCTGCTGCTCGCCTCGAACCTGGCCGGGGTCGGCGTCATCGTGGTCGCCGCGATCGCCGCCAGCGAGGACGACTTCGTCCTCGGCATCGTCGGCGCGGCCGCGTACGGCGTCCTCGGGCTGGTCATCATGGCGGCGGCGTTCATGCTGCTCGACGCGGTGACCCCGGGCCGGCTCGGGCAGCTCCTGGTCGACCCGGAGCCGCATCCGGCGGTCTGGGTCTCCGCCGTCGTCCACCTGGCCACCGGCGCGATCATCGCCGCCGCGATCAGCTGATGGCCGCCGGGAAACGGGGCGCGGCGAAGTCCTCCGGCGCGGCCAAGGCGGTCGCGATCGGCGCCGTCGTGCTGGTGCTGGGCGGAGTCTGCCTCGCCGGCGTGCTCGCCGACGACGACGGCGGCACCACGGTCCTGCCGCCCAGCGCCACCGAGCGGGCCGACACCGTGCCGATCCTGAAGCGGGCGACCGACACCCAGGGGATCTGCTACGGCTGGCGGTTGACGGACGGCACCAGGGTGGTGAACGTCGGCTCCAGCCTCGGCGACGGCGTGCCCGCCGAGGGCGATCCGCGTTGCCCGCGTTGGGTGCAGGTCGCCGCGGAGATCACTTACACCGCCGAGAGCAGCGAGTCCGAGGACAACGCGCTCATCGACGTCGAGGGCTCCGCCGACCTGGACCGGTCCGACCTCAGCGCCGTCCGGTCCGGGCTGACGCGGTTCGGGCTCACCGAGGACGCCTTCCTCGACGATCCCGGTTGGGCCGTCACCCGGGCCGCGGTCAGCCTGCCGCTGCTGGTCGCCGAGGCCGGTGCGGCGAGCCCCGCGCCGGTCGCCGCGGCCACCCCGGCGTCGACGCCGACGCCGCTGCCCGACGCCGGCAACGACCTGTGGCGGGACCGCTGGGGCTACCTCCTCACGGCCGCCGGGCTGCTGCTGCTCACCGCTCTGCTGGTCACCGTCGGTCTGGTCCAGCGCCGCCGGCATCGCCGCCCCACCGCGACGGCGACGCCGGCCACTCCGCCTCCGGCGGACGCGGCCGCTGGCCGTACACCGGAGCGAGGGTGACCACCGAGACGCCCGCGCCCCCGACCCGGCGGCCGGCCCGCGCGGCGGTGCTGGCCGCGGTCTTCGTCTGCGCGGCCTGCGGTCTCGTCTACGAGCTCGCGCTGGTCGCGCTCGGCAGCTATCTGATCGGGGACACCGTCGGTCAGGCGTCGATCGTGCTCGGCGTGATGGTCTTCGCGATGGGCGTCGGCGCGCTCGCCGCCAAGCCGTTGCAGCCCCGGGCCGCCGCCGCGTTCGCCGCGATCGAGCTGGCCCTGGCGCTGCTCGGCGGGCTCTCGGTGCTCGGCCTCTACGCGGCGTTCGCCTGGCTGGATCTCTACGGTCCGGCGCTGGTCGGCACGGCGTTCCTGCTCGGCCTGTTGATCGGGGCGGAGATTCCGCTCCTGATGGTGCTGCTGCAACGGATCCGGGAACAGGCGGCGGGCAGCGCGGTGGCCGACCTGTTCGCCGCCGACTACGTCGGCGCGCTGCTCGGCGGGCTCGCCTTCCCGTTCCTGCTGCTGCCGGTCTTCGGGCAGCTCAAGGGGGCGATCGTGGTCGGCGCGGTGAACGCCGTGGCCGGGCTCGCCCTGGTCTGCACGGTCTTCCGCCGGGAGCTGGGTCGGCGGTCCCGGGTCGCGCTCGGGGCCGGCGCCGTGGTGGTCGCGCTCTGCCTGGGGTACGCCTGGCTGACCGCGCACGACTTCGAGGTGACCGCCCGGCAGCAGCTCTACCGCGACCCGGTGGTGCACGCCGAACGGAGCCGCTACCAGGAGATCGTGCTGACCCGGTCGGTGCGCGAGGTCGGGCACGCCGACACCGACCTGCGGCTGTACCTCAACGGCGATCTCCAGTTCAGCTCGGTGGACGAGTACCGCTACCACGAGGCGCTGGTGCATCCGGTGCTGAACGGGGCGCGCGGCGAGGTGCTGGTGCTCGGGGCCGGCGACGGCCTCGCGGTCCGGGAACTGCTGCGCTATCCCGACATCCGACGGATCACGGTGGTCGACCTGGACCCGGCGGTGGTGGTGTTGGCGCGTACCGAGCCGCAGCTGCGCCGGCTCAACGGGGACGCCTTCGCCGACCCCAGGGTCCGGGTGGTGCACGCCGACGCCTTCGGCTGGCTGCGCGGCAACACGGCGCGCTTCGACGCGATCGTCGCGGACCTGCCCGACCCGGACGAGACGGCCACCGCCAAGCTCTACACGGTCGAGTTCTACACGCTGGTCCGCGCCGCGCTCGCCGACGGCGGACGGCTGGTGGTGCAGTCCGGCTCGCCGTACTTCGCGCCCCGGTCGTACTGGTCGATCGAGGCGTCGCTGCGCGCGGCTGGCTTCGCCACCCTGCCGTACCACGTGGACGTGCCGTCCTTCGGGGACTGGGGGTTCGTGCTCGCCGGGCCCGGCGCCGTCCCGCCCGCGCTGGCGCTGCCGGCCGACGCGCCCCGGTTGCGTTTTCTGGACGAGCCGACGCTGCGCGCGGCGGCCACCTTCCCCGCCGACCGGGGCCGGATAACGGTCCCCGCCTCGACCTTGCTGCAGCCGCGGGTGCTCGAGTACGCCCGCGCGGAATGGCGGGGCTACTGACCGACCGGCGTGGTGCGGGCCCCGCCTCGCCCTTTGCTGGCCGGCCCCGGGGCGTCGCGGCATGCCGGGTTGGCCGGTTGCCGATACGGTGTGGGCCCGATCTAGGGAAGGAGCACCGTGGTCGACCCCCAACGCCCGCCGGCCCGCACACGGCCGAGCGTGGTGACCATTTCCAGCTACCTGCTGATCCTGTTCGCCGTTCTCCAGGTGATCAATCTGATCATCACGCTGACGACCATCGGCACCATCCGTGACGTGCTGCGGGACGCCTACCGTGGCACCGAGGCGAACGGCGCGGAGACGATCGCCGACTTCACCTTCGCCTTCGGCATCGGCACCGCGATCTTCGTGCTGCTGCTGGCGATCGGTCTGGTCGTGCTGGCCATGCTGAACAACCGCGGCAAGAACGGATCCCGGATCACCACCTGGATCCTCGGCGGCATCCTGATCTGCTGCACGGGCGGCAGCCTGATCAGCGGTGCGGCGGGCGGCCTCGGCGGTGCCGGCGGCGGCAGCACCAGCGGTGACATGCCCAGCGGCGAGGAGATCCAGCGCCGCCTCGACGACGCGCTGCCGGGCTGGTTCACGCCGCTGAGCACCGTGCTCGGGGTGCTCGGCGTGCTCGCGCTGCTCGCCGCGCTGATCCTGCTGGCCCTGCCGAAGTCGAACGAGTTCTTCCGCAAGCCGAAGGCCGGCTGGGAGCCGCCGGTGCCCGGCGCCGCCTACCCGGGCTACCCGCCGGCCCCCGGCTACCCGCAGGGCCCGGGCCAGCCCGGTCAGCCCTCAGGTGAGCCGGGCTACCCGCCGGCTCCGGGCTACCCGCCGCCCAGCCAGCCCGGCCCGTCGGGGCAGCCGCCGGCGCCGGGTCAGTCCGGCGACCAGCCACCCCCGTCGGATCGACCCGGCTCGACCCCGCCGCCGGTGAGTTGACCGTCGGATAACGGCGACGCTGACGGTCCCTCCGAGTAGGTTGCAACCCGACGCCTACCGGAGGGATCCGTCGTGTCGTACCCGCACCAGGCGCCGGCCCGCCGTCCCCCCGTGGTCGCGCTGGCGACGGCGGTGCTGCTGCTGATGGCGCTCGTCGCGCTCGCGTACGCAGTCGCCGGGCTGCTCGTGCTCGGCGGCACCGTCGACCGGTTCCGGTCCGCCGCCACCGGCACGTCGGCCACCGCCGGTGACATCGACGAAATCGTCACGCTGCTGCGCACGTCCGGGGTGGTCGCCGCGGTGCTCAGCCTGCTGGCCGGGGTGCTCCTCGCCGGGCTGGCCCTCGGCCTGGGCAGTGGCCGCGCGGGCGCCCGGGTGGCCACCTGGGTGGTCAGCGGGCTCGGCCTGCTCGGCGGCTGCTGCGGGCTCGCGGTGCTGGTCGGCCAGCGGGCCGCCCCGCTGCGGCTCGGCGCCGACGAACGCTCCACCGCCGAGCTTCTCAACCTGGTCGGTGACGCCTACCCGCCCTGGTGGATTCCGCTCAACGCGGGGCTTTCCGTCGGCCAGACGCTCGGTTACCTTGTGGTAGCCGCGTTGCTGGCGCTGCCGGCGGCGAACGCCTGGTTCCGCCGACGCCCGGCCGCGCCGTCCGGGTTTGCACCCGCCCCGCACCCGGCCCCGCCGGCGCCCACCACGCCCTCTTACCCGCCCAGCTGAGGATCGCCCGTGACCCCCGACTCCACCTCCACCGAGCGACGGGCCCTGGTGACCGGCGCGACGGCCGGCATCGGCGCCGCGTTCGCACGCCGGCTGGCCGCCGACGGCTCGCACCTGGTGCTGGTGGCCCGCGATGCCGCCCGCCTCGGCGAGTTGGCCGCCGAGCTGACCGGCCGGCACGGTCGGGAGGTCGAGACCATCGCGGCCGATCTGTCCACCGACGACGGTTGTGCCGTCGTCGAGCGCCGGCTCACCGGCGGGAGCCCGATCGGCCTGCTGGTCAACAACGCCGGGATCAGCCTCAACAAGCCCTTCCTGCGATCCTCCGTCGAGGACGAGGCCCGACTGCTCCGGCTCAACGTGCACGCGGTGATGCGGTTGACCCTTGCCGCGCTGGGCCCGATGACCGAACGGCGGGACGGGGCAGTGATAAATGTCTCTTCCGTCGCCGGGTTCGCGGCGGTCATGCCGGGCTCGACCTATTCGGCCAGCAAGGCGTGGGTGACGAATTTCAGCGAATCGGTGGGCCAGTCGGCGCGTCCCTTCGGCGTACGGGTGATGGCGCTCTGCCCCGGCTACACCCGCACCGAGTTCCACCAGCGGGCCGGCATCAACATGTCCAAGACTCCGGAGTGGATGTGGCTACGCGCCGACGAAGTTGTCGACGGCGCGCTTCGTGACCTGCGGAAAGGCAAGTTGGTAAGCGTTCCGGCGTGGAAGTACAAGTTCGCCGTCGCCGGCCTGCGGCATGCGCCCCAGCGGCTGCTGCACGCGGTCGCCCGAGACACCCGGGGCCGGATCGGCCGCGACGAGCGCTGACCCGGCCACCACGGGGCGTTCCGACGGGGTCACAGGCCTTTGCCCGCAACTGATCCGGCTTGATCGCGCAGAGTAGTGGTACATCGCCACTCATCGGTCGCCCGGCGGATGGATGCGGGTGGACCCCACACCCGGCTCCCAGACTTGCGCAGTACCCTCTATCGCCATGGGGGACCACGACGACCTGCGTAAATTCATCACTGACCTGGCTGTGGTGCACGGCCGGGTGGTGCTCTCGTCCGGGCGCGAAGCGGACTGGTACGTGGATCTGCGGCGCGTCACGCTCCATCACCAGGCCGCACCGTTGGTCGGCCGGGTGCTGCTCGACCTCACCGCCGACTGGGCGTACGACGCGGTCGGTGGCCTGACCCTGGGCGCCGACCCGGTCGCGCTCTCGATGCTGCACGCCGCCGCGCCGAGCGGCCGGGCCCTGGACGCCTTCGTGGTCCGGAAAACCGGTAAGGCGCACGGGTTGCAGCGCCGGATCGAGGGGCCGGAGGTGGCCGGCCGCCGGGTGCTGGCGGTGGAGGACACGTCCACGACGGGTGGAAGTGTGTTGACCGCGGTCGAGGCGCTTCGTGAGGCCGGGGCCGAGGTCGTAGGGGTTGCGGTTATTGTTGATCGAGGCGCCGGCGACGCGGTGCGAGCCGCCGGACTGCCGTATCGGGCGGCCTATACGTTGGCTGACCTCGGCCTTGTGGCGTAAAAGTCTGCCGATTCGGATCTGCTGATATGCAGGCGGATCGATGCTGCTGGTGGAAGGATGGAAATCGTGGGAACTGCGTTGGCTGAAATGACTATGCCTCAGATCTCGCCGCTTGCCGGCGAGCCGATCGAACGTGCCGATGCCGAGCGTCTCGCGGGGGTCCTCAAGGCCCTCGCCGACCCTGCTCGGCTGCGGCTGCTCAGCCTGATCCAGTCGGCCCCCGAGGGCGAGGCGTGCGTCTGTGACCTGACCGCACCACTCGGCCTCTCTCAGCCGACGGTCAGCCACCACCTCCGCATCCTCACCGAGGCCGGCTTGCTGGAGCGGGAGAAGCGCGGTGTGTGGGCCTACTACCGGCTGGTCCCGAGCGCGATCGCGACGATCGCCGATCTGCTGACCCCGCCGCGCAAGCGGGCCACCAAGAAGGCTCGCTGAACTGAACCGATCGTCCGGTGCCCTCCCCGCAGGGAAGGCGCCGGACGGCCGGCCGGTCAGTGCTTGCCGTAGTGCTCCCGGGTCTCCCGGATCGCCTGCTCGGCGGCGGCCCGCTCGGCGGCGGTCGTGCCCCGCTTCGCCGCGATGCGCGCCCGGAGCAGCTCGATCGCGATCGGCACCACCGAGATCGCGACGATCGCGATCAGGATGAGTTCGATGTGCTCCTTCACGAACGGGATCTGGCCGAGGAAGTAGCCGAGCACCGTCACCCCGGTGCCCCAGAGCACCCCGCCGATCACGTTGTAGATCACGAACGTCCGGTAGTTCATCCGGCTGACGCCGGCCACGATCGGCGTGAACGTCCGCACGATCGGCACGAAGCGGGCCAGCACGATCGAGCGGGCACCGTACTTCTCGAAGAACTCGTGCGCCTTGACCACGTTCTCCTGCTTGAACAGCCGGGAGTTCGGGCGGCGGAAGAGTGACGGCCCGACCTTACGGCCGAACGCGTATCCCACCTGGTCGCCGGCGATCGCCGCGAGCGTGATGAGCAGGCAGACCAGCCAGAGCGGGTAGGTGATGTACTGCCCGTCCGCGGTGAGCAGCCCCGCGGTGAACAGCAACGAGTCGCCCGGCAGAAAGAACCCGATGAGCAGGCCGGACTCGGCGAAGACGATGGCCAGGATGCCGAGCAGCCCGAACGTCGAGATCAACCACTCCGGATCGAGCCAATCGGGCCCCAGGGCCAGGGTGGTGGTGGGCGTCGGCACGAGCGGACCTCCGATGGCTACCAGTGGGAGTGGCGTTCAGCCGCCACCGGCGACGCCACGTCCGTAGTCTAGGTGCCCGCCCGACACGCCCGGTGCTCGACGTCACACCTGCCGCCCGCAGCCCGGGCCGGCGCAGGTGCGCGCCAGCCCGGGCGACGGCTAGAGCCGCGGGTCGACCGGCTCGGACTCGCAGGCCAGGATCGCGAACACCAGCTCGTGCCGGCGCCACAACGGCGCCCCGGCGGCCAACGCGTCGAGCGCCGCCAGCCCCAGCCCGTGCTCACGCAGCGCCAGCCCGCGCTTACGCCCCAGCGACCGCCGGCGCAGCGCGGCCAACTGCTCCGGCTCGGTGTAGCCAGGTCCGTAGATGATCCGCAGGTACTCCCGCCCCCGACACTTGATCCCCGGCTGGAGCAGCGAGCCACGCTCGGTCCGGGCGGCCAGCCCGGCGTACGGCTTGACCACCATTCCCTCGCCGCCGGCCGCGGTCAGGGAGAGCCACCACCGCGTGGCCGAGGCGACCGCCTCGTCGTCGGCGAGGTCGACCACCTGCCGCCGGGTCGGCGTGAAGAACTCCGGGTCGGCGGCGCAGAGCCGGTCGGCCACGTCGAGGTGCCAGCCGTGGTCCCGGTCGGCGTAGCTCGCACCGGCCCCGGCGAGCACCGCGAACGGCGCCAGGGTCACCCCGCGCAGGCCGTCCGTCGGCCGCACGTACGCCCGGTAGGCGTCGGTGTAGGCGCGCACCTCCTCGTCCCGGCGGGCCATCTTCTCCCGCAGCCCGGCCAGCGGCAGCCCACGGGCGGTCGCCGCGTCGAGCACCCCCAGCACCGCGGGGAGAGCGGCCCGTCCGGCGGCCCCCACCCCGGCGTACTGCTCGCGGATCAGCCCACCGGCCTTCGCCGACCAGGGCAGCAGCTCGGTGTCGAGCAGCAGCCAGTCGGTGCCCAACTCGTCCCAGAGTCCCGCCTCGGTGACCGCCCGGCGGACCCGGTCGAGCAGCGCGGCGTCCAGCGGTTCGCCGAAGAACGGCCGGCCGGTGCGGGTGTGCACCACCCCACCGCCCGGTCCGAACGGTCCACCCGCCGGATCGCGGCAGACCAGCACCACGGCCCGCGATCCCATGTGCTTCTCCTCGCAGACCACCCGGTCGACGCCGGCCGCCCGGTAGTCGGCGAACGCCTGCGCCGGGTGCTCCAGGTAGCCGTCCTCGGTCGCGGTGGAGCAGGGCGCCATGGTCGGCGGCAGCCAGGCCAGCCAGCGCGGGTCGACGGCGAACCGGCTCATCACCTCCAGCGCCGCGGCGGCGTTCTCGGCGGGCACGGTCAGCGAGCCGTACCCGTGCTCGATGTGCCGCCGGCCGGTCACGTCGGCCAGCTCCAGCACCAGGTCCGGGCGGGTCGGCGCGGCGGTCAGCGGCCGGGCCGGGGCGTACCACTCCCGCTCGGCCGGTACGGAGACCTGCTCCTTCTCCGGGTAGCGCAGCGCGGTGAGCCGGCCGCCGAAGACGCAGCCGGTGTCGATGCAGATGGTGTTGTTGACCCACTCCGGCTCGGGAGTGGGCGTGTGCCCGTAGACCACCATCGCCGAGCCCCGGTAGTCGCGGGCCCACGGGTAGCGGACCGGCAGCCCGTACTCGTCGGTCTCGCCGGTGGTCTCCCCGTAGAGCGCGAACGAGCGGACCCGACCGGACGCGCGCCCCTGGTACTCCTCCTTCAGCCCGGCGTGCGCGACCACCAGCCGGCCGCCGTCGAGCACGAAGTGGCTGACCAGGCCGTCGATGAAGCCCGCCACGGTGGTGGCGAACTCCGGCTCCTCCGTCGCCAGCTGGGCCATCGTCTCGGCCAGGCCGTGGGTGAGCCGCACGTCGCGCCCGCGCAGCTTGCGCAGCAGCTTCTGCTCGTGGTTGCCCGGCACGCAGATCGCGTGCCCGGCGGCGACCATGCCCATCGCCAGGCGGAGCACGCCGGGAGAGTCCGGGCCGCGGTCCACCAGGTCGCCGACGAACACCGCGGTACGCCCCGACGGGTGCGTCGCGTCGATCGGGCGCCCCCGGTCGTCGTGGTGCAGCTGCCAGCCGAGCCGACCCAGCAGCGTCACCAGCTCGGACCGGCACCCGTGCACGTCGCCGATGATGTCGAACGGCCCGGTCAGCTCGCGCCGGTCGTTGTAGAGCCGCTCGTAGCGGACCTCGGCCGCCTCGATCTCGGCGATGCCGCGCAGCACGTGCACCTTGCGGAAGCCCTCCCGGGCCAGCTGCCCGTACGTACGCCGCAGGTCGCGCTGCATCCGGGCGAGCACCTGGCGGCCGAAGGTCCGGTCGGCGCGCCCCTCGGTGCGCTCCCAGGCCAGCGCCTCGGGCACGTCCAGCACCACGGCGACCGGCAGCACGTCGTGCTCCCGGGCCACCCGCACCAGCCCCGCCCGGGCGTGCGGCTGGAGGTTGGTCGCGTCGACCACGGTGAGGCGGCCGGCGCGCAGCCGCTTGCCGGCGACGTAGTGCAGCACGTCGAAGGCGTCGGCGGAGGCGGACTGGTCGTTCTCGTCGTCGGCCACCATGGCCCGGAACGTGTCCGAGGAGAGCACCTGGGTCGGGGCGAAGTGCCGGCGGGCGAAGGTCGACTTGCCGGATCCGGAGATGCCGACCAGCGCCACCAGCGCGAGTTCGGGAATGTCGAGGGTGGTCACGGCCGGTCCTCCTGCCGGGTCGGGGCCTGCGCGGCCAGCGTCAGCACGGCCAGTTGGGTGGGGGCGCCGACCTCCGGGTCCTCGTCACCCACCCCGCTGATCCGGGCGGTGTAGCCGTAGTCGGTCGCCACCCGGTCGACCCAGGCGGCGAACTCGGCCCGGGTCCACTCGAAGCGGTGGTCGGCGTGCCGGAACCGGCCCGCCGGCAGCCCCTCGTAGCGGACGTTGTACTCGGCGTTCGGGGTGGTCAGCACGACCGTGCCCGGCCGGGCGTGACCGAACACGGCGTCCTCCAGCGCCGCCAGTCGGGGCGGGTCGACGTGCTCGATCACCTCCATCAGCACCGCCGCGTCATAGCCGCGCAGCCGGTCGTCCCGATAGGTCAGTGCGGACTGCCGCAGCGTGATCCGGTCCCGCTGCCGCTCCGGCAGCCGGTCCAGCCGTACCCGGCGAGCGGCCATGGCCAGCGCGTGCGGGGAGACGTCGGTGCCGACGACCTCGGTGTAGCGGCGGTCGCCGACCAGGGCAGCCAACAGCGCGCCACCACCGCAACCCAGGTCGAGCACCCGGCCGGCGCCGCTCTCGGCGAGGGCGGCGAGCACCGCCTCCCGGCGGCGGGCCGCCAGCGACGGCCGGCGCTCGGTGGCCCCGTCGGTCTCCTCGTCCACCGTGTCGGCGACCGCCGGCTCGTCGGCGAGCCGCTGCTCGGCGAGGCGGGCCAGAGCCTGCCCGGCCAGCGCCCGCCGGTGGGCCAGGTAGCGCCGGCTGATCATCCCCCGCTCCGGGTGGTCGGCCAGCCAGCCGGCGCCGGCCCGGAGCAGCTTCTCCACCTCGTCCGGCGCCACCCAGTAGTGCTTGGCGTCGTCGAGGACCGGGAGCAGGACGTAGAGGTGGTTGAGCGCGTCGGAGAGCCGGAGGGTGCCGGTCAGCCGCAGGTCGACGTAGCGGCTGTCGCCCCACTCCGGATGCTGCTCGTCCAGCGCGAGAG
This sequence comes from Micromonospora sp. NPDC051006, assembly GCF_044456245.1. Taxonomy (NCBI): domain Bacteria; kingdom Bacillati; phylum Actinomycetota; class Actinomycetes; order Micromonosporales; family Micromonosporaceae; genus Micromonospora; species Micromonospora sp. NPDC051006. Next base: position 18,795 of record NZ_JBITFP010000002.1, read on the forward strand.
CGGTGGCCTCGACCGTCCAGCCGAGCGGGGTGAAGACCCGGATCGCCACCTCCGCGCCGCCCCGGCAGCGCAGCACCGGCACCCGCACCTCCAGCGGGATCGGGGTCGCGGCCAGCTCCGGCCGGTCCCGGGACTCGCCGCGCAGCGCCGTGCGGAACACCTTCGCCAGCGCCGAGGCGAGCAGGCTCGACGCCGCGTACGGCCGGTCGTTGACGTACTGGCCGAGGGTGAAGGCCTCCGGGGCGGCCGTCGAGCCACCCCGACCGCAGCGACGGGCACCGGCCAACCGCAGCGGGTCCACGTCCAACAACAGGGCCGCGGTGCAGCGCTGCTCGTCCGCCTCCGGGTAGAAGACGTGCGCGGTGCCGACCGGCACGTCGAAGGCCTGCGCCCGGTCGGGATGCTTGACCAGCAGGTGACCGAGGTCGGTCGCCGGCTGGTGGGTGGTGGTCAGAGTGAGCAGCACGCCGACCATGGTGGCAGCCGCATCGATCTTGCGTCGCCCGGTTTTGTGCGTGGCCGGGGGCCCAGCACGACGGTGCCCCGCAGACCGGTGGTCGGCGGGGCACCGGTGGTGCGTGATGAATCAGGCCACGAAGCGGGTCCGGCGGCGCTTGGCCACCAGGTAGCCGCCGACGCCGGCCACGAGCAGCAGGCCGCCGACGCCGGCGATCAGGGCGGTGGACTCGCCGGTGATCGGCAGTGGGCCATCGTCACCGCCGCCCTGCCCGCCCTCACCGGCCGGGTTCAACACGATCATCGCGGTGTTGTTTCCGGCCTTCGGGTCGCCCGGGAAGGCCACGCTCACCCGCCCGGTCGCGTCCGGCGTGGCCTTGTCCACCCGAAGCGTGAACGGGATCGGCATCGTCTGGCCACTGGCGATCTCGCTGGTCAAGCAGCCGTACCGCTGACCACCCGGCTTGCCGTACTCCTCCTGGATGTTCCAACCGGCGTCCGTGATCGGCGCGCAATCGCCGGACGCCTCCAGGACAGTCGTACCGGCCGGGATGTCGATCTGGACCACCGGCTTGGTGAGGTTCCAGGTGGCTTCGGCGATGGCCGGACCGACGTTACGGATAGTGGGAGCGATCTCGACGGACTTGCCCTTGCCCGCGCTGGCCGTGAGCGGCTCGGCGGCGAGATCCGCATAGTTGTTGCCGGTCACCGAGATGCCGATGGTGGCGTAATTGTTGGACCAGTCGACGTCGGTCTCCGGCGCGACGTTGCGGGCGTTCGACCCGGTCTCCACCAGCCGCAGCGGGGAGCCGGTGCCCGGCTTGGCGTCACCCAGGTACTCGTCGTTGTCCGACAGCTCCCAGTCACCGGCCGTCCACCAGGTCACATGGTTCTCAAGGGAACTGCCGCTGCGCACATCGGCGGAGACCTTCATCGGCAGATCGTTGGACAAGCGGTACGCACTGCCGGGAACCAGGTCCGAGTCGAACCGGCAAACGGTGGGACCGCCGTCGTAGTTGACGCAGTTCGAGAAGTTGCCGATGTAGGAGGCGTAACCGTCGGGCCAGAGCATCATCACCGCGCCCCGGGCGGGTGACGGCCCACCGTTGCGAACGTCCAGCCGCGTTCCCACAGAGGAGCCCGGAGCCGCCTTCAGGTCGATCTTCTCATCTACCGCCTGCAGATCCACCGCCTCGGCCAGGGTCATCGTCACCGTCCTGGTGACCTCGGAGCCGTTCGCGGTCGCCTTCACCGTCATCTCGCCCGAGCGCCCCGACTGAACACCGTCCTTGGCTCGTGCCGTGAAGGTGAAGTCACCGATGCCCCACTCCGGGTCGGCGTCCGCCGCGCAGCGCAGTCGGCTGTCCTCGGCGTTGCAGTGCCACTGCTCGGCGTTCGGCTCGATCTCCACCAGGTTCGAGATGCCGGACAGGTCGATGTCAAGGGTTGCCTGCTTGATCGGCGGCTGTTCCGGCACCGGAGCGAGGAAAATTCCGCTGTAGGTGCTTTGGCCTACCGGGACCAACAGGTCGGTCGCGTACAGGTGGAACGCGTCGTTGTCGGCGAACGCGGGGGTGGCGGAGGCGGCGACGAGCGCGCCTGCGACGCCCAACCCGGCGAGCCAGCGCCGGGTGGAGTGCTTGAGCATTGGGGGTTCCCTCATGTCGGGGGACGAAAGTGAAGCCTGCGGATCTTAAGGAACCGTTAAGGTCCGCCGTCGCCCCGAATGGTCGCTGGCTGCGGAAGTAGGCCGAACGGATGATCGGGACCGCCGCAACGTTCCGCCCGCCGACAGTGGATCAGACGACGAAGCGGGTGCGGCGGCGCCGTGTCACGAGGTGGCCGGTGAGGCCGGCGGCGAAGAGCAGCACACCCAGGGCGGCGAGCGCCCCGGTGGAGCCGCCGGTGATCGGCAGGGAGTCGTCGTTTCCGCCACCGATGCCGCTCGACTGCGCGCTGCGCGGGGTGAGGGTGATCTGCGCCGTGTCGTTGGCGGCGTTGGTGTCTCCCGGCATGTCAATGGTCACGGGAGCGGAGGTCGGCGTGGTCAGCCGGTCCACCCGCAGGGTGAAGGTGAAGGTCACCGGTCGGCCGGGGAAGGCGAAGTCGGTCTGGGGGCGGCAACCGTACGCCCGGGCTCCCGGCTGGCCCCAGGTGTCTCCCGGCTTCCATTCCCCCTCGCCGATCGGCGCGCAGGTTCCCGGCACCGTGACCGCTGTGCTGCCCTCGGGAATCCCCACCCGCACCAGCGGCGACATCCGCCAGGTCTCCACGGCAGCCGGCCCGAGATTGTTGAAGCCGGGCGACACCCGCACCCGGTCGCCGGGCCGGGCGCTGGTGCTGCGGCCGACGGCGGCCGCGTCAGCAGTCTGGTCACCGGTGACCGTGAGATCGACGGCGGTGAAGTTGTCCCAGGGTGACGTCTCGGTCTGCCGGCTCGCCGGCTGCTCGACGAGGCGCAACTCCTCGCCGGTGCCCGGAGTGTCCGGCGGAAGCGACTCGTCCGGTTCCCGCTCGACCAGCGCCCAGTCGTCCGTCGTCCACCACTGAAGGCGGTTGACCAGCACCAGCCCGCTGCGCGCACTCTGCCTGAGGGCGAGCGGCAGCGGTACGGAGAGCCGGTAGGACACCCCGGGACGTAGTTCGGTGTCGAACCGGCAGATGGTCGGCAGGCCCTCCTGGTGGCGGCAGTTGCGGAAGGTGCCGGTGTATTCGAGGAGCCAGTCGGCGGTGAACACCAGCACCGCGCCGTCGACCGGAACGGGACCGGCGTTGCGTACCGTGCTCGGCAGCTGGAGCCGCGCGCCGGGGGCGGCGGCGAGCGGCGCCCGGGGCTCGGTCTGAAGGTCGATCCCCTCGACGACGGTGGCCGTGGTGGTCCGGGCGGCCGTCCCGGCGGCTGACGTTCCGGTGATGCTCAACTGGGCCTCCTCGCCCAGCGTCACGTCCGCCCGCGCGGACACCCGGTAGTAGAGCCGGGGCGTCTGTCCCCACCGGTCGGCGGTGGTGGTGCAGCGCAGCAGGTCCGCGCCGCGGGTGCAGTCCCACCCGTTGTCGGTCAGCTCGAAGCCGCCCAACGCCGCCAATTCGGACGCGTCGATGTCGAGGCGCACCTGGAGGTCCTGGCCCTCGATCCGGACGTCGATGTAACCCAGCGCGCTGTGGCCGGGCGCCACCAGCACGTCCCGAGACGAGATCCGCAGCTGCCCGGGCGCGGCGACCGCGGGGGCGGCGCCCACGGCGATCAGCGCGCCGGCTGCGCTGATCCCGGCGAGCCAGCGTCGGACGGAGTGCCGGAACATGATGTCCTCCCGTCGGTGGCGGAGTGTGGTCAGGCTCTCACGGATGTCACTGTCCGGGTGGCCGCCGCGCCCGGCCGGCTGGGCTGCCGGCCGGCTAGAACCGGACCGCAACGTTCCGCCCGCCCGGATCCGTCATCAGGGGCAGGAGACCGGGAGGTGCAGTGACCTACGAGGAGTTCGCGGATTCGCGGCTCGCCGCGCTGCTGCGGTACGCGGTGATGCTGACCGGTGATCCGCATCAGGCCGAGGACCTGGTGCAGGAGACGATGGTCCGGGTACAGCTCAACTGGCGGCGGGTGGCGCGGGCGGATCTGCCCGAGCGGTACGTGCGCCGGATGCTCACCAACCAGTACATCGACTGGCGGCGGGGCTCCTGGGTGCGCCGGGTGCTGCTTCGCGCGGAGCCCGACGAGGTGGTGCCGGAGCCGACCGACCACGCCCAGTCCGCGGTGGACCGGGACCAGGTCTGGTCCTGGCTGGCCCGGCTGCCGCGCCGGCAGCGGGCCAGTCTGGTGCTGCGCTACTACGAGGACCTGCCGGACGCCGAGATCGCCGAGATCCTGGGCTGCGCGGTCGGCACCGTCCGGTCCTCCATCTCCCGCGCCCTGGCCGCGCTCCGGACCGAGTACGTGGAGGTCAGTTCATGATCGAGGAGAACCTGCGCGCCGCGTTCGCCCGGCACGAGGCGCTGACCCCGGCCGCCGGCCCGGTGCGCGCGGCGATCGACCGGGTGGCCGCCGTACGTCGCCGTCGCCGGCAGCGGTTCCGGGCGGCCGGCGTCGCACTCGCCCTGGTCGGCGGCCTGGGGGTCGGGATTCCGCAACTCACGCCCGCCCCGGCGGTCACCGACGGCACCCTGGCCGAGCGGTCGGCGTCCCCGGCCCCGGCCGGGGCGCTGAACGTGCTGCTGGTCGGCCTGGACTTGAGGTCGGGCGAGGCTCCACCGCTGGCTGACTCGGTGCTGATCGTGCACATCCCGGCCGACCGTAGCCGGCCGTACCTGATCTCGCTCCCGCGTGACCTGGAGGTCGACATCCCCGGGCTCCACCGGGACAAGCTCAACGCGGCCTTCGCGTACGGCGCCGGGACCGACCGTCGCGACCTGAGCCGGGGGTACGACCTGACCCGGCAGGCCGTCGCCGACGTGACCGGCGTGCCCGTCGACGCCGGCGTCGTGCTGACCTATCCGGTGCTGCGGAAGGTGACCGACACGCTGGGCGGGGTGGAGGTCTGCCTGCCGCAGCAGGTCCGCTCGGTCCACACCGACCGGGTCTTCCGCGCCGGCTGCCAGCGGCTCGGCGGCGCGGCCTCCGTCGACCTGCTGCGCCAGCGGCAGGGGCTGCCCGACGGTGGTCTGGACCGCGACCGCAACGCGCAGCGCTTCGCGGCCGGGCTGGTCCACCAGGCCGCGGCGCGCGATGTCCTGACCAATCCCGTGCAGCTCTCCCGCCTCGTCGCCGAGGTCGGCCCGGAGCTGACCGTGGCCGGCGGCTCGCTGCCCGACCTGCTGCGGGTGGTCCCGGAGTTGGCGTCGACCGAGCCGGTCGGGCTCAGCCTTCCGGTCGGGCCGCCGGAGAGCCCCGCCTGGCGGCTGCGTGCCGATCCGAAGGCCGCGCCGGCCTTCCTCGCCGCGCTGCGGGAGGACCGGCTGGCCGAGTGGGCCGCCGCCAACCCGGACCGGGTCACCCGGTTGCGCTGAGCGGGCCGCGCCGTCCGGCAGGTACGCCGGGCGGAGCGGGGGCGTTCGACGGCGACCGCCAGCCGTGCTGCTCGGGTCAGCGGTAGTCGTCCTCGTCGCCGACGACCACCCGCGCCTGCTCCATCGCGTCCCAGTCGTCGACCTCCAGGCCGCGGTGCGGCTCCGGGTCGCCGTCAATCGGGTCGACGGTGGTGGCCTGCTCGACCGCGTCAGCCGGCTCCGCTTCCAGGTCGCGTTCCTCCGGACTGAGGTGGGCGCTGGGGGCGAAGTCCTCGTCGGGCTGACTCATCGTCCCTCCCTGGATCTCGGCGGGCGGTTACCCCACACACCGTACGGGCTGCGTCTGCGCGGCGCTCGCGGAGCGCGGCGGGACCGAGTCGGCCGAATCCCCCCTCCGGTGCGTACGGCCGGTGCCAGGATGGTGCCGTGGGCTTCCTGATCCGGCTGGCGATCACCGCGGTGGCGCTGTGGATCACCACGCTGATCGTGCCCGGCGTCGAGGTGGGCGGCCGGTCCGGTGCCAACACGGTGCTCACGCTGGTCGTGGTGGCGTTGATCTTCGGCATCGTCAACGCGGTCCTCAAGCCGGTGATCAAGGTGATCGGCTGCCTGTTCTACCTGCTGACCCTGGGCCTGTTCGCGCTGGTCGTCAACGCGCTGCTCTTCCTGCTCACCGACCGGATCGCGCACGCCCTCGACCTGCCGTTCCGGGTGGACGGTTTCTGGGCCGCGTTCTGGGGCGCCATCGTGATGACCGTGGTCACCTGGCTGATCAGCGTGGTGCTGCCGGACAGCGTGGACGACCGGTGACCGGCCGCGCCGGGGTCACCGACGGGTGGACGTGCACCGGGTCGGTTGCGTCCACGCGCACCGGCTGCGGGATACTGCCCGGCGGAGGACAGCGCGGTCCGGCGCACCCATGGACAACAGCGGCCTGCACGGCCGAGAGCGGTAAGTAAGGAGCGTTTGACATGCCCATCGCTTCCCCCGAGGCCTACGCGGAGATGCTGGACCGCGCCAAGGCGGGCCGGTACGCGTACCCCGCGATCAACGTGACCTCCTCCCAGACGCTCAACGCGGCGCTCAAGGGCTTCGCCGACGCCGAGAGCGACGGCATCATCCAGGTCTCCACCGGTGGCGCCGAGTACCTCTCCGGCCCGTCGATCAAGGACATGGTCACCGGCGCGGTGGCGTTCGCCGCGTACGCGCACGAGGTGGCCAAGAAGTACCCGGTCAACATCGCCCTGCACACCGACCACTGCCCGAAGGACAAACTGGACAAGTTCGTCCGGCCGCTGATGGGCATCTCGCAGGAGCGGGTGAAGCGCGGCGAGGAGCCGCTGTTCCAGTCGCACATGTGGGACGGCTCGGCCGTGCCGGTGGCGGAGAACCTCGAGATCGCCGCGCAGCTCCTCGACGAGGCCGCCAAGGGCAAGATCGTCCTCGAGATCGAGGTCGGCGTCGTCGGTGGCGAGGAGGACGGCGTCGAGAACGCCATCAACGAGAAGCTCTACACCACGGTCGAGGACGGCCTGGCCATGGTCGAGGCGCTCGGCCTCGGCGAGAAGGGCCGCTACATGGCGGCGCTGACCTTCGGCAACGTGCACGGCGTCTACAAGCCGGGCAACGTGAAGCTGCGCCCCGAGGTCCTCGACCACATCCAGATGGCGGTCGGCGCCAAGTACGGCAAGGAGAAGCCGCTCAGCCTGGTCTTCCACGGCGGTTCCGGCTCGCTGCTGTCGGAGATCCGCGAGGCGCTGGACTACGGCGTGGTGAAGATGAACATCGACACCGACACCCAGTACGCCTTCACCCGGCCCGTCGCCGACCACATGTTCCGCAACTACGACGGCGTGCTGAAGATCGACGGCGAGGTCGGCAACAAGAAGCAGTACGACCCGCGCACCTGGGGCAAGGCCGCCGAGGCCGGGCTCGCCGCCCGGGTCGTCGAGGCGTGCGAGCACCTGCGCTCCACCGGCACCAGCATGAACAAGTAACCACCCGCTCACCGCGACGGCCGGCCCCCACCCGGGGAGCCGGCCGTCGCCGTCTGCTCAGGCGGTGGCGGTGAGCACCCGGACGGCCTCCCGGACGTCGTCGGTGAGGTGGATCGTCGGCGACAGGTCACCGAACGGGGACGCGCCCAGCAGCGGACGCAGCAGCGACTCGACCGGCAGCTCCCGGGTCCAGTAGGCGCGGTCCAGGAAGACGTACGCGCCGCTGGCGCCGTCGGTGCCGTAGTAGGTCTTGGTGGCCGCCTGGAACACCTCCTGCACGGTGCCCGCCCGACCCGGCGCGAACACGATCCCGCCCCGGGCCAGCCGCAGGATGGTGTCCTCCCGGATCGCGTTCGAGAAGTACTTGGCGATCCGGCCGGCGAAGAGGTTCGCCGGCTCGTGCCCGTATAGCCAGGTCGGGATGGCCAACCCGCCGGTGCGTGCCCAACCCAGGTCGGCCGCACGCTGCTGCGGCACCGGCGGCGGGGCATAGCGCTCCCGCACCCCCAGCGCGGCCGCCGTGTACCGGTCGTGGTCGGTGAAGTCGGGCGCCGCGGCCAGCAGGTCGATCGCCGCGGTCAGCTCCTCCGCCGGCCGGCCGGCCAGGTAGGCGCCGAGGTTCGCGGCCTCCATCACCCCCGGCCCGCCGCCGGTGACCACCAGCCGGTCGGCCCGGGCCAGCTCCCAGCCCAGCACGGCGGCCATTCGGTACGACACGCTGCCGCGCGGCACCGCGTGCCCGCCCATGATCCCGACCACCGACTGCGGCCCGTACGCCGTCAGCCAGGCCCGGGTGGCGTCGGCCAGCGCGTTGTCCACGCCGTGGTCGTGCAGCCGCTGGCCGAGTGCCTCCCGGACGTCGGGCAGCGCGCCGCCGTGCGCCCGGAAGTGCGCGTACACCCGGGTGTCGTACATCCCGGCGAACCCGCCCTCGGCGAAGCCGGCGGCCAACTCCTCGGGGGTGTAGAGGTGCGACGGCTGGGTCGGGTACGGCAGACCGGAGAACGGCGGCACCACGTTGGCACCGCGCCGGACCAGGTCGGCACCGACCTCCCGGGAGGCGAACCGGCATCCGACGAAGAGCGTCCCGGTCACGGTGACGGCGGTGAGGTCCGGGACCGGCGCCAGGTCGAGGCGGAGCCCCTGGACGGTCAGCCCGGCGAGGCTGCCGGTGGCGAGCCGCCGGTCGAACTCGGCGCGGGTCTCGATCTCGTCGGTAGGGTGCGGCTCGATGACGTCCGCGGGCGGTGGGGTCGGCACCCGGCCATCCTGCCCCGCCGACCGGCCCGGCCAAACGCCGACCGGGGCCGGAACCGACAGGAGCCCGGTGACCGTGGCCACCGGGCTCCTGCGTAACCGGGTCCTGGGGAGGCTCCGGACCAATAGTTGTAGTGGAAAACACCTTCGAGCGGCATAGGCCGCAGGCGTGACCAACTCCTCAGCCGTTCAGCCATCCGGGTCGGCCGACCCTCTCGCGTGTCGGCCGGCGAAGCGGGTTGAATGGGGCGATGCAGAACCTCATGCCGGAGCCACCGGCCACCCTCCTCCCCGCGCACGACGAGGCCGCCGCCGCCCTGGCCGCCGCCGAACAGTCCGGCGACGAGGCGGCGTTCGCCGAGGTGGCGGCGCGGTATCCCACCAACAGCGCGGCCTGGGCGGCGCTGGCGGCGCGGGCGTTCGGGGAGGGCCAGGTGATCCCTGCGTACGCGTACGCGCGCACCGGCTACCACCGCGGCCTCGACCAGCTGCGCCGCAGCGGCTGGAAGGGCCACGGCCCGGTGCCCTGGTCGCACAAGCCCAACCGGGGCTTCCTCCGCTGCCTCTACGTGCTGTCCCGCGCCGCCGACGAGATCGGCGAGGCGGACGAGGCGGCCCGCTGCGCCCAGTTCCTCCGTGACTGCGACCCGGCCGCGGCGGACGCCCTGGCCAGCAACTGACCCACGCCGACGGCCGGCCCGGCGACACCGGGCCGGCCGTCGCAGGGGGTGTTCCTACAGCCCCTCGGCCACCGCGGCGGCGATCTTCAACCAGGCGTCCCGGGTGGCCGACGAGAGGGCGCCGTAGCGGATCGGCTCGCCGCTGTCGATGAGCCGCTCGTACGGCGCCAGCAGCACCGCCCGGGTACGCGCCGCGAAGTGCTCCTGGATCGCCGGCAGGTCGATCTCCTTGCGGGACGGCGGCATCGACACCACGGTGACCGCCTGCCGGACCAGCCGCTGCCGGCCGCTCTGCTCCAGGTGGTCGAGCATCCGGGCGGCCGTCTCGGCGGAGTCGTTCCGGGCCGACATGGTGACCACGAGCTGGTCGGTGGCGTCCATCGCGGCCTGCCAGTTCTGCGCCCGGACGTTGTTCCCGGTGTCCACGAAGATCAGCTTGTAGAAGCGGCTGACCACCTCGCGGATCTCCGCGAACGCGGCCGCGGTGAGCATCTCGCCACCGGTGGCCGACTCGTCCGAGGCGAGCACGTCGAACATGCCCTCGCCCTGCGAGCGGACGTACTGCGACAGGTCGCCGACCCGCCCGTGCGCGCCCTGGAACTGCCCGAGGTCGCGCAGCATGTCCCGCACCGTGCGGGAGTGGAAGTCCTGCTGGGCCCGCATGCCCAGCGTCCCCTGGGTCTCGTTGTTGTCCCAGGCCAGCACGTAGCCGCCGCGCTTCTGGCCGAACGTCATCGCGAGCAGCAGGATGGCGACCGTCTTGCCGGCGCCGCCCTTCGGGTTGACCACGGTCACCTGGCGCAGCCCGCCGAAGTTGCGGCGCACCATCTCGATGTCCCGCTTCAGCTCCTGCTCGTGCCGCCCGGGCGCGAGACGCAGGCCGATCTTGTTGGCCACCGCCCGTACGCCCATCGTGGCCACCGGGTCCGCGGGACGTACCTGCCGGCGCCGGGCGAAGTCCTCGGCGGTCGGCGCGGCGGTGGTCTCCGGGGTCCAGTTGGCGTCCGTGTAGCCCGGCGCCTGGGCCGGCTGTTCGGGCTGCGCCGGCTGTGCCTGCGGCGTCCCGGCCGCACCCTGCTGCCAGGGCGGCGGGTACCAGCCGGGCGACGGCGGGTACGGCCCGGGCGGCGGGGTCGCCCCGACCTGGGGCGCCGGCGGTACCGGGTCGCCGGGCTGCGCGGTCGACGGCGGTGGCGGAGGCTGCTGCTCGGCGACGCCGGGCCAGGGCGGGGCACCGACTGCGGCGCGGTCGCCGAGCGGCGGCGGCGGTACGGCCGTCACACCGGGGCTGCCGCCGTCGGGCGCCGTCGCGGTTCCCACCGCGTGCGGGTTGCCGGCACCGGGCGTCGTCGCGGTGCCGACCGCGTGCGGGTTGCCGGCACCGGGCATCGTCGCGGTACCGACCGTGTTCGGATTGCCGACCTGGGGTGGCGGCGACGTGCCCGCCGGGCGGCTGGTCGCGTCGGGCCCCGGTGTGCCGGTGGCCGTTTGAGCCTCCGCCCGGTCCGGGCCGGTGGTGGCCGGTCGCTGCGGCGGATAGGCCCAGGGAGACTCGCCGGGCCGGCCCGCGCCACCCGACCGATCGCCGTCTCCCGAGCGCTCCTCGCCGCCCGCGACGTCGCTCACCGCGGCGGACCCGACTGGCCGGGGCGCTGCCTCCCCACCCGGGGTGGACGGCCCGGGCGTTGCCTCGCCACCCGGGATGGACAGCCCGGGCGTTGCCTCGCCACCCGGGGCGGACGGCCCGGGCGTTGCCTCGCCACCCGGGGCGGACAGGCTGGGCGTTGCCTCGCCACGCGGGGCGGCCGGTCCGGGCCGGCCCTCGGTGACCTCCCGGTCGGCCGCCGATGGTGCGGGCCGCTGATCAGGAATCGCGCGACCGGTGGCCGCCTGGTCGGCGGGAGACCCGGTGGCCGGCGCGGCCGGCTGGTCGGGGCCGGCGCTGGCGGTGGCCGGTGCGGCCGGCTGGTCGCGGCTGGTGCGGCCGGTGGCCGGCGGCGGTGGCTGGTCGAGGGTGAACGGCATGTCGAGATCGACCCGGCCGGTGGCCGGCGGGCCACTGGTCGCCGCCGCGACACCCGACGCCGCCGCGACACCCGACGCTGGCCCGGTGACCGGCCCGGCGGCGCTGGCCGGCCCGGTGTTCGTCGGCCCGGCGGCACCGGCTGGCGCGGGTGGTTGCCAGCCGGTCTGCGTCGCGGGCGTGCCGGTCGACGGTGGTTGCCAGCCGGACTGTGGAGCCGGCGCGTCGGTCGTCGGTGGCTGCCAGCCGGTCTGCCCAGCGGGAGTCGGTGGTTGCCAGTTGGCCTGCGGGGCCGCCGCTGCGCCGGAGGCGGGCGGCGGCGGGGGCATCCAGCCGCCCGACGTCGGCATCGCGCTGGTCAGCGAGGGGTAGTCGCCCGCGTGCGGCGGGGCGGGAACCGGCGGACCGGATGGCGGGTGGCCGGGAACCGGCGCCCCGCCCGACGGCGTGGCGACGGGCCCGGCGGGCGGACGCGCGCTGTTCGGATCGGCCGGGGACGGCACGGCCACCGCAGCCCAGGGCGGTGTCGCCCCAGCCGCGCCGGAGTCGGCCGGATCCGGCGGCCAGAGTGGTTCGATGTCCCGCTCCGGCACCGGCTGCTGGCCGGGTACGCGCACCCGGTCGGCGTTCTCGTCCACCACGGTTCCTCCCCATTCCTCCTGCCGAGGATAGGCCCACCGGCCGACGATGGTCGGACCGCGAAACCGGGGCCGCGAGGGTCAGGCCGCCCAGACCGCCCAGGCCCCCGGCTCGGTCCACCAGGACCGTTTGCGGCTCAGCTGGCCCTCGACGCCGTCGTCGAGGTACGGCACCTTCTCGTCGCGGGGCAGCACGGCGACGGCCCGACCCCGGGCCCGGCGCACTTCGAGGCGTACCCGCTTGCGACCGAACGTGGAGCGGGTCACCACCGGCACCGCCACGGCCACCTCGACCAGACCGTCGGTCGGGTCCACCCGGCCCAGCAGGGCCACGTCGTCGAGCGTCGCGTAACCGCCGGCGTTCCCGATCGCGCACGCCAGCAGCGGGTCGTCGCCGTGTGAGAGGACGGTGTCGTCGACCTCCACCCGGCCCCGCCAGTGCAGCGGCCGACCGGCCTCGTCGGCCGCACCCAGCAGCGCGCCGTCCAGCGTCACCGAACCGCCGTCGTTGCGCAGCAGGTCGAGCCGGCGGGGAGTGCCGTCGAGCACCGCGGCGGCCACCGCCGCCGGGTCGCGGGGCAACCCGAGCTGCGCGGCCAGGTCGCGGTGCGCCGTGCCACGGGCCGGATCGAGCGGCAGTATGCCCACCGGAGGCAGATCCGGCACGGTACGGCCCATGGGCAGGTCGTCGGGGCGGCGGCTCGGCGGCGGGGCGTACCGCCGGACCAGCCGGCGCAGCACGGCCCGTAACTGTGCGTCACTGGCGGTGGCGATCACGAGCCGGGTCTTCGAGTCCGGATCCGGCCAGACGAGGCCGTCCGGGCGGGGCGGGCCGTCGAGCCGGGCCAGCACCTCGTCGATCTGCGCGTCGGTGCGGGCGGTGACCGTCTCCACCCGGGCGCCCCGGGCGGTCAGCGCGTCCGCGCAGGCCAGCACCGGCACCCGCGGGGTCTCGCACCGCTCGGCGGTGGTCTTCGGCTGTCCGTCGGTCGTCGTCGCGTCGGTCTTCGCCGGCGCGTCGGCCTTCTGCGCGGCGTCAGTCGCACCGCCGCAGCAGGCTCCGCCGCTGCCACAGCCCCCGGGAGCGTCCCGCTCCGAGCCGAGGGTGAGCAGCACCACGTCGTACACGGATGGAGCCTCCTGCCTCTCGACGCGACCCCTGCCGGCCACGCCGTCACTACTTGTTAACCTGACACCCCGGGCTCGCCAACCGGTCGCCACCTGGCACCCGAGCCTTCTGGAGGCGAAAAGATGCCAGCGATCGTGCTCATCGGCGCTCAGTGGGGCGACGAGGGCAAGGGCAAGGTTACCGACCTGCTGGGTGAGCGGGTCGACTACGTGGTGCGTTACTCAGGCGGCAACAACGCGGGGCACACGGTGATCACGCCGGACGGCCAGCGGTACGCCCTGCACCTGATGCCCTCCGGCGCCCTTTCCCCGAGCGCGAAGATCGTGATCGGCAACGGCGTGGTGGTCGACCCGAAGGTGCTGCTCGCCGAGATCGACGGTCTCGCCGAGCGGGGCGTGGACGTCTCCCGGCTGCGCATCTCCGGCGACGCGCACCTGATCATGCCGCACCACCGGGCGCTGGACCGGGTGGTCGAGCGCTACCTCGGCTCGTCCCGGATCGGCACCACCGGCCGCGGCATCGGCCCGGCGTACGGCGACAAGGTCGCCCGGATGGGCATCCGGGTGCAGGACCTGCTGGACCCGGGCATCCTGCGCAAGAAGCTGGAACTCGCGCTGCGCGAGAAGAACCAGATCCTGTTCAAGGTCTACAACCGCAAGGCCATCGACGTCGAGGCGACGATCGAGGAGTACCTGCAGTACGCGGAGCGGCTGACGCCGTACATCGCGGAGACCCGGGGGCTGCTCTGGGACGCGCTCGACCGGGGCGACATCGTCCTGCTCGAGGGCGCGCAGGCCACCATGCTGGACATGGACCACGGCACGTACCCCTTCGTGACCTCGTCCAACCCGACCGCCGGCGGCGCGTGCGTGGGCGCGGGCATCCCGCCGACCGCGATCAGCCGGGTCATCGCGGTGAGCAAGGCGTACACCACCCGGGTCGGCTCCGGGCCGTTCCCGACCGAGCTCTTCGACGCCGCCGGTGAACACCTGCGCAAGATCGGCCGGGAGTACGGCACCACCACCGGCCGGGAGCGCCGGTGCGGCTGGTTCGACGCGGTCGTGGCCCGCTACTCGTGCCGCCTCAACGGCGTCACCGACCTGGTCATCACCAAGCTGGACGTGCTCACCGGCCTGCCGAAGGTGCCGATCTGCGTCGGCTACGAGATCAACGGCAAGCGGGTCGACGACATGCCGATGACCCAGACCGACTTCCACCACGCCACCCCGGTCTACGAGGAGATGGACGGCTGGTGGGAGGACATCACCGAGGCCCGTAGCGCCGACGAGCTCCCCGAGAACGCCCGCCGCTACATCGCCCGCATCGAGGAGCTCTGCAACACCCGCGTCAGCGTCGTCGGCGTAGGCCCCGGCCGCGAAGAAAACGTCCTCCTCCACCCCCTCCTCCCCTAACCCCCACCCCCGGTCCCGGGCTCGCCCCGGTGATCAAGAGGTTTGCGTCAAGTTCCGCCCCGAATCTGACGCAAACCTCTTGATCACCGAGCTGGCGGCGGGCGTTGTCCACAGGGCGCGGCGGGTTATCCACAGGGGCTTCGGTGGGGTGGGGCGCGTGGGCATCGTAAGTCGGTGGCACCACAGGAACTTCTCCGCCGCGTCGCAGCCGGCCAGGACGGGGTGGTCAGCGGCGGGCAGGCGCTGCGCGCCGGTCTGACCAGGGACCAGGTCCGACAGCTGTGCCGGTCGGGCAGGTGGCGACGACTTCTGCCCGGATACTTCGTGCCAGGCGCGGAGTTGAGTGACGCCGCGCTGCGGCGGGCCCGGCTCCGGGCAGCGGTCGCGAGCCTCGGCCCGGGGGCCTTCGCCGTCCTCGACAGCGCGCTGGAGCTGTACGGCATCGCGGGTCTCCGCCGAACACCGCAGGTGCACATCTCGGTACCGGTGGATCGACCGCGACCGCAGCGCGCTCTGGCGCCGTGGCTGACCGTGCACCAGTTGACGGGCAATCCCACTGACCTGGTACGGGTCGCGGGTATACCCGCGACGTCGCCGCTTCGCACCGCCGCGGACGTCATCCTCCGCGTCGATCGTTATCCAGCGGTCGCCGTACTCGATTCGGCGTTGAACAACGGCCTCCTCACCTCGAACGACCTGTTGGCGATTCCAAGCCTGATTCATGGGCGACGGGGTGCGGTCGCGGCTCGGGGCTACCTGGCGGAGGCGGACGGACGGGCGCAGTCGCCGCTGGAGACGCGTGCCCGGTTGCGGTGCGTCGACGGCCGAGTGCCACCGGACGCGCTCCAACTGGAGGTACGCGACGACGACGGCTACCTGCTCGGCATCGGCGACCTGGGTTGGCGCGGGCCGAGGGTGATCGCCGAAGCCGACGGCCGCGGCGCACATGACAACCCGGGCGCGGTCTTCGCTGACCGCCGCCGCCAGAACCGCCTGGTCAACGCCGGCTGGACCGTCCTCCGCTTCACCTGGGCCGACACCCTTCACCCCGACTACATCCCCTGGACCGTCCGCCAAGCCATCTCCCCCCACCGCCCCTCCTAACCCCACCCCCGTCCCTTCCCGGCCCCCGCCCGCCACTCGCCAGTTGATCAAGAGGTTTGCGTCAGAAACAGGCCGGCTACTGACGCAAACCTCTTGATCACCGGTGCTTCCCGAACCTGGGGGAGGGGGTGCGTAGGATCTGGGGGCGTGCGGGTTCTTCTGGTGGGTGGTGGCGGGCGGGAGCATGCGCTCGCGCTCGGGTTGGCGGCCGATCCGGCCGTTTCGCAGCTGATCGCGGCACCGGGGAATCCCGGGATCGCGGCGGTCGCCGAACTGCGGGCGGTCGACGCGAACGATCCGGCGGCGGTGGCCGCGCTCGCGGTCGAGACCGGGGTCGACCTCGTGGTGATCGGGCCGGAGGCGCCGCTGGTCGCCGGGGTCGCTGACGCGGTCCGGGCCAAGGGCATCGCGGTGTTCGGCCCGTCCGCCGCGGCTGCCCGGCTGGAGGGCTCGAAGACGTTCGCCAAGGACGTGATGACCGCCGCCGGGGTACCCACCGCGCGCGCCCACACCTGCACCGACCCGGAGAGCACCGGCCGCGCGCTGGACGAGTTCGGGGCGCCGTACGTGGTGAAGAACGACGGCCTGGCCGCCGGTAAGGGCGTGGTGGTCACCGACGATCGCACCGCCGCGCTGCGACACGCGCAGGAGTGCGGCCGGGTCGTGGTCGAGGAGTACCTGGCCGGCCCGGAGGTCTCGCTCTTCGTGGTCACCGACGGCGAGGCCGCGGTGCCGCTGCTGCCGGCGCAGGATTTCAAGCGGATCGGCGACGGCGACACCGGCCCGAACACCGGCGGCATGGGTGCGTACGCGCCGCTGCCGTGGGCTCCGCCCGGCCTGGTCGACGAGGTCATGCGCGACGTGGTCCACCCGACCCTGACCGAGCTGCGTCGCCGGGGCGCCCCGTTCGCCGGGCTGCTCTACGTCGGCCTGGCGATGACCGCGGACGGCCCCCGGGTGATCGAGTTCAATGCCCGGTTCGGCGACCCGGAGACCCAGGTGGTGCTCGCGCTGCTGGAGACCCCGCTCGCCGGGCTGCTGCACGCCGCGGCCACCGGCACGCTGACCGCGCACCCGCCGCTGCGCTGGCGTGACGGCGCCGCGGTGACCGTGGTGCTCGCCTCCGCGGGCTACCCGGGCACGCCGCGCACCGGCGACGTGATCACCGGCGGGGACCGACCGGGCATCATCCACGCCGGCACCGCCCGCCGGGCCGACGACGGCGCGTTGCTCTCCGCCGGCGGCCGGGTGCTCTGCGGTACGGCCACCGGACCCGACCTGGCCGCCGCGCGGGACGCCGCGTACGCCCTGGTGGGCGGGGTGGAGCTGGCCGGCGCCCAGCACCGCACCGACATCGCCGCGGCGGCGGTCGAGGGCCGGATCAGAATTCCCGGCTGAGTCGGGCAACCGCCACCCCTTGCGTCTCCGTTTGATCGGTGAGGCGAGGAGGTGGCCGGTTGTCGGCCGACACAGAGGGCTACCGCGAGTACGTCGGCGCACGGCTGGAGCCGCTGCGCCACACGGCGTACCTGCTCTGCGGTGACTGGCACACGGCCGACGACCTGGCGTCGACGGCGCTGGTCAAGCTGCTGCGGCACTGGCGGCGGGTGTCCGCCATGGAGAATCCCGACGCGTACCTGCGGCGGACCCTGCTGCGGGTCTGGCTGGACGAGCGGCGCCGGCCGTGGCGTCGGGAGGCCGCCTGGGCGCAGGTGCCGGAGCATCCGGCGGCGGTCGGCGGCACCGAGGGCACGGCGGACCGGTTGACCATCCTCGCCCTGCTGGCGGAGCTTCCACCGCGCCGACGCGCGGTCCTGGTGCTGCGCTTCTTCTGCGACCTGTCGGTCGAGGAGACCGCGCGTGAGCTGGGTTGCACGCCGGGCACCGTGAAGAGCCAGTCGGCGCGGGCGATCGAGGCGCTGCGGGGCCGCCTCGTCGGCGCGTCGCGGGGAGCCGAGGAGGTAGGCACCGATGGATGAGCTGGTGCAGCAGTTGCGGGCGAGCGTCGCGGGGGCGCCGCCGACCCGGATCGACGTGGACGAGCTGATCGCCGCCGACCGGCAACGCCGCCGGCACCGCACCTGGACGATGGCCGGCACCGGCATCGCGGCCGCCGTGGCGGTGGTCGCGGTGGCACCGGCGCTGTTTGCCGGCCCGGGAGCGCAGCCAGGTGGCCTCCCGCTGCCGCCGGTCGGCACCGGCTCGCAGGCCGACGAACCGTCACTCTGCCCGGTGCTCACCCCGAAGCCGAGCGGCCCTCAGCCGCCCCTGCAGACCTACGACACGGTGCGCAGCCGGCCGACCGAGTCCCCCGACGCGGGGGTCGCCCGGCTGACCGCCGCGCTGCGCCCCGCGCTGGCCGCGCACCTGCCGCCGGGGCTCACCGTGGACGGCTTCGACGGGCTGGTGCCGGACTGTGAGCTGGTCCAGTTCACCTACCACCCGAGCTACCGCGAGTATTCGGCGCACGCCCGGTTGGCCCGGGATGGACGGATCAACAACTTCTGGGTCTCGTTGCTGCCCACCGCGATCCACGATCCGACGGATTGCTCGGTCGCGTCTGATCCACGCGGGTGCACGAGCGAGCTGCTGGACGACGGAAGCGTCCTCGTC
This sequence comes from Micromonospora sp. NPDC051006, assembly GCF_044456245.1. NCBI lineage: Bacteria > Bacillati > Actinomycetota > Actinomycetes > Micromonosporales > Micromonosporaceae > Micromonospora > Micromonospora sp. NPDC051006. Next base: position 37,105 of record NZ_JBITFP010000002.1, read on the forward strand.
ACCAGCGTCGACCAGGCGAGCGATCGGCGTCATGAGCACCGCCGGGTGTTGTTGCAGCGATCGGACGGGACGTCGGTGGTCGTGGCGGTGAACAACTACCCGGTCGCCGGCCGGGACAGCCCCTCCGGGGGTGCCCCGCTGATGGTCACGGTGGACCAGCTGGTCGCCGTCGCCCGTACCCCGGGCCTGACGCTCTATCCGTGAACCGCCCGGGTGTTCAGCCGTAGTAGCGGCGCAGCTCGCGGCTGAGCACCTTGCCGGTGGCGTTGCGGGGCAGGTACTTCACGAACACCACGTCGCGGGGGACGGAGAAGCGGGCCAGGTAGTGCCGGACGTACTCGCGGACCGCGTCCGGGTCGAGGGTCTCGTTCGGGTGCAGGGCGAGGAAGGCGGCGAGCCGCTGGCCGTACTCGGGGTCGGGGACGCCGATCACCGCCGCCTCGCGGACCTGTGGCAGCTGGGCCAGCAGGTCCTCCACCTCGGACGGGAAGACGTTCTCACCGCCGGAGACGATCATGTCGTCGGCGCGGCCGTCGACGAAGAGCAGCCCGTCGGCGTTGATCCGGCCGAGGTCGCCGGTGTCGAGCAGGCCATCGTGGGTTTCCCGGCCGCCGCCCGAGGTGTAGCCCTCGAAGAGCATCTCGTTGCCGACGAAGATCCGCCCGACCCGCCCGTTCGGCACCGGCTGGCCGGCCGCGTCGAGGAGTTCCAGCCGGGTGCCGTGCGGCGGTCGGCCGGCCGTGGTCGGGGCCGCGCGCAGGTCGTCGGGGCCGGCGATGGAGGCCCAGGAGACCTCGGTGGAGCCGTACAGGTTGTACATGACGTCGCCGTAGACGTCCATGAACCTGGGTGCGAGCCCGCCGGGCAGGGCCGAGCCGCTGACCGCGACGACCTTGAGCGGCGGGCGTGGGTCCGGCGGCGGCACCTCCAGCAGGCGTTGCACCATCACCGGTACGGCGAAGAGCGCGTCACACCGGTGCGCCACCAGGGCGGCGAGGGTGGCGGCCGGGTCGAAGCGGCGGTGCAGCACGATGGTGGCCCGCAGCGCGAAGCAGACCTGGAGGGCGGCGAACCCCCAGGTGTGGAAGATCGGTGCGGCGATCATCACCCGGTCCCGGGTGTGCAGCGGGATGCGGTCGATGATGGACACCAGCGGGCCGAAGCCGCCGGGCGTGGGCCGGCGGGCGCCCTTGGGCGTGCCGGTGGTGCCCGAGGTCAGCACGATGATCCGCCCGTCCCGCTCCGGCGGGTGCAGCTCGCCCGGCAGCGCCCCGACGACCAGCTCCTCCCGGGCGCGTTCGTCGAGGCGGGACAGTTCGGCGGGGAGGCCGAGGACCCGATCGGCGAACTCGTCGTCGTGCACGAGGATCCGCAGCCGCTGCTCCTCGGCGACGGTGGCCAGCTGGGCCGCGGAGAGCCCGGTGTTGACCAGCACGGCGTCGACGCCGAGCAGGGTGGCCGCGACGATCGTCTCGATCAGGCCGTGGTGGTTGCGGCAGAGCACCCCGATCCGGTCGCCGGCCTGGATGCCGAGCCCCGCCCGCAGCGACCGGGCCAGCCGCTCGGCCCGGTCGAGCAGGTCCTGATAGGTCAGCTCGACGCCGTCCTCGTCGATGACCGCCGTACGACCGGGGTCCCGGGCGGCCGCCTGCCGCAGCTCACCGGCCAGGCTCCAGCCCCATTTCCGCAACGCGCTGAGCTGCGAGGCGACCCGGATCGGGCGGCCGGGGGTGAGCAGTCCGCGCCGGGTCAGCGTGGTGACGATGAACGGCAGGTCCATGCCGCAGACCTCCTTGGCGGTGGTGCGCGGACGGGGCGACGGATGCCCCGCCCGTCGGGGCGTCTCACTTGATCATGCACCGGACGCGGCATCTGGCCCAGTCGGCGGCGGCACGGCGTGACGAAGCACGCACGGATCGTGCGATGCGCGGGCGGGCGGAGCGACGGCGACCGCCGGCGTCGGTGTGCGTGACACCGACGCCGACGGCGCGGTCGTCAGCGGATCTGCATCCCGGAGATCGCCCGCGAGATGACCAGCCGCTGGATCTCCGAGGTGCCCTCGAAGATGGTGTAGATCTTCGCGTCCCGGTACCAGCGCTCCACCGGGTGGTCGCGGAGGAACCCGGCCCCACCGAGCAGCTGCACCGCCTTGTCGGTGACCGAGACGGCCACCTCGCCGGCCTTCAGCTTGGACATCGAGCCCTCGCCGGCGGTGAACGGCCGGTTGTTGCGCCCCATCCAGGAGGCCCGCCAGACCAGCAGCCGGGCCGCGTCGATCTCCATCTTCATGTCGGCCAGCGCGAACGCGACCGCCTGGTTCTCGATGATCGGCCGTCCGAACTGGACCCGCTCCTTGGCGTAGTCCAGGGCGTACTCGTAGGCGGCCCGGGCCACGCCGAGCGCCTGCGCGCCGACGGTGGGGCGGGACAGCTCGAAGGTGCGCATCGCCGCCTGCCCCGAGGCGCGCTGCCCGGAGCGGGCCCGGTCCAGGCGTTCGAGCAGCGCCTCCCGCCCGCCGAGCAGGCAGCTGCCGGGCACCCGTACGTCGTCGAGGAAGACGTCGGCGGTGTGCGAGGCGCGCAGCCCGAGCTTGCGCAGCTTGCGGGTCGCGTTGAGCCCGGCGGTGCCCGGCGGTACGACGAACGCCGCCTGACCCCGGGACCCGAGTGACGGCTCGACCGAGGCGGTGACCACGTGCACGCCGGCGATGCCCCCGTTGGTGGCGTACGCCTTCTGCCCGGTTAGCACCCACTCGTCGGCGGCCTCGTCGTAGACCGCCCGGGTGCGCATCGCGCCGACGTCGGAGCCGGCCTCCGGCTCGCTGGTGCAGAACGCGGCCACCGCCGGCTCGTCGACCGAGCCGAAGCACTGCGGCACCCACTCGACCATCTGGTCCGGGGTGCCGGCGCCGTAGATCGCGGCCACCGCGAGCGAGGTGCCGAAGATGCTCAGGCCGATGCCCGCGTCGCCCCAGAAGAGCTCCTCGCTGGCGATCGGGAGGGAGAGTCCGGTGGGGTCGGCCCAGCAGGTGGCGAGGAACTCGAAGCCGTAGAGACCGACCTTCGCCGCTTCCTGGATGACCGGCCAGGGGGTTTCCTCACGGGCGTCCCACTCGGCCGCGGCCGGGCGCACGACCTCGGCGGCGAAGCCGTGCACCCAGTCGCGGAGATCCCGCTGCTCCTCGTTCAGGTCAAGCGAGAACTCGGGCATGTCAGGCCTTGGGGATGTCGAACAGGTTGGCGATGTTGGCGGCCAGACCCAGGTCGCCCTTGGCCTTGAGCTTGCCGGTCATGAACATCATCACCGGGTTCGCCCCGCCGGAGACGATCTTGAGGAACTCGACCGGGCCCATGGTCAGGGTCAGCTTCGGGTCGCGCTGCGGGGTCTCCGGGACGGTGCAGGTGCCGTTCTCGATGACCACCTCGTAGGTGTCGCTGCCGCCGTCCGGCCGGCCGGTGATGGTCCAGTGGATGACCGCGTTGGTGGCACCGGCCCGGTCGGCCCGGAACAGCGACGGCATCCGGCCGAAGACCTCGCCCAGGATCTTGCCCCGCGCGTCGCCGGACATCACCTCGGCGATCTTGTCGTCGGGGGTCGACTTGACCAGCTTGGCGAACTCCTTCGGGCCGACGTTCGCGAAGTTGGCCGGATCGAAGTCAGTCATGGGGGAAACACCTCTCGGGCGGGCCGACTTGGTTACTCCGGCGTAACCTTACGCACGAGTAGGTATGCTCGCAAGGTGTCCACCGGTCCCACCTTCAAGCGCCTGCCCCGGGCCGTACGCGAGCAGCAGATGCTCGACGCGGCCGTCCGGGTCTTCTCCCGGCGTGGCTTCCACGCGGCCAGCATGGACGAGATCGCCGAGGACGCCGGCATCTCCAAGCCGATGGTCTACGCGTACCTGGGCACGAAGGAGGAGCTCTTCGTCGCCTGCCTGCACCGGGAGGGCACCCGGATGATGCAGGCGATCGCCGGCGCCGCGGCCCCGGAACTGCCCGCCGACGAACGGCTCTGGCGCGGGCTGCGGGCGTTCTTCGGCTTCGTCGGGGCGTACCGGGACGGCTGGGCCGTGCTCTACCGGCAGGCCCGGGGCGAGCAGCCGTTCGCCGGCGAGTTGGCGACCATGCGAGCACGGCTCGTCGAGGTGGTCGCCGGCATGCTCGACCACGCGCTGCGCGGCGAGGGGCGCGAGGTCGCCGCCACCGACCTGGAGGTCGTCGCGTACGCCCTGGTGGGCGCGACCGAGTCGCTGGCGGACTGGCTCGCCGACCATCCCGAGGCCGACCCGGAGAAGACCGCGACCCGGATGATGAACGTCGCCTGGCTCGGCGCCGGCCAGTTGCTGCACGGCGTCACCTGGCGCCCGCCCGCGAGCTGACCGCACCGCCCGTCCCGCTTTCGCTCGGTCGGCGCCGGGCGAGCCGGCGTACCCCCTCGACCACGAGGGTCACCGTGAGAGCCAGCCCGAGGCCGAGCAGCAGACCGCGCACCGGGTCCTGCTCGAAGGCCAGCCCGCCCAGGTAGCCGACGAGGGCCGAGTAGAGCCCCCAGGATCCGGCGGCGAGCGCGTCGAAGGCGAGGAAGCGCCGCCGCGGATAGTGGACGGCGCCCATGGTGAGGGTGACGGCGGTCCGTCCGCCGGGGACGTAGCGGGCGACGGTGAGGATCAACCCGCCCCGCTGCGCGATCCCGCGTCGGGCCCACTCCACGCCGGCCCGTCGCCGCCCGCCGGCCGGGAGACGGCCCAGCAGCCGGGTGCCACCGGTCCGGCCGATGGCGTACGACACGTGGTCGCCGACCAGCGCGCCGGCCGCGGCCACCACGATCACGGCCGGCAGGTACGGCTCACCGGACGCGGCGAACACCCCGGCCGTGATCACCGCGGTCTCGCTCGGCACCACCGGGAAGAAGCCGTCGAGCACCGCGATGGAGAAGAGCGCCAGGTAGACCCAGGGCGAGGACATGGTCTGGTGCAGCAGGTCGAGCAGATCCATGGTTCCGATGCTGGTCGTGGCGGCGCTGCCCGCCATCGGCCGCTGGTCACCCGGGGACCACTACTTAAGTAGCGTGCGTCCCGGACCGGGGATCCGGGTCTCCCCCCACCCGACCCGGGTCCGTCCGGTCGCGGCCGGTCGCGCCGCCGGGCAGCACCTAGGCTCGGCCCGTGGCCATCAGCGCCGTCGTGCTCCGGCGGCTCGTCGAGCGGTACTTGCCGCCGCTGCTCGCCCTGGTCGTGGCCATCGCCGTCTGGAGCTCCGCCACCGGCGCGATCGGGGTGCGTTCGCCGCTGCCGGCCGGGCTGGTGCTGCTGATCGCCGTGGCCTGCGGTGGCGCGGCCGGTGTCGTCCGGTCCCGCCGGTGGCCGCTGTTCCTGGCCGCCGCCGTCGGGTGGCTGGTGCTGGCCGCGGGGCCGGTCGTGGCGGTCGCCTCGTACCAGGCGGGCCGGCGGTTGCGGGAGCGGCGTTGGCTGGCCGGCTATCTCATCGGGGCGGCACTGGTGATGGCGGGCGGGGTGCTGGTCGGGCTGTCCGTCGGCGGCCTGCGGCGGCTCACCACCGCCAGCCCGGCCAACGCGGCGCTGCTGGTCGCCTGGCTGGTGGCCTTCCCGCTGCTCGCCGGCCTGCTCGTCCGATCCCGGTGGGACGTGCTGGCCGCGCTGCGGGACCGGGCCGAACGGCTGGAGCGCGAGCAGTTGGCTCACACGGAACGGGTCCGGGCCGAAGAGCGGGCCCGGATCGCCCGGGAGATGCACGACGTGGTGGCGCACCGGGTGTCGCTGATGGTGGTGCACGCCGGGGCGCTGGAGGTGACCTCCAGCGACGCGTCGACCGTCGAGGCGGCCGCCCTCATCCGGTCCACCGGCCGGCAGGCCCTCACCGACCTGCGTGAGGTGCTGGGCGTGCTGCGTCAGCCGGGTCCGCCCCGGTCGGCGGTCTCGGACGCCGCGGGCGACCCGCTCCAGGCGGTGGACGAGCTGGTCCGCGAGTCGCGGGCCGCCGGCCTCCGGGTGTGGCGCTGGGACGAGGGCATCCCCCGGCCGCTGCCGCCGACCGTCGGCCGTACCGTCCACCGGGTGGTCCGGGAGGCGCTGACCAACGTCCGTAAGCACGCCCCGGAGGCCGAGACGACCGTCCTTCTGCGCTACCTGCCCGACGGGGTGGAGGTCGTGGTGCGCAACGGCAGTTCACCGGGGGGCCCGGCGCTACCCGGTGCCGGGCTGGGGCTGCTCGGCCTGCGCGAGCGGGTCGAGTTGCTCGGCGGCCGGCTGGAGACCGGTCCTGTCGACGGCGGCTTCCTGGTCCGGGCGCTGATCCCGGTGGCGGTGCCGTGATCCGGGTCGTGGTGGTGGACGACGAGCACCTGGTCCGCGCGGGGCTGCGGGTGATCCTGGAGGCGGCGCCGGACATCACCGTGGTCGGCGAGGCGGCGGACGGCTCCTCCGCCTTGGTCGAGGCGCGCCGGCTCCGCCCCGACGTGGTCCTGCTCGACGTCCGGATGCCGGGCACCGACGGGCTGACCGCCGCGCCCGAGGTGGTCGCCGCCGGACCGAAGGTGATCATGTTGACCACCTTCGACCTCGACGAGTACGTGCACCAGGCGCTGCGCGCCGGTGCCGTGGGCTTCCTGCTCAAGGACACCCCACCCCGGGAGCTGGCGTCGGCGGTCCGCACGGTGGCGGCCGGGAACGCGATGCTCGCCCCGACGGTGACCCGGCGGCTGATCAGCTCCTTCGCCGAGCGCGGCCCGGCTCGACTGGAGGCCGCCCGGCAACGGCTCGACCTGCTCACCGGGCGCGAGCTGGAGATCATCCGGGAAGTGGCGCACGGGCACGCCAACGCCGAGATCGCCCGCCGGCGGGCGATGAGCGAGGCGACCGTCAAGGCGCACGTCAGCCGGGCGCTGGCCAAGCTCCAGGTGACCAACCGGGTGCAGGCAGCGATCCTGGTGCACGACGCCGACCTGACGTGACGGCGGTTCCGGTCAGCGGCGGGCGGTGCGGCTGCGGGCCCGGCGGCGTAGCCGACGGACCACTTCCAGGGCCAGCGTGATCGCGACCGCCAGGCCCAGGCCGGCCAACACACCCTTGATCGGGTCGCGCTGGAAGGCCAGCCCGCCGAAGTAGCCGAGCAGCCCGCAGTAGCAGCCCCAGGTGACTGCGGCGATCGCGTCGAAGACGAGGAAGCGCCGCCGCGGATAGCGGACCGCGCCCATGGTGAGGGTGACCGCGGTCCGCCCGCCGGGGATGTACCGGGACGTGGTCAGGATGACCCCGCCGCGCCGGTCGATCGCCCGCCGGGCCCACTCCGTTCCGGCCCGCCGCCTGCTCTGCTCGGGGAAGCGGGCGAGCCGCCGTGATCCGCCGCCGCGGCCGATCGCGTACGAGATGTGGTCGCCGATCAACGCGCCGGTCGCGGCCGACGCGATCACCCCGATCAGGTTGGGTTGCCCACCTGCGGACGAGAGGACGGCGGCGGTGATCACCGCCGCCTCGCTCGGCACGGCCGGGAAGAACGCGTCGACCGCGGTGATCGCGACGAGCACCAGGTAGACCCAGGGCGAGAGGACCGTCTCCCGGAGCAGGTCGAGCACGGCTTCCATGCCCTCATGCTCGGTGCCCCGCCCTCCTCCGGGGCTTTCTTCGGCGAAACTCCGATCAGCCGACCGAGCCGGCGAGGTGCGGACGGGCCGAGCGGGCGTCGTGCAGGGCGAACTCCCAGCCGGAGTCGGCGGGGGTGGCGCTGAACGCGACCGTTCCGGGCAGCGGCACCGGCAGCTTGAACGCGACCTCGACGGTGAACGCGTCGGGCAGCCGGTTCGCCAGCGCGGCGAGGCAGCGGGCCTTGCTCCACATGCCGTGCGCGATGGGGCGCGGAAAGCCGAAGAGCCGCGCGCCGAGCCGCGAGGTGTGGATCGGGTTGTGGTCGCCGGAGACCCGGGCGTAGTCGGTGCCGACCCGCGGGGTGACCCGCCAGCTCGCCGAGGCGGCCGGCGCCGCTGGCCGCTCACCCCGGTCGCGCCGGTCACCGCCGCCGCGCCGCTCCCGACTGAGGTACGTCGAGACGCCGCGCCAGACCTCCACGCCGCCGACCGACCCGACGAGCACGACGTCGAGCTGCCGGCCCCGGTCGTGCGGCCGCAGGTTCTCCGCGTACGCGGTGAACTCCAGCGTCTCGTCGGTGCGGATCGGCCGGTGCACGGTGATCCGGTTCGCCACGTGCACGACGCCGGTCAGCGGCACCGGGAACTCGGGCGCGGTCATCAGCCGCAGCGCCAGCGGGAAGCCCATCACGTGCGGGTAGGTGGCCGGCAGCCGGTCGGCGAGCCGGAACCCGCAGACCCGGTCGTAGTCGGCCAGGTGGTCGAGGTCGACCGGCACGTCGGCGACGCTGAGCCGGACCGCCGGCGGTTGGGGCGCCCGGCGGCCGCCCGTGCCGGGCAGGGCACCGACCAGCGCCCGGCGGTACAGCGCCCCGGCGGCGGGCATCCGGGGCAGCTCGACGGTCGTGCGGGCGGTCGCCGGCTCGGGCGTGCCGGTGGTGAACTCGGTCATCACGCCCCCAGCAGGCTCTGGCCGCAGACCCGGACCACGTTGCCGCTGACCGCCCCGCTGGCCGGCCAGGCCAGCCAGCCGATCGTCTCGGCGACGTCGACCGGGAGGCCGCCCTGGGACATGCTGTTCATCCGCCGGCCGGCCTCGCGCAGCATCACCGGGATCCGGGCGGTCAGCCGGGTCTCGATGAAGCCCGGCGCGACCGCGTTGACGCTGACGCCGCGCCCGCGCAGCGCCGGGGCGAGGGAGTCGACCAGCCCGATCACGCCGGCCTTGCTGGTGGCGTAGTTGGTCTGGCCGCGGTTGCCGGCGATCCCGGCGATCGAGGAGACCGAGACGATCCGTCCGCCGGCCGGGATCAGCTCCCGCTCCAGCAGCACGTCGTTGATCCGCTCCTGGCTGGAGAGGTTGACGTCGATCACCTGGTCCCACCGGTCGGCATCCATCCGGCCGAGCGTGCGGTCCCGGGTGATGCCGGCGTTGTGCACCACCACGTCGACCCGACCGTGCCGGGCGGCGAGGTGCTCGGCGAGCCGGGTCGGGGCGTCCGGCGCGGTCAGGTCGAGCTGCACCGCGGTGCCGCCGATCTCGTTCGCCACCCGGGCCAGCTCGTCGCCGGCGGCCGGCACGTCCAGGGCCACCACCTGCGCGCCGTCCCGGGCGAGCACCCGGGCCAGCGCCGCGCCGATGCCCCGGGCCGCCCCGGTGACCAGCACGACCTGGCCGTCGAGCGGTCGGTCCCAGTCGGCCGGCGCGCTCGCCTGGCCGGCGCCGATCCGGATCACCTGCCCGGAGACGTACGCCGAGCGGCCGGACAGCAGGAACCGGAGGGTCGCGTCGAGGCCGGTGAGCGTGCCGGGGTCACCGTCACGGGTGACGTACACCAGTTGGGCGGTGACGCCGCGGCCGAACTCCTTGCCGATGCTGCGGGTGAGCCCTTCCAGGGCCCGCTGGGCGGTGGCCTCGCGTGGGGTGGGGCACTCGGCCGGCGGGGTGCCGAGCACGATCACCCGTCCGCTCGGCGCGACGGACCGGGCCGGCGTGTGGAAGAAGTCGTACAGCTGCCGCAGGCCGGTGGAGTCGGTGATGCCGGTGGCGTCGTAGACGAGGGCGCCGAAGCGCTCGTCGGGTTCGATCCCCGCCGGGTCGCGCAGCTCGACCCCGGCGGTGGTCAGCAACTTGCCGACCGGCTCGACGAGCCGGCCGCCGGTGGCCGCGCCGAGCAGCGCGGGCCCGGGCAGGATCGGGTCGCCGGGGCGGTGCCGGCGCAGTCGGGGCGGGTCGGGCAGCCCGAGGCGCTTGACCAGCGTGCGGCCGGCCCCCGATTGGACGAAGCTCGCGTACCTGTCGGTCATAGGCGTAGCCTACTGGCGAGTAGGGTACGGGCAAACACTGTCGAGGAGGCCGATCGTGCAGAGCATCCGGCGGGTGGCGGTCATCGGCGGCAACCGCATCCCCTTCGCCCGCTCCAACTCGCGCTACGCCAGCGCGTCCAACTCGGACATGCTCGGCGCCGCGCTGGACGGCCTGATCGCCCGCTACGGCCTGGCGGGCCAGCGGGTCGGTGAGGTGGTCGCCGGGGCGGTGCTGAAGCACTCCCGGGACTTCAACCTCACCCGTGAGGTGGTGCTCGGCTCCCGGCTCGACCCGCACACCCCCGCGTACGACATCCAGCAGGCCTGTGGCACCGGCCTGGAGGCGGCGATCCTGGTCGCCAACAAGATCGCCCTCGGGCAGCTCGACGTCGGCATCGCCGGCGGGGTCGACACCACCTCCGACGCGCCGCTGGCCGTCAACGAGGACCTGCGCCGCACGCTGCTCAAGCTCAACAGCGCGCGCACCCTCGGCGAGCGGCTCAAGGTGGCCGCGAAGCTCCGCCCGCTCCAGCCGTTCAAGCCGGAGATCCCACGCAACGCCGAGCCGCGTACCGGGCTCTCGATGGGGGAGCACGCCGCCCGCACCGCGCTGCGCTGGAACGTCGACCGACGCTCCCAGGACGAGCTGGCGCTCCGCTCACACCAGCGGCTGGCGGCCGCGTACGACCGGGGGTTCTTCGACGACCTGATGACGCCGTACCTCGGGCTGACCCGGGATGCGAACCTCCGCCCGGACACCACCCTGGAGAAGCTGGGCTCGCTGCGGCCGGTCTTCGGCGCCAAGGGGCCGGACGCCGAGCAGGCGACGATGACCGCCGGCAACTCGTCGCCGCTGACCGACGGGGCGTCGACCGTGCTGCTCGCCTCGGAGGAGTGGGCCAACGCGCACAGCCTGCCGGTGCTGGCCTGGTTCAGCTGGTCGGAGACGGCCGCCGTCGACTTCGTGCACGGCGACGAGGGGCTGCTGATGGCCCCGGCGTACGCGGTGCCCCGCATGCTCGCCCGCGCCGGGCTGACCCTGCAGGACTTCGACTACTACGAGATCCACGAGGCGTTCGCCTCGCAGGTCCTGGCCACCCTGGCCGCCTGGGAGTCGCCGGAGTTCTGCAAGGACCGGCTCGGCCTGGACGCTCCGCTCGGCCCGATCGACCGGGAGAAGCTCAACGTCAACGGCTCGTCGCTGGCCGCCGGGCACCCGTTCGCGGCCACCGGTGGCCGGATCGTGGCGACGCTGGCGAAGCTGCTGGCCGAGCGGGCCGGCGGGCGCGGGCTCATCTCCATCTGCGCGGCCGGCGGCCAGGGCGTGACGGCGATCCTGGAGCGCTGAGCGGGGGCTCCGGAGGGCTGATCGGCGTTCCCTGATCGTTCACACCGGAGCCAGGCCGCGGTCACCTCGGCGCGCAAGGGTGACTGGCCACGTGCCCACGCACGTGACCAGGGTGAGCCTTCTGCGTCCGGAACGGGGCCGGCATGGGAACCAACACGCCTGGGACGATCACGCTCTCCGTGGTCGTACCCATGTTCAACGAGGAAGCGGTGATTCCCGCCCTCGTCGCCCGGCTCCGGCCGGTGCTCGACGGGCTCGAGGTCGGCTACGAGGTGCTCGCCGTCAACGACGGCAGCCGGGACGACACCGTGGCCCTGCTGAGCGCGCACGCCCGCGACTGGCCGCAGCTGCGGGTAGTCCGGCTGCGCCGCAACAGCGGGCACCAGGCGGCCCTCACCGCCGGCCTGCACCGGGCCCGGGGCGCCTGGGTGGTCAGCCTCGACGCGGACCTGCAGGATCCGCCGGAGGCCATCGCCGAGATGCTCCGGCTGGCCCGCGAGGGCGCCGACGTGGTGTACGGGGTCCGCGTCGACCGCCGCACCGACACCTTCTTCAAGCGGCACACGGCACGGGCCTACTACCGGCTGATGCGCCGGATCGTCGGCGCCGAGGTGCCCGCCCAGGCCGGCGACTTCCGGCTGGTCAGCCGGGAGGTGGTCGAGACGCTGCGCCGGCTGCCCGAACGGACGCCGGTCTACCGGCTCCTGGTGCCGGCGCTCGGCTTCCCGAGCGCCGAAGTGCCCTACGTACGGGCCGCCCGCACGGCGGGTGAGACGAAGTACCCGCTGCCGAAGATGCTCGCGCTCGCCTGGAACAGTGTGGCCGACTTCTCCGCCGCGCCGCTGCGGCTGGCTACCTGGCTCGGCGCCGTGAGCTTCCTCGGCTGCCTCGCGCTGATCGGCTTCGGGATCGCGGCCCATCTGCGCGGGGTGACCATCCCCGGCTGGACCTCGACGTTCGTCGCGGTGCTGCTGCTCGGCGGCGTGCAGTTGGTCTGTCTGGGCCTGCTCGGCGAGTACGTCGGGCGGATCTACGCCACGGTGCAGAACCGGCCGACGTTCCACGTCGGCGCGGACTCCGTGCACCCGGAGCCGACCGCCCCCGGCGGGGACCTCGTGGACCCGGAGCCGGCCGCGACCCTCGCGGACCCGGACGGGGAGCGGGCGGCCGAGGTGGATCTTCCGGCAGCCCGCCGGTCGGTGCTCGCCGGTGGCTGATTCGCTGCTGGCCGAGCGCGTCACGCCGTCGGCCGGAACCCGAACGCGGCCGACCGGCCGACGGATCCTGGCGGTTCTGCCCTGGCTGGTCGTCCTCGCCGCCCTCCCGTCGGCCTGGTGGTGGACCGACGTGCCGGCGACCGACGTCGCCCGCTTCGCCGCCTACTGGGCGTTGACGCTGGTGCTGCCAGGCACCCTGGTGCACCGCGCGCTGCGCGGCGGCCGAGGCAACCTGCCGGAGGACCTGGGTCACGGCGCGGCCACCGGCCTGCTACTCGAACTCGGGGCCTGGGCGCTCGCCGCCGCGACCGGAGGTCAGCACCTGCTGCGCTGGTGGCCGGTGCCGCTGCTGGTGGCGTTCGTGGCCGTACCCCGGCTGCGCCGGCACTGGCGGGTCGGGCCGCGGAAACCGCTGCCGGTGGCCTGGCACTGGTCGGTCTGCGCGGTGCTCCTGCTGCTGGTGCTCTGGGGCGTCACGCAGTGGCGCCTGGTGCCGTTGCCCCCGGTCAGCCACGCCTACTACCCGGACCTGCTCTACCACCTCGGGTTGGTACACGAGCTCACCCGGTCGATGCCGTTGGAGCTGCCGCACGTGGCCGGTGAGCAACTGCGCTACCACTACCTCTCCGACGCCCACCTCGCCGCCGGCAGCATGGTCACCGGAGTGTCTCCGGCGGTGCTCCTGCTGCGCCTCTGGCTGGTGCCGGTCGCGGCCACCGCGGCGCTGGTCACCGCAGGCCTCGCCCGGGACCTCGCCGGATCATGGTGGGCCGGGCCGGTGGCCGCCGCGGTCGCGTACCTCGGGGTGCCGGTGGTCCTCGGCTCCGCCGTCGCGGACGGCTCGGCCGCGCTGTCGTACGCCAGCCCGTCGCAGACCTACGTGCTGTCGCTGGTGGTGCTCCTCGCCGGCGCCTGCGTCACGGTGGTCCGGGGCCGAGGGCTCGGTGCCGGCTGGGTGCTGGTGCCGGCGCTCGGGCTGGCCTGCGCCGGCGCCAAGTCCAGCGCCCTGCCCCCGCTGATCGCCGGCCTCGGCCTGGCCGCGATGGTCGCCTGGTGGACCCGCCGCCGGGTGCCGTGGCGGGCGTTGGTCGCGCTGCTCTGCCTGGTGGCGGCGATGGGGCTCGGCTACCGGCTCTTCGCCGGCGGTGGCGCCGGCACGCTCAGGGTGCAGGCGTTCGGGCTGCTGCGCTTCATGCTGCCGTACGGCGAGACGGTCGGCGCCGACGACGGCGCCCGGGCCGGCGGTCTGCTCCCCCCGGGCCTCGCCGGCACCGACACGACCGGCTGGCTGCTGGCGCTCGTCCTGTTCGGCTGGTGGCTGCTGACCCAGGCGCCCCGCCTGGTCGGCCTGCTCCTGCCGGCGTCCCGGGAACACCGGTCCGACCCGGCGGGCTGGCTGCTCGCCGGGGCGGTGCTGGCGGGCGCGGGTGCCACCTGGGTCTTCCACCACCCGTCGGCGAGTCAGATCTACTTCTGGCTCGCGGTGATCCCGTTCGGGGCGGTGTTGAGCGGTTGGCTGCTCGCGGCCGCCCGCCCGGCCTGGCCGGTGGCGGTGACCGCCGGCGTGGCCGGCGCGGTCGCCCAACTGGTTCTGCCGGCGATCGCCCGGCCGGCGGCGACCCCGCAGGGCTGGCTGGGGGTGCTCGCGGTCAGCGCGACCCGGTTCGCCGCCTTCGTCGCGCTGGCCGTGCTGCTGGCGCTCGGGACCGCCCGGCTGCTCCGTCGGCGGCAGGAGCGCGCCCGGCGGACCGGGACGACGCTGGGCACCGCCAACCCGGCCGACGCCGATCCCGGTGACCCGGCTCCGACCGGCGAGGCCCATTCCGGTGGTCCGGCTCCGGCCGGCGATACGGGTTCCCATGATCCAGCTCCCGCCGGCGACGCCGGTTCCGGTGATCCGGCTTCCGCCGCCGTGGCGGAGCCCGAGGGGGTTCGCGCCGGGCAGGGCCGGTCGGCGCGGGTCCGGTCCGGTCGCCGCAGGTGGGTGTCGGTGGCGCTGGTCGGGGTGACCGCCGCGTTCCTCGGCGCCAGCGTCGCGCAGGGCGCCGACGGGGTGGCGCGGTCCGTCCGGGCGGAATCCCCACCCCGGGACGCGAAGACCCGGGCGCTGGTGGTGACCGCCGACGAGATGCGCGCCGCCCTCTGGCTGAACGGCCACGCCGGTGCCGACGACGTGGTGGCGACCAACGTGCACTGCCGGCCGGTGCGGACGACCGACCACTGCGACGCGCGCGCGTTCTGGGTGACCGGCCTGGGTGGGCGTCGCGCGGTGGTGGAGAGCTGGGGTTACACCGATGCGGCGCTGGCCGCGCACGGTCGGGACGGTCTGGGCTACGCCCGGCAGGCCCCGCCCGACGGGGAGCAGTTCGCGCTGAACGAGCGGATCTTCGCCACCCCCACCCGTGCCGACCTGGAACGGCTGCGCCGCGAGTACGGAGTGCGCTGGCTCGTCGCCGACACCCGCGCCGGGGCGGTCTCGCCGGAGCTGGCCACGCTGGCGGTCGTCCGCCACCGCTCCGGCCCGGTCACGGTCTACGAGCTGGGGCGCTCCTGAGCCGTCGCGGCCGCCGGGGGTGTCGCCGAGCGGCTCAACCAGCACGGTGGGCTGTGCCGCCCGGCGGCGCCCCCGGCGACCAGGTGCGGGAGAATGAGGTACGTGACGACGATCCCGAACGTGCTCGCCCACCGTTACGCCTCGCCCGAGCTGGTCGCCCTCTGGTCGCCGGAGGAGAAGGTCCGGATGGAACGGCGGCTCTGGCTCGCCGTGCTCCGTGCGCAGCGCGACCTCGGTGTGCCGGTCCCGGACGGGGTGGTCGAGGCGTACGAGCGGGTGATCGACGACGTCGACCTCGCCTCGATCGCCGAGCGCGAGCGGGTCACCCGGCACGACGTGAAGGCCCGGATCGAGGAGTTCAGCGCGCTCGCCGGGCATGAGCACGTGCACAAGGGGATGACCTCCCGGGACCTCACCGAGAACGTCGAGCAGCTCCAGATCCGCGCCTCCCTGGAGCTGGTCCGGGACCGGGTGGTGGCCACCCTGGCCCGGCTGGCCTGGCACGCCAACGAGTACTCCGGCGTGGTGATGACCGGCCGTTCGCACAACGTGGCGGCGCAGGCGACCACGCTCGGCAAGCGCTTCGCGTCGGCCGCGGAGGAGCTGCTCATCGCGTACGAGCGGCTGGAGGAGCTGATCGCCCGGTATCCGCTGCGCGGGATCAAGGGGCCGGTCGGCACCGCCGCCGACCAGCTCGACCTCTTCGACGGCGACGCCGACAAGGTGGCCGAGCTGGAGCACCGGGTGGCCGAGCACCTCGGCTTCGCCCGGGTGCTGGACAGCGTCGGCCAGGTCTATCCCCGCTCGCTGGACTTCGACGTGCTCGCCGCGCTGGCCCAGGTCGCCGCCGGGCCGTCGTCGCTGGCCACCACGATCCGGCTGATGGTCGGTCAGGAGCTGGTCACCGAGGGCTTCAAGCCCGGTCAGGTGGGCTCCAGCGCGATGCCGCACAAGATGAACACCCGGTCCAGCGAGCGGGTGAACGGCTTCGCCGTGATCATCCGCGGCTACCTGTCGATGGTCGGCGAGCTGGCCGGTGACCAGTGGAACGAGGGGGACGTCTCCTGCTCGGTGGTCCGCCGGGTGGCCCTGCCGGACGCGTTCTTCGCCGCCGACGGGCTGTTCCAGACGTTCCTCACCGTGCTCGAAGAGTTCGGCGCGTACCCGGCGGTGATCAACCGGGAGTTGGAGCGCTTCCTGCCGTTCCTGGCCACCACGAAGATCCTGGTGGCGGCGGTCCGCCGGGGCGTCGGCCGGGAGGTCGCACACGAGGTGATCAAGGAGCACGCGGTCGCCGTCGCGCTCGGCATGCGGGAGAAGGGCGCGCTCGAGAACGACCTCTTCGACCGGCTCGCCGCCGACGGACGGCTGGGTCTCACCCGGGCCGAGATCGACGAGCTGGTGGCCGACCGGGCCGCCTTCGTCGGCGCCGCCCCCGCCCAGGTCCAGGCCGTAACCCGCCGCATCACCAGGATCGTCGAAGCCCACCCGAACGCCGCCACCTACTCCCCACCCCCCATCCTCTAACCCCCACCCCACCCGGGGCGCCCGGCCCAAGCGCTGTTGATCAAGAGGTTTGCGTCAAGTTCGATCTCCAACCTGACGCAAACCTCTTGATCAACAGGGCGCGGGCGGGGTTGGTGGGTGGGGTGGGTGGGTTAGTCGCGGGTGGGGGTTTCGGCGGCGGTGCGGAGGTTGGGGGCGCTGGCCGGTTCGGCGATGCCGCCGGGGGCCTCCGCGATCTCCGCCTCGTGCGCGGTCTCCGCGGCGACCAGCGGCTGGTCGGGCGGCATCACGTCGGGAACCTTGGGCACCACGATCACCGCCGTGCCGTACGCGCAGATCTCCATCCACATCTCGCCGCAGTCGCGGCTGTCGAACCGCATGCCGATCACCGCGTTCGCGCCGAGCCGCATGGCCTCCTCGCCGAGCCGGGCCACCGAGTCGGTACGCCAGCGGGTGAGGTTGTCCGGCGCCATCGGGTCGTACGCCCCGCCGCGCAGGTTCTTGACGCCCTCGCGATAGGGGTTGCGCGTCCTGGCCATCGATGACACCACCTCACCGAGGATCTGGCGGATCTCGTAGCCGGGCAGTTGCTCCGTCGTCACGACCAGCACGGTTCTGATGCTGTCAGCAGGTCACCGGGGTGTTCGCGAGGGTTGTTCACCTGATCGGATGCTGCAAAACGGCGCGGCGCGGACGGCCGGCGCGGGGCCGACCATCCGCGCCGCGGGGGCGCTAACCGTCAGACACCGGCCACCGAGGTGATCCAGGCCCGGTTGTACGCGACACTGCCGTAGTTCTGGATGCTGGAGCCGTCGGCGGTCGAGGCCACCCCGACCTGCCGACCGCTGTAGAACTGCGGCCCGCCCGAGTCGCCCCGCCAGGCGTTGCCGTTGATCCGCGTGCTGCGGATCGCCTGCCCGCCGTACGCGTCGGTGGCGCTGTTGCTGGTCACCTGGACGTTGGCGGTCTTGAGCTGGCTCGACGCGGAGCAGCCGCTGTAGCAGGTCATGCCCCAGCCGTAGATCGAGTTGGTCGAGCCGATCGGCGGGTTGCTGCTGGCGAGCGTGACCGCGGAGGTGCTCACCGAGCTGGAGAGGCGCATCAGGGCCAGGTCGTAGCGGGTGTAGGTGGCGCTGACCGTGCGGGTCACGCCGCCGGAGGCACGGTAGACGCTGCCGACCCGGACCGACATCGTGCCGCTGATGCAGTGCCGGGCGGTGAGCACCCACTGCGCGGCGATCACGCTGCCCGAGCAGGTGAACGAGCCGTTGCTGAAGACCGCGGCGGCCCACGGGGCGGACGAGACGGTGCCGCCGCCGATGATGGGCTGCGGGCCGGCGGGGGCGGCGGTGGCGCCCGAGGCGGCGCCGAGGACGCCGACCAGCGCGGTGCTGATCGCTACGAGCAGGGAACGGATGCGCATGTCGCTGGACTCCTTGACGGTGGGCGGGGCCCGGGGTCGCCGGGCGGGGACGGCCGGCGGCGGGGGTCACCCGCCGGCCGCATCATCGAACTCTGTCGATGTAGGGTAGGGCTCGGCGGTGGCGTTTTCAATATTGCGATTGAGGTCGATCTATGTAACGATTTGGCCTCCCCGGGCGCCGTGAATGGCCTGGTCGGGCCGGGTGCCGCGCTCGCCGGGGCGGTCCGCCCGCCGCTCGGCGGGTGGTTATGTTGATCACTGCCTGGACGGGCCCCGGCCGGTGCGGCCGGGGCGGTATCTGCCAGGTAGGCTGGCTGCGCTCGCCCCTTGTGGGTAGGCACCCAACTGCGTACACAGTCAGGAGTGCCCAGTGCCTCGCGTCGTCGTCGACGTCATGCTCAAGCCCGAGATCCTCGATCCGCAGGGCCAGGCCGTCGCAAACGCGCTGCCCCGGCTCGGCGTCAGCGACGTCGCCTCGGTCCGGATCGGTAGGCGGATCGAGATCGAGTTCACCGGTGAACCGGACCTGGACCAGGCCCGGGAGATCGCGGACAAGCTGCTCGCCAACCCGGTCATCGAGGACTTCACCGTCCGCCTGGTCGAGACCGACGAGACCGCGGGCGCGCGACCGTGACCGCGCGGGTCGGAGTGGTCACCTTCCCCGGCTCGCTCGACGACGGGGACGCCGCCCGGGCCGTCCGCATCGCCGGCGCCGAGGCGGTCCGGCTCTGGCACGGTGACCCGGAGCTGCACGGGGTCGACGCGGTCGTCCTGCCCGGCGGGTTCTCCTACGGCGACTACCTGCGCTGCGGCGCGATCGCCCGGTTCGCCCCGGTGATGGAGACCATCGTCGACGCGGCCCGCGGCGGCCTGCCGGTGCTCGGCATCTGCAACGGCTTCCAAATCCTCTGCGAGGCCCACCTGCTGCCCGGCGCGCTCACCCGCAACCAGCACCTGCACTTCCGCAACCGCGACCAGTTCCTGCGGATCGAGACGGCCGGCACCGCGTGGACCAACGCGTTCCAGCCCGGCCAGGAGGTGCTCGTCCCGGTCAAGAACGGCGAGGGCTGCTACGTCGCCGACGAGGCGACGCTCGACCAGCTCGAAGCCGAGGGCCGAGTGGTCGCCCGCTACATCGGCGGCAACCCCAACGGGTCGCAGCGCGACATCGCCGCCATCACCAACCAGGCCGGAAACGTGGTCGGCATCATGCCGCACCCCGAGCACGCCGTGGAGGCGCTCACCGGGCCCTCCCTGGACGGCCTCGGCTTCTTCACCTCGGTCCTCAAGCACCTGGTGGGGGCGCCGGCGTGACCGGCGGCGGCAGGATCATCGGTCAGCTCAACCGTCCGGCGGGCGGCCACGAGCGCAGCGAGGAGAGGTCATGACCACCCATCCGGACCCGGTACGGGAGACACCGGACGCCTTCGCGGCTGCCCCGGCGCAGCCGGCGGAGTCGCGCCCGGCCGACGTCGTGCCGCCGGCCGCCCCGGCCCGCGTGGTCGAGCCGGTCGCCGCCGAGTGGGTCGACGGCGTCGACACCGTGCCGCGTGCCGGTGGCACCCCCGGCGAGCTCCAGCCGTACGCCGAGCTCGGTCTCCGCGACGACGAGTACGACCGGATCCGGCAGATCCTCGGCCGCCGGCCCACCCAGGCCGAGCTGGCGATGTACTCGATCATGTGGAGCGAGCACTGCTCCTACAAGTCCAGCAAGGTGCACCTGCGCCAGTTCGGTGAGAAGGCCCCGCCGAGCGACCGGCTGCTCGCCGGCATCGGCGAGAACGCCGGCGTGGTGCAGGTCTCCGACGAGCTGGCGGTGACCTTCAAGGTCGAGTCGCACAACCACCCGAGCTTCGTCGAGCCCTACCAGGGCGCGGCGACCGGCGTCGGCGGCATCGTCCGGGACATCCTCGCCATGGGCGCCCGCCCGGTCGCGGTGATGGACCCGCTGCGCTTCGGCGCGGCCGACCACCCGGACACCGCCCGGGTGCTCACCGGCGTGGTCGCCGGTGTCGGCGGCTACGGCAACTGCCTCGGCCTGCCGAACATCGGCGGCGAGCTGGTCTTCGACCCCAGCTACCAGGGCAACCCGCTGCTCAACGCGCTCTGCCTCGGCGTGCTGCCGGTCAACCGGCTGCAGAACAAGGCCGCCGCCGGCCCCGGCAACATCGTGGTACTGATGGGCGCCAAGACCGGCCGGGACGGCATCGGCGGCGTGTCGGTGCTGGCCAGCGCCACCTTCGACGAGGGCAGCGAGCAGCGCCGCCCGGCCGTGCAGGTGGGTGACCCGTTCATCGAGAAGCTGCTGATCGAGGCCTGCCTGGAGCTCTACGACGGTGAACTGGTCGTCGGCATCCAGGACCTCGGCGGCGCCGGCCTGACCTGCGCGCTCACCGAGACCGCCGCGGCGGCCGGCACCGGCATGCGGGTGTGGCTGGAGCGAGTGCCGCTGCGCGAGCCCTCGATGGAGCCGCACGAGATCCTGGCCAGCGAGTCGCAGGAGCGGATGCTCCTCGTCGTCGCGCCGGACAAGCTCGACGCGGTGCTCAAGACCGCCGACAAGTGGGGCGTGCTGGCCACCGCGATCGGCGAGGTCACCCCGCCGGAGGCGGACGGCCGTCCGGGCCGGCTGACCATCACCTGGCGGGACCACCTGGTGGTCGACGTGCCGCCGGGCTCCCTGGTCGACGACGGCCCGGTCTACGCGCGCCCGATGCGGGAGCCGGCCGACCTGATCCTGCTCCAGGCCGACCGGGCCGAGACGCTGCCCCGCCCGGCCGACCCGGAGGCGCTGCGGGAGACCGTGCTGCGCATGATCGCGTCGCCGAACCTGGCCGACAAGACCTGGGTCACCGAGCAGTACGACCGGTACGTGCTGGGCAACACCGTGCTCGCCCAGCCGGAGGACTCCGGCGTCATCCGGATCGACGAGCGGACCGGCCTCGGTGTCGCCCTCTCCGTCGACGGCAACGGCCGCTACGCGCGGCTCGACCCGTACCACGGCACCAAGTTGGCGCTGGCCGAGGCGTACCGGAACGTGGCCGTCACCGGTGCCAAGCCGATCGCGGTCACCAACTGCCTCAACTTCGGCTCGCCGGAGGACCCGGGCGTGATGTGGCAGTTCGCCGAGGCCGTGCGCGGCCTGGCGGACGGCTGCGCCGAGCTGGGCATCCCGGTGACCGGCGGCAACGTCAGCTTCTACAACCAGACCGGCGCGGCGGCGATCCACCCGACCCCGGTGGTCGGCGTGCTCGGCGTGCTGGACAACGTGGCCGAGCGGGTGCCGATGGGCTTCGTGCCGCGGCCGAACGGCGACCACGACCAGCTCTTCCTGCTCGGCGAGACGCACGTGGAGCTCTCCGGCTCGGAGTGGGCCTGGGTCACCCACGAGCACCTCGGCGGCATCCCGCCGCAGGTCGACCTCGCCCGCGAGAAGGCGCTCGGCGACCTGCTGGCCGAGGCGGCCCGGGTGGGTCACCTCAGCTCGGCGCACGACCTCTCCGACGGTGGCCTGGCCCAGAGCCTGGTCGAGTCCTGCCTGCGTCGCGGGGTCGGTGCCCGGGTCGCGGTGCCGGAGCAGTTCGCCGGTGGCTCGATGCCGTTCGTCTACCTGTTCAGCGAGTCCGCCGGGCGGGCGCTGGTCTCGGTGCCACGCGGGCACGAGAAGGCGTTCACCGCGCTCTGCGCGGAGCGCGGTGTGCCGTTCGAGCTGATCGGCGTCACCGATCCGGGCGCCGGTGCGCTCGAGGTGCACGGCCAGTTCCGGATCGGTCTGGACGAGCTGCGCGCCGCGCACACCGCCACCCTGCCGCGGCTCTTCGGGGGCGCGGAGCTGGTCGAGGTGCCGGCGCCGGCGGCCGGTGTGGCCGGGGCCGTCGAGGCGGTCCCGCTGCCGGTCACCGAGCCGGCCGCCGAGGTCGCGCCGTTGGACCCGGAGTCCGTCGAGTCCGAGCCGATCGCCTCGGCCGGCCCGGTCGCTCCGGTCGGTCTGGCGGAGCCGGTCGCGACGACCGGCAGCGACGAGGTGGCCGACCGCGACGCCGGTGACACCGAGCAGCCGTCGGCGCCTGACGAGCGCTGAGGCGGTGGACGCGGCGGTTCACGCCCAACCCGGTTCCGGCGCCCGGTTCGACTGGGGGCTGACCGGCGCGGCGGAACTCGGCCGGGTCTGTGCCGCGCTGGTGGTGGTGGACGTGCTCTCGTTCACCACCGCCGTCGAGGTGGCGGTCGCCCGGGGCATCCGGGTGCACCCGTTCCCCTGGGGTGAGCAGGCGGCCGACTACGCCCGCCGGGTCGGCGCGGTCGCCGCGGTGGGTCGCCGGCAGGCCAGCCCGGAGCAGCCGTGGTCGCTCTCGCCCGCGGCGCTGCGGGCGGCACCGGTCGTTCCGGACCTGGTGCTCCCCTCGCCCAACGGTTCGGCGATCAGCGCCGCGGCCAGCGCCACCGGACTGCCGGTGGTCGCGGCCTGCCTGCGGAACGCCCGCGCCGTCGGGCGGTGGCTGCGCCGCCAGGGGTACGGCACGACGAACGCCCCGATCGGGGTGGTCGCCGCGGGGGAGCGCTGGCCGGACGGCTCGCTGCGCCCCTCGGTGGAGGACCAGCTCGGCGCGGCCAGTGTGCTGGACGCTCTCTCCGGGGTGCCCGGTGGGCTCTCCGTCGAGGCGGCGATGGCCCTCGCCGCGCTGGCCAGTACGCCGGACGTGCCGGCCGCGATCCGTGGCTGCGTCTCCGGCCGGGAACTCGTCGAGCGCGGCTTCGTCGAGGACGTCGAGATCGCGGTCCAGCTCGACGTGTCGGACGTCGTCCCGCTGCTGCGCCAGGGCGTCTTCTCCGCCGCCTGAGCTACCGGGACAGCCACCTGAACTACCAGGACAAGAGCTGAAAAAGGGGCCGCCCGGGTTGACCCGGGCGGCCCCTTTCGATCGTCGTGCGGTCAGGCGGTTGCCCGCCGGTCAGTCGTCCAGCCAGTCCAGCCGGCGACCGCTGCGGTCCTGCTGCGGCGCGTTGGCGTCGCGGCCCCGGCCACCCTGGTTCTGGTCGCCGTAGCCGCCGGACTGGTCGTAGCCGCCCTGCTGACCGTAGCCCCGGTCGTCGTAGCCACCGCGCTGCGTCGGGGGCTCCTGGCCGTAACCGCCGGGCTGGGCCGGGGGCTCCTGGCCGTAACCGCCGGGCTGGGCCGAGGGCTCCTGGCCGTAGCCACCGGACTGGCCGTAGGAGCCGCCCTGGCCATAGCCGCCCTGGTCGTAGCCCCGGTCGTCGTAGCCACCGCGCTGCGCCGGCGGCTCCTGGCCGTAGCCGCCCGGCTGGTCGTAGCCGTTCTGCTGGCCGTAGCCACCCTGGTCGTAGCCGCCACCACCCTGGCCGTAGCCACCGGCCGGCTCGGCCCCGCGGCCGTACGGCGCGGGCTCGGTCTGGCCGTACCCCTGGGCCTGGTCCTGCTGGTAGAGCCCGGTGGCGTACGGGTCGGCCGGAGCCGGGTACTGGGTGCTGTCGCCGGTGTAGCGCCCGGTCGGCTCGTCATAGCCGCCAGCGCCCGCGGTCGCCGGCGGATAGCCCGCCGCCCCGGCCGGTGCGCCGTAGTCCCGGCTGCCGTAGCCGCCGCCCGAGGAGGGCGCGCCGCCGTAGCCGCCGTCGGAGGCGGGCGGAGTGCCGTAACCGTCACCGGCGGCGCTTCCGTAGCCGCCGTCGGCTCCCGCGCCGGCGCCGTAGCCGCCGCCCGAGCCCGGCGCGTTGCCGTAGCCGCCACCGGAGGCGGGCGCGTTGCCGTAACCGCCACCGGAGGAGGGTGCGTTGCCGTAACCGCCGGCGCCGTAGCCGGCCGGCTCGTCGCCGTAGCCGTTACCGGCCCAGCCCTGCTGCGGGCTCGCGCCGTAGGACTGCGGCGGGGCGCCGTACGGGTCCGGTGGGACGTCGTCGACGACCGGGCGGTGCATCATCGTCGGGGCCTCGCTCAGCGCGGCGCCGCCGACCATCGTCGGGTCGGGGCCGGCGCCGGCCCGGTTGACCACCCGGGTCTGGTCGTCCGCTCCGCGGAAGGCACCCCGGGCTGCCGGCACGGGACCGCCCGCGGGGCCACCGGTCGGCGAGTCGTCGCCGGCGTCGTCCGGGTTCTCCCGGCGCTTCATCCAGAGCAGCACGATCGTGCCCACGCCGGCGGCGACGAGCAGGCCGCCGAGCAGGATGATCACGTAGGAGCCCGTGCTGCTGCCGGAGTCCTCGTTGCTGGCGTTGGCCGCCGCGCCCTCGGTCGCCTCCGGCGTCTCGTCGGTGGCCTCCTCGGTCGCCTCGTCGGTCGGCAGCGCCTCCTCGGTCGCCGACGGGGTCGCGCTCGGCGTCACCTCAACCTTGATCGCCAGGCTGATCCGCTGGCCGGTGATCGACTGACCGGCCGAGGCGTTGACGCTCTTGATCGCCCGGATGTCGTCCTTGCTCGCGCCGAGATCCAGCCGACCCGGGGTGATCGGGTTGTCGGTGCTCCCGCTGAACCGGAAGTTGCCGCTGCCGTCGCTGGTGGTCTCGAACCGCTTGTTCCTGCTGTCCTGCAGGATCACGATCGCGTTCGGCACAGCGCTGCCGTCGGCCTGGGCCACGACCTTGCCGGAGACCGACTTCACGGTCTGCACCTGCGGCGGCGCGTTTGGTCCGCGGACCGTCATGTTCTGCTCGTCGCTGCCTTGATCGCCGCCGGCCTTCGCAGATACGCGCACCGCGCCGGACTTGGTCTGACCTGCCGGGATGTTGTCGGCAACCAGCGTGGCGCTGAACTGTTGCTCACTACCAGGCGCGATCAGCCGAGCGGGCACGTTGCAGTCGCCTTGGCAGGACAGACCGTCGAAGGTAGCGACGCTGACGCTGAACGTCGTGGGGAGGTCATTGTTGTTCTTGACCGTAAAATCAAGCTTGGCCTGTTGCCCGCTCTGCAACGAACCTGCTGACAGGTTTGTGATTCGCACATCGGGGTCATCGGCTAGGGCTGGTGTGGCGGGGAGGGCGAGGAGGGCGCCGGCAACCAGCGCTACGACCACACCGGCCCGCTGCTTCCAGGCACGTCGGTGTGTTGACACGTCCACCGCCTTCCGGGCTGACTTCCCTCACCGGCGGGCGCCGGGCCGGGGATCATCACGGTACGAATACGCCGTCGGCAACTATGCCTTGTCCGGCTGTCTCGGCGCGACCCAGGGCCAGCGTCGAGTCGCGCCGGCTCGGGTCGTATCGTCCCGTCGTGTCCTCTCCGCACATTAAGTCCGCCGCGGTAGCGGCGGCGTTGTCGGCGCTCGATGAGGGGCGTACGCCCGAACGGCCGGTCCTCCGGGAGGCGGTCCGGACGCTGTTGACCGTCCTCGCGGAGCGCGCCCCCGGCCGATCGGTGGAGGTGCGGGTCCCACCATACGGCGCGGTGCAGTGTGTTCCGGGTCCTCGACACACCCGTGGCACCCCACCGAACGTGGTGGAAATGGACCCGGCGACCTGGCTGGCGGTGGCCACCGGCCGCCTCGACTGGGCGGAGGCGGTTACCGAGGGTCGCGTACGGGTGAGTGGCCCTCGGGGTGACCTCTCTGCCCATCTGCCGCTCTAGCTGCGTCGACGGGCCAGGAGATGTAACTGCCCGGAGGCGGATCGTGACTTTCTGTATCGACAGCGATTCGCGTACACTGTCAGGCGACGACAGCGGTCCCGGCCGAGGGTACGGATCTTGACCCGTGATCCCGCCCGGCCATCCAGACCCAGCATGAGGGAGCGGCAGGTGCCTCGAGGCGACGGCCGGCTGAGCCACGACCTTGATCCCCAACGACCCGGCCCCCAGGACGAGTGCGGCGTCTTCGGCGTCTGGGCTCCCGGGGAAGAGGTCGCCAATCTGACCTACTTCGGTCTCTACGCGCTGCAACACCGCGGCCAGGAGGCGGCGGGCATCGCGGTGAGCGACGGCTCGGGCGTGGTGGTCTACAAGGACCTCGGCCTGGTCGCCCAGGTCTTCGACGAGCCGACGCTGGCCAGCCTGCGCGGGCACCTCGCCATCGGGCACGCCCGCTACTCCACCACCGGTGGCTCGACCTGGGAGAATGCCCAGCCGACCATCCGCTCGACCACCGCCGGCACCACGATCGCCCTGGCGCACAACGGCAACCTGGTCAACACCGCCGACCTCCAGCGTGAGGTCGCCGAGCGGGGCCTGGTCGACGACGGCTCGACCAACGACACCTCTCTGGTGACCATGCTGCTGGCCAGTCGCCCGGATCTTTCGGTCGAGGCGGCCGCGCTGGAGGTGCTGCCGCAGCTGCGCGGCGCGTTCAGTTTCGTCTTCATGGACGAGTCGACGCTCTACGCGGCCCGCGACGCGCACGGTGTACGCCCGCTGGTGCTCGGCCGGCTGGAGCGCGGCTGGGTCGTGGCCAGCGAGACCGCGGCGCTCGACATCGTCGGCGCGAGCGTGGTCCGCGAGGTCGAGCCGGGTGAGCTGATCGCGATCGACGAGAACGGCCTGCGCTCCACCCGGTTCGCCGCGCCGGAGCCGAAGGGCTGCCTCTTCGAGTACGTCTACATCGCCCGCCCGGACGCCACCATCGCCGGGCGCAACGTGCACTCCGCCCGGGTGCAGATCGGCCGCCAGCTGGCCAAGGAGCACCCGGTCGAGGCCGACCTGGTCATCCCGGTGCCGGAGTCCGGCACCCCGGCCGCGATCGGCTACGCCGAGGAGTCCGGGATCACCTACGGCGCCGGCCTGATGAAGAACCCGTACGTCGGGCGCACCTTCATCCAGCCGTCGCAGACCCTGCGCCAGCTCGGCATCCGGCTCAAGCTCAACCCGCTGCGGGAGAACGTGCGGGGCAAGCGGCTGGTGGTGGTCGACGACTCGATCGTGCGCGGCAACACCCAGCGGGCCATCGTGCGGATGCTGCGCGAGGCGGGTGCGCTCGAGGTGCACGTGCGGATCTCGTCGCCGCCGGTGCAGTGGCCGTGCTTCTACGGCATCGACTTCGCCACCCGGGCCGAACTGCTGGCCAACGGGCTGGACAACGAGGGCATCCGGCGCTCGATCGGCGCCGACACGCTGGGCTACGTATCGCTGTCCGGCCTCATCGCCGCGACCGAGCAGCCGAAGACCCGGCTCTGCCGGGCGTGTTTCGATGGGGAGTACCCCATCGAGCTGCCGGCGGGAAACCTGATCGGCAAGCACGTGCTCGAAGGGGTGGGCCGGCGGGTCGCCAACGGCGGCCCGGACGCCCCGGAGCGCAGCACTCCTCCGCTCGTCGCCACTTCGGGCGGCTCGACCGTCCACCGCCCGTAGCACCGCCCGGCGCGGGCCGGCCACCTCCGGCGCCGCACCGAGAACCACAAAGGGGAGAACCGTGACGCACGTTTCCGAGCGCAGCGGCGCAGGAACCAGCCCGACCGGCGCCGGCGGCGACCGTCAGCCCTGGACGGCCGGCAACAGCCGCCAGGCGCGCAAACGCGCGGTCTCGTACGCGGACGCCGGCGTGTCCATCGAGGCGGGCGACCGCGCGGTCGAGCTGCTGAAGTCCAAGGTGCGGCAGACCCGGCGCCCGGAGGTGCTCGGCGACCTGGGCGGGTTCGCGGGTCTCTTCCGGCTCGACACCCAGAAGTACAAGAACCCGATCCTGGCCTCCTCCACCGACGGTGTGGGCACCAAGCTGGTGATCGCCCAGCAGATGGACATCCACGACACCGTCGGCATCGACCTGGTCGCGATGGTCGTCGACGACCTGGTCGCCTGCGGCGCGGAGCCGCTCTTCCTGCTGGACTACATCGCGACCGGCGAGGTGGTGCCGGACAAGGTCGCCGAGATCGGCGCGGGTATCGCCGACGGCTGCCGCTACGCCGGCTGCGCGCTGCTCGGCGGCGAGACGGCCGAGCACCCGGGCGTGCTGCGCCCCGACGAGTACGACATCTCGGCCACCGGCGTTGGCGTGGTGGAGGAGAGCGACATCCTCAGCCCGGAGCGGGTCGAGGTGGGCGACGTGGTGATCGCCATGCGCTCCTCGGGCCTGCACTCCAACGGATACTCGCTGGTCCGGCACGTGCTGCTGGGCGCGGGCCGGATGCGGCTCGACGTGGTGATCGACGACTTCGGCCGGCAGCGGACCCTCGGCGAGGAGCTGCTCACCCCGACCAAGATCTACGCCCAGGACTGCCTCAAGCTGATCGCCGAGGCCGAGGTGCGGGCGTTCGCCCACGTCACCGGCGGTGGCATCCCGGGGAACCTGGTGCGCGTCCTGCCCGAGCACGTCGACGCGGTGGTCAACCGCTCCACCTGGCGGCCGCAGCCGGTCTTCGACCTGATCCAGTCCAAGGGACGGATCGAGGACCCGGAGATGGAGGCGACGTTCAACATGGGCGTCGGCATGTTCGCGATCGTCTCCGCCGAGGACGCCGACCGCGCGCTGGCCACCCTCACCGGGCGGGGCGTCGAGGCGTGGCAGGCCGGCGAGATCATCGAGGGCTCCGGCAACGTTCAGATGATCGGGCAGCACACCCGCGGCTGATCACGCTCTGCTGATCATACGAGCACCTGATCAGGGGTTCACCCGAGTGGCCAATGCCGCCTAGCCTGAAGGGCACCCTCAGGCTAGGCAAGGGAGGGCAATGGCTGCTCGGGGACAGTCGTTCAGCGGGATGCGCGGGGTCGCCGCCGTTCCGTCGTACGTCGTGATGCAGCCCACCACGCTCTGCAACCTGGACTGCGCGTACTGCTATCTGCCGTTCCGGGCCGCCGACCGGCGGATGCCGGTGCCGGTGGCCGAGGCGG
The DNA here is from genome assembly GCF_044456245.1 of Micromonospora sp. NPDC051006. Lineage (NCBI taxonomy): Bacteria > Bacillati > Actinomycetota > Actinomycetes > Micromonosporales > Micromonosporaceae > Micromonospora > Micromonospora sp. NPDC051006. The sequence goes on from NZ_JBITFP010000002.1 coordinate 65,824, forward strand.
TGGCGGCGGCGGTCAACCCGTGGGCGACCGCCGGCCGGTTCTCCGTGGTGTGGCACGGCGGCGAGCCCCTGGCGGCCGGCCGGGAACACCTGGCGGCCCTGCTCGCGCCTTTCGGCCCCGAGGTCGAGCATCACGTGCAGACCAACGCCACGCTCATCGACGACGCCTGGTGCCGGTTCTTCGCCGAGCACCGGGTCCGGGTGAGCGTGAGCGTGGACGGGCCCCGGGAGCGCAACGGCGACCGGGTGAGCCGGGCCGGCTCACCGGCGTACGACCGGATCCTGCGCGGTGTCGACGCACTGCGCGCGCACGAGCTGCCCTTCTCCGCGCTCGCGGTGGTCTCCCGGCCCGAGCCGGGGCTCGCCACCGAGCTGTACGACTACTTCCTCGATCTCGGCTGCGACGTGCTGGGAATCAACATCGAGGAGACCGAGGGGGTCAACACCCGCGACAACTCGCACGACCCGGCGGACGTGATCGCCTTCTGGGCCGAGCTGGTCGCGGCGTGGCGGCGGGATCCCCGGATCCACCTGCGCGAGGTCGAGTGGTCGCTGCGGTACGCCGCGGCGGTCCTGGACGGCGTGGCGGACGACGTGCTGCCCCGCCGGCTGGACCCGATCCCCACGATCGGGCACGACGGCTCGGTCACCGTGCTCTCCCCGGAGCTGGCCGGCTTCACCGACCCGAGGTACGGCGACTTCAGCAGCGGCAACGTGCTGGACACCCCGTTGGCCGAGATCCTGGCCGGCGCGGAGCGCACGCCGTGGGTGGGCGAGTTCCTCGCCGGCGTCGAGGCGTGCCGGTCCAGCTGCCCCTACTTCGGCTTTTGTGGCGGCGGTCACGCCGCCAACCGTTACTTCGAACTGGGGCGTTTTGACGGTACGGAGACCGAGCACTGCCGCAACAGCAAGATCCGCCTATTGGAGGGAGTGTTGGAGCATGCCCGAGACCACCAGTCACCGGCAGTCTGAGCGGGTGGCGGACGCCGCCCCGGTCGGAGTCGCCGAGCGGGTGCTGGACGCCGCCCCGGGGCTCATCGCACTGCTGCGTGAGGCGGAGGCCGCGCGACGGCTCCGGTCGGAGGTGGCGGGCGGAAACGGCGAGGGCGCGGTCTGCGCCTGGAACCACTTCGAGAACATCCCGACGTTCTACAACTGGAACAACCGGCCGCGCTGAGGGTGCGGTACCGGGATCAGGGACCTGTCTGGCGATTCTGCAGGGCAGGTCCCTGATCGTCGGTCGCTACGCCGCTGCGGCGGGCACATGCGTGAGCACGCGGGGGCTACCGCGTGCTCAGCTGCGTCGGGAGGTCAGCGGGTCGGACGGACCCAGGTGTCTGGGTCCTCGTCCGCGTGATCCTCATCATCGTCGTCGACGAACTCTTTGTAGTCGTCGTCGAAGTTGTGCTCAGACTTACCAGCACCCGCCAGTTCACGCTGCAAGGCGGTGAGGTCGGTGTTCGGGGAGTGGTACTTCAACTCCCGGGCCACCTTCGTCTGCTTGGCCTTAGCACGGCCGCGCCCCATGGCTCGACCCCCTCGCACAGAATGCGGGGCAGCCCGAAGGCGGGCCCCGATGACGTCAGGCATCTCTCGTGGCTCTTACGGTACATGGGGATGCCATCGTTCGGCACCTCGGGTTACCGCCAGCCGGCCCTGCGCGTCGCAGTGATCCGGCCGTCACCCAGTGTACCCGGTAAGGGGTGGAGCCATGAGCACCCGTGACACCGGACGAAACGGCACGAACCTGTCCCATCCCCCAGCTTAGAACGCGGCCGGGGTCGGGATGGCCCCGGGAGCGGATCCGGACGGTCCGCTCCCGGGGACGGGTCACCGGAGGTGGATGGTGCGCAACCGGCCGACGTCGGCCATCCGCCGCTCGGCCAGCCGGTCCGCCGCGACCGCCGGCGGGACGCCCTCGGCGTCGGCGAGCTGGAGGATCTCCCGGGTGGTGTCGTAGATCCGGGTGGCCCGCAGCTTGGCCCGCTCGAAGTTGAAGCCCTCGATCTCGTCGGCGACCTGGATGACGCCACCCGCGTTGACCACGTAGTCGGGGGCGTAGAGGATGCCCCGGTCGGCCAGCAGCTTCTCGATGCCGGGGTGGGCGAGCTGGTTGTTCGCCGCGCCGGCGACCACCTTGGCGCGCAGCGCCGGCACCGTGTCGTCGTTCAGCGCGCCGCCGAGGGCGCACGGCGCGTACACGTCGATGTCGCCGGCGACCATCATGCTGGCGTCGTCGACCAGGGTGACCTGCGGGTGGTTGTTGCGCGCCCACTCCAGGGCCCGCGGGTTGACGTCGGTCGCCACCACCTCGGCCCCGTCGTCGAGCAGGTGGCGGACGAGGTACTTGCCGACCTTGCCCAGCCCGGCCACGCCGACCCGCCGGCCGGAGAGCGACGGGGTGCCCCAGACGTGCTCGGCGGCCGCGCGCATCCCCTGGAAGACGCCCCAGGCGGTGAGGATGGAGGAGTCGCCGGCGCCGCCGTGCTCGACGCTGCGGCCGGTGACGTAGCTGGTCTCCCGGGCGATCACGTCCATGTCGGCGACGTAGGTGCCGACGTCGCAGGCGGTGTAGTAGCGCCCGGCCAGCGATTCCACGAACCGGCCGTACGCGCGCAGCAGGGCCTCGCTCTTGATCTGCTCCGGGTCACCCCAGATGACCGCCTTGCCGCCGCCGAGATCCAGCCCGGCGAGAGCGTTCTTGTACGCCATGCCGCGGGAGAGGTCCAGCACGTCGGCGAGGGCGGCCTCCTCGCTGTCGTACGGGTAGAAGCGGGTGCCGCCGAGCGCGGGCCCCAGCGCGGTGGAGTAGATCCCGATGATCGCCTTGAGGCCGCTCTGCTTGTCCTGGCAGAACACGACCTGTTCGTGGCCGGTAGATCCCGGGTCGTCGGTGCTGGCGAATACGCCCATGACTGGCTCCTGGTGTCGGTGCGTCCTTGTGGGACGCGTGCCTGGTGGACGCCGGCGGGGATGCTGCCGGTGAGCTTGAGCCTAATATCGGCCGCCGGCTGCCCGTCGAGCGCGGCACGCGTGGTGGGCGGGCGCTGACGGCGACGGGGCGAGGTTCGTGGGAGGATCGCGCCGTGCCGTCGCTCTTCGCTTCTTACCTGCGCGTGTACGAGCCGCTGACCGCCTTCGACCGGGACCGCCAGTCGTACTGGCGGCGCTACGTGTCGGAGGGGCGGGCGGTCGCCCCGGTGGAGGGGCCCGGCCGGCAGCGGACGGCGGTGATCGAGGCGCTCGGCGCCGGCTGGACCCGCCTGCCCGACCTGCCCGAGGAGGCGTACGTCCTGGAGACGGACGACACGCTGCTGGTCTGCCCGTGGAACCTGCGGATCCGGGTGGCCGAGGCGGCGCTGAGCGCCCGTGACGGCGTGCCCTCGGTGCTCGCCGACGCCTTCGTGCCCCCGGTCCTGGCCGGTCAGGCCAAAGCCGTGGTGGACGACTGGCGCAGCGGCGCCCGGGTGCTGGAGCACGGCGTGCCGCGGGTGCACGAGCAGATCGCCACCTGGGGCGTGCCGCTGCGTTGGTTCGTGCTCTTCGACCCGGCGGAGCGGGACCTGGTCACCGAGCCCGGTCGGCGGTCGCTGCGCTACCGCACCGAGATCTCCAAGGCCCGGCGCCGGTCGTCGCGGGCGCTCTCGGTGCTGCGCAAGTCGGTCGGCGAGGCTCCGATCACCGAGGCGGTCGAGGAGGCCGCCCGCTGGTTGGAGGAGTTCCACCCGCGCTCGGTGGTGGAACTCGACTACGGCGGCCTGGTCGAGCTGCTGCCCGACGAGACGCTCACCGCGGACGACTCGCCCGAGCTGGTCGCGTCGGGGCTGGCGGGGCTCTCCCGTGGCGAGGCTGAGGAGGCCTCGGCCGCGTACGACAAGCTGGTCGCGCGATGGCGAGCGGTGCAGCTGCTCGAGCGGTGCAACTAGGGGCATATCGCCCGAGAAGCGCTCCCAAGACGAGGGGTGCTCGTAGTTGACGCTTCACGAACCGTGATCATGAGTCCGAATAAGGTACTTTCTGCCGTGTAAAAGTCGCATAAATCGGGCATGGTTCATCCGTCCGTCTAGGGACGTTCGGCCGTTCGGCCCATGTCGGACATCGGGGACTAGCCGGACCATGGGAGACGCGTCGGCCGGCGGGACCCCGGCCGATGTCTATACATGTGGAGGAGTGACCGATGGCATCGCGAACGCATGAACCAGAGCCGCTACTCACGCCGGCCGAGGTGGCGTCGATGTTCCGTGTCGACCCGAAGACGGTGACCCGGTGGGCCAAGGCGGGCAAGCTCTCCGCCATCCGCACCCTCGGCGGCCACCGCCGCTACCGCGAGTCGGAGGTCAGGGCCCTGCTGCAGGGGCAGATTCCCCAGCAGCGCCAGGGGGACTGAAACCGGCACCCACGTTCGTGGATCAGGGGCGGAGGACTTCGGTCCGCCGCCCCTTTTTCATGCCCGCTCCTCGGTCAGCTCGATCCGGATGCCGACCGTGCCACCCTCGCCCCGGCGCAGCCGGCTGCCGAGCAGGGTGAGCCGACCGAGGACCCGGTACTTGTGCTTGAGCAGGCCACGGATCCGCCGGCTGCCGGCCGAGTCGTAGAGGCTCGCGCGCGCCGGCACCGGCACGCCGTGCGGGTGCCCCCGCACGTCGCACGGGCCCACCGTGACCGTGCCGTTGTTGCGGATCCGCTTCACCTTGCCGGAGTCGGCCGCCGTCCAGACCGCCAGACCGTCGCCGTCCCGAACCGCCCAGACCGGAGTCGGCACCGGCTGACCGTCCTTGCGGAAGGTCGTCAGCAGGATGTACTTCTCCGCCGACAGGCGGTCCAAGGTGGTCACGTGGCCAGGATACGGCCGCGCGGCTGACTGACCGGCCGGATAGCGTGAAGCCCGTGACGAGTGGACCGCAGATCGGCGATGTGGTGGGTGAGCTGCTGCGGGACACCCTCGCCGTGGCCACCGGGGTCGGTCCCCGACCGATGGTCGGCGGGCGGCTGCCCCGGCCGGTCATCGAGATCATTGAGCGTGACGACGGGCTGATCAACGGCGCGCCGGCCGCGCACTACCTCGACGGGCCGGCGGACTGGCAACCGTACGACCACCGGGCGGTGGGGCGGGCCCGGGGCGAGACGCTCGACATCGGGGTCGGTGCCGGCCGGATCGCGCTGCGACTCCAGGAACTCGGCGTACCGGTCACCGGGCTGGACACCTCGCTCGGCGCGCTGAAGGTGTGCCGCCACCGGGGCGTGCACCGGCTCGTGCACGCGACGGTGGACGACCACGTCGCCGACGGCCACCGGTACGACACGTTCCTGCTGCTCGGCAACAACCTGGGTCTCTTCGAGGGGCGGGAGCGGGCGCCGGAGCTGCTCGCCGCGCTCGCCGCGCTGGCCCGGCCGGGAGCGCAGATCATCGCGCACGGCACCGACCCGTACGGCACCCGGGATCCGGTGCACACCGGCTACCACGAGTTGAACCGGCGACGGGGCCGGCTCGGCGGTCAGCTCCGGCTCCGGCTGCGCTACCGCGAACTGGCCACCGACTGGTTCGACTACCTGGTCTGCTCGCCGACGGAGTTCGCCGAGCTGGTCCAGGGCAGCGCGTGGCGGTTGACCGATGTGGACGACCGCGACGCGCCGTACTACCTGGCCACCCTCCGGCTGGCTGGCTGACGAACGCGGCCACCGGGGAGCGGCAGCGGGCCCCCGCGCCGACCTGACGGCGGCAGGGGCCCGGGCGCTCAGACCTGGACGGTCGGCGGCAGCGGCTCGGGCGGCAGGCCCCCGTCGCCGTCGACCACCTCGTCCGGGGTGCCGTCCTCGTCGAGGTCGACCATGGTGACGTCCACCTTGCCGTCGCCGTCCGTGTCGAACTGGAACAGGTCCGCCTTGCCGTCGCCGTCGGTGTCCACCACCCAGACGTCGGTGCGGCCGTCGTTGTTGGTGTCCGCGCGCAGCAGGTCGACCCGCTCCTCCCCGCGGGTCTCCACGGTCTCGGTGGTCTCCGCGTCCGCGACGCCCTCCGGTGCCTGGCTCATGTCGACTGGTCCTTCCCTCGGTTGACCGCCGTCTGTACCCGATCCGCCGCGCCCCCACGCATGCCGCCGCGATCCGGACTCATAGGGTCGCAGCATGAGCGAGCGCAGCGAGCAAATCATCAGTGCCGGCATGAGTGATCGGTTCGTGGTGGTCGGGGCCGGCACGATGGGGCTCGGCATCGCGTACGTGGCGGCGGGCGCCGGGTACGCCGTCGAGCTGGTGGAGGTCGACCCCGCCCGGGGCGCCGCGGCCGTGGCCCGGCTCGGTGAGCTCTGGGACCGGGCGGTGGAACGCGGCAAGCTGACCGCCGACCAGGCCGGCGCGAACCGGGGCCGGGTGACGCTGCGGGCCGCCCTGAGCGAGGTCGCCGAGGAGCCGGACGTGGTGGTGGAGGCGGTGCCGGAGCGACTCGACCTCAAGCGGGCGGTCCTGCACGACGCGGAGGCGCTGCGCCCCGCGCTGCTGGGCAGCAACACGTCCAGCATCGCCATCGGAGACCTGGCCGCCGGACTGGCCCGGCCGGAGCGCTTCCTCGGGCTGCACTTCTTCAACCCGGTCTGGGCGATGGCGCTGCTGGAGATCGTGGTCGGCCCGGCCACCGCCGAGCAGACCACCGCGGCGGGCGTCGCGCTCGCCGGCCGGCTGGGCAAGGACCCCGTCGTGGTACGCGACCTGCCCGGCTTCGCCACCTCGCGGCTCGGCGTCACGCTCGGCCTGGAGGCGATCCGGATGGTCGCCGACCAGGTGGCCAGCCCCGCCGACATCGACAAGGCCATGGTGCTCGGCTACCGGCACCCGATCGGGCCGCTGGAGCTGACCGACCTGGTCGGGCTGGACGTCCGGCTCGACATCGCCCGCACCCTCCAGGCCGCGTACGGGGACCGCTTCGCGCCGCCGCCGCTGCTCGAGGAGATGGTTGCCGCCGGCCGGCTGGGCAAGAAGTCCGGACAGGGCTTCTACCGCTGGGAAGGCGGGGTGAAGCAGTGAGCGCGAGGAATGAGCTTGCGAGCCCCGCGGTCGCGAACGAAGGGCGAGCCGAGTGAGCGGGCTGCGGATCGAGGAACAGCCGGACCGGCTGGTGGTCACCCTGGACCGGCCGGAGAAGCGCAACGCGATCGACGCTGACCTGATCGCCGAGCTGCACGCGGTCTGCGCCGAGTTGGAGGCCAACCCCCGGCTGCTGCTGCTCACCGGCGGCGCGGACGGCATCTTCGCCGGCGGCGCCGACATCGGTCAGCTACGCGAGCGGGGCCGGCTGGACGCCCTCGCCGCGATCAACTCGGCCGCGTTCGCCCGGATCCGGGCACTGCCCATGCCGACCGTGGCGGCCGTGGACGGTCCGGCGCTGGGCGGCGGCGCCGAGCTGGCGTACGCCTGTGATCTGCGGGTGTGCACGGAGCGGGCCGTCTTCGGTCAACCGGAGGTGCGGCTGGGCATCCTGGCCGGCGCCGGCGCGACCCACCGGCTGCCGGCGCTGATCGGCGAGGCCCGGGCCAAGGAGCTGCTCTTCACCGGCCGCCGGGTGGACGCGGCGGAGGCGCTGCGGATCGGGCTGGTCAACCGGGTGGTGGCCGAGCCGGCCGAGCTGCTGCCGGCCGCGCACGGTCTGCTCGACGAGATGGCCAAGGGCTCGGCGTTGGCGTTGCGGCTGACCAAGCTCGCCGTGGACGCCCCGCCGGCCGCCCATCCCCAGGTCGACCTGATCAGCCAGGCGGTGCTCTTCGAGGACGAGGAGAAGCACCGCCGGATGACCGAGTTCCTGGACCGGCGACGCGACCGCTGACCCGCACGGGCGCGAAAAACGGCCGCACCGGTTTCCCGGTGCGGCCGTCGTCGTTCGTCGGGCTGCGGCCCGCTCAGTGCCGGATCTGCACGCCGCCGTCCGCCAGCGCCCGGATCACCTGCGCCGACTCGCCGAAGCCGATCACCAGCACGGCGTCCGCGCCGAAGTCCTTGATCTCCTTCGCGCCGGCGCCGAAGTCCACCGGCGGAGCGTCCGGGGCGTCCGGCGGCTGGTAGGTCAGCAGCTTCAGCCGGTCCGCGCTGATGCCCGCCTGCTCCAGCTCCGTCTTGACCACGGCCTGCAGGCCCTCGCCGTAGGAGTCCTTACGGGCGACGATCGCGATCCGCTGCGAGCCGTCGCGCAGGATCACATCGGCCAGCGCCCGGCCCTGGAGGCTGTCCGGCGGCGCGGTACGGAAGTAGAGGCCGTTGTCCTCCACCTCGGTCAGGCTGCTGTCGGTGTTGGACGGGGAGAAGAGGATCCGACCCGCCTGCACCACGTCCGGCAGCACCTCGCGGGAGATACCCGAACCGCCGGCGCCGATGATGACATCCACGCCGCTCTGGACGAACCGGGCCACGGTGGCCTTCGCCACCGCCGGGCTGGTGCCGTCGTCGCCGTCGAGCCAGGTCACCGGGTCGCCGAGCACCCCGCCGGCGGCGTTGATCTGCTGGATGGCGAGAGTCGCGCCAGCGGCCATCGGCGGGTACGCGATCGCCAGGTCACCGGTCTTCGGCAGCAGGCCACCGATCACCAGCGGTGAGCCGTCGTTGGCATCCGCGGCGCCGGTCTTCTGCTTCTTCGGCTTCGGCGGCGCCTTGGTGCTCGCCGCCGACTCGCTGCCGGCGCCGACGAACTCGGTCTTGCTGTCGTTGAGCTGCTGACCGTCGAAGTGCAGCGTCGCGTAGCTGGCGGTGGCCGGCTCACCGGCGTCGGTGAACCCGGCGCGGGTCAGCGAGACGCTGCGGTACTCGATGTCCTGGCCGTTGCGGGCCAGCGTCAGGCAGGCCGCGATCTCCTCGCAGCGCTCGCCCTCGTTGGTCACGGCGACGATCTGCTTGGCGATCGCCGCGGGCTCCGTGCTGCCGGCCAGCTGCGCGGCGAGCGCGCTGATCATGACCGCGTCGTACGTCTCCGCGGCGTAGAGGTAGTCGGTCAGCTTGGGGTCAACGGACCGTAGCCGACTCTTGAAGTCCTCCGGCAACGGCGTCAGCGGCGTGGTGCCCTTCATGCCATCGACGAGGTCTGCCCGTTCCTTCAACTCAGCGGGGAAGGAGTTGAGCATGTTGCCGTCGGTCCCGTAGAGGCGCGCCTGTTGGGTCGTCGCCTCCTCGGGGCTGTCAGTCCCGCAGGCGCTTGTGGCGAGCAGGAACGTGGCGCAGGCAGCCAGTGTGGCCGCACGCGAGCCGCGCGATACGAGCATGATCGTCCTTCCTCCGGCGAAGGTCCGCTGCGCACATTAGCGTGCCGACGCTGGGCGCGGGACCGTGGAGCCGGCTTACTCCGCAGGTCGTCCGCGGTGAGCACGGAGAGTAGCAGTCGACCCGGTGGCGATGGTCCCTTGACCCGTCCGCCTACTGTGCGGTGCGTGACGGAGCTACCACAGCAGCTGCTCGACGACGCGACCGCCGTGCTCCGCTCGGCGCTGGCCGGAGACGGCGCCGCGGTGGTGGGCACGTTCGACGCGGTCGTCGACCGGTCCGGGCTGGCCGGGGCGTACGGGGTGGCCTGGTGCCTCGCCGCCACCATGGTCGGCGACCCCGGGCCGCCCGGCTTGTGCGCCCTGGACTTCCCCGGCATCGACGAGGCCGGCTACGACACCCGCTGGGTGGCCCGCTTCGTCAGCGCGTACGCCAACCGGGACGTGGACACGGGTGAGGCGCTTTTCGGCGCGGCGGCGGCCGACGGGCAGTTGCCCGACTGTCTGCTCACCCTCGCCGGCTCGACGGTGGCCACGCTGCGCAGCCGCGCGGACTGACCCGGCCGGCGGGCCGGGCCTCGACAGCAGCTGGTGTGATAGCTCTGGTGGCATGTCCGAGGCCATGCTCAGCAAGGTCCGCAAACTGCTGGCCCAGGCCGAAGACGCGGCCTGCACCCCCGCCGAGTCGGCGGCGTTCACCGCCAAGGCGACGGAGTTGATCGCCCGCTACGGGGTGGACCGGGCGCTGCTCGCCGCCCGGGACCCGGCGACCGACCCGGTCGGCGATCGGGTGGTCGAGGTCGTCGCCCCGTACGCCCGGGACAAGGTCGGGCTGCTGGCCGCGGTCGCCGACCCACTGCGCTGCCGCTGCGTACGGCGACCGCACGGCAACGGCTTCGCGATGCACCTCTTCGGTTTCGCTAGTGACCTGGAACGGGTCGACCTGCTCTTCACCTCACTGCTGGTACAGGCCGCCCACGGGCTGGCCGGGACGCTCGTCCCCGCCGGCGAGCAGCCGGCCGCCTTCCGCCGCTCCTGGTTGGCCGGGTTCGCCCAGGTGATCGGGGCGCGGCTGCGCGAGGCCGAAACCGAGGCGGCGAGCGGGTCGGCGGCCCCCGGGGTGGCGCTGGTCCTGGCGGACCGCTCCGACCGGGTGAGGCAGCGCCTCGCCGAGGTCTATCCGCGACTGCGTACCGCCCCGCGACGCCGGCTCGCCGGCGGTGGATTCGGTCCGGGGGCCGAGGCGGGCCGTCGGGCCGACCTCGGCGGTCCGGAGGTGGACGCCGGCCCGGGCGCGGACCGCGGCATCGGGCGCTGAGCGGACGCCCGCGCGGGCCCGGGTCTCAGCTGAGCGGCGGGCGGTGGCCGTCGACCGTGGCGACGTAGCGGGAAAGCAGCTCGTGCCAGCCGGCGGTGAGCGCCTTCCGGTAGCCCTCGGCCGCCTCGCCGTGCCTGTCGAAGTGGCGGTGTTCCAGCTCGAGCCGGGTCTGCTCCGGCTCGTCGGCGAGGAAGAGCACCTCGACCTCGCTCGCGTGGGCCGGGTCCGGCACCGGCGAGCGGTCCGGGCCGATCTGCCAGGTGAAGACCAGCCGTCGGGGTGGATCCCAGGTGAGCACCCGACCCCAGTCCGCCCGGAAGCCGTAGGGGCCGATCTCGTAGAGCATGCCGCCGGCGCGCGGCTCCATCCCCAACTCGGCCAGCGCCTGTGGGCCCGACCAGGTGTATTCGCTGACCCACCAGTCAGTCAGCGCCTCGGTGAAGACGGCGAACGCCCGCTCCGCGGGAACGGGGACGGACAGGCCGCAGCGCAACGAGAACTGGTCGACGTCCTGCCGGATGGCGGCCGGATCAGCCATCTCCTGTCCCATAGGCCCGGACAATACCGGCTGATACCCGAGTGTGCACCGGCGCGCGGTTGCCTGGTTCCGGACAACACGCCGGATCGGGCGGTGCGGCCGGTGGCCCGTACCAGACGGCCGGAACGGGGATGGGACGCGGCATTTCGGGTAAGCGCGGCCGGTTGGGCCCGGGCCGTCCCGGGAGAACCGAGCCGGGAGCGGGGCAGATGAGCGAGACCGAGTCGGGCCAGCGCGGAAAGCCGCAGCCGGGCCAGCCGGATGCCGAGCCGGGGCGGACAGATCAGGGCCTGGCGCAGCCGGGTCAGGGTGCGCAGGGCCGCCAGCAGGGTGCGCCGGAGCGGCACCTGCGGGAGGGCCGTTGGCCCGCCGAGGAGGAGCCGCGATCGGGCGAGCCGGACGTCCTGCTGGACGTGCCGGAGCTGCGGGTGGGTTCGATCCGGCTCGCTGTGGACGGGCTGGACGCCGACCTGTCCCTCCGGGCACGACTGGCCAACCTGCTCCAGTTGGACGCCGGAGTCCGGGTGCGCTTGGACGCCGTTGAACTCGACATCACCGACGTCCGGGCCGAGGCGCTGCTCAAGGTCCGGTTGGAGCGGCTGATGCGGATCCTCGACCGCGCCCTGGACACCATCGACCAGAATCCACAGATCATCGAGGCGCTGGCGGGCAGCGCTCGGAGCGCGCTCGACGGCGCGGACCGGGCGGCCCAGCAGCTGACCGGCAACACGGAGCAGCTCGGCAACATGGTGGACCGGCTCGGGCGCCAGGTCGGGTCGGTCGAGGCACGGGCCGAGTGGACCGGGGCGGGCGCACTGGCCAAGGGCGAGCCGAAGCAGCCGTCGGGCGGGCCGGGCCAGCCGTCGGGCGGTGCGGGTCAGCCGTCGGGCGGTGCGGGTCAGCCTCAGCCGCCGGGCGGTGCGGGTCAGCCGGCCGCCAAGGGCCAGCCTGCGGGTGGAGCGGGCCAACCGGCCGCCAAGGGCCAGCAGCGGCCCGGCCAGGGTGAGGCGGGCGGGCCGCCGGCCACGGGCCAACAGCCGGGCCCGACCGAGGGTAAGAAGCCAGGTCCGAGCGAGGGCGAGAAGCCGGGCCCGAGCGAGGGGCGGCCGGGTACGGCCGAGGCCGGACACGGGTGGCAGCCGGGCCGGGGTCGGCCGGGTCAGCCCAGCCAGCCGGGCGGCGAGCAGGGGCGGATGGTGCCGAGTCCGACGGATCTCGCCGAGCAGGCCAGCGAGGCGCTGCGGCAGGCTGGCCGCAGTGTGTGGGAGGCGATCAGGTCGGGCATGACGCAGCACGGACAGCCGCCCCAGCGCTGAGACCGGTGTCCCGCCGGCCGCCGGCGGAGGTGGCTCACCCCGCTGCGGTGCGCCGGCGTAGGGATCTTGGCGGCCGGGAACTGAGGCCGCGTGAGCCCGAGCGACACGGAGCCGGTGTTGGTCGCCGTCCGCCTGGTGGTGGCGGTCGTCAGCCTGGCGCTGCTCGTGTTCGGTCTCCGCGCCGTCATCCTGCGCCGGCTGCCCCGAGGGCGGCTCAGCTTCGGGCACCTGTCCGCGGGGCAGCGTGCCCAGCCGGTCCGCATCGGTGGCGGGGTCGCGCTGGTGGCTGCTGGCCTGCTCGTCCAGCAGGTCGCATCGCTCGTCGCCCTGCCCTTCGCGATCAAACTCTGCCTGTTCGGGGTGGCGCTGGTGCTCTTCGTGACCGCGGTGGGATGGTTCGCGCTACGTCAGGACTAGTGCAGCACCGCGTCGATTCGTCGTGGGTGAGACCAGGGTGTGACTCTGTTCACTGAGCACGCTGCGTTATCCGGCGGTATCTGCCGTTTCGGCACCCGCTGAGGAGCGACCTCGCGCCCGGGATCGGCCTACCGCGTCGTTCGACCCCGGAAAGACGCACGGAACCCCCTTGCTCAATGGTCAAGAGTCGTTGACCATTGACCGCATGCCTGCCGATGATCTTCCCGAGACGCTTCATGTCACCACTGACGAGCAGCTACGTGCCGTCTCCAACCTCACCCGTCACCGGATCATGGCCGTACTCCGCTTCGAGCCGGCGACGATCACCCAGATCGCCGAGCGGGTGGGCCTCGCGAAGGGCAGTTCCAGCTATCACGTGCGGCTGCTCGAGCGGGCCGGCCTGGTGAAGGTGGTACGGACGCGGAAGGTGCGAGGGGTCACCGAGCGGTACTACGCCATGGCCGCGCAGGCCATCGTGCTGCCGGATCCGGGCGAGGGAGGGCCGGATGTACTGATGCGGCATGCGGTGGCCGACCTGGAGGCGGCACCGGCGCAGAGCGAGCGACACGTACGGATGGCGCACCTGCGGCTCACCGAGGAGCAGTTCGCGGAGTTGGGGGCGCGGCTGCAGGCGCTGGCGGACGAGTACCGGGAGCTGTCTGATCCGTCGTTGCCGGACGCGTCACTCGTCTTCGCACTGTTCCACCCGGCCTGGCGCGAGCAGGCTGCGGGGGACGCCAAGTGACCTCAGGTGCAAGGAAGCTGCCGACCGGGTTCGGGCGGCTGTGGACCGCACAGACGGTGTCCTCGCTCGGTGACGGGGTGATGCACGCGGCCCTGCCGCTGCTCGCGTTGACGGTGACCCGGGATCCGATGGCGCTCGCCGTCGTCACGGCCGCCGGGACACTGCCCTGGCTGCTCTTCGGGATCCTGGGCGGTGCGCTGGTGGACCGCTGGGACCGCCGACGCACGATGTGGATCGCGGACACCGCCCGTGCGGCACTGCTCGTGATACCGGCGGCAGCGGCCGCGCTCGACATGCTGAGCGTTCCGCTGCTCGCGGTCGTCGCCTTCCTGCTCGGCCTCGGCGGACTCCTCTTCGACACGGCCGCCACGGCCTATCTGCCGGATCTGCTCGGCCGCGACCCGGCACTCCTGGAGCGCGCCAACGCCCGCCTGCGTAGCGCCCAGACCGCCGCTTCCGGCTTCGCGGGCCCGCCTGCGGGCAGTGCGCTGCTCGTGCTCGGGCGGGCGGTTCCGCTGCTCGCCGACGCGGTGTCGTTCGCGCTCTCCGCCCTGCTTGTACGCTCGCTGCCTGCCGTACCCCGGCCCGTACCGCAGGTCCGTGAGTCGCTGCTTCGGCAGGCGCGGGCCGGCGCCTCGTACGTCTTCCGGGATCGGTTGCTGCTCGGGCTCGCGCTGCGTCCAGCGGTCGGGAACGTCGCCTTCCTCGCCGTGGAGACCGTACTGGCCCTCTTCGCGCACGATCGTCTTGGCGTCGGCGCTTTCGGCTTCGGCCTGCTCCTGACGGCGGAGGCCACCGGCGGTCTGCTCGGCGCGGGCATCGCTTCCTTCCTTGGCCGACGACTCGGCACCGGCACCGCGCTGACCTGCACGGCCGCGGTCGAGGGCCTTGCCATCCTGGCGCTTGCCGGCGCCCCGAACCCGTACGTGGCCGGGCTCGCGCTCGCCGTCTGCGGGGCGGGCATGGGCGCCACGATGGTGCTCGGCCCCTCCCTCCGGCAGGCGATCGTCCCGGCCCACCTGATGGGTCGGGTCGCCTCGACCTCCCGGATGCTCGCCATGTGCGCCGCCCCGTTCGGCGCCTTCCTCGGCGGCTGGCTGGCCACCACGTACGACGTACGCACCCCGATCTACGCCGCGGGCGGCCTGCTCCTTGCCATGACCGCCGTCACCTCGACCATGACCAGCAACCGCCGGGTCGAGGCGGCGCTACGTGGTTCTTCCGACGGTGAGAGTTCGGCAGAGGAAAGCCGCCCCGCCCGGGTGACCGATGCAGTCGCCTCTGCCTGACCGGCGTCACCGCCCAACTCCGAAACCACGACTGCCGGAAAGGCATCAGATGCTCGTTGAGCTGGCGGCCGCCGGCCGCAAAGGACCCCCGACGAACCAGCGCGTGCTGCACCAGCCATCCCTGCTCGCGGGTGGCGACGGACCGGGAGCGCTCGCTACGGATCGATCACGGCCGTGGTCGACCGGGCGAGTCGTTCTGCCGGAGCACGGCTTCGCCGAGGGGCGTACGCCGATAGCGGATCTCGTGCCGGTGTCGCTCCCCGGTGACGAACCCGGCGTCGCGCAGCACCGACAGGTGTTCGGAGACCGTCCCGGCGGCCAGCGCGTGGCGGTGCGCGAGCGTCGTCGTGCTGGCCGGCTCGTCGAGGCCGAGCAGCAGCACCGTCCGGGTTCTGCCGATCAACCGGCCCAGGGCCGTGTGCCGGTCGGCGGAAAGGGGCTGCCAGAGCGCGCCGAGCCCGCGCGCCGGGTAGATCACTGTGGGCTGCCACGGCGGATCCACGATGACGACGACCTGATCCCACTTGAATGCGCTGGGCACCAGGACAAGTCCCTCGCCGCGCAGATCGCGACGCTCGTCGCCGCCGTACTCACGGGTCAGCACGCCGTTGTTCCAGCGCAGGCGAGGATGCAGCTCGGCGAACAACCGGTCCAGGCCGCCTTCGGCGAGACGTCGGGTCTGGAAGCCCACATCGGCGTCAAGCAGCCCGCGTACCTGCGGCCAGACCGGTTCGACCAGGACCCTCCACACCTGCTTCACGAGTGAGACCAGCGTCTGGAGGACACGAGCCGGCTCGCCCAGCAGGAGTCGTCCGGTCGCAGACTCGGCAGCCCCCGGGTTGTCCGCGAGTGACCGTCGTACCTCTGCGCGTACCCGATCGTGGTCGGTGGCCGCGAGGGCCGCGAGCTCGTCCTCGAACCGGGTGTGCGGGCTGGCCGGCGGCGGTGAGAGGAAGTCGGGGGTGTAGCCGCGACGCGGCTGGAGCAGGGCGATCGGCCGCAGGTCGAGTTCCCGCGTGTCGATGGTGTCGAGCCAGCGCTGGTGCGGGCCGACGCCTTCGCGAGGGGAGAGCAGGCGCACCGCGGACAGCGTCTCGAGCATGGGTGAGATGGCGAAGCGGCAGCGCAGCAGATCAGCAGGGCCGAACCGCAGCATGATCGCCACCGCTTTACCCCCTGGAAAGAGAAGGAGATTCGGCAACAGCCGAATCTCTGGCGGCCACGGTACCAACCCCCGCAGAGTTCCGGTCCGAACCGACGATCATGAGGAGAACGAGGATGAGCCCGAATCGGGACTGGGAGCAGCGCAGCGCGGACCTGTGGGCGGCCTTCAACGCGGCGCCCGACGACTGGGACGAAGAGCGGTTCCGCGAGCGGGTCGGCGCCCTCGCCGACGAGTTGGGACCGGATCATCCGGTGGCGGCGTTCGAGCGGGCCTGCGCCTGGGATTCGACCGGTCACTCGGACAGGGCGGTCCCGCTCTACCGCAAGGCGCTGGAGTTGGGCATCGACGGCATCCGGCGGCGGCGGTCAGTGATCCAGATGTCCAGCTCGCTGCGGAACGTGGGGCAGGCCGAGGAGAGTGTCCGGCTGCTGACCGAGGAGCGCGAGCGCGGCTCCGACGAACTCGACGATGCGGTCTGCGCGACGCTCGCGCTGGCCCTGACCAGCGTCGGCCGGGAGCGGGAGGCAGTGTCGATCGCGGTCGGAGCGCTCGCCAGGCACCTGCCGCGCTACCAACGGTCAATGGCCAACTACGCCCGGCTCCTGGTCGAGACCGCCTGACTTCGCCTGCGGCAAAGTTGAGCGGTTACTAGCCACAATAGGTTTGTTATGGAAACCTGTTGGCATGACTAGTGAGTCGATCCCCGCCGGCGGCGATCCCCGCCGGCTCCTGGCCGATGCGCGCGACCTCGCGCGCCGGGTACGTCTTGCCCAGCGGGTGACGTGGTTGCCGCTGCTGGTGCTGGCCCTGGTGACGTTCGGGGCGATCCTGGTGTACCGGTTCAGTCAACCGGTCCTCAGCGACTGCCAGCCGATGGCGGACGGCCAGGTGTGCAAGGCCTGGTACCGGACCGCGCAGTTCTACTGGTGGGCGGCGCTCGTGCTGGCGTACGTGGTGATCGCCGGCGGGTATCTGCGGGTCGCCCGGGCCCGGGGACTGGGCACCCGGGTGCTGCCGTACGTGCTCACCGGCGTCGCGCTCGTCGTGCTGTCCGCCGCCGTCTCGGGGGTGTGGAGCATCCTCGACCATCCGTACTACCCCGACGAGCCGCCCGCCTTCGTCCAGTTCCTGTTCCGGCTGGTGGATCCGACCGGCGCGATCGGGTTGGCCCTGCTGGTGCTGGCCTGGCTGGAGCGACGCGTCGCGCTGCTGCTGTTCGCCCTCGGGTACCTTGCGGTGGTGCTGGTGCCGATCAACTTCGGGTGGGGGGTCGGCTGGGGGTCCCAGTGGGCCTTCGCCCCACAACTGGTCATCAACGGCGGCCTGCTGCTGCTGGGCAGCGCCGGCTTCGCGCTGGCGCAACGGCTGCGGCGGCCCCGGTGACCGGCCCCACCGACCCCCCGGCACCGGACGAGAGCGAATCCCCGCATCCGGTCACCGGCCTGGACGACGTGGTGCACCAGCGGGTCCGGCTGGGCATCCTCACCATCGCGCACGAGGCCCGTCGGGTGGAGTTCGGCTACCTGCGCACCCAGTTGGAGCTGACCGCCGGCAACCTCTCCCAGCACCTGGGCGTGCTGGAGACGGCCGGCCTGGTCGAGGTCGAGAAGGGGTACGCCGGGCGGCGTGGCCGTACCTGGATCACGCTCACCGCCGCGGGCAGCGCCGCGCTCGCCGAAGAGATCGGGCGGCTGAAGCTGCTCATCGCGCGGGTCGAGACCACCGACGCCCCGGAGGCCCGATGAGCACCGCGCTGAGCGGTCCCGACGAGTTCCGGGCCGCCGGTTAGCGACAGCCGACACAGCAAGATCCCCACCTGCGTTTCCGCTGGTGGGGATCTCTGTAGCCCGGCGAAAGGCTATGTGGCCAGGGGCGGGGTCGAACCGCCGACCTTCCGATTTTCAGTCGGACGCTCGTACCAACTGAGCTACCTGGCCGGGTCGCTCGGACCATGCTACCCAAGTGGCGGACATCCCGCCGGAGGGCCACACGCTCCGATACGCAGAACGCCGCGCATGTTTCGCGCGGCGTAAGCGCTGCGGTCCTGACGGGACTTGAACCCGCGACCTCCGCCTTGACAGGGCGGCGAGCACTCCAACTGCTCCACAGGACCTAGCTTTTGTTGCTCCGGCTTGCGCCGGTCGTGCCCCCAACGGGATTCGAACCCGTGCTACCGCCTTGAAAGGGCGGCGTCCTGGGCCGCTAGACGATGAGGGCGGCCCCGCCATCATTGCACATTGGCAACGTGAAGCGGACTTGCTCCCATCCGGCCCCGCCGGAGGCTTGGAAAGCATACGTGATGTCCCTGCGGTCGACAAAACCGGTATGGCCCGGGCCCGCCGAGCCCGGAAAACCGCAGGTCAGACGGGTCTAGCGGAGTCGGGTGACGCCGAAGCGCCGCTTCAGGTCGGCGATCACCGCGGGGCAGGCGGCGAAGGTCGCGGCCCGGTCGCCGCCCCCGTCGTGCAGCAGCACGATGGAGCCGGGCCGGACCGCGGCCAGCACCCGGTGCTTGATCGTCGGGGCCGGCGGCTTGGCCCAGTCCTGCGGGTCGACGCTCCAGTGCAGCGAGCGCATGCCGAGCTGCTTGGCGACCGCCACCACCTCGGGCGTCCACCGCCCGCCGGGCTGCCGGTAGAAGGCGATCGGCGCGCCGGGGGCGGCCGTCTGGATAGCCTTGTTCGTCCGGACCAGGTCGGCCCGGATCTCCGCGACCGGCAGCCGGCCGAGGTCGATGTTGTGCTTCCAGCTGTGGTTGCAGAGCTGGTGCCCCTCGCGGACGATCCGCCGGACCAGCTCGGGATGGCGCTGCGCCTCCCGCCCCACCAGGCAGAAGGTGGCCGTGACCTTGGCTGCCCGCAGGCGGTCGAGGATCTTCGGCGTCCACGTCGGGCTCGGCCCGTCGTCGAAGGTGAGCGCGACCGGGCGTACGCCGGTGGTGCGCCGCAGCCCGGCCGGCAGTTTGGCCGGCAGGGGGCGGACCGGCTTGCCGGTGGTGGGAGGACGGGTCGGCCGCGGCGGGACCGTCGGTTTGGGACTCGGTGCCGGGGTGGCGGAGGGGCTGGAGGCGGGGCCGCCGACGGCGACGACGCGGCCCGGCTGGGCACAGCCACCGAGGACCAGGACCAGACCCAGGGCGTACGCCAGCAGGGCGCGGGATCTCATCTGTTCGCTCCCGAAGGGGGTCGGGGTACGCGGACCACCCGACGCTAGTGGACGCCGTCAGGCCCCGACACCCCCGGTCACCGCTCCAACGAGTCCCGTACCGCCACGACCAGTGCGACCGCCTCGGCGAGCTGTGTGGGGTGGACCACCCCGGCGGGCAGCGTCCCGGTCGACCAGCCGGGGCCGGCGGCGAGCACCAGCAGTGGCCGCCGGGGCGCGGCGAGCAGCGCGTCGAGCTGGGCCGGGTCGGCGGTGGCCCGGCTGTGTGACCAGAGCACCACGGCGGCCGGCCCGGTCCGGTTGACCGCCTCCAGCAGGGCTGGCACAGGCACCCGGGCGCCGAGCATCCGGTAGCCGACGCCGGCTTCGGCGAGCGCGGCGGCGAGCGCCTCCAACGGCAGCGTGTGCTGCTCCTCGTCGGCGCAGGAGAGCAGGATCCGCGCCGGCCCACCCGGGGTGGCCGTCCGGCCGGCCGCGGCGAACGCCTCGGAGACGCACCGTGACATCAGGTGTTCCACCTCGATCAGCCCGCCGGTCGCGGCGTGCCGCTCGCCGATGCCGGCCAGCACCGGCCGGAGCAGCCGCTCCCAGGTGGCGACGACCCCGTCGGCGGCCAGGGCGCGGGCGGTCGCCTCGCCGATCGCCGCGGAGTCCAGCCGCATCGCCGCGCGAGCCAGCCCTCGGGCGGCCGGTCCGGCCCGGCCGACCGGAATGGTCGGGCCGCCGTCCCGGACGCCGGCCTGCCGCGGCCGGGCCAGGTTCTCTGCGCGTACCGGATCGGGCGCCTGGCGGGCCCAGCGGGCCGCCTCGGCCGGGCTGACCCCGTCGGCGGTGAGCCGCCGCATGATCTCCAGACGGGCCAGGTCGGTCGCCGTGTAGCGGCGGTGCTGACCCGCCTCGTGCTGACTGGGCCCGAGCCCGTAGCGCTGGTGCCACGTGCGCAGGGTGGTCACCGCGACCCCGAGCCGGCGAGCCACCGCACCCGCGCTCAGCGCCTCATCGGCCACCCGACCGCTCCGGCGCCTCATCGGTCGGTAGGCCGGACGGTGCCGCGGTGGGCTTGTTCGGGTCGGCGGGGTGCAGCAGCCGGTCGACCACCCCGCCCAGCCACGGGGAGTACGACCGCGGGTCGGCGACGAGGTCGGCCGCCACCGCGGCCGGCTCGGCCCAGCGCAGCTCGGCCACCTCGGTCGGGTCCGGCAGCAGTGGCGCGCCGGGCCGGAACTCGCCCCGCAGGACGTGGTCGTACTCGAACTCGACCCGGCCGGTGGCCGGGTCCTCGGCGTAGTAGACGTACACCCCGACCTCGGTCAGCTCGACCGGGCCGGTGCCCAGCTCCTCGCGCAGCCGCCGGTTGGCGGCCTCGCCCAGGGACTCGCCCGGCCCCGGGTGGCCGCAGCAGGAGTTGGCCCAGCGCAGCGGGAAGCGGGTCTTCACGGCGGCCCGGCGCTGGAGCAGCACCTGCCCGTCCGGGTCCACCAGCATCACCGAGAAGGCCCGGTGCAGCTGGCCCGGCGGCTGGTGCGCGGCCGCGACCGTGGTCTCCCCGTGCGCCCGCCCCTCCTCGTCGACCAGCTCGACGAGGTGCTCCTCGCGTTGGCTCATCGATTGCCTCCCGTGATGCGGCCGGCCGCCAGCTTGCCGGAGATGAGCACCATCGGCACGCCCACGCCGGGCTGGGTGCCCGAGCCGACGAAGACCACGTTGGAGAGCGTCCGGTGCAGGTTGTTCGGTCGGAACGGGCCGGTCTGGCGGAAGGTGTGCGCGGCCGCGAAGGGGGTCCCGGCGGCCATGCCCTGGGCGGCCCACTCCGCCGGCGTGATCGTGCGCAGCACCTCGACGCCGGCGCCGAAGCCGACGTAGCCGCGCTCCTCCAGGGTGCCGATGAGCCGGTCGGCGTAGCGACGCGGCAGCTCGCCGTGCCAGTCGAACGGGGCCCGGTCGAGGTTCGGCACCGGGGCGAGCACGTAGTACGTGTGCCGGTCCGGCGGCGCCACCGTGGGGTCGGTCCGGCTCGGGTTGGTGACCAGCAGCGACGGGTCGGACATCAGCTCGCCCCGCCGGATGACCTCATCGAAGGTGCCCTTCCAGGACCGTCCGAAGTGGATGTTGTGGTGGGCGATCTTCGCATACTGCTGGCGCGAGCCCACGTGCAGCACCACGCAGGACGGCGAGTAGGCGAGCCGGCGCTGGCGGGCCGGGGGCAGCAGGTCACGGTAGGCGACCGGCAGGTCGGGGTTGAGCACCACCACGTCGGCCGGGACCAGTTCGCCGTCGGTGGTCAGCACCCCGGTGGCCCGGCCGTTCGCGGTGCGTACCTCGGTCACCGTGGTGTCGTAGCGGATCTGCACGCCGTGCTTCTCGGCGGCGCCGGCCATGCCCCGGGAGACCGCGTGCACGCCGCCGCGCGGGAACCACACCCCGGCCACCGAGTCGAGGTACGCGATCACCGCGTAGATGGCCAGCGCGTCGTGCGGGGCGAGCCCGGCGTACATGGCCTGGAAGGAGAAGATGCGCTGGGTGCGCGGATCGCGGAAGAACTGGCCGATCTTGGTGTGCAGCCGGCGGAAGGCGCCACCGGCGAGCAGCTTCAGCAGGTTGCCGGTGAGCAGGTCGACCGGCGTGTCCAGGTTGCGTTCGATGAAGTCGGCCCGCTCCAGCTGCCACAGCCGGCGGGCGTAGTCGACGAAGCGCAGGTAGCCGTCCGCCTCCCGGGGGCCGCACACGCGGGCGATCTCGGCGGCCATCCGGGTGGTGTCGGTGATGACGTCGAGCGTCGAGCCGTCCGGGTAGTAGGCCCGGTAGGCCGGGTCGAGCGGGGTCAGGTCGAGCCAGTCGTCCAGCTCCTCGCCGACCGCGCCGAGCGCCTCGGCGATCAGCTCCGGCATCGTGAGCACGGTCGGGCCGGTGTCGAACTCGTAGCCGTCGACGCCCAGCCGGCCGGCCCGGCCGCCGGGCACCGGCTCGCGTTCCAGCACCGTCACCTGCCGGCCGCTGCCGGCCAGGTGCAGCGCACAGGCCAGGCCACCGAGGCCGGCACCGACGACCACCACCCGGTCCGTTCGTCCGTCCACCGTCCGCACGCGACCACCTCCTCCCGGGAAACCGCCCATCATGCCCGCCGGTCCGTGGCCGTGACGGCCAGCCGGGCCAGCGCACGGCGCGCGCCCACGTCGATCGCCGCGCCGTCCAGCGCCGCCAGCGCCTCGGCCACCCGATCGGAAATCATCCGCCGTACGCGGGCGACCGCGCCGGTCAGCTCGACCAGCTCGGCCAGCCTGGCGACCTCCCGTTGCCCCACGGGCGCGCCGGCGTGCTCCAACGCCCGGCGCTGCGCCGGGGTGGCGAGCTGCCGGGCGAGCATCATCAGCACCGTCGGCTTGCCGGTGCGCAGGTCGTCGCCGGCCGGCTTGCCGGTGGTCGCCGGGTCGCCGTAGACGCTGAGCAGGTCGTCGCAGAGCTGGAACGCCTCGCCCACGGCGAGGCCGTAGCGGGTGTACGCGGCGACCTGCGGCGCGTCGCCGGCGACACCGGCCAGGGCGGCGCCGAAGTGCAGGGGCCGCTGAACCGTGTAGCTCGCGGTCTTGTAGCGGACCACCCGCAGCGCCCGGTCGACCGACCAGCCCGCCGCCTCGCTCTCGCCGTACACGTCGAGGTACTGCCCGGCGATGGTCTCCACCCGCATCTGGTCATAACAGCGGCGCACCTCGAGCAGCCGGTGCGGCGGCACGACGGCGTGCGCCAGCAGCCGGTCGGCCCAGACCATGCAGAGGTCACCGACGAGCACCGCTACCGACTCGCCGAACCGCCCCGGGTCGCCCCGCCGGCCGGCGGCGGCATGCTGCGCGGCCACAGACACGTGCGTGGTGAGCCGGCCGCGCCGGGTGGTGGAGGCGTCCATCACGTCGTCGTGCACCAGGGCGAAGGTGTGCAGCAGCTCCAGCGCGGCGAACGCCGGCACGACCGGTGGCAGGGGCGCCGTGTCGCCGACCAGCCCGCGCCAGCCCCAGTAGGCGAACGTGGGGCGGATCCGCTTGCCTCCGGCGAGCGCCGCGTCCCGGGCGGTGGCCGCGAAGTCACCGATCGCCGGGTCGACCTCGGTGAGCGAGTCGACCTCGGCGGTCAGGAAGGCGGTGAGCGTGTCGTCGACGGCGTCGACCAGGTCACCGGTGTGGTCGGCCAGGACGGTGCGGGCCGGCTCGCTCCGGCGGGTCGGCTGCACCGGCACACGGAGCACATCGTCCGCAACAGCGTCGTTGGCCATGCGGCCGAGGGTACCCTAGAGTTACGAGTTGCGTCGATTGGTGCGTCGATATTGGAGGAGGGGGCCGGTGGACACGGATCTCACCGCTGCCTACGACCGCTGCCGTGAGCTGCACCGACGCCACGGCCGCACCTACTATCTCGCCACCCGCCTGCTCCCCGGGTGGAAACGCCGACATGTGCACGCCCTCTACGGCTTCACCCGGTACGCCGACGAGATCGTCGACCGCACCGACGACCTGCCGCCGACGGAGCGCGCAGCCCGGCTCGACGACTGGGGCGGCCGGTTCATGGCCGGCCTGCACGGCGAGCCGATCGACGATCCGCTGCTCCCGGCGGTGCTGCACACCATCGCCGTCTTCGACCTGGACCGGGACGACTTCGCCGCGTTCCTCAAGAGCATGGCGATGGACCTGACCGTCAGCTCCTACCGGACCTACCCCCACCTGCTCGACTACATGGAGGGCTCGGCCGCGGTCATCGGCACGATGATGCTGCCGATCCTGGGCAGCGACGACCCGATCGCGGCCCGGGAACCGGCCCGGCAGCTCGGCTTCGCCTTCCAGCTCACCAACTTCATCCGCGACGTGGCCGAGGACCTGGACCGGGGGCGGACCTACCTGCCGGAGGAGGACCTGACGCGGTTCGGGGTGACCCGGCGGGACCTGGTCGACGCCCGCCGGCGTTGCCGGGCCACCCCGGCGATCCGCGAGCTGATCGCCTACGAGGTGACCCGGGCCCAGCAGCACTACGCGGCGGCGGCACCCGGGATCACCCTGCTCGCACCCGCGTCACAGGCCTGCATGCGGACGGCGTACGCGCTCTACGGCGGGATCCTCGACGAGGTGGCCGCGCAGGACTACGACGTCTTCGCCCGCCGGGCCGTGGTCCCGCAGCGGCGGCGGCTCAGCGTGGCGGCCCGTGCGCTGCTCGCCCCGACGGGCACCCCGGTGGTCGTACCCGGGCCGCCGGGTCCGACCGCTCGGTGACCGCGCGCACCGCTCGGTGACCGCGCGCACGGCTCGGTGACCGCCGCCCGCACGGCTCGGTGACCGCCGCCCGCACGGCTCGGTGACCGCCGCCCGCACGGCTCGGTGACCGCCGCCCGCATCGCGACCCCGGCTGCCGGTGCCGGCGGTCAGAGGCAGCTGTGCAGCGCCTCGGCCAGCTCCTCCACCCGGTCGAAGCCGGCCAGCCGGGCGGTGGCGTAGGCGAAGGCGTAGCCACGCTCCGGGTCGGCCCAGCCGCAGCTCCCGCCGAGCCCGCCCATGCCCCAGCTGCCGTCCTCCTCCCACTGCATGCCCAACGTCCACCGGGTCCGCCGGTCCAGCACCAGGTCCGGCCCGTCGTACTGGACCCGGGTCGCCTCGGCGACCAGTTCGGGGCTGAACAGCCGGACGCCGTCCAGCGTGCCGCCGGCGAGCAGCCCGGCGTAGAGCCGGGCCAGCCCGGTCGCGGTGGCGTGCAGGTTCACCGCGGGCATCTCGGCGCCGCGCCAGAGCGGGCTGTTCAGCACCGCGAGGTCCAACCCGCCGGCTGGATTGGAGACGGCCCGGGCCCGCAGCGAGCCCGGTTCGCCGACCATCCGGACCGGCCAGTCCGGGTCGCCGTAGGAGAGGTCGGCGCAGCGCCGCTGGTCCGCCGGGCTCAACCCGAAGCCCAGGTCCAGCCGCCACGGGCCGGCGATCTCGTCGGCCAGGAACCGGCCCACCGACCGGCCGTCCACCCGCCGTACCAACTCGCCCACCAGGTGCCCGTACGTCCAGGCGTGCTCGCCGGCGGCGGTGCCCGGCGTCCACTCCGGCTCGGCGGTGGCGAGGTCACCGGCGAGCAGGTCCCAGTCCGCCACGGCGGTCGCCGGCCGGGGCACCGGGAAGGCCGGCAGGCCGGCGGTGTGGCTGAGCACCTGCCGGACAGTGGCCGGGGCCCGGAAGCCCGGCCAGTACGCGGCGACCGGATCGTCCAGCCCGAGCCGGCCCCGGTCGACGAGCAGCAGCAGGCAGAGCGCGGCCACCGGCTTGCCGACCGAGTAGACGTTGACCAGGGTGTCCGGCCGCCACCCGGCGGCGTCCGGGCCGGCCGCGGTGACCCCGCCGACCAGATCCACCACCGGTCGGCCGTCGTACCAGATGGCCAGTGACGCCCCGGTCTCCCGACCGGTGGCCAGCAGGTCGTGGAAACAGTCGTGGACGGCGGCGAAGCGGACGTCGGGCATCCGGCCACGGTAGGCGATCGACCTGTCCCGGGTGGTCGACTTTTCGGGGCCTGGCTGGCTCGGCGCGGTCGGCTGGGGGATGCTGTCCGGGTGGCGGAGCCGGAGCAGGTGGACGTGGTCGTGGTCGGGCTCGGCGTCGGCGGCGAGGAGGTGGCCGGACGGCTCGCCGAGTCCGGCCTGACCGTCGTCGGCATCGAGCGGGACCTGGTCGGTGGGGAGTGCCCGTACTGGGGCTGCATCCCGAGCAAGATGATGATCAGGGCGGCGAACGCGCTCGCCGAGGCGCGCCGCGTCGACGGGCTCGCCGGCACCGCCGACGTGCGACCGGACTGGGCGCCGGTGGCGAAGCGGATCCGTGCGGAGGCCACCGACAACTGGGACGACCGGGTCGCGGTCGAGCGGTTGGTCAACCGGGGTGGCCGGTTCGTCCGGGGCAGTGGCCGGCTGGACGGGCCCGGCCGGGTCCGCATCGGCGACCAGGTGTTCCAGGCCCGGTACGGCATCGTGCTGGGCACCGGCACCCGGCCGTCGGTGCCGCCGATCGAGGGCCTGGCCGACACCCCGTACTGGACGAACCATCAGGCGATCGAGGTCGAGGAACTGCCGGAGTCGCTGCTGGTGCTCGGCGGCGGAGCGATCGGGCTGGAGCTCTCCCAGGTCTTCGCCCGGTTCGGGGTCCAGGTCACCGTCGTCGAGGCGTTGGACCGGGTGCTCGCCGTCGAGGAGCCGGAGGCCTCCGAGGTGGCCGCCGCGGCGCTCCGGGCCGACGGGGTGGAGATCCGCACCGGGCTGCGGGCCGAGCGGGTCGAGCATGACGGGCAGCGGTTCACCCTGCACGCCGGTGGCGCCGAGTTCACCGCCGAACGACTGCTGGTGGTGACCGGCCGCCGGGCCCACCTGGAGGAGTTGGGGCTGGACACCGTCGGGGTGGACCCCGGCCAGCGCTACCTGCGGGTCGACGACCGGATGTCCGCCGCGGACGGCATCTGGGCGGTCGGCGACGTGACCGGCGAGGGCGCGTTCACCCACATCGCGATGTACCAGGCGGGGATCGTGGTCGCCGACCTGCTCGACCGGACCCGGCATGAGAAGGCCGGTGCGGACCCGAGCGGTACCGCGAGCGTGGTAGGCGGCGCCATGGGCGCGGCCAGCCGGCTCGGCGCCAGCGGGTCGAGCGGATCGGCGGGCACCGTGCCGCGCGCCGACTACCGGGCGCTGCCCCGGGTCACCTTCACCGACCCGGAGGTCGGCGCGGTGGGGCTGACCGAGCAGCAGGCCCGGGACCGGGGGATCAACGTCCAGGTGGGCTTCACCAAGCTGGGCAGCTCGACCCGGGGTTGGATCCACCAGGTCGGCGACGAGGGCTTCATCAAGCTCGTCGCGGACGCCGACCAGGGGGTGCTGATCGGGGCGACCTCGGCCGGTCCGGCCGGCGGCGAGGTGCTCTCCGGGCTGGTGGTCGCGGTGCACGCCGCGGTGCCGCTGAGCCAGTTGCGGCACATGATCTACGCCTACCCGACCTTCCACCGGGCCATCGAGGACGCGTTGCGGAACCTCAAGTGACGGTCGGCTGGTGACCGGAAGTGGTCGAGCCGGGACTTTTCGCTGTCCAGTTCTTGCACCAGCTTGACGTAGGATTGCGGCCGTGACGAAACGGCTCACCGAGGTAGCGAAGAAGGCGGGCGTCAGCGAGGCCACCGTCAGCCGGGTGCTCAACGGTCGGGGCGGGGTCTCCGAGGCGACCCGGACGGCGGTGCTGACCGCACTGGACGTGCTCGGCTACGAGCGGCCCACCAAGCTGCGCGGCGAGCGCGCCCGACTGGTCGGGCTGGTGCTGCCCGAGCTGCAGAACCCGATCTTCCCGGCGCTGGCCGAGGTGGTCACCGGGTCGCTCGCCCAGCGCGGCTACACCCCGGCGCTCTGCGCCCGGACCATCGGCGGAGTGTCCGAGTCGGACTACGTCGAGATGCTGCTCGACCACCAGGTCTCCGGGGTGATCTTCGCCGGTGGCTCGTACGCGCTGGCCGACGCCACCCACGAGCACTACCGGCGGTTGACCGACCGCGGTCTGCCGGTGGTCCTGGTCAACGCCGGCGTGGACGAGTTGGAGTTTCCCCGGGTCTCCACCGACGACGCGGTGGCGGTGGAGCAGGCGTACGGCCATCTGCGCTCGCTCGGCCACGAGCGGATCGGCATGGTGCTCGGCCCCGAGGACCACGTTCCGTCCCAGCGGAAGCTGGCCGCGATGATCCAGGTGGCCGGCTGGGCCGACGGCGACGAGTGTGTCGAGCGCTCCAGCTTCTCCATGGAAGGGGCCCGGGTCGCCGCCACCAAGCTGGTCGACCGGGGGGTCACCGGCGTCATCTGCGCCAGCGACGTGTTGGCCCTCGGGACCATCCGGGCGGCCCGCCGGTTGGGTCGTTCGGTGCCGGCCGACATCTCGGTGGTGGGCTTCGACGACTCCGCGTTCATGACCTGCACCGACCCGCCGCTGACCACGGTCCGTCAGCCGATCGAGACGATGGGGCAGGCGGCGGTGAACCTGCTGGTCACCCAGATCGAAGGGGTCGGCGTGCTGCACGACGAGCTGCTCTTCGAGCCCGAGTTGGTGGTACGCGGCTCGACCGCTCCCGCTCCCGCCCGCTGACCGACCACCGGACACGGACCGGGCGACCCGGTTGGACACACCGGGCGACAGTCCCGTGGCCGCCTGAACGACACGTTGGCCGTCGACCGCTCTTCGCGGCCGGCGGCCAGATTTCGTCGCGCATCGGCACCCGGTGATCGACTCGGGATCCGTGAGGTCGGGGTGAAGCGGCGATCGGGACACCCCGACATCACCGAAACCGAGTCGATCACGCGGGACAAGCCGCTTGATCCACTCCAGGTCGCCGACATGGCGGTATCCGTCCACCCGGGACACCGCTATGTCGGCGACCTGGCCGGCCTGCCGACCGCAGCTCGGCCCGCCGAACGCCGCGCGGCCACGTCCGCCGAGCGCGGGCGTCGGGTTGCCCGTTGGACCGTGCTCACCAGCTTGGATGCGTGCTGCCGGGGGTGGCGCGGTGCCCGAGCCGGCCGTTCAGGTCTCCCGGCACTTTAGTCGCAGTCTTTCGAATTCCAGTCGAGTTCTTGCGGCAGCCGATCCGACTTTGTATCGTCATCGCCACGAAACATCCCGAGCAAGAGAGCTAGATCACCATCCCGCGCTGGCCCCGACGTGTCTCCAGGGGTCAGGTCCAGACGGCGGAGACAGATCAGTTGCAGGGCATCGCCGCGGTGAACGACCACCGCGGGTCAGCGAAGGTCATGGACACACCCGTTCGGAGAAGGGATGGACAGATGTCCGTACCGCAATACCGAAAGGCTGCGGCGATAGCGCTCGTGGCCGGCCTGGGGTTCAGCCTCACGGCATGCTCCACGAAGAGCGACGACAAGGACACGAACGCAGGCGGCAAGGTCACCATCACGGTCGACTGCCAGCCGGTCGGCTCCCAGAAAGAGCTGTTGCAGAACTGGAACGACGATGTCGCCGAGTTCCAGCGGCAGAACCCGGACATCGTCATCAAGAGCGTGAGCGTCGGCGAGCAGTGCAACAACCCGCCGGACTTCACCGCCCGCCTCGCCGGCGGCACCGTGACCGACGTGTTCTACGGGTACATGACCGATCTCCAGCAGGTGCTCGACTCCGGTCAGGCGATGGACATCACCGAGTACGCCAACAAGGACAACGTCCCGACCTGGGACAGCGTCGACCCGGCGCTCAAGGAGGTGTTCACCGACGGCGGCAAGCTCTACGCCGTCCCGGTGAAGAACTACTCGATGGGCTTGGTCTACAACAAGGTCCTGTTCCAGCAGGCGGGGCTCGACGTCAACAACCCGCCGAAGACCTGGGCCGAGGTCCGGGCCGCCGCGAAGAAGATCTCCGCGCTCGGCAACGGCGTCGCCGGCTACTCCGAGTACAGCGCGGGCAACACCGGTGGCTGGCACTTCACCTCCCTGCTCTACTCGCAGGGTGGCCAGGTGCTGACCCCGGACGGCAAGAAGGCCGACTTCAACAACGCGATGGGCAAGCAGGTCCTGCAGAACCTCAAGGACATGCGGTACGGCGACAACAGCATGGGCGCCCGCCAGCTGCTGCAGTGGGGTGACCTGCTGACGAACGCCGGTGCGGGCAAGGTCGGCATGTTCATCGGTGCGCCGGACGCCACCCAGGCGATCGTCAGCCAGTTCCAGGGCAAGTTCCAGGACTGGGCGATGGCCCCGCTGCCCGGCCAGGACGGGCCGGCGAAGGGGACGCTCGGTGGTGGCGAGGGTTACTTCTTCAAGAAGGGCCTGACCCCCGAGCAGGTCGAGGCCGGTCTGAAGTGGATCGCGTACCAGAAGCTGACGCCGGGCAAGGGCCAGTTCGACTACGCCCGGGCCAAGCCGCAGAACTACCCGGTGGGTCTGCCCCAGCCGCTGCTCTTCGCCAACGGCAGCGAGGCGCAGAAGCAGGAGCTGGAACTGCGTAAGGCGAACGCGAACGTCGACACGGCGAACTTCGCGATCTTCGAGGCGACCCCGGTGCCGATCAAGGGTGAGCCGCGCAACGCGCAGGCGGTCTACGCGGTGCTCGACGCCGCGATGTCCGGGGTGCTGACGAACCCGAACTCGAACATCGACGCGCTGCTCAAGACGGCCGAGGAGAAGGTCAACCAGCTCCTCGCCGCCGAGAGCTGATCCGACGGTGTGGGGGCCGGACCGCCGGCCCCCACACCATCCGCGCCGAACCGTCCGGTCATCGACTCACCAGGAGTTGCCTTGGCGATCACCACCGCCCCGGGGACCATCAGCGCAACCGGTCGCCCCCCGTCGCCGTCCCCGGCCGGGCGTACGAGCCGCAAGGTACGCGACAACCTCACCGGGCACGCGTTCCTGATCGGGGCGGTGCTCTGCTTCGCCGTCTTCTCCTGGTACCCGATGATCCGCGGCATCGTGATGAGCTTCCAGCGCACCCGGCGGGGCGAGACCACCTGGGTCGGCTGGGACAACTACGCCCGCATCATCGCCGACCCGAGCTTCTGGCCCGCGTGGCAGAACACGTTCTACTTCACGGTCCTCGCGCTCGTCCTCGGGTACGCGGTGCCGTTCTTCGTGGCGATCCTGCTCAACGAGTTCCGCCACGCCAAGGGGTATCTGCGGATCCTGGTCTACCTGCCGGTGATGCTGCCGCCGGCCTCGGCGCTCTTCCTCTTCAAGTTCTACGCGTACGACCCCAGCGAGGCGGGACTCTTCAACGCGATCCTGAAGGCGCTGCACCTGCCGACCTCCCAGTGGATGCAGTCCCCCGAGATGACGATGCCGGCGATGGTGCTCGCGTCGACCTGGATGAACATGGGCAGCGCCGTACTGATCTATCTGGCCGCGCTGCAGAACATCCCCGGCGAGCTCTACGAGGCGGCCGAGCTCGACGGCGCCGGGATCTGGCGGCGGATCCTCAACGTGACCATCCCGCAGACCCGGCTGATCCTCGCGCTCCTGGCGATGCTCCAGATCGTCGCCACGATGCAGCTCTTCATCGAGCCGCTGATCCTGGCGAACGGTGCCGGTGCGGAGGACTCGGCGACCTCGGTGGCGTACCTCATCTATCAGCACGGGTTCTTCCAGAACGACCTCAACGGCGCCGCGGCGCTCGGCGTGATCATGCTGGTGGTGCTGGCCGGGTTCTCCGCCGTCTACGTGCGACTGACCGCGAAACAGGACTAGGACGGGCGAGAAATGGCACAGGACTCCGGGACCCGGACCCTCATCTCCCACGCCCAGCTGAGGCGGGGGCGCGGCAGGGCGATCTACTGGACGCTGCTCGCCGTCGTCGTCGTGGGCTTCACGCTCGTCTTCCTCGGGCCGCTCTACTGGATGGTCACCGGCGCGCTCAAGTCCGGCCAGGAGATCGCGCAGACCCCGCCGTCGCTGTTCCCGAAGGATCCGCAGCCGCAGAACTACATCGACGCGTGGAACAACCTGGACCTCGCCAAGCTGCTTTTCAACACCTTCTACTACGCGACCGGCGCGGTGGTGTTCCAACTCGTCTTCGACACCGCCGCGGCGTACGCCCTGTCCAAGCTTCGACCGATCTTCGGCAACGTGATCCTCGGGCTGATGCTGGCGACGCTGATGATCCCGGCGATGGTCCTCATCGTCCCGCAGTACGTGACCGTGATCGACCTGCCGATCCTGCACATCAACCTGCTCGACTCGCCGTTCGCGATCTGGCTGCCGCTCGTCGCGAACGCGTTCAACATCTTCCTGCTGAAGCGGTTCTTCGACTCGATTCCGGAGGATCTGATGTCGGCGGCCCTGATGGACGGGGCGACGCCGCTGCGCACGCTCTGGTCGATCATCCTGCCGATGTCGCGCCCCATCCTCGGCGTGGTCTCGATCTTCGCCGTGACCGCGGTCTGGAAGGACTTCCTCTGGCCGAAGCTGGTCATGCCGTCGCCCGAGACCCGGACGGTCAGCGTCGGCATCTACGCCTTTTCCGGCGGTACGCCGATGAACGTGGTGATCGCCGCGTCGGTCATCGCCGCGATCCCGACCGTCATCATCTTCCTGATCTTCCAGCGGAACATCATGTCCGGGCTGACCACCGGCAGCCTCAAGGGATAGCCCCCGACGATGGCAAACGTTGATCATGGCAGCCTTCAGGCGGGCTCGATGACGAGCTGACCCCTACACCCCACCAGCGCACCCCCCGCGGCGGACAACGACGGTTCGCCGCAGAGACATCCAGGTCCGGCGAACCCGCCGACGTACCGACGCAGAAAGCAGGTGCTCGTGTCCACAGCAGACGACAGTCCGTGGTGGCGTGGAGCGGTGATCTACCAGGTGTACCCGCGTAGCTTCGCCGACGGCAAC
The DNA here is from genome assembly GCF_044456245.1 of Micromonospora sp. NPDC051006. Lineage (NCBI taxonomy): Bacteria > Bacillati > Actinomycetota > Actinomycetes > Micromonosporales > Micromonosporaceae > Micromonospora > Micromonospora sp. NPDC051006. Next base: position 98,387 of record NZ_JBITFP010000002.1, read on the forward strand.
GGCGACGGCATCGGCGACATCGCCGGCATTCGGTCCCGGCTGGATCACCTGTCCGCGCTCGGTGTCGACGCGATCTGGTTCAGCCCCTGGTACCCCTCCCCGATGGCCGACGCCGGCTACGACGTGGCCGACTACCGCGACATCGACCCGGTCTTCGGCACCCTTGCCGAGGCGGAGGCGCTGATCGCGGAGGCCCACGCGCTCGGCATCCGGACCATCGTCGACGTGGTGCCGAACCACTGCTCCGACGCGCACCCGTGGTTCCAGGCGGCGCTCGCGGGCGGACCGGACGCACCCGAGCGGAAGCTGTTCTGGTTCCGTCCCGGCCGGGGCCCGAACGGCGACCAGCGGCCCACCGACTGGGTCGGCGAGTTCGGCGGCGAGACCTGGACCCGGACCACCAACCCGGACGGCACCCCCGGCGACTGGTACCTGCACCTGTTCGCCCCGCAGCAGCCGGACTTCAACTGGGACCACCCCCGGGTACGCGCCGAGTTCGAGGACGTCCTGCGGTTCTGGTTCGACCGGGGCGTGGACGGCATCCGGATCGACTCGGCCGGGCTCCTGGTCAAGGACGGGACGCTGCCCGAGGTCCGACCGGACCAGCCGCACCCGTTCCACGACCTCGACGGCGTGCACGACATCTACCGTGGTTGGCGGCGGGTCGCCGACGAGTACCCCGGCGACCGGGCGCTGATCGGTGAGGTGTGGCTGCCGGATCGGCAGCGGTTCGCCAACTACCTGCGCCCGGACGAGCTGCACGCCGCGTTCAACTTCGACTTCCTCGGCTGCGCCTGGGACGCCTCGGCGCTGCGCGAGAGCATCGACGGGACGCTGAGCGCGCACGCGCCGGTCGGCGCGCCGGCCACCTGGGTGCTCTCCAACCACGACGTCACCCGGCACGTCACCCGGTACGGCCGGGAGGACACCACGTTCAGCTTCGCCAAGAAGCGGGAGGGGATCTTCTCCGACCTCGAACTCGGCACCACCCGGGCCCGCGCGGCGGCGCTGCTCTCGCTTTCGTTGCCCGGTGCCGCCTACGTGTACCAGGGTGAGGAACTCGGGCTCGCGGAGGTCGAGGACATTCCCCCGGAGCTGCGCACCGACCCGATGTGGCCGCGCTCCGGCTACGTCGACCCGGGCCGGGACGGCTGCCGGGTGCCGTTGCCCTGGTCCGGCGACGAGCCACCGTTCGGTTTCAGCCCGGACGGGGCCGCGTCGCCCTGGCTGCCGCAGCCGACCGACTGGAAGGACCGCACGGCACGGGCGCAGACCGGTGACCAGCGCTCGATGCTGGAGCTGTACCGGTCCGCGATCGCCATCCGCCGGTCCGAGCCCGCGCTCGGCGACGGCGAGATGACCTGGCTCCCCGCCCCGGACCGGGTGCTCGCCTACCACCGTCGGCCCGGCTTCACCTGCCTGGTCAACCTCTCCGACACGGCGGTTCCGCTGCCGCCGCACGACGAACTGCTGCTGGCCAGCGGTCCGCTCGATGACGACCTGTTGCCGCCGGACACCGCCGTCTGGCTGCGTACCACCGAACCGACCGCGGCCGGAGCAGAACCGGCCTGATCCGCACCTCGCGGTGCCGGCGGCCCCGTCCCGGCCGCCGGCACCGCGCCACCCCGCCGGCCCCCGCCGGTCCGGAGCCTGAGAGGAGGTGTCCACCCCAAGCGCAGCCGCAACGCACGGGGGGACCTGCATCACCCATGAAAGGGAGAGCGCCGCTCATGCCCGACCACACCACCGCCGCCCCGCACCCACCTCGAAGAGCCCGCACCCGCGCGGGGGTCGCCGCCCTCGCCGGCGCCGCGCTCGCCGCCACCTCGCTCACCGTCATCGCGTTGACCAGCACCGCCACCCCGGCCCAGGCGGCCGGGCTCTCCCCGTTCGACGTCCCCGGCCGGGGCGCGACCGTTCCCTTCGTCGAGCACGAGGCGGAGGAGGTCGCGCACACCGGCACGAAGATCGGCCCGGACCGGTACTACGGCACGCTCCCGTCGGAGGCGTCCGGCCGGGAGGCCGTCACCCTCGACGCCGTCGGCGAGTACGTCGAGTTCACGCTGACCGCGCCCGCCAACGCGGTGACCTTCCGCTACAGCCTGCCGGACAACGCTGCCGGCACGGGCCGGGACGCCGCCATCGACCTGCGGGCCAACGGAACCCTGCTGAAGTCGGTCCCGGTCACGTCGAGGTACGGCTGGTACTACGGCGGCTACCCGTTCAACAACAACCCGGGCGACACCAACCCGCACCACTTCTACGACGAGACCCGGGCACTCTTCGGCGCCACCTACCCGGCCGGTACGAAGATCCGCTTGCAGGTCGCCTCGACCGCCCAGTCGCCCACCTTCACCATCGACCTGGCCGACTTCGAGCTGGTCGCGCCGATCGCCAAGCCGGCCGGTGTCCTCGACGTGGTCACCGACTTCGGCGCCGATCCGAGCGGCGGCACCGACTCGACCGCCAAGTTCCAGGCGGCGGTGGACGCCGGAAAGGCCCAGGGGAGGCCGGTCTGGATCCCGACCGGCACCTTCACCCTCTGGGACCACGTCGTGGTCGACGGGGTGACCCTGCGCGGCGCCGGCCCGTGGTACTCGGTGCTCGGTGGCCGGCACCCCACCGACCGCAAGCGTGCCGCCGGCATCTACGGCAAGTACGTCCCGGGCGGCGGCTACAGCGGCGGGATCCGGCCGCACGAGGCCGGCGGCCCGAGCCGCAACGTCACCCTGCGCGACTTCGCCATCATCGGCGACATCCGCGAGCGGGTGGACGACGACCAGGTGAACGCGCTGGGCGGGGCGATGTCCAACTCGGTGGTGGACAACCTCTGGCTGGAGAACACCAAGGTCGGCGCCTGGATGGACGGCCCGATGGACAACTTCACCATCCGCAACAGCCGGATCCTGGACCAGACGGCCGACGGGGTGAACTTCCACTGGGGCGTCACCAACTCGACGGTGACCGACACCTTCGTCCGCAACACCGGCGACGACGCGCTGGCCATGTGGGCGCAGAGCGTGCCGAACGTCAACAACTCCTTCACGCACAACACCATCGGCGTGACCCTGCTGGCGAACCACCTGGTGAGTTACGGCGGCCGGGACATCAAGATCACCGACAACGTGACCGCCGACTCGCTGACCAACGGCGGCGGCATCCACGTCGCCAACCGCTACCCCGGCGTGCAGGGCGCCACCGGCGTCCAGGGCACCTGGACGATCGCCCGGAACACCCTGATCCGCAACGGCAACTCCGACTACAACTGGCGCTTCGGGGTCGGCGCGATCTGGTTCTCCGCGCTCAACGAGCCGTTCCAGAACCCGACCATCAACATCACCGACACCGACATCCTGGACAGCTCCTACGCGGCGCTGCACTGGATCGAGGGCCAGACCAACGGGATCAACCTCAACAACGTCCGCATCGACGGCGCGGGCACGTACGCCCTCCAGGTGCAGGCGCCGAGCCAGGTCTCGTTCACCAACGTGCGGGCCACCGGCATCGCCCAGTCCAACCCGATGCACAACTGCGTCGGTGGCGGCTTCCAGATCACCCAGGGCGCCGGCAACTCAGGCTGGTACACGCCGACCCCGTACTGCGGGCCGTGGCCGGAGCCGCAGTGGGGCGGCGGCCCGACCAACCCGCCGCCCACCACGCCGCCGCCCACCACCCCGCCGCCGACCGGCGGCAACCTGGCCCAGGGGCGGCCGGTCACCGCGACCAGCGTCAACCAGAACTACGTCCCGGCCAACGCGGTGGACGGCAACGCCGCCAGCTACTGGGAGAGCGCGAACAACGCCTTCCCGCAGTCGCTCACCGTCGACCTCGGCGCCACGCGCGCGGTCGACCGGGTGGTGCTGAAGCTGCCGGCCGGCTGGGAGCGGCGCACCCAGACGATCTCGGTGCTCGGCTCGACCGACGGGTCGTCCTGGTCGACGCTCGCCGGCTCGGCCGGCCGGGTCTTCGACCCGGGCAGCGGCAACGCCGTGTCGGTCGCGCTGCCGGCCGGTGACCGCCGGTTCGTCCGGCTCACGCTCACCGGCAACACCGGCTGGCCGGCCGGCCAGCTCTCCGAGTTCGAGGTGTACGGCGACGGCAGCACCCCGCCACCGACGACCCCGCCACCCACCACGCCGCCGCCCACCGGCAACCTGGCGGCCGGGCGGCCGATCGCGGAGACCAGCCACGCCGACGTGTACGTCGCCGGCAACGCGGTGGACGGCAACCCGAACACCTACTGGGAGAGCACCAACAACGCCTTCCCCCAGTCGGTGACCGTCGACCTGGGCAGCAACCGGCCGGTGTCCCGGGTGGTGCTGAAGCTGCCGCCGGCCTCGGCCTGGCAGACCCGCACCCAGACGGTGACCGTGCTCGGCTCGACCGACGGCTCGACGTTCAGCACGCTGAAGGCCGCCGCCGGCTACACCTTCAACCCGGCGAGCGGCAACACCGTGTCGATCGCGCTGCCAGCCGGTGACCGCCGGTTCGTCCGGCTCACCGTCACCGGCAACAGCGGCTGGCCCGCCGGCCAGCTCTCCGAGTTCGAGGTCTACGCCACCTGAGACGTGTGCGGCGGGACTCCGTACGCCGATCGGGGTCCCGCCGCACACCCGCTCCACCCGCACCGCCCCCGCACCACCGCACACGCCCTCTCCACGTCCCCCGGGAAGAAGGTGTACCCCCGCCATGTCCAGATTCCGTACCCGAATGATCGCGGTGCTCGCCGCGGTCGGCCTGGTCGTCACCGTGGCCCCGGCCCTACCGGCCGTCGCCGCCGGTGGGCCGAACCTCGCCGCCGGACGCAGCACCTCGGCCAGCAGCACCAACGGATCGTTCGTCACCGCCAACCTGACCGACGGCAACCAGGGCAGCTACTGGGAGAGCAGCGGCGCTCTCCCGCAGTGGGCCCAGGTCGACCTCGGCGCCAGCACCGCCATCGACCAGGTGATCCTCAAGCTGCCCAGCGCCTGGGAGGCCCGCACCCAGACCCTCTCCGTGCAGGGCAGCCTGGACGGCAGCGGCTTCAGCACCATCGTCGCCTCCGCGGGCCGGTCGTTCAGCCCGGCCGCCGGCAACGCCGTGACCATCAACTTCCCGGCCACCAGCACGCGCTTCGTCCGGATCGCGATCACCGCGAACACCGGCTGGAGCGCCGCCCAACTCGCCGAGCTGGAGGTGTACGGCGCGGCCACCTCGTCGACCAACCTGGCCCTCGGCAAGGCGATGGCGGAGAGCAGCCACTCCGACGTCTACGGGGCCGGCAACGCCAACGACGGCAACGCCGCCAGCTACTGGGAGAGCGCCAACAACGCCTTCCCGCAGTGGATCCAGGCCGACCTGGCGGCCACGGTGAACGTCAACCGGCTGGTGCTCAAGCTGCCCGCCGGCTGGGGCGCCCGCAACCAGACGCTGACCGTGCAGGGCAGCACCAACGGGTCGACGTTCAGCACCCTGGTCGCCTCGGCGTCGTACGCCTTCAACCCGGCCAGCGGCAACACCGTCACCGTGACCGTGCCCACCGCGGCCACCCGGTACGTCCGGCTGCTCATCACCGCGAACAGCGGCTGGCCGGCCGGGCAGCTGTCGGAGCTGGAGATCTACGGCCCGGCCACCGGGGACACCCAGGCACCGTCGGCGCCCGGGAACCTCGCCTTCACCGAGCCGGCGACCAACCAGATCCGACTGACCTGGTCCGCGTCCACCGACAACGTCGGGGTGACCGGCTACGACGTGTACGCCAACGGGGTGCTGCGGACCAGCCTCGGCGGCTCCACCCTGACCTACACCGACACCCAGCCGGCCGGGTCGACCGTCTCGTACTACGTCCGGGCCAGGGACGCCGCCGGCAACCAGTCGGCGAACAGCAACACGGTGACCCGCACCGGCAACACCGGTGACACGGTGGCGCCGACCGCGCCGGGGAACCTCGCGTACACCCAGCCGGCCAGCGGCCAGGTCCGGCTGACCTGGTCCGCGTCCACCGACAACGTCGGGGTGACCGGCTACGACATCTACGCCAACGGCGCGCTGCGCGGCAGCGTGAACGGCTCGACGCTCACCTACACCGACAACCAGCCGGACACCGCGACGGTCTCCTACTACGTGCGCGCCAAGGACGCCGCCGGGAACGTGTCGTCGAACAGCAACACGGTCACCCGCAACGGCAGCACCCCTCCGGGCGGCACCAACCTGGCGGTCGGCAAGCCGATCACCGCCTCGTCGGTGGTGCACGTCTTCAACGCGGTGAACGCCAACGACAACGACGTCGCCACCTACTGGGAGGGCGCGCCCGGGGCGTACCCGAGCACGTTGACCGTGGCGCTGGGCGCGAACGCGAGCATCAGCTCGCTGGTGGTGAAGCTCAACCCCGATCCGTCCTGGGGCCCCCGTACCCAGACCTTCCAGGTGCTCGGCCGGGAGCAGTCCGCGTCCGGGTTCAGCACGCTGGTCGGCTCGGCGACGTACTCGTTCAGCCCGGGCAGCAGCAACACGGTGACCATCCCGGTCTCGGCGACGGCGGCCGACGTCCGGCTCCAGTTCACCGCGAACTCCGGCTCCTCCAACGGGCAGGTGGCGGAGTTCCAGGTGATCGGGGTCGCGGCGCCGAACCCGGACCTGACCGTCACCGGGCTCACCGCGTCGCCCGCCGCGCCGGTGGAGACCGACGCGATCACCCTCTCCGCCACGGTCCGCAACGCCGGCACGGCGGCCTCCGCCGCCACCGCCGTCGGCCTCTACCTGGGTACGACGAAGGTCGGCACGGCCAACGTCGGCGCCCTGGCCGCCGGCGCGTCGACCACCGTCTCGGCGAACATCGGCCCGCGCAACGCCGGCAGCTACCAGCTGATCGGCAAGGTCGACGAGGCGAACACGGTGATCGAGCAGAACGAGGCGAACAACACCTACACCAACCCGACCGCGCTGACCGTCAACCCGGTGGCCAGCTCCGACCTGGTCGCCTCGGCGGTGACCTGGTCGCCCGGCACGCCGACCGCGGGCGCCACGGTCAACTTCTCGGTGACCATCCGCAACCAGGGCACCGTCGCCTCGGCGAGCGGCGCGCACGGCATCACGCTGACCGTGCTCAACGACTCGGGAAGCGTGGTCCGCACGTTGACCGGCTCGTACAGCGGCGCCATCGCGGCCGGGGCCACCGCCGGCCCGGTCAACCTCGGCACCTGGACCGCGGCGAACGGCCGGTACACGGTCCGGGTGGTGCTCGCCGACGACGCCAACGAGCTGCCGGTGAAGCGGCAGAACAACACCAGCGACCGATCGCTCTTCGTCGGTCGTGGGGCGAACCTGCCGTACGACATGTACGAGGCCGAGGAGGGCTCGGTCGGCGGCGGTGCGCAGGTGCTCGCGCCGAACCGGGACATCGGCGACCTGGCCGGTGAGGCCTCCGGCCGGCGGGCGGTGACCCTCAACAGCAACGGCGCGTACGTCGAGTGGACCACCAAGGCGGCGGCCAACGCCCTGGTGACCCGCTTCTCCATCCCGGACGCCCCGGGCGGGGGCGGGATCAACTCGACGCTGAACATCTACGTCAACGGGGTGCTGCACAAGCCGATCAACCTCACCTCGAAGCACATCTGGCTCTACGGCGCGGAGGCCAGCCCGAGCGACTCGCCCAGCGCGGGCCCGCCGCGGCACCTTTACGACGAGGCGAACGTACTGCTGAACTCGACCATCCCGGCGGGCAGCCGGATCCGGTTGCAGAAGGATCCGGCGAACAGCACCACGTACGCGATCGACTTCATCAACCTGGAGCAGGTCGCGCCGCGGGCCAACCCGGACCCGGCGCGGTACCGGGTGCCGACCGGGTTCAGCCACCAGGACGTGCAGAACGCCCTGGACGCGGTCCGGATGGACACCACCGGCAACCTGGTCGGGGTCTACCTGCCGGCCGGCACCTACGAGACCGCGCAGAAGTTCCAGGTCTACGGCAAGGCGGTCAAGGTGGTGGGCGCCGGCATCTGGTACACCCGGTTCCAGACGCCGACCTCGCAGCAGAACACCGACGCCGGCTTCCGGGTGGAGTCCTCGGCGAGCGGGTCCTCGTTCGAGCACCTCGCCTTCTTCGGCAACTACACCAACCGGATCGACGGGCCGGGGAAGGTCTGGGGTGAGCTGAAGGACGTCGACAACATGACCCTGGACAACGTCTGGGTCGAGCACACGGTCTGCGCGTACTGGGGGGTCAGCGTCAGCGGCCTCAAGATCACGAACAGCCGGTTCCGGAACACCTTCGCCGACGCGGTGAACATGACCAACGGCAGCACCAACAACCTGGTCGCCAACTCGGAGGGCCGGTCCAACGGGGACGACGCGTTCGCGCTCTTCTCCGCGACCGACCAGGGCGCGTCCACCGGCAACCACGGCAACGTCTTCGAGAACCTGAGCGCCACGCTGACCTGGCGGGCGGCCGGCATCGCGGTGTACGGCGGCTACGACAACGTGTTCCGCAACCTCTACATCGCGGACATGCTGACCTACTCCGGCATCACGATCAGTTCGCTGGACTTCGGCTACCCGTTCATCGGGTTCGGGGCCAGCCCACCCACCCGGTTCGAGAACATCTCCCTGATCCGGGCCGGTGGCCACTTCTGGGGCTCGCAGACCTTCCCGGCGATCTGGGTGTTCTCGGCGTCGAAGGAGTTCCGCGGCATCCGCGTCACGGACGTGGACATCGTGGACCCGACGTACTCCGGGATCATGTTCCAGACCAAGTACAACGGCAGCCAGCCGGAGAACCCGGTCACCGACACCGTCTTCACCAACGTCTCGATCTCCGGGGCGCGGCGCAGCGGTGACGCCTTCGACGCCAAGTCCGGCTTCGGCATCTGGGTCAACGAGATGCCGGAACCCGGTCAGGGCCCGGCGGTCGGCTCGGCCACCTTCAACAACCTGCGGCTGTCCGACAACTACCAGGACATCAAGAACACCACGTCGACCTTCACCATCGTCCGCAACTGACCACCTCGGATCCGGACGCCGTCGGGAGGACCTACCCTCCCGGCGGCGTCCGCCGTCGTCCGGCCGAGTGGATCCGGCCCGACCGTGGCGGCGGCGGACGGGTCAGGACGCCGGGGCGCCGTGCCGGCCGGCGCCGGCGGCGAACCGGGCCGCGCCGGCCGCCGCGTCCGTCGCCAGCGACTCCATCCCGTACGCCAGCTCGGTCGCCATCGCCGCCGGCTCGGGCAACCCACCGCCGGTCAGGACCGCGGCCCGGTCGTTGCGCAGGCAGGTCTGCGGATGCCGGGCGATCTCCGCGGCCAGCTCCTCGGCCGCCGCCCGGGCCGTCCCCGGCGCGACGAGCCGGTTGACCAACCCCATCGCGTACGCCTCCTCGGCCGGCACCGGCCGGCCGGTGAGGATCAGGTCCATCGCCCGGCTCTCGCCGATCAGCCGGGGCAGCCGGACGGTGCCGCCGTCGATCAACGGAACTCCCCAGCGGCGGCAGAACACACCGAGCACCGAATCGGTTTCGGCGATCCGCAGGTCACACCAGAGCGCCAGCTCCAGGCCGCCGGCCACCGCGTAACCCGAGATCGCCGCGAGCACCGGCTTGCCGAGGACCATCCGGGTCGGGCCCATCGGGCCGTCCCCGTCCGGCTCGACCCGGTTGCCGCTCGGCGTGCCGATCGCCTTGAGGTCGGCACCGGCGCAGAACGTCCCGCCGGCACCCCAGAGCACGGCCACCGCCGCGTCCGGGTCGGCGTCGAAGGCGCGGAACGCGTCGGCGAGGGCCCGGGCGGTCGGCCCGTCGACCGCGTTGCGCGCCGCCGGCCGGTCCAGGATCACCGTGGTCACCGGTCCGTCGCGTTCGACCCGTACGCCCATCGGCACAGCATGCCCCCGGCCCCGCCGGCACGCCAGGGCCCCGGCCGCCGGCACGCCAGGGTCCCGTCCCCGTCGGCGCGGAGGCCCCTCGAACCACCTTTGCTCTGCTTCAGCCGAGGCAACGCTCAGGGCCCTTCAGTGTTGCCGGGGGTGAAGCAGAGCAAAGGAGGCGCGGCGGGCCTCCCGACCCTGCCTCCCGTTCCTGCCCCCGCCGCACCCGCCGCCCCCGCCGGGCCCTGCTGGGGTGTCGGGTTCCGGTGCTGCTGAGCCGTCGTCACGGCGCGCTGTGGATCCGTCACGCGAGGTCGGTTTGGGGGCGCGAATGCCGGGAAGTCGGTACCCGTGCGAGCACTCTTGACGAAGATCGAGCAGGCATCCGGCCTCGACCGGGTGGGTAACCGTTTGCAACGAGTCGTGCTGGCGACCCTGCGCCCGCAGCGGGTCAAGGACCTGCTGCACGGCGTGCCGCTGGGCCATCCGCTGCACCCGGCGATGGTGCAGGTGCCGGTGGGCGCCTGGATCAGCGCGGCGATCCTGGACTTCATGCCCGGGCAGCGCCGGGCCGCCACCACGCTGACCGCGGTGGGCACGGCGAGCGCCGTGCCGGCGGCGGTCGCCGGGCTCAACGACTGGGCGGCGCTCGCCCCCGACCAGCGGCGGGTGGGCCTGGCGCACGCTGCCGCCAACTCCGTCGGGCTGGCCTTCTACGCGAGCTCGCTGGCGGCGCGCGTCAGCGGCCGGCACGGCCTCGGTCGGGCGCTCGCCATGGCGGGGCTCGGCGCGGTGAGCATGGGCGCCTACATCGGCGGGCACCTGGCGTACAAGCAGGGTGCGCAGGTCAACCAGAGCATCTCCGAGCTGCATCTGATGAGCGCGGGGTGGCACGAGCTGGGTGACATGGCGGGGCTGCCGCAGCGCCAGCTGATCACCCGGGAGATCGACGACGTGTCGGTCATCCTCTACCGGCACGGCGAGGACGTCACCGTCATGCTGGAGCGCTGCCCGCACCAGAGCGGCCCGCTCGGCCAGGGCCAGGTGCAGGAAATCAACGGGCATGACTGTGTGGTCTGCCCGTGGCACGGCAGCACCTTCCGGCTCAACGGAGGCGAGGTCGTGCACGGCCCGTCCGGCAACGACCAGCAGATCCTGCCCACCCGGGTCCGCAACGGCGTACTCGAGGCCCGGCTACCCTGACGGCCCAGCGCGACTGCCGCGGGGGACCAGCGGTCAGTCGCGTCGGTGCCGGCCGGTCGACGGCTCATCGGCGGCGCTCGCGTGCGCCCGCGCCTGGCTGGCCGCCGCCGTGCCACCCCGACCTCGCGTCACCCCGCCACCGGCCGGGCCGCCGCGCGCCGTCGTACCCCGCGTGGCGCCGCGTCCGGTCAGGCCGCCGCGCGCCTTCGTACCCGGCCGAAGCCGGCCCGGGACGCTGAGCCGCGCACCGGCGGCGGCCGGCCGACGGCGCAGCCCGAGCACCGCGCCGATCTGCGCGCCCACGATGCTGGCCACAGCGAGCACGGCGGAGACCGCGAGCGGGCGGTTCACCCGGTCCGGCTCGCCCACTCGGGCCGCGCCCACGGTCACGGCCGGGGCCTCGCCGCGGGGCGCCTCGGCCGCCGGCGGGGCCGGCGCCGCGGGTGACGTCTCCTGCCCCGGGGTGGCCTGACTCGGCGCGGCGGAGGGTGCCGGCCGGGCCGGCGCGGGGCGGACGACGAGGTGGCCGGTGGCATGTGGTCGGGCACCCCGGTCGGTGGCCTGTTCGGGAAGCTTCAGCAGCTGGCCGGGCCGGATCCGGTCCGGGTCGCCGAGCCGGTTCAGCCGGGCCAGCTCCCGGTAGTCGGCGAACTCGTCCAGGTAGCGCTCGGCGACCGCGCCCAGATAGTCGCCCTTCGCCACCCGGTAGACGGGAACCTCGGCGGACCGGGTGGCCCGGACTGGGGCGGGCGCGGTCGCCGCGACCGGCCCGGTGACCAGCGAGAGCCGCGGCGGGATTGCCGTGGTCGCCCCGGGAGCCGACTGGGCGACCGCGGCCGGCGCCGCCGGCGCGGCGTACGACGGAGCGTTGGCCACCGCGGCGGCGCTGGCGGCCGGCGACGCGGCGACGATCAACGCGACCGAGCCGACCAGGGCGGCGGCGGCGCGCTGCTGCCGGCTCATCCCGGGCAGTCGGGGCGCCGGCCGGCGCAGCGCCTGGGCGCCCAGCTCCACCAGCACCGAGAAAGCGAAGGTGGCCCAACCGAACCAGCCGGCCAACGCCAGCGCCCGCAGGAAGAGCTGCCCGTCGTCGCGGCTGGTCAGCACGGCGCCGACCTCGGTGATGGTGGGTACGTGGTCGGGAAGCGGATTGCCGGCGAAGGCGAGCAGCGCCACCGGGGCGCCGACCAGCACCGCGCAGAGCACGACGAGCGCGCCGAACCCGGTGAGGACCCGTCCGGTCCGACGAACGGCGGAGCGACCCATGGCTGCCTTCCTTCCTACGGCGCCCCGGTGAGGGCCCGAGCGGTCGCCTCACCGGTGACGGTGACGGTGTCGTCGAAACCGAAGAGGCCGAGCATCGACCGGCGGTAGGTGACGGTCACCCGGACGCTGATCAGCGTCTCCCCGCCGACCACCGGAAAGCTGACGGAGTGCCCGACGGTGCCGGCGGCGGCGAGGTAGTCCGCCACGGCGGCGCGCGCCTGCTGCTGGTCGATGCGCTTCGGCCCGCCGGCGATGGCGGTGGCCCGGTCGATGGCCTGCCCACCGGTACGGGCCGCCTCGGCGGCGAGGTTGTCGGCGCGTTGCAGGGTGCGCAGCTGGCCGGCCCCGTCGAAGGAGAGCCCAATGACGGCGAGTACCCCGACCATCGCCACCGCGAGGAAGATGCTCACCCGGCCCGCGTCCCGCTGCCGGGCGACCACGGCGGTCATCCCCGGCTCCGGTAGCGGTCGAGCGGCGAGGTGAAGCTCGCCGAGATCCGGTTGCCGTCCGGCATCCCCGGCAGCACCGAGAGCCGCAGGTCCCGGTAGGAGACCGTGCAACGGACCTCGACGGTGACCGCGGCCTCCTGCCCGACCGGGCTGCGGAAGGCCGCGGCGAAGCTGGTCGCCCGGCCGCGCACCGAGCCACTGAAGGTGAGCGTCGGGGCGCCGTCGCAGGCCAGCCCGCGCCAGTCCAACTGGCGGACGGCAGCGTCCCTGGCCTCGCGCCGGGCGGTGTCGGCGTTCCGGGAGATCGAGGCGGCCCGCGCCGCGTCATGCGCGGCGGCGTCGATCGCCTCGGTCGCCACCGCCGTACGCCCGGTCACCCCGGCCAGCACCATCAGCGCGATGAACGCAGGGGCGAGCACTGCCACCTCGATGGAGACCGAGCCACGCCCGGCGTCGCGACTCACGGCGTGGTCCACCGTTCCACCGTCCCGTGCGCGGTCTGTCGCACCGGGAAGCTCACCAGGGGTACGACCGAGAGCGACCTGCCCTGCACCGTGCAGGTGACCTCGGTGGCGGTGGTCTGGCAGCTCGGCCCCGGCCGGTCCCAGCCGACCAGCCAGTCACCGGAGGCGGCGAGGAAGCGGTTGGCCCGTTGCGCGCCGGCTCCCTCGGGCGCCTGGTGCACCCGCTGCGCGTTCACCGCGCTCTGCGCCGCGTTCAGCGCGGTCGACCGGGCCACGAACCAGACGGCGACCTGGATGGAGCCGAAGAGCAGCAGCAGGATCAGCGGCATCACCACCGCCAGCTCGACCGGGTTCGCGCCCATGTCCGTACCGCCCGCGCCGAGCCGCCGGCGCACCGCGGCGGTGAGGGGCGCGCGGCGGCGCCGGGCGGCGGATGCCGTCCGGCGCCCCCACCGGTGAGCGGTCCGGCGCATGGCGCCTTACTTCGGGTTGGTGTGGTTCGGGATGGCGTTCATCCAGTCCCTCGACTTGGTCAGGGCCAGACCGGTGACGATCGTGGCCACGAAGACCAGACCGAAGATGATCACGGCGGTGGGAACCGGGCTGTCACCGCGCTCGCCGTGGCGGCGCAGCTCGGCCAGGCGCGCGGTCAGCGCGACGTGCAGGTAGGTGACGAGGGACATGACGTGCTCCTTCTCTTGAAGCGGGGTCACACACGGGCGATGAACGGATAGAGGACGAAGCCGAGCAGCACGAACACCAGCAGCGCACCCGGGATGTCCAGGCGACTGGTCACCCCCTCAGCACGGGCCAGGTTGTCGGTACGGATCTGGTCGCGCAGCGAGTCGGCGCGGCTGCGCAGGGTCTCGTGCACCTGCGCGCCCTCGCTGCCTGAGGAGCGCATGATCGCCCCGACGTCGCCTAGCTCGGGAATGCCGATCCGGTCGGCCAGCTCGCGCAGCTCGTCCCAGGGCGAGTGCATCTGCATCTGGGCGATGCGCAGAGCCTCGGAGATCCGGTCGAAGACCCAGCCGTCGCAGACCGCGGCGGCCCGCTCCAGCGACTGCACCGGGCCGTGCGCGGCGGAGAGCTGCAACGCCACCAGATCCAGGTAGGTGCAGACGGCCAGCCGGAACTCGTCGCGGGCGGCGGCGGCCTTGGTCAGCACCGACCGGTGTGCGAGCAGCGCGGCGAGCAGGGCCAGCCCGAGGCTGCCCAGCACCGGCACCACCAGCGGCAGCTGGATGCCGAGCACGAAGCACGCGACGGTGAGCAGGGTCGGCATGGCCAGCCCGATCAACGCGGAGAGCAGCATCGACAGGGCGTACTGCTCGGGTGTCTGGTTGATCAGCGCGAGCTGCCGGTGCGGCGGTCGCAGCCACCGGGACAGCCCGGTGAGCCACTCCAGCCGGCGGCCGCCGGGCCCGGCGCTCGAGCTGGTACCGGGGGGCTGGTGCAGTCGCCGCAGCGCCGGCCCGAGCGCCGGGGTCGCCGGCACCAGCTCGCGGAGCACCAGGAACACGCCGAACCCGACGGCCGCGCCGCTGCCCACCGCGATCCCGAGCTGCCAGTTGAGGATCATCGCGCCGGCCCTCCGTGCGCGACTGCGGGACTCGCAAGCTCACTCCTCGCGCTCACGCCGAGCCGCCTTTCGTTCGCGACTGCGGGGCTCGCAAGCTCACTCCTCGCGCTCACGCCGAGCCGCCTTTCGTTCGCGACTGCGGGGCTCGCAAGCTCACTCCTCGCGCTCACGCGATGACCTCCTGCGGGTCGGGGGCGGGCAGGAAGCGGGCCGGGCGCTGCGGCTGGCTCATCGAGCGCACCCAGGCCAGGAGGCCGATGAACGCCGCGCCGAGCGCCGCCATCACCATCTGCCCGGTCGGCGTGCCGTACGGGCGGACGTACTCGGCGTTCAGCAGCCCGTAGACGAGGGTGGCCAGGGTCATTCCGGTGAGGAAGCGGACCGCGAACCGCGGTTGGGTGCGCTTGGCCTCGACCTCCCGACGGGTCGCGACCTCGGCGGCGGCGGCCCCGGCGATCGAGCCGAGCACGTCGCCGAGCCGCTCACCCCGGTCGGTGAGGTGCAGGATCAGCGCGGCCACCACCTGGTCGCAGACCGGGTCGCCGATCTCGTCGGCGAAGGCGAGCAGGGCGGTGCGGGCCAGCCAACCGGCCTGGAGCCGGGCGGCGAGCAGCCGTACCTCCTCCTCGATCTCCTCCGGTGCGGTGCCGACCGTGCCGATGATCGACTGTTGCAGCCCCTGCCCGGTGGCGGAGACGTCCTTGAGCCGGCGGGTCCACTCGCCGACCGCCTCGATCCGGGCGATGGCCCGCTGCTCGGCCCGGCCGACGTTGAACAGCCAGGGCGTGCCGGGCACCGCCACCGCGACCAGCAGGCCGACCACCGGAAGGCCGGTGAGCAGGAAGGCCAGCGCCCCGGTCGCCACCGCGCCGAGCAGCAGCGCCTGGTGCGCCCGCCGTTCCCTGAGGGTGGTGCCCGAGCCGTACCAGAGCCAGCTCAACCCGGGGCTAGCGCCCGGCTGCGGACCGGGTGGCCGCCGGGTGCCGACCAGGGCGACGACCACCAGCAGCAGGCCGGCCACGCAGGCGGCCCCGGAGACCACAGCGATCAGTTCGATGTTGTCGCGCATGCCGTCACCGCCGGCCCAGTCGGGTCTGCCGGGACCGCCGCCAGGCGCCGGTGCCGGCCTCGATCCACCGGGTCAGCAGCCGGGCGTCGTAGCCGACGCGGAGCAGTTGGTCGCGTACCCGTTCCGGCAGGTGCCGGGGGACCGCCCGGCCGTCCGGCCCCGGGGCGAAGACGGCGGTGGTGGTGATCCGGCCGTGCTCGCCGGCCCCGATCACCTCCTCGACGTGCGAGACGAAACGGTGCTTGCGCCCGCCGATCGCGGTCTCGTCCTCGATCGTCACGTAGACGATCAGGTCGAGCGCGTTGCCGGCCATCCGGCGCGCCTGGTCGACGGTCATCTCCCGGCCGTGCGCCAGCGCCAGCTCGACGATCCGCTCGCTCACCCCGGCCGGGGTACGGGCGTGGATGGTGCACATGGAACCCCGGCTGGTGGTCATCGCCTGGAGCATCGGGACGATCTCCCGGGACCGGACCTCGCCGACGATGATCCGCAGCACGCCCATCCGCAGCGAGACCGGGATCAGGTCGGCGATGGTCACCTCACCGGCCGGCCGGCCGTCCAGTCCGCGCTCGCCGTGCCCCTCCCGGGCCTCGAAGCTCATCACCGCCCGGTGCCGCAGCCGGCGGCGGGCCGGCAACAGCTCCCGGCTCTCCTCCAGCAGCACGTACGGCTCGTCCGGCGGGATCTCGTTCATCAACGCCCGGATGACGGTGGTCTTCCCGGCCCCGGCGAGGCCCGCGACCATGATGTTCAGCCCGGCGCGCATCGACGCGCGGAGGAAGTCGCGCAGCAGCGGGTCGATCATCTCGTCCAGGTCGGCCCGGGAACCGGCGATGTCGTCCAGGCTGACGTCCAGCGTGTTGTGCTTGCGGATCACCGCGTACGGGCGGTGGCTGACCAGGAACACCGCGGCCAGCCGGCTGCCGTCGGGCAGTTGCAGGTCCAGGGTGGGCTTGGAGGTGGAGAGCGACCGCTCGGTGGCCCCGGCCCGGCGGGCCGCCGCCTGGAGGATCTCCACCAGTTCGGCGTCGCTGTCGGCGATCGGCTCGGCCCAGTCGACGCCGCCGCCGTGCCGGGTGATGCGCACCTGGTCGCAGCCGAGGATGTGGACCTCCTCGATGGTGTCGTCGACCAGCAGGGTCTGCAGCCGGCCGAGGCCGATCAGCTCCGCGGTCACCTGGTCCAGCAGCAGCCGCTCCTCGCCGGCGGGCATCGGCGTGCCGGCCCGGCGGACCGAGTCGGCGTACTCGGCGACCACCGTCACGGCGAGCCGGGCCCGCTCGGTGTCCTCCTCGTCGACGGTGAACTCCCGGCCGCGTTGCCACAGGGTGAGCCGTTCGGTCAGCTCCCGGCGCAGCTCGCGGACCACCTGGAAGTCGACCCGGGGCCGGGGTGGCGACTCCGGTGCCGGCGCGCCGGCCGGCGTCGCAGGGGCATCGGGCGGCGGGTGGTGCCGGCCGTTGGGCGGCGTCAGCGGCGGCGCGGTGGAGGTG
Source organism: Micromonospora sp. NPDC051006 (assembly GCF_044456245.1). Lineage (NCBI taxonomy): Bacteria > Bacillati > Actinomycetota > Actinomycetes > Micromonosporales > Micromonosporaceae > Micromonospora > Micromonospora sp. NPDC051006. The sequence goes on from NZ_JBITFP010000002.1 coordinate 115,750, forward strand.
GCGCCGCCGGGCGGCTGCCGGCGCGGATCTCCGGAGAGCGGCTCAAATCGCATCCGGCACCCCCTGCTGGACGGGCCAGGCGAGCCGCGCCCGCCGCCGGTCCAGCAGCGCGCCGACCGGCACCTCCAGCCCGGCCGCCGCGCGCATCAGCGGCCGTCCGGCCCGCACGGTCCCGCCGAGGGCGAGCACTTTGGCGGTACGCGGGTCGTCCGGCAACCGCGCGATCACCGGCAGCCGCAGCGCCCGGCTGATCTCGCTGCGACCGTGTCCACCGCCGACCAGCAGCAGCCGCAGCGTGCCCGGCGGCACCCGGTGCTCGCCGAAGTCCCGCTCGATCGCCGTCACCGTCGCCCGGGCGGCGGAGAGGTCGGGCAGCTCGGAGCGGGTCACCACCAGCACCACCGAGGCGGCGCGCAACAGCGGCCAGGGCGGGTTCGCCACGTGCAGCCGTCCGCAGTCGACCAGCACGTCGTACGGGGGCGCCCCGCGGTCGAGACCGGTGAAGAAGTCGGCGAAGCGTTGCCACAGGGGGGTGACGCTGCCGGACTGGGTCGGGTCGACCACCCCGGGCAGCAGCAGCCGCTCGCGGTGCGGCGCGTCCAGGTCCACCAGCTGCGACCAGAACGCGCTGTCCAGGTTGCCGTCGCGCAGCTCGCCGACCGCCAGCTCGCCGATGCCGCGCGGCCCGTCGAGCGCGCCACCCAGGTAGCCGGCGAGGATCGAGCCTCCGGCCGGGTCGCACTCGGCGAGTACCAGCCGCCGGTGCCAGGTCAACGCGGCGGCCAGCGCCGAGGTGGTGACGCCCGGGGAGCCCTTCGCCGACACCAGCGCGATGATCGCCATGCTCAGGCCGCCTCGGTCAGCACGACGGCGATCCGCTCCTGCGCGTTCAACGCCACCACCGCCGGCACGTCCCGGACGGCGAGCGCCAGGTAGACCACCACCTCGTCGTCGTTCTCAGAGGTGCTGGTGTCGATCACGGTCGCCTCGAACCGGGTGCCGGCCGTGGCGCTCGGCCCGGCGTTGTCGTCGGGGGTGCTGACCAGCAGGACCTTGTCACCGGGGTGCAGCTCCCGGGCGGGCACCTCGGCGAGGTCCAGGCCCAGCGCCACCTGCTGCTGCCCGGGGCCGAGCAGCGGATCGTCGGTCAGCTGGGTCATGGTCAGCAGGGTGCCCGGGGTCAGCGACACCGCGGCCCGCTTGCCGACGACCTCGTCGAGCCGGTCGGCCGCTACCGGGGAGAGCCCCTGCCCGCCGGCCACCTGCACCGGCACCAGGTCGTCGGCGCTGAGCTGCCGACCGACCTCCACCGGGCGGGCCACCGCCAGGTAGCTGCCGGTGGCCCGGACCGAGGTGACCGCGAAGGCGGCGCCGAGCCCGCCGAGGGCGATCAGCAGCACGGCCAGGCCGAGCAGGCCGGGGCGCATCCGGCGTTGCCGGACCACCTTCGGCGGGCTCACCGGTGCCTCCACCGGTCCGGTTCCGTTGCGTGTCGCCAGGCTCATCGGGCCACCGCCGTCCAGATCTGCTCGTTCGTCGCGTTCATCGCGTCACCACCTGGAGTTCGTTGATCTGGATCGGCACGGTGCCGGTGGACCGGGTCACCGGGATGACCCCGCTCTGGCCGCCCCCGCGCCAGGTCACCGTCCAGTACGTGGTGGCGTCCACCGCGTACCTGCCGGCCTTGGCGTAACCGCGGTGGTAGCCGCAGGTCGGGGAGCGTTTGCCGGCGTGCGGGCCGGAGACCTTGTACTCGGTGCCGGCGCCGGTGCAGGTGACGTGCTGACCGTCGTCCATGTCCCAGACGATCCGGTCGAACCGGGCCTCGATCGTCACGGTGAGCCCACGCTCGGTCTCGGACTCACGGATCACCGGGCCGAAGTACTGCCGGCCCTTGCTGCCCCACATCCAGACCGGCAGCCCGACCAGGCCGGGACCGGTGCTGCGGCGCGGGGCCACCGCGACCCGGGGCGGCGAGATGGTGATCCGGGCCAGCGCCCGGCGGGCCAGCTCCTCCGGGTCGGGCGGGGCGCCGTAACCGGGCGGGGGACCGTCGAGCAGTTCGGTGCGCTGATCGCCGAGGTCGCCGCCGTTGCAGGTGAGCAGGTACCACTGCTTGCCCTCGGGGGTGTCGGCCCGCTGCGGCTCCTCCAGCTTGTAGTAGCAACCGTTGCCGTTGTTGAACCAGCCGAGCACGTCGTCGTAGCAGCGAACGGTGCGGCCGGCCCAGGAACACTTGCCGGTGCCGCCGCCGGAGTCGCCGCCCCCGCCGTTGTCGCCACCCCCGCCGTTGTCCCCGCCACCGCCCGGCGTGCCGGGTTCGTCGTCCCAGACGCTGCAGTCGTGCTGCCCGGGTGGGCACTCGCCGCCCGGGTCGGCCCGGCGGGCGGCGGCCGGCGCGGTGCCGGCAGCGACCAGCAGCAACGCCACCCCGAGCACCAGCCCGAGCCATGCCCGGCGGGGTGCCCCGGTCCGGGGTGGACGGACCGGGACACCCCTTCCTCCCCAGGTCAGCACGGCTGGTCCTGGTGAGCCGCGCCCGCGCTGATCAGCCAGCGGCCGTCGGGGTAGCGGGTCGCGGTGGCGGTGGCCAGGTACCGTTTCGCGCCACTGCCGGGCACCACCCGCTGGTCCTTGGCGTAGACCAGCCGGTATCCGGTCGCGTCGAGACAGTCCTGGATCTCCACGGTGGCCGGCACCGAGTCGAGGCTGACGGCGGTCACCGTGGGGTCGGACTTCAGCGTCCCGGTACGCATCGCGCCGTGCTCCTTCGCCTCACGAATTGCCATTCGGACCCGGGTCAAGAGCGGATCCGCGAGGAACCGGGACAGTTCCGGCGCGTGCGGATCACTGCGTCGACCCGCCGTACGGGATGCGGCGAGATAGCCGGAATACGCGTTCAGCGCGGCCTTTCCCGCAGCTTGTTCGTCGGCGTTCCGATCCGTCGCGTGTTCGGCTGCCGGGTGTGCCGGCGGCTGGACGACCGCCTCCCGGCCGGTGCCGCACGCCGGCGCCGATGCCAGCGCCGCGACCGTCAACAGGCAGATTGCCGTTCGGCTGTGCTGCCATCCTTGCACCGCCGTGCCTCCTCGGTGGCGACCCGGCGGCCACCGCGTCGTCGGCCGCCGGGCATGCGGAAGCGCGCCCGAATGGTCACATCCGGAGCTGTGGATTCACTGCCGCATTTACGTTTACGGATCTTTCACAAATGCAAAGTTTCGGTGTCGTCCTATCGGCTCGGTGAGGCTTGCGTCACACCCAAGGGGCGAGCATAGGCTGACGTTCGCCGATGCAACAGAGGCAATTCATTCGAACACTCTCCGTGATGACAGGTGGTGGTGAGGGGTGGCGGCGGTCGAGTCCGACCCGGACGTGCGCCAGCGGTACGCGACGAACTCCGGCACTCTGCGCGGTTCGCCCCCGGTCGGACGGTGCGACCGCCCGGAGCAGGGCTCCGCGCGACCCGCTCGCGGCATCTGGCCCGATCCGTCCCCTGACGCCGTGCCCCGGTCAACCGGCCCGCAGGTCGGCGCGGCACGGCGTCCGGCGGCGCCGGAGGAGGCGCAGCGCGAGGTCGCTTTCCGCGCCATCCGCTACACCCTAGCGATCGTTCAGTTACGATCCGTGTTCGTCTTCGGCCGATCCGGCTGCCCGTCCGGACGGCCGTCATGGCGCTGACCGGCCCGTCGACGACCCCGTCCGGTGCCGGGCCGGCACCGAAATCGGCACCCTCCGAGGCGGTCGAGCCACCCACCCTCGGCCGGTCGGCGGGGGTGCTGGCCGCGCTGGCGCTGACCCCGCTGCTGCGACTGGCGGTGCTACGGCACGCCGTGCCGCCGGGGGCCGCACCCGGGGCCGGCTGCGCCGCCTGCGGCACGCCGGTCAACCTGCGGCACCCATGGCCGGCGCTCGGTCCGACGGCCCGCTGCGCGCGGTGCCGGTGCCGGATCGGGCCGCCGGCGGCCACCGTCGAGCTGGCCGTGCTGGCGGCCGGGGCGGTGCTGCTGCTACTCGGTACGCCCGCCGCCGACCTGGCCGCGGTCGCCTGGTGGCTCGGCTGGGCGGTGCCGCTCTGCTTCGTCGACGTGGCCGTGCACCGGCTGCCGGACCGGCTCACCTACCCGGCGGCGGCCGGGGCCTGGGCGCTGCTCGGGCTGGCCGCGCTCGCCGGCGGCGGAGCGGGGCCCTGGCTGCGGGCCACGCTGGCCGGTGCCGGGCTGGCGCTCTTCTTCGCCGCCACCACCCTGCTGCTCGGCCGGCGGGGTTTCGGGCTGGGCGACGCCAAGCTGGCGCTCGGCGTCGGCGTGCTGCTCGGCTGGTACGGCTGGCCGGTCCTGGTGGCCGGGCTGCTGCTCGCCCTCGGTCTGGCCGCTCTGGTCAGTCTCGGTCTGCTGGTGGCCGGGCGGGCCCGGTGGTCCAGCCATCTCCCGTTCGGCCCGTTCCTGGTGCTCGGCACGGTCGGCGCCCTGCTGCTGGCCAACTGACCGCCGCTCGGCGGGCGCGCCGCCGTGCCGGCTCAGCGGCGGCCGGCCCCGCCCACCGGGTCGGTGACCGGCCCCTCGGCCTGGCGCGACCGGCGGCGCAGGAGCTCGGCGGTCGGGCGGGCCAGCAACGGCGTCACCAGCAGGACGACCAGGGCGCCGAGCAGCACGCCGGCGACCACGTCGTGCGGATAGTGCACGCCGACGAAGGTGCGGGAGAACGCGGCCAGGGCGGCGATCGGCGCCGCGATCAACCCGAACCGGCGGGACAGCAGCAGGGTCGCGACCGCCAGGGCGCCGGCGATGGTGGAGTGGTTGCTCGGGAACGACCAGTCGCCCGGCGGCGGGCAGCTGCCGGCGATGATCACCCTGGTGGCCGCCCGACACGGCCGGTCCTCGTCCACCACCGTCTTGAGCCATTCGCTGCACCCGTACGCCAGGACCACCGGAACCGGCGCGACCAGGGCGAGCGCCCGGTCCCGCGGACCGCCACCGAGCCGGGTGAAGGCCGCCACCAGCAGCAGCACGCCCAGCAGCAGGATCGACACCTCGGTGAAGTGCCCGGCGAACCACTGCACCGGTTGCGGGCTGTCGGCGGCCGCGTCGACGATGTCCTGGTACCAGTTGACGCTGATCTCCGGTACGTCGGTCGCGCCGGCCTCCACCATGAGCCACCCCACCATCCGTTCATGCTGTGTTCACCTTGGGTAAAGGTACCGATTCCCGAAGTGTCACCGCAGTGTGCTTTGGTCAGCACCCCTCCCTGACCTTCGTCCTCAGCGGTCTCACAGCCGGGTCTGCCACGATCCGGGGGCGTCGTCGGAACCACAGGAGGCTGCGTGCACACCACCGCCACGGCCGGGCCGGCTGGGAGCAGGTCGTCGGAGGGTGACGAGAGCTGGCGGATCCGCCGGACGGCGGCCGACCTGGACCGGCTCGGCGAGACAGAATCGATCTTCGCGCTGAGCAACGGCTGGATCGGCTGGCGTGGCACCCTCGACGAGGGCGCGCCCTACGGGATGCCGGGCAGTTACCTCAACGGCTTCCACGAGCGGCGCGAACTCGGCTACCCGGAGGACGGCTACGCCTTCCCGGAGTTCAGCGACACTGTGGTCAGCGCGCCGAACGCCACGCTGATCCGACTCTGGGTCGACGGCGAGCCGCTGGACGTCCGCACCGGCACCCTGCGCACCCACGAACGGGTGCTGGACCTGCGGTCCGGGGTGCTGCGCCGGGAGACCGAGTGGATCTCACCCGGCGGGCGCGGCGTACGGATCCGCAGCACCCGGCTGGTCTCCCTGCCCCGGCGGCGGATCGCCGCCGTCCGCTACGAGGTGGAGCCGCTGGACGCGACCGTCGAGCTGCGGGTCTGCTCGGATCTGCTGGCCAACGAGCGGGTGCCGGAGCGCTCCGACGACCCGCGGGCCGCCTCGGTCGTCACCGATCCGCTGACCGCCGAGACGCGCCGCTCGCACGGGCCGGACGGGGTGCTGGTGCACCGCACCGAGCGGAGCGCGCAGCGGGTCGCGGTGGCGGTCGCGCATCTGGTCGACGCGCCGGAGCGCGTGTCCGCCGACAGTGACTGCACCCTGGACCGGATGCGGCTGACCCTGACCGGCCCGCTGCGCCCCGGGGAGCGGCTCCGGTTGACCAAGTTCGCCGCGTACGAGTGCGCGCCGGCGCGGGGGACGCCTCCCGACGAGCTGGCCGACCTGGTCGTCGCCGAGGCGGACGCCGCTCGGGCGGACGGCTTCGACGCGCTGCTCGCCGCACAGCGGGCCGCGCTGGACGGCGCCTGGCGGACCGCCGACGTGGAGCTGGACGGCGACCCGGAACTTCAGCAGGCGATCCGGTTCGCGCTCTTCCACCTGGTACAGGCGGGTCGGCCGGACGGCGACCGGACCATCCCGGCCAAGGGGCTCACCGGCAACGGCTACGACGGCCACGTGCTCTGGGACACCGAGAGCTACGTGCTGCCGGTGCTCACCTACCTGGCCCCGGCGGTGGCCCGCTCCGCGCTGCGCTGGCGACACGCGCACCTGCCGGAGGCCCGCGAACGGGCCGCGAAGCTGCGGCTGGCCGGCGCCACCTTCCCGTGGCGGACCATCGGCGGTCGCGAGTGCTCCGGCTACTGGCCGGCCAGCACCGCCGGGTTACACCCTCAACGCCGACATCGCCGACGCCGTCCTGCGCTACGTCGCGGCCACCGGCGACCGGGAGTTCCTCGCCGAGGCGGGCGTGGACCTGCTGGTGGAGACGGCCCGGCTCTGGCACCGCTTCGGCCACTGGTCGGACACCGGCGCCTTCCACCTGCACGGGGTGACCGGCCCCGACGAGTACGCCGCCCTGGTCAACGACAACGTCTTCACCAACCTGATGGCCCGGTGCAACCTGACCGGCGCGGCCGACGCCGTCGAGCGCCACCCCGAGCAGGCCGAGCGCCTCGGCGTCGACCCGGCCGAGGTGGCCGGCTGGCGGGCCGCGGCCGAAGCGATGTTCGTCCCCTACGATCGCAAGCGTGGGGTGCACCAGCAGTCGGCCGGCTTCACCGAGCAGCCGGAGTGGGACTTCGCCGGCACCGGCGAGGAGGAGTACCCGCTCCTGCTGCACTTCCCCTACCTGGAGCTCTACCGCAAGCAGGTGGTCAAGCAGGCCGACCTGGTGCTGGCCATGCTGCGCTGCCCCGGCGAGTTCACCGCCGAGGAGAAGGCGCGCAACGTCGCGTACTACGAGGCCCGCACCGTCCGCGACTCGTCCCTGTCGGCCGCGCCGCAGGCGGTGCTCGCCGCCGAGGTCGGCCACCTCGATCTGGCGTACGACCTGTTCGCCGAGTCGGTCCGTCAGGACCTCGCCGACCTCGGCGACAAGACCGCGGACGGGCTGCACCTGGCCTCGCTGGCCGGGTCGTGGCTGGCGCTGGTGCAGGGCTTCGGCGGGCTGCGCGACGACCGGGGCGTGCTCTCCTTCGACCCCCGGCTGCCGCGGCGCATCCACCGGCTCGCGTTCCACCTGCGGTGGCACGGCCACCGGCTGCGGGTCACGCTGACCCCCGACGAGGCCTGCTACGAGCTGCCCGACGCCGGGCCGGAGGCCACCGTCGAGCTGTGGCACCACGGCGAGCGGGTGCGGGTCGCCGGCGGGGCGCCGGTCAGCCGGGCGATGCCCCCGGTGCCCGACCCCGGGCCCGAGCCGCCCTCCCCGCCGGGCCGGCGGCCGGCCCGCCGCGCCGCGAGCTGACACTCACGCCGTCTCGAGCCCGCCGGACATCCGCTCGCGGACCTTCTCCAGCTCCTCGAAGGCGTACGCCCAGTTGTGGCACTTGAAGCTGCGCAGGCCGTCGATGGCGGTGTGGCAGTCACCGCAACGGACCCCGGGGATGGCGTCCGGCACCTCGGTGTTGACGTACTTGCGGTCGCCGAGGATCACCATGGCGATCATCGTGCGGTCGTGCACACCGGAAAGCGCCGACGAGACGATGTCGTACCAGGTCACCCGACGGCCGCACTTGGGACAGTCCGGCTCGTCGCCGCTGACCCAGAGCGGGGCGCCGATGCTGCGGGGCGGGATGCCGAGCAGCTTCTCCAGCCGCCGTACGTCCGCCTCCGGGGTGGTCCAGCGGTGCCGGCCGGGCAGCGAGGCCGGTGAGTCGTAGACGGTGCGGAACAGGTCCGAGTCGACCTGCACGGTCTCCCGCTGACTGGTCATCGGCGTTCCCCCTCGACGATCGGTGCCCCCACCGTGTCCGTCGGCGGCGGGGGGTGCAGCCGGATCAACGACACGACGGGCCGCCGGGTCGTTCTCCGCGTTCCACCGTCACCCACCCTCTCGCCCGTGGTACGACATCGGCAGGGCGCCACCGGAAGGAGTGCCGATGGCGAGCGCGCCGGAACGGCTGCTGCGGCACCGTGAAGATCCGGTGAGCGCCTCCTTCCTGGAACTCTTCTTCGACCTGGCGTTCGTTCTCGCGCTCAGTCAACTGGCCAGCATGCTGCTGGCCGACCTGGACGTCGGCGGTGCGCTGCGCACCGCGCTGCTGTTGGCCGCGCTCTGGTGGGTCTGGGTGTCGACCACCTGGTTTACCGACTGGTTCGCGCCGAGCGCCGCGGTCGTGCGGTTCATCCTGGTCGCCGCCGCGCTGGGCAGCCTGCTGATGGGCGCGGCCGTGCCGCAGGCGCTGGGTGACCGGGCGCTGCTCTTCGCGGGTGCCTTCGTCGCGCTCAACGTCGGCCGCAACGTGCTCACGAGCCTTCTGCTGCGCGGCCACCCGCGGCGTCCGCGCAGCCTGCGGATCCTGTTCTGGTTCTGCGCCAGCGGGGTGCTGTGGCTGGCCGGCGCGCTGGTGCCGGCGGCGCGGGTCCCGCTCTGGCTGACCGCCATGGCGACGGACTATGTCGGGCCGAGCATCGGATGGCCCACGCCGGGGCTCGGCCGGGCCCGCGGGGACGAGTTGCGGCTGACCGGCGGGCACCTGTCCGAGCGGTTCCAGCAGATCTTCATCATCTCGCTCGGCGAGTTGATCCTGGTCGCCGGCGTGGCGTACGCCGCGACCGACATCGGCCCGGCGCAGACCGCCGCCTTCCTGCTGGTCTTCACCATGGCCGTGCTGACCGGGCTGCTCTACATCACGCCGGCCGGCGGACATCTGGGCCAGGCCCTCGAGCGGGCCGACCCGTCCCGGCTCGGCCCGGCCTCCGCCTACCTGCACCTGGTGATGGTCGGTGGGGTGGTGGCCACCGCCGTCGGGGCGAAGCTGGCCATCGCCCACCCGACCGAGCCGGGCGCGGTGGCGGTGGTCGTCGCCGGTCCGGCTCTCTTCCTGACCGGTCGGCTGCTGCTCTCCGCCGCCATCAACCGGCGGTTCTCCTGGCCCCGGCTGGCCGCGCTGCCGGCGCTGCTCGTGGTGGGCCTGCTGACGGCGGGACTGCCCCTGCTGGTGGCGACCGCGGCCACCGCCGCGATCCTGCTCGTCGCGGCCGTGCTGGAGCGGACCGGGGTCTTCGCACCCCGCGAGCGCGGGTGAGGCGGCGCAGCTCGCCTGTCCCACCCGCCCCCGCGGTGGAGCGCGACTACGATCGGCCGTCCATGGACGAGAGCCCGGAGCACGAGATGATCGCCGTACCGGCGGGCCGGGTGACGCTCTCCGACCGGCGGACGCAGCGGCAGTGGTCGGTGCCGCTCGCGCCCTACCAACTCTCGGCGTTCCCGGTCACCCAGGCCCAGTACGCGCAGGTCACCGGCAAGCGGCTGAGCAGCCACCAGGGCGATCGACTGCCCGTCCAGAGCGTCTCCTGGTGGGACGCGATCCGCTACTGCAACGCCCTGTCCCGACGCGAGGGCCTGGCGCCCGCGTACCGGCTCGACGCGGACGGCGAGGACGTCGAGTGGGACGCCACCGTCGACGGCTACCGGCTGCCGACCGAAGCCGAGTGGGAGTACGCCTGCCGGGCCGGCACCACCGGCCCGCGCTACGGGCCGCTCGACGAGATCGCCTGGTATCGCGGCAATTCCCAGGAGCGGATCCACGAGGTGGGCGGCAAGCGCCCCAACGCGTGGGGCCTGCACGACATGCTCGGCAACGTCTGGGACTGGTGCTGGGACGTCTACGACGCCGAGGTCTACGGCAGCTACCGGGTGCTCCGGGGCGGCGGCTGGTTCGACGAGCACTGGAGCTGTCGGGCCTCGGTGCGGCGCCGCAGCCACCCGAGTTTCCAGGTCGACGACGTGGGTTTCCGCGTCGCCCGTACGCCCCGCCGCTGAGCACGTCCCTCGCCCGCTCCGTGCGACTGAGCGAGGGATCTGCCCATGGGTCGAGTCAAGCAACGTCCTCCTGAGACGGCACTGCCCGGCCGGCGAAAGTCGCCGGCCGGGCAGTGTGCCAACCCTGGTCAGTTCTGGGTGGCCAGGTCCTTCAGGCCCTCCAGCATCTCGGCGAAGTCGGCGGTCTCCGCCGGCGGCGGCGTCTCGATGCTCACCGCCTTGCCGTAGTCGGTGTAGTCGACCACCATGTCGCCCATCTTGCCCATGACCATGCCCGCCCGGCGCGGCCGGTACTGCTCGTCGACCCACAGGTCGATCTCGATCTCCTTGACGCCTTCCTTGGCGAACTGCTTCTCGACGCCCGACCGCAGCTCGGGGTCGAGCTGAGCGAAGTGGGTCGCGACGGGGGTGGTGACGGTGTAGTGGACGGTGGCCGCCCCGTTCACCATCTCCTGGCCGACGACCGTCACGCCCTCGGAGGCGAGCAGCGTCTTGACCTGCTTGGTCGGGTCGACGTCCTCGAACTGCTTGGTGAGGTCCATGCCCGCCTGCTCGCCGACGGTGCTCAGGTCCATCTTCATCCAGCGCTTGCCGCCGGTGCTGGCGCGGTCCTCCGCCGGAATCTCGACGTAGACCACGGCGCCGATCATCCGCACGGTGGTCGGGGCGCCGTCCGGGCCCGCCGTCGTCATCTCGGCCTTGACCGGGTCGCCCAGGTCCAGGACGCCCTGCATCGAGATCTGCTCGCCGCCCGCCTTGCCCTTCATCGTCAGGGTCACCGAATCGGTCTTGTCGGTGGCGTCGACCGTCTTCTGCAACGACCCCTTGAGATCACTGGCGAGCAGCTCCAGCACGCTGGGCTGCTCCGGCGCGTCCGACGAGCCGGGCTTCGAGCCGCAGGCGGACACCGCGAGTGCGGTGAGCGCCGAGACCGCCACGATCGTGGTCTTCTTCCAAAGTGACACGTAACAGCTTCTTTCCCCCGAAGGATTCTGGGGATCTCCCCAAGTAGACCGACGACAAGCTATCTCAAGCCGTCAATCCCCGGGCGACACCTCACCACCGCCCCGGTGAGGGGCCGCTTCGCCGTCGCTGCCGTGTCGCGAAAATGTCTTAACGGGCTCCTAGGCTGCCCGCTGTGACCGACGCGTACACCGTCTTCTGGGCCAGGGACCGCTGCCGCTCCATCGCCACCGCCGCGGCCGCCCACGTACCCCTGCAGGTGCTCTTCGGTGGCCCGCACCTCTCGATGCCCAGCTTCCTGCGGGCCAAGGTCCGCCCCGGTGACCTGGTGTACCCGGTCGGCGTGCACGACCAGCGGCTCTACGTGTTGGGCCGGATGCGGGTCACCGAGATCGTCGAGTGGAGCGCCGGCGCTGACGACGGGTTCGAGCGCCACCTTGATCGCTTCCCGCACTGGCGGTTCCTCGCCGGCCGTTGCCTCACGGAGGTCGTCCTGGGCGAGCACGGCACGCGCGTACGCCTCGACGCCGCGATGCCGCCCGAGGCGCTGCGGCGGCTGACCTACCGCTCGCTGCGCGCGACCCGGACCGTCAAGCATGTCAGCGACGAGGGGCGGCTCGTCCGATCCCTCGGAGTCCAGGGCATCTACCGGCTCGCCGCGCAGAGCGTCCAGGATCTGGATGCCGTCCTGGCCCAGCCACCGGGGCTGACGCCGGTGTTCGGCCGGCGGGCCCGGACGCCGACGATGGCGCCGAGCGAGGTCCTTATCTGAGTCGCTGATCGAGGTGGATCTCCATCATCATGATCAGATGGCTCAGGATGAGTTGCCTCTCGCCGACACGCTCGCGCTGGGGCGGTTGGCCTACCTCCGCCAGCGTTCGCTCGGCAGTAGGCGCTACCGGGCAGCCGACCAGGTGTGGTTCGGTGTCACGCCTCGCTACCTGCACTGGAGTCGGCCCTCGGTCTTCGACCCCCACCTCGACTCGGTGCGACGCAGCCTCCTGACCTTCGAGCGGCTGGCGAAGCGGCGCGATCCGGGTGTTGCCGAGGCCTGGCAGGCGGTTCTCGCCGCCGTGGACGGGTTGCTCGCCGAGGGCCGGCAGCGCGCCGGTCACCGGATCCGGCCACGACGTATCTGACCGGCACGGGACGCGGTCACGCCTCACCAGTTGCACGCGGGCTGACCTCGTAACCCTGGCCGCGCAACGACAGCACAATCCGGGCTTTTACCAACGTTTGTGATCGAACCGCCGAGCCGTCGTGTGACCATGAGCGGCGAGCGGCCGACCCGCCAGCGCCCCGGCACCGGTCGACCAGCCCAGGAGGTGGAGACGATGGCCAACGACAGCATGATCCGTCCCTTCCGGCTCGACACGCCGGAAGAAGCGATCGCCGACCTGCATCGCCGGATCGCGGCCACCCGCTGGCCCAGCCGCGAGCTGGTCAATGACCGCTCCCAGGGCGTACAGCTGGCGACGGTCCAGGAACTGGCCCACTACTGGACGACCGGTCACGACTGGCGCGCGTGCGAGGCGAAGCTGAACGCCCTGCCGCAGTACACGACGGACATCGACGGCGTCGAAATCCACTTCATCCACGTGCAGTCGCAGCACGAGAACGCCCTGCCGCTGATCATGACGCACGGCTGGCCGGGCTCGGTCGTCGAGCTGCTCGGGGTCATCGGCCCGCTCACCGACCCGACCGCGCACGGCGGACGGGCCGAGGACGCCTTCCACCTCGTCCTGCCGTCACTGCCCGGCTACGGCTTCTCGGGCGTGCCAACCGAGCTCGGCTGGGAGAACGGCCGCATCGCGAGCGCGTGGGCGGAGCTGATGAACCGCCTCGGCTACTCGCGCTACGTCGCCCAGGGTGGCGACGTGGGCGCCGCCGTCACGGACGCGATGGGCCGCCAGGCGCCCGACGGGCTGCTCGGCATCCACGTCAACCTGCTCGCCGGGGCGATCGGTATCAAGGACCAGCTTCCGGCGAAGTCCGCGCAGGAACGCGCGGCGCTCGACGCGCTCAACACGTTCACCACAGACGGCTTCGGCTACTTTCTGGAGCAGTCCACTCGACCACAGACGATCGGCTACTCCCTGATCGACTCACCCATCGGGCTGGCGGCCTGGATGTTCGACCACGACACGGACAGCTACTACAAGATCTCCCGCGCGATTGTCGACGGCCAGCCCACGGGCGGCCTCACCCGGGACAGCATCGTCGACAACGTCACGCTCTACTGGCTGACCGGCACCGGCACCTCGTCCGCCCGGTGGTACTGGGAATTCGGACGGTTCCTGGCCGCCGCCGGCGCGTCCGGCCAGGCTCCTCCGCCGGTCTCGGTTCCGGTCGGCTTCACGACGTTCCCCGGTGAGCTCTTTCCTGCCCCGCGCAGCTGGGTCGAGTCGGTCTACCCCGGCCTCGCGTACTACAACGAGGCCGAGCGTGGCGGCCACTTCGCCGCCTGGGAGGAGCCCGAGCTGTTCGCGGCCGAGATGCGGGCCGTGTTCCAGCCACTGCGGACATCCTGAGCCCGCCCGGTCTCGCGCTCGGTAGCGCGCCGTCCTCGATCGCCTGATCGATCAGGTTCGTGGTGGTGACAGCTTCGCGCTAGTCGTCCGAGCTGAGGCGGGGATCGGCAAGACGGCCCTGCTGGAGTACCTGAGCGCGCGCGGCGGTCGGTCGGGTTTCTGACTGCCAACCGCCCGGATCCGGGCTCGGCGGCCGATCGTGTTCGGGATTGTCCTAGATCTCTGTGGAGCCCGGGTTCTCCAAGGCCCCGACGACCTTCCGGCTCGCCGCTACGATGCAGCCTCCGAGGCACGTCGCACCAGCGGAGGGCGCGCATGCTTGGGTCCAATAGAACGGTAAGAACAAAGGCGACCATCTGGCGCTACAGATTGTGGCGATACAGGTTGACCACCGTGGGCATCGTTCTAGCCTCGTTCGGATTGGCGACATCTCTGGTGGACCCGCCCCGGCCCGTCAGTGTTGTTGCGGGTCTCGCCGGCGCTACTCTCTCCCTTATGGAGACCGGGGCAAACCGCCGGCGTTCGAAGGAAGTGCGATTCCAACTGCGGAAGGGCGACACCTACCGGGATGTGATTGGTCACTCGGCGGACCTCGGGCCAGTTGTGGAGAGCGCCCGCGACGTTGGGATTTTGCTGTCACGCGAGAATGCCGAACTGCGCAAGCGCCCCATCCGAGCTATTGTCCAGACCCCCGATTACAGGCTGCCACGTGACTTGCGGACCTGGTCGCTTGACTACTTAACCTACCGTGCGAGAACGGCAAAGATCTATAACGACAGTGCGCTCTGCCTGGTGTCGGACCTCTTGAGCGACGATGTTGTCAAGCTGAGAGCCGGTCGCTATTTCGACTTCATGTGCAGCAACCTGCTCGCCCCGTCCGACATCTGGGAGGTGGGGCGGAAGAGTCCTGCCCTTCGTGGTCGGGACCTCATCCTCGACCCAGACGGCCGACTCGTATCTTTCAAGCGCAGTCGCCTAGCGAACCTCATCGGCGTATCGACCCTGGCCTTCACTACCGACGGCCAGCTGCTCCTTGTCGCGCAGACGGACGACAACATCGGCAGTCCTGGCTTGCTCGCCCCATCCGGTTCTGGGGCACTCGAACCTAAGGACGTGCCCGAAAATACGGAGGACTGCACTATCCAGGAGATCATGATCCGCGGAGCCGAGCGCGAGTTGCGGGAAGAGTGCCATCTGACGGAGCGCGACATAAAAAGCAGCTCTCTCGTTGGGCACGGTCGCTGGATCAGCCGAGGGGCGATGCCTGAGTTCTGCGCCGTAACCCTCCTCGGCCTCACAGGTGATCAAGTGCTCGATCGGTCACCGCGGCGGGTAGAAAGGTCTTACGTCCACGAATTTATGCCAGTCAGTCTCGCGCCCCTGCGGCTCTGGGATCCCAGTCGACCGCTCGACATGCTGCCTGAGCATCGACAGGCGGTTTCCTGGCCCTTGGCACTTGGGCTCGCCTGCCTGGCAGAGTGCATCAACGACGAATCGTGGTCCTTGCGCGAGGACTTGTTGACGCGATTGGAGGGATAGTTCCGCGTATGCGGAACTAGGCATCCAATCCTGGAGGCTCTTCGTCAACAGCCCCGCCGCCGAGGTCCCGCCAGCGCGGTGGGGGGCGGAAAACCTCCAGGCGGAGTCGGATGGTTTCCGGCTTCCGACCGCCGACGGCGCTGCCTAGCGTCGATTGCATGATCGAGCTACGTGAGCTGACGAAACGCTACGGCGACCGGGTCGCCGTCGACGGGCTGAGCGTCCGGGTGCAGCCGGGGGTGGTGACCGGCTTCCTCGGCCCGAACGGATCCGGCAAGTCGACGACGATGCGGATGATCCTCGGCCTGGATGCCCCGGACCATGGCGAGGCACTGATCGGCGGCGTCCGGTACCCGGACCTGAACTGGCCGCTGAAGACGGTCGGCGCGCTTCTCGATGCCGGGGCGTTCCATCCTGGCCGCAGCGCCCGTGCGCACCTGGCCGCGCTGGCCGCGAGCAACGACATCCCTGGTTCCCGTGTCGAGCAGGTGCTGCGCATCGTCGGTCTGTCCGACGCGGCGTCGCGGCGTGCCGGTACGTACTCGCTCGGCATGCGCCAGCGGCTCGGCGTCGCTGTGGCCCTGCTCGGCGACCCGGGCGTCCTCCTGCTCGACGAGCCGGTCAACGGACTGGATCCGGAGGGCATTCGCTGGATCCGGGACCTGCTGCGCGGACTCGCCGCCGAGGGGCGGACGGTGTTCGTGTCCAGCCACCTGATCGCCGAGATGGCGCTGACCGCCGACCGGCTTGTGGTGATCGGCCGCGGCCGGCTGCTGGCCGAGACGACCGTCGCCGAACTCGCCGCCGGCGAAGACAGCCTGGAGGACGCATTCTTCCGGCTCACCTCACAGGCCACCGACTATCGCGGAGTGGGAGCGTCATGAACGGGTACGGATTCCGGCACGCCGCCCGGATGGAGCGGATCAAGCTGAGCAGCGTCCGGTCGACGTGGTGGCTGGCGATCGCCGCGGTGGTCTCGATGGCCGCGGCCGGGGCCGGCGTGGGACTCGGGTACCGATCGCACACCCCGGTCGCCACCGCCGCCCAGATCCTGAACAACAGCCTCGGCGGCGCCATCATGGCCCAGCTGCTCCTCGGAGCGCTCGGCGTCCTGATGGTGACCGGCGAATACGGTACCGGGATGATCCGCTCGACGTTCGCCGCCGTTCCGCGGCGTCGGATCGTCCTGGCCGCGAAGGTCGCCGTGTGCGGCGGCGCGGCTCTCACCGTGGGCCTGGTCGCGAGCTTCGCCGGCTATCTGGGCGGGCAGCTCGCGATCCGCGGCACCGCCATCCCGGCCGCATCCCTTTCAGACCCGGCGATCCTGCGCGCGGTCGTGCTGACCGGCGTGTATCTGGGCGTCACCGCGCTGATCGGGGTCGGCATCGGGACGATCGTGCGGCACTCGGGCGCCGCGATCGGCACGCTGTTCGGTCTGATGTTCGTACCGATGATCGTGGCCGGCCTGTTCGGCGAGAGCGGAATCCAGGTCGGCCGCTTCGTCCCGCTGTTGATGCTGCTCAACTCGATCGCGGTGACCTCGCCGGTACCCGGGCTGTTCTCCAGTTGGATCAGCGCGCTGCTGATGTGCGGGTACGCGGCGGTAGCGATTCTGTGCGGCGCCGTGCTGCTCCGCCACCGCGACGCGTGACCAGCGACAATGGGCTGGTGACCGCGCTGCGCGCTCCGTTCACCACACTGGCCCTGCGCCAGGCGGTGTTCTGCGTCGTCGGCGTGGTCAGCGCGGCCGCGATCCTGAGCGTGCCGGCGATCGGGCCGGCCCTGGGCGTTCTCTTCCTCTGGGCGACCGGAGCCCTGTCCGACCAGCCGGCACCTGCCGTCGCACCGGTGTTCCTATTCCTGGTTCCGCTCACCGTCGCGCTCCTGGTCGTGCTGGCCGCCCCGATCGGGCGCGCGATGGGAGCCGTGCATCGCTCGCTCGCCGACCGGCTGCTCGACACGCACGTGGACGCCCCGCCGCCCCGGCCGTCGAAGCGGCTCAGCGCCGTGGTCGCCGACGGACCGGGCTGGCGCGCCGTCGGGTACGGCCTGCTCAAGGTGCCACTGGCCATCCCCGGGGGCTACGGCGCGTTCTGCTACGTGTTCGGCCTGGTCAACCTCAGCTACCCGGTGTGGTGGCCGCTGTTTCGCAACCATCCGCCTGGGACGCGCCTCGGACCGGTGTGGGCGCTGACGCCGTTCGGCACCATCGGTACGCGGACGTTCACCGGGACGTTTCTCATCGCCGCGGCCGGCCTCGCCATGCTGCTGGTCGCACCGTGGTTGATGCGGGCCGGTACGACGCTGGACCTTGCCGCGATGCGACGGCTGCTCGGTCCGCGTCGACTCGCCGAGCGGGTACGCGAACTGCAGATCACCCGGGCCCGCGCGATCGACGACGCGGCCGCGATGATGCGCAGGCTGGAACGGGACCTGCACGACGGCGCGCAGATCCGGCTGGCCACGCTGGCGATGAACCTCGGCATGGCGACCGAGAAGCTCGGTGTCGACGGCCCGCCACCCGACCTCGCACAGGCGCGCGAACTGGTCGCGCTCGCCCACCGCGGAGCGAAGGATGCCCTCGCCGACCTGCGCGACCTGGTGCGCGGGATCCACCCGCCCGTCCTCGACAACGGTCTCGGCGACGCGCTGGCGACGCTCGCGACGAGCAGCGCCATCCCGGTCGCGGTGAACGTCGAGCTGCCCGACCGCCCGGCGCCCGCGATCGAGACCATCGCCTACTTCTGCGCCTCCGAGCTGCTCGCGAACGCGGCCAAACACAGCCGGGCGACCCGTATCGGGCTCGGCGTCGTCCGATCTGGCGAGCGCCTGATGGTGACCGTCAAGGACGACGGCATCGGTGGGGCGAACCCGGACGGTCCCGGCCTGTCCGGCCTGGCCCGCCGCATCGCCGTCGTGGACGGCCGGATGCGCGTGCACAGTCCGGCCGGCGGTCCGACCCGGGTCGAGCTCGAGCTGCCCACACAGGTGTGAACGGAGGCGACGACATGCGGGTGGTGATCGCGGAGGATGCCGCGATGATGCGCGAAGGGCTGGTCCGGCTGCTCACCGACCGCGGTTTCGAGGTGTGCGCGGCGGTGGCGGACGCGGATGCGTTGCGGTCCGCGATTGCCGCCCACGTACCGAACGTGGCGATCATCGACATCCGGATGCCACCGACGCACACCGACGAGGGACTGCGTGCCGCGATCGACATCCGACGCGACCATCCCGATGTCGGTGTGCTGGTGTTCTCCCAGTACGTGGAGACCCGCTACGCGACCCGCCTGCTCGCCGACCGGCCGACCGGCATCGGATACCTGCTCAAGGACCGGGTCGCCGACGTCGCCGATTTCGTGGACGCGCTGACCCGGGTGGCATCCGGTGGCACCGCACTGGATCCGGAGGTGGTCGGTCACCTGATGCGGGCCGGGCAGGGCACGGCCGGGGTGGCGTCGCTGACCCCTCGGGAGCGTGAGGTGCTTTCGCTGATGGCCGAGGGACGATCCAACGCCGGGATCGCGGCGGCTCTTGTCATCACCGCCGGAGTCGTGGAGAAGCATGTGGCCAGCATCTTCGCAAAACTCGGTCTGCCGTCCTCGGACAGCGACAACCGCCGGGTCCTGGCCGTCCTCCGCCACGTCAGCGGCTGATGTCACCTAGAGACAACAGCATCAACGTGCACTAGCCAATGCTGACGTCCGCTGCCACCTCGACGCGCTGTAGCTAGCGACGAACCAGGCCTCCGACTTGTCAGCTTGTCCACGAGTACGGCGATGCAGCAGCCGCGAGTTGCGAACGAGCGGTCCGTCCGCCGCTTCGCCGTCTGATTACCGCCGCTCTGGGCCCCGGACTCAGGAGGCCACCCGGCTCCCGATCGCGGCAAAGCGACCCGATTGAGGTCGCTGACCTGCGGAGGAGTGGGCCGCCAGGGACTCGAACCCTGAACCTATGGATTAAAAGTCCACAGCTCTGCCATTGAGCTAGCGGCCCGCGCGCTCAGGTTACCGGACAGCGGTGACCGGCGAGTCGATCAAGGCCGCCGGCGGGTCGAGGCTTGGGTGGGCCGGCGCCGGGTATCGGACCGGTATGCGGTCGAGCGGCAAGCCGGCGGTGGCGGCATCCGGCGAGGAGATCGGCCCGGACGGGGTACGCGAGCCGGGCGGCGAGGTGCATGCCTGGCTGCCGGGGCAGAACCAGACTGTCTGCGGGCTGCCGCTGAGCCGGAGCCGGCTGCGCCGGTTCCCGCATGTGCGGTTCGACTACGCGTCCACCGACGTGCTCACCGGGGCGGACCCGGTCGGCCGGATCTGCCCGCGGTGCCTGGCCGCCACCGAGGGCCGTCGGCGGG
Organism: Micromonospora sp. NPDC051006; assembly: GCF_044456245.1. Lineage (NCBI taxonomy): Bacteria > Bacillati > Actinomycetota > Actinomycetes > Micromonosporales > Micromonosporaceae > Micromonospora > Micromonospora sp. NPDC051006. The sequence continues at coordinate 135,372 of NZ_JBITFP010000002.1, forward strand.
ACGAGAAACACCCCTGGGTCCGCCACGCGCCGCGTCCCTGAGCTTCCCCGCCCGCCGTCACGGGGTGTCGATCCACCCCGCCCAGCATCGAGAACCCGAGGTCGCACCGGCTGCCCATGGGCGTTCGGCACGGTTGGCGGGCGGCTGGGCGGGTACCGGGTGCGGCATGCGGATCGTGGTGGTGGGGGCGAGCGGCAACGCGGGTACGGCCCTGTTGCGCCGGCTGCGCCGGGAGCGGGGGGTGGAGCTGGCCGGGGTGGCCCGTCGGCTGCCCGGCCCGGACGCGGGTGAGCCGTACGACCAGGTGGAGTGGCACTCCTGCGACGTGGGCCTGCCAGGCGCGGCGGAGCAGCTTGCCGAGGTCTTCGCCGGCGCGCACGCGGTGGTGCACCTGGCCTGGCAGATCCAGCCCAGCCACAACCAGCGGGTGCTGCACCGCACCAACGTCGGCGGCAGCCAGGCGGTGATCGACGCCGTGGTCCGGGCCCGGGTGCCGGCCCTGGTGTACGCCTCGTCGGTCGGCGTCTACGCCCCCGGCCCGAAGGACCACCCGGTCAGCGAGCGCTGGCCGGCGACCGGCGTGCCCGAATCGTCGTACAGCCGGGACAAGGCGGAGGTGGAGGCGCTGCTCGACCGGGCGGAGCGCGAGCACCCGGAGCTGCGGGTGGTGCGGATGCGGCCCGGCCTCAACTTCCAGCGCGACGCGGGCACCGAGATCAGCCGCTATTTCCTCGGCCCGTTCGTGCCGGTCCAGCTGCTCAGGTACAACCGGATCCCGCTGGTGCCGACGCACCGCAGGCTGCGGATGCAGGCCGTGCACACCGACGACGTCGCGGAGGCGTACGCCCGGGCGGTGCTGGGCGACGCGCGCGGCGCCTTCAACCTGGCCGCGGACCCGGTGCTGACCCCGGAGCTGGTGGCCCGGCACTTCCACGGCTGGACGGTGCCGGTGGCCGCCCCGCTGCTGCGCGGCGCGGCGGCCCTGACCTGGCACGCCCGGCTGCAACCGGTCGACGCGGGCTGGGTGCAGCTGGCGCTGGACGCGCCGCTGATGTCGAGCGAGCGGGCGGAGGCCGAGCTGGGCTGGGAGCCGGCGATCGACGCGCTCACCGCGCTGCGGCAACTCTTCCTCGGCATGGCCGAGCGCGGCCACACGGCCAGCCCGCCGATGTCCGCCGCCGCCACCCTCCCCGGCCGCCTGGGTGCCCTGCTGAAGGCCCGCCCCGCCGGCCAGGGCAATCCCTACTGACCCCAACCCACCGCCGTCGGCCCCCGGTGCGCGTTGATCATGAAGTTGTTGTCACGACACGCCGACACCGCGCGCAATAACTTCATGATCAACCTCAACCGGGGTCAGCTGAGTTTGGAGCCGGGGGTGCTGGGGTTGCGGGCGCCCAGGAAGAAGATGCCGGGGTAGCCGCGGGTCTCGAACTTGCCGCTCGGATTGCGGCGCAGGGTGGAGTCTTCGATCGTCATGGTCCCGGTGCGGTCGTTGCTGACGAAGAAGATCGCGCCGCCGCCCTCGTTGGCCCGGTTCTTCTCGATCACCGTGCCGGCGATCCGGACGGTGAACCGGTTGCCGTCGCAGTAGATCGCCCCGCCGCTGCCGCCGCCGGGCGTGCCGGCCTTCGCCGGGTTGGCGCCGTTGCCGATCGCCTCGTTGCCGGTGAAGAGGCTGTTCAGCACGGTCCACGAAACCCCGATGCTGCTCAGCGCCCCGCCGTTGGCGCAGGAGCCGCGGTCGAAGGTGCTGTTCACCACGTACACCGGCTTGTTCTCGTACTGGCTGAGCACCCGCAGCGCCGCGCCGCCCAGGTCGGGCCCGGTCCGGTCGCAGCGGTTGCGAACGAAGCGCGAGTTGACGACCTTGACCCGCCCGCCCCGGACGAAGATCGCCCCGCCTCCGCCACCCTCGGCCTTGTCACCGGTGGAGTTGCCCTCGAAGAAGGTGAGGTTCTGCACGGTGAGCTGCGGCTGGTCCTGGTTCTGGCAGTGCGAGGTGGTCCAACCCTGGGCCTCGTCGCAGGTGTTCATGTAGAGGATCCGGCGCTGGCCCCGCCCGCTGAGGGTGACCTTGCCGTCGCCGTCGAGCACTACCTTCGGCCCGTTGGCGTTGCGTACCTTGGCGGTGGCGGTCATCTTGATCGTCACCGGGTCCGGCCCGCAGTTGAAGGTGATGATGCCGCCGGCCGCGACCGCCTTCACCACGGCGGCCGAGGTGCAGCTCGCCGGGGTGCCCGTGCCGACCCTGCGGGTCGGCCGTGCGGTGTCGACCGCCCGTCCCTCGGCGGGCACCGCCGCGTCGCCGGCCGGGTTGCCGGCCCGGAACGTGGTCGCGGGCTTCCGTGACGGGCTCGGGCTCGCACCCGGGCCACCGAGACCCGTCCGGTTCACTCCGGCGGCGGGTTGGTCGCCGGTCGGCAGGTCGGCGGTCGCCGAGGGCGCCGCGGCCGGCGGGCCGGCGTCGCGATCGGACGAGCCGCAGCCCGGCAGGGTGGCGGCGGCGACCCCGAGGGCGAGCAGGACGGTGACGGTCTTCAGGCGCACCCCACGATGCTAGGACCGGCGCGGCGCCGGACCCGCCGCGCCGGGCCGGATTAACCCACCGCTAAGCCGACCGCGTCCAGATCGATGCCGAGCGGCCAGCGGCCGGCGGGCGAACTGGGGGATCAGAAGTCGGCGAAGAGGTACGGCACCTGGCGCGAAAAGATCCGGCGCAGCTCGGCGGCCGCGTCCACCGGCACCTCACCGAGCCCGCGCAGCGGCACCTCGGCCGGGTCGAGCACCCCGTACGCCAGGGCGGAGAGCCCGGCGGCGGTGAGCGTGGCGTCCGGCACCGGACCACCGGCGGCCGTCCCGCTGAGCAGCTCCAGCGAGCCGGTGCTGCCGTCCATCAGGTAGGTGCCGGCGAGCCAGCGGTCCCCGGTCAGCTCGACCCGCACCCGTCCCGGGCCGGCGGGCAGCCCGGCCAGCGCGTCCATCGAGAGTAGTCGGGCCATCGGGGCCGAGGAGTTCGGCCGGGCCACCCGCGCCTCGACGTGCACGGCCAGGTCGGTGAGCCAGAGCTCGGGCAGCTCGTCGGCGGCGACCTGGACGCTGATCCGTTCCACCTGGTCGATGTGCCGGGCGAAGAACTGCAACAGCAGCGCCCGGGCGAGCGGGTCGTCGGCGAGCAGGTCGTCGGCGGCCAGCTCGCCGGCGTGGTCGTCGATCCGGTACGTCACCGCGCCGGTCACCACGCCGTCGACCCGGGCGGTGAGCAGCCAGCGCTCGTCCCGATCGCGCAGCCCGACGTCGCGGTAGTCGGGGAAGGCCGCGAAGCCGTGCCGCTCGCGCAGGCAGCGCTCGGTGAACTCACGCCAGGCCGGGTAGCCGGTGCCGATCCGCTCCCACCCCACCTCACCGGGCAGGTCGGCGCGGAGCAGCGGGCCGAGGTCGGCCGGGGAGAAGGTGGCAGTACGCGGCTTGGGCAGCCCGACGTAGCCGAACTTCGCGTAGAAGCTGGGCCGGAAGGGGTAGAGCGCGGTCAGCGGGTGCCCGTCGTCGCGCATCTCGTCGAGGAGTTGGTGCAGCAGCGTCCGGACGTGCCCCTGCCGGCGGGCCAGCGGGTGGCTGGCCACCCCGGCGACGCCGGCCATCGGCAGCACGGCGCCGCGCAGGTTCTGCCGCATCGGGATGGCCGAGGCGGCGGCCAGGGTGCCGTCCTCCTCGACGATCAGCGTCCGGTTGCCCTCGTTGTACGGCAGGTAGCGGGGGAACTCCGCGGTCCGGGCCGCGCTGAGCGGCGACGGCTCGAAGGCGTACGCGGAGAGCGGGAAGCTGGTGGTCAGGCGCTCCTCGGAACCCACCCGGCGAACGGCCACGTCAGGACACCAGGGTGACGTCGGCGACCACCACGGTCACGTTGTCCGGCGCGCCGGCCTGGTGGGCGAGCTTGACCAGCTGCTCACCGCAGAGCTGCCGGTCGCCGTACGCGCCGAGGGCCACCGCGATCGCCTCGTCCTCGACGTAGTCGGAGAGGCCGTCGCTGCACAGCAGCAGCCGGTCGCCGGCCAGCACGGTGAGCGTGCCGATCGCCGGTGGGGCGTCCGCGCCCTGCACCGCCCGGGTCACCAGGGACCGTTGCGGGTGGTGGCGCGCCTGGTCGGGGGTGAGCGCCCCCTGGTCGACCAGCGCCTGGACGAACGTGTCGTCCCGGGTGAGCTGGGTCAGCTTGTTGTCCCGCAGCAGGTAGCCGCGGGAGTCTCCGACCTGCGCGAGCACCAGCGTCTCACCGGCGAGCAGCGCTGCGGTGAGCGTCGTACCCATGCCCTCGCGGGCGGGGTCGACGGTGATGGCGGCGTGGATGCGCCGGTTGGCGGTGCTCACCGCGGCGCGCAGCGCCTCCTCGGCCTCGCCCGGGTCCGTCGGCGGGGTCAGCTCGTCCAGGATCCGGATGACGATCTCGCTCGCCACCTCGCCCGCGGGCAGGCCGCCCATGCCGTCGGCGACGGCGACCAGCCGGTCACCGGCGAGAGCGGAGTCCTCGTTGTTGGTCCGTACGAGACCGATGTCGTTGAGGATGGCCGAGCGGAGGATCAGCGTCATAGGGTCAAGCTTGCCAAGAACACCCCACCGCCGTCTCTACGCACTACTACGTAGGGTTGAGGAATGATGCCGGTGTCCATGGTCGGCCGCGCCGGTGAGCTGGCTGAGCTCGACCGGGCCTGGTCCATCCTGACCGCCGATCGGCGGCCGGCGCCGACCGTCGCGGTGATCACCGGAGCCGCCGGGGTGGGCAAGAGTCTGCTGGTCGCGGCGGCCCTGGACGGCTTCGCCCCGCGCCCGGCGGTGGTCCTCTCCGGTGCCGCCCGGGTGCACAGCCCCGCCCCCTACGACTGGCTGGCGGCGGTGCTCAGTGGGCGGGACACCAGCCGGTTGGATCTGCCGCCGGACGCGTTGGCCTGGCTGGCCCAGCAGCCGACCGCGCCCCGCGAGCGGTACGCCCCGGGCACCCTGCTGCGGCTCGCCGTGCGTACCGTCCGCCTGCTCGTCGGCGCCGGCCCGGCCGTGCTGGTCGTGGAGGACCTGCACTCGCTCGACCCGGCGAGCCTGAACCTGATCGGCGAGCTGGCCACCGCCGCCGACCTGCCCGCGCTGCTGATGGTGGCGACCCGGCCCGCGGCGGAATCGGTGGCGCCGGATCTTGCGGTCCGCGCGCTGTCCCGGCTCTGCGGGGTACGCGGCGCGGTCCGCCAGCACCTCGGGCCGCTGCGCCCGGCCGAGGTCGCCGAGGTGCTGAGCCAGGTGTACGCCGGGTCGCGCCCGTCCGGGCGGCTGGTGGCCACGGTCTGGCGGCGTACCGGCGGCAACCCGTACGCGTTGACCGAGCTGCTCGCCGCGCACGCCGGCCAGTCCCCGGACGCCCTGCTCCGGCCGGCCCCGGCGCAACATCCACCGGCGCCGCGCCCACCGGCGCACCGCCGGCCCGCGTCCCGCCCGGCCGCGCCGGACGAGGCCGAGCTGACCGGCCGGGAGGTCGAGGTGCTCGGCTGCCTGGTCGCCGGGATGTCCAACAAGCAGGCCGCGAAGGCGCTCGGCATCTCGGTGCGGACGGTCACCGTGCACGTGTCCAACCTGCTGCGCAAGACCGGGTCGGCGTCCCGTACCGAGGTCGCGCTCTGGGCCGTGCAGCACCGGCTCCAGGTGCCGACGCCGGTCGACGGCTGATCAGGCGCGCGGGTAGCGCAGCAGCAGACTGGCGGCGACCTCCTCGTCGCCCACGGCCGCGTAGCTGTGCGGCACGTCCGAGGTCCAGCGCAGGTGCCCGCCGGCGGCCGCGGTGAGCGGCGCGTCCACCGGGCCGGCCCGGAGCACTCCGGTGAAGACCGTGACGTGCTCGGTGACGCCGGGCTGGTGCGCGGGGGAGAGCTGCCCCGGGCCGGGCGCCACCCGCATCCGGTACAGCTCGTAGGTCGCGTCGGTGTCGGTGAAGACCTCGAGCAGGGTGGCGTGCACCGCCGCCCCCTGCACGGTCGGCGTCGCGGCGGGCTCGGCGAGTACGGCGGTGAGCGGCACGCCGAGCTGGGCGGTGACCGCGTAGAGCGTCTCGAGGGTCGGGTTGCGGGTGCCGTTCTCCAGGCCGGAGAGGGTCGCCTTGCCCACCCCGGCCAGCCGGGCCAGCGCGGAGAGCGAGATCCCCCGCTCCTCGCGCAGGCTGCGGACCCGCCCGCCGATCACCGTCGGGTCGGCGTCGAGGGCACGGCGGTGGGCTGGTGGCGGCTGGGGCACCCCGCTATGGTGCTACAGACCATCGTTCCGTAAACGGAACACGGAGCGGAAGGGTGGACACATGGCCGGAAGGACCCAGCCGGTGCTGGCCGGTGCGGTGACCGCGCTGGTCGGCTTCGCCAGCTCGTTCACCGTCGTGCTGGCCGGCCTGCGGGCCGCCGGGGCAAGCGCCGAGCAGGCCGCGTCGGGGCTGCTGGCGCTCTGCGTAGCGTCCGGGCTCGCCGCCGCCTGGCTGGGCCTGCGGTACCGGCTGCCGATGAGCGTCGCCTGGTCCACTCCGGGCGCGGCGCTGCTGGTGGCGACCGGGCCGATGCCGGGCGGCTGGCCGGTCGCCGTCGGCGCGTTCCTCGTCTCCGGCCTGCTGATCGTGGCGGCCGGGCTGGTGCCGCCGCTCGGCCGGGCGGTGGCGGCCATCCCCAAGCCGGTGGCCGGCGCGATGCTCGCCGGCGTCCTGCTGCCGCTCTGCACCGCACCGGTGCGCGCCCTGGTCGAGGTGCCCCGCCTGGCCGGCCCGGTGGTCGTCGCCTGGCTGCTGCTGCACCGGTACGCGCGCCGCTGGGCGGTGCCCGGCGCGCTGGTGGTCGCGGTGCTGGCGATCGCGTCGAGTTCCACCGGCGGGCGCCTCGGCGCGGTCGGGCTGCGGCCGGTGGTCGAGCTGACCGCGCCGGCCTGGAGCGTGTCCGCCCTGGTCGGCCTCGCGCTGCCGCTCTTTCTGGTCACCATGGCCGCGCAGAACGTGCCGGGCACGGCGGTCCTGGTCGGCTACGGCTACCGGCCGCCGTTCAACGCCGCGTTGCGGGCCACCGGCCTGGCCAGCATGCTGGCCGCCCCGGCCGGCGGGCACGCGGTGAACCTGGCGGCGATCACCGCCGCGCTGGCCGCCGGCCCGGACGCCCACCCCGATCCGGACCGGCGGTGGATCGCCTCGGTCACGGCCGGCGCCGGGCTCGCCCTGCTCGGGCTGGGTGCCGGCGCGGCCACCGCGTTGGTGGCGGTCGCGCCGCCGGTACTGATCGAGGCGGTCGCCGGGTTGGCCCTGCTCGGCGCGCTGGCGACCGCGCTCGCCTCGGCGCTGGCCGAGCCGGCGGGGCGCGAGGCCGCCGTGGTGACCTTCGTGGTCACCGCCTCCGGGGTCACCCTGGTCGGCATCGGCGGCGCATTCTGGGGGCTGGTCGCCGGCTGCCTGATGCTCCTGCTCTTCCGCCGCCGCACAGCCGCCTCGCGGCCGGACCCGGTCGTCCCGCGGACGGACCCCGCTGCCGCGGAGCCGGACATGGACCCGCGGTCGGAGCCCGGAACGGTGGCGGAGCCACCGCTTTCCGATCTGCGTACCCGGTCGAGCTGACGGGCGCGCCGCTGGGCGCGAGACGGCGGCCCGCAGGGTTGGCGGGCCGCTGTCGAACTGCCCCAGATTTGGGACGGGGGCTTACCGGGTCGGTGGGTGGGTCAGCTGGCCGCCGCCTCGACAGCGACCGCCATGAGCCGAAGGCGTACCCCGGTGACGTTGGTTTCCACGGCGCGGCGCAGGGCCTGGGCGTTCTCCAGCGTGTCGAGGACGACCAGCGCGTGCTCGACCGTCGGGTCGTCCTCGTCCGCTCCCCACGAGCCGCGGACGAACCCCGGGCTCTGCCGGACCACCTGGGCCATGTGCTCGAACCGAGCCCGCCGCTCCGCCGGCTCGCCGGCCTCGCCCTGCTGCTCACCGATCAGCATGTACATCGCTCCACCATAGACACACGCTCCGCCGCGCCCGACCATGCGCGCCCTGGGCGAATGGTGGCCCAGATATGGGGCAGTTCGACAGGACCGCCGGCACTACCGACCGCCGGACCCTCGCCGACGGGTCGGTCACTCCTCGGCCGGCAGCTCCGTCACCGGTACGTCGAGGCGGACCCGGCCGTCGGTGACGGTGGCGATCCGCTCCGCGGGCACGTAGACCGCGCCCGCGCCGGTCGGTTCGGTGGTGACCTTCAGGTAGCCGCCGTGCAGCAGCCGGGCCGCCAGGTCGGCTGGCACATCCGGCTCCTCGACCGCGGTCGACTCGATCAGCTCGTCCAGGCTGCTGCCCGGGTCGGCGGTCGGCGCCTGCACGGTCACCGCGTTCGGGTCAGCTCGCTGGACGAGATCGACGGTGCCGACCTCGGTGCCGGCGGCATCGACCACCGGCATGCCGGTGGTGACCCGGGAGATGGAGGTCTGCTGGTTCATCCTGCCGCGGTTCCCGGGGCGGCGCGCCGCTAAACGCCGCCCCGTGTGGGCCGCGCCGCTCAGATGGTCGGTTGGGTCCAGCCGCCCGGCGGCCGGGGGGAGAGCTCACGCCAGGTGTCGGTGCCTTCGAGCAACGCCCGTACCGTCTCCTCGGCCTCGTCCGCACTGCCGTGCTCGTAGAAGCGGGAGATGCCCTCGGCGCCGCCGGCCCGCTGCTCGACGTGCCACCGGTCGCCGTCCACCCGAAGGAAGACGTCCCGCCGTGCCAGCCGCCCCCACTTCCCGTTCCACCAGTGCTTTCGCTGCTCCATGCGCGGACTCTATCGAACACACGTACGAGAAAGTGCGGCCCCTGCGGGAATCCCGCAGGGGCCGATGTGCTGGTGCCGGGTTCAGCGCTGGGTGGGTGGTTCGTGCCGCCGGCCGAGCACGTCGTCGAGCGCGCCGCGCTGCTGCACCGGCGACTGGTGGCCGGCCGCGACCAGCGCGTCCCGGATCTCGGTGAGCAGCTTGACCTCCTCGCTCGGCGCCGCGGGCGGCGGCTCCTCGCCCCGCCGACGCCGCTCGGCCAGCCGGTTCATCGGGTAGACGACCAGGAAGTACAGCGCCGCCGCGGTGAGCAGGAAGGTGATCACCGCGTTGAGGAAGGCGATCCAGTCGAACGGGATGCCGCGGAACGTGGGTGCGGTGCCGGCGAGACCCTTGTCGCTGCCGGTGATCAGCAGCACGAAGACCCGGATCAGCGGGTCCAGGAACGACTTGGTGAGCTGGGTGACCACGCCGGTGAACGCGGCACCGATGACGACACCGACTGCCAGGTCGACCACGTTGCCGCGCATGATGAAGTCTTTGAAGCCCTTGAGCATCCGTACTCCCGTGCTGTCCGGTTTTCCGTCCGGGACAACCTATGCCCCGGGAGCGGGCTCCAGAAAAGCGCCGGCCTCGCGGGCCGCCAGCTCGGGATCGCCGGCCCGGATCGCGTCCACCAGCCGGGAATGGTCGACGTGGCGCTCGGGCTCCAGGGCGTCACCCATCGCCTGGGCGACGGTGCTGCGCAGGGCCGTGCCGACCGAGGCGTAGAGCTCGGCGAGCATGGCGTTGTGCGCGGCGGCCACCACCGCGGTGTGCAGCGCGGCGTCGGCCTCGACGAACTCGTCGACCCGGCCGCCGTGCCAGGCCGCCTCGCGGGCGGCGAGCGCGCCGTCGAGCGCGGCCAGGTCCTCGGGCGTACGCCGGCGCGCGGCCAGCCGGGCGGCCTCCACCTCGAAGGCGCGCCGCACCTCGATCACCTCGGCCATCCGGTCGTCGGTGAGCCGGCGGGCCACCACCGGCGCCAGCTCGTCGGTCGACACCACGTACGTCCCCGAGCCCTGCCGGCACTCCAGCACCCCCGCGTGCACCAGCGCGCGGACCGCCTCGCGGACGGTGTTGCGCCCCACCCCGAGCGCCGCGACCAACTGCGGCTCGGTCGGGATCCGGCCGCCGATCGGCCACTCGCCGCCCAGGATCCGCTCCCGGAGCTGGGCGGTCGTCTGACGGACCCGGTGGCCGCGTGGCGGCACCGGCACGGAATTGACCGACGGTGGCACTGGTTACATCACCGGCCCGTAATTCATCCCATGATTGTAGGTTCATCAGCATGACCCCGCCACCGACCGCCACCGCGGACCAGACCCGCGCCCCCGCTGACGCCCCGCCAGCCGGCTCGGGTCCGGTGCCGACCCGGCCGGCCGACACGGCCGGTCCACTGGCCGGCGGCGCCCTGGTGCTGGTCGGGATGCTGCTCGTGGCGCTCAACCTGCGCGTCGCGATCACCAGCCTCGGCGCCCTGCTCGACGAGGTTCGCGACGGTCTCGGGCTGTCCGGGGCGATGGCCGGGGTCGTCACCACGCTGCCCACCCTCGCCTTCGCCGTCTTCGGCGCGCTCACCCCGCGGCTGATCCGTCGATACACCCCGGCCCGGGTGCTGCTGGTGGCGATGTTCGTGCTCGCCGCCGGTCAGCTGGTCCGGGTGGGCACCGACTCCGCGGCGGTCTTCCTGGCCGGCAGCGCCCTGGCGCTCGGCGGGATCGCAGTGGCGAACGTGCTGCTGCCGATGCTGGTGAAGCAGTACTTCCCGAACCGGATCGGTCTGATCACCGGGGTGTACTCGATGACGCTCACGGTCGGCGCGGCGACGGCCGCCGCCGCGGCGGTGCCGGTCGCGCACGTGCTCGGCTCGTGGCAGGCCGGGCTCGCCGTCTGGGCCGGGCTGGCCGCGGTGGCCGTACTCCCGTGGGTGCCCCTGGCGCTGCGGACGCGCGGGGCCCGGCGGGCCGCCACCCCGACGGAGGCCGGGGCCACCCGGCGGCGGATCCGCCCCGGGCGGACCCGGCTCGGCTGGGCGATGGCGGTCTACTTCGGGACGCAGTCGCTCGGCGCGTACGCGATCATGGGCTGGTTGGCCCAGATCTTCCGGGACGCCGGCTACCGGCCGCAGGACGCCGGTCTGCTGCTCGCCCTGGGGACCGCGCTGGGTGTGCCGATCGCGTTGGTGATGCCGACCCTCGCCGGCCGGCTGCGCTCGCTACGTCCGCTGATGCTGACGCTCTCCGCGGCGATGGCGCTCGCGTACCTCGGGATGGCGCTGGCGCCGCACGGCGGCGCGCTGCTGTGGGTGGTGCTGCTGGCGATCGGGCAGAGCGCCTTCCCGCTGATCCTGGCCGTCATCGGGCTGCGGGCCCGGACGGCCGAGGGGACGGTCGCGCTCTCCGCGTTCACCCAGAGCACCGGGTATCTCATCGGCGGGCTCGGCCCCCTGCTGGTCGGCATCCTCTACGAGGCGACCGCCGGCTGGACCGTGCCGATCGGCTTCCTGCTGGCCGCGCTCGCGGTGCAGACGTGCCTGGGCATGGTGGTGGCTCGTCCCCGGCACATCGAGGACGAGGGCTGAGCGGAACAGCTCAGGAAGAGGCGGGCGTCGGGTCGCCGGCCACGGCCTGCTCGACCGTCGGGTAGGTGTGCAGCACCTCGACCAGGCCGCTGACCTCGAGGATGCGCAGCACCCCGCGCTGCGGGGCGGCCAGCCGGACGACGCCGCCCGCCTCGTCGGAGCTGTTCTTGGCCCGCACGAAGACGGACAGCCCGGTGGAGTCGCAGAAGGAGACCTCGGCCAGGTCGAACACCAGGCGACTGCGGCCCTTGTCGAGCAGGTCCGTGATCTGGTCCTGAAGCTGCGGTGCGGTCGCCATGTCCAGTTCGCCCGCGACCGACACGACGACCACATCGCCGCGCTGTTCCGTGTGCACCGTCAAGGACATTCGCCAGACCTCCTGTTATCGGTGGAACGGTATCCCACGACAGGGGTCTGACGCAGAACGGGAGCCGGGATCTGGTGGCCATCGTCATTCCGTTGCACTGGAGCAACTAGTCCACCAGCACCCGGTGATAGAGTCCGGCCGGTCCAGGTCAAGGGGGTTTGGCAATGGCGTTGAACGCCGAAGAAAGCGGTCGGCTCGCCGCACTGCTGGGTGAGCACGCCGAGCGGGTCACCCAGCGCTGGACGGAGCTCGTCGCGGCGTCGCTGCGCGGCCGTCTCAGCCAGGCCGAGCTGCGCCGGCAGCTGCAGGAGCTGCACCGCGCCTTGATCACCACCGGCGAACAGGGGATCATCGACGTCGAGGCCGATCGGGCCGGCGAGCTGCGAGCCGTGCTCGCCGAGCTGTCCCGGGGTCGGGCCCGGCAGGGCTTCTCCGCGACCGAGACGGCGATCAGCGTGTTCGCGCTCAAGGACGTGCTGCTGGAGCTGCTGGAGGCCGAGGGAGGCGCCACCGCCCTCCGTGACTACGTCGCGTTCTCCGGGCTGGTCGACCAGATGGGCCTCTTCACCTTCGAGGCCTTCGTCCGGACCCGGGAGGGTCTGATCGCCGATCAGGCCGAGCAGCTGCTCGAACTCTCCACCCCCGTGGTCAAGCTCTGGGAGGGCGTCGTCGCCGTGCCGCTGGTCGGCACGCTCGACTCGGCGCGGGCCCAGGTGGTGATGGAGCGGCTGCTGCAGACCCTGGTCGACACCGGCTCGCCGTACGCGATCATCGACATCACCGGCGTTCCGGCGGTGGACACCCAGGTCGCCCAGCACATCCTGAAGACCGTGGTGGCCGCCCGGCTGATGGGTGCGGACTGCATCATCTCCGGCATCCGGCCACAGATCGCCCAGACGATCGTGGCGCTCGGCATCGAGTTCGGCGACATCGCCACCAAGGCGAGCCTCGCCGACGCGCTGCGGCACGTGCTCCGGCTCTCCGGCATCGAGACCGCACGCCGCCAGTCGCGTCGGGACGTCTGATGGAGCGGGTGCCGATCCTCAAGATCGGCGACATCCTGCTGGTCTCCATCCAGGTCGACATGTCCGACCAGACCGCGGTCCAGCTCCAGGAGGATCTCGCCGAACGGATCGTGGCGACCGGCTGCCACGGCGTGATCATCGACATCACGGCGTTGGACATCGTCGACTCCTTCGTCGGCCGGATGCTCTCCACCATCGCCTCGATCTCCAAGGTGCTCGACGCCGAGACCGTGGTGGTCGGGATGCGCCCGGCGGTCGCCATCACGCTGGTCGAGCTAGGGCTGTCGCTCAACGGCATCCGGACGGCGCTCAACGTGGAACGGGGCATGGATCTGATCGCGGCCGCGCGCGACGAGGAGCAGGAACAGGCCGCGCTCGACGACGAGGTGGACATCGAGACGACGGCCACGCCATGACCGCGGGCATCGACCTGGGCCATCCGCAGGCGCAGGCGATCCAGAGCGACGAGGACGTGGTCCGCGTCCGGCAGCTGGTCCGGACGGTGGCGGTGGCCGTGAAGCTCTCGCTGGTCGACCAGACGAAACTGGTCACCGCGGCCAGCGAGCTGGCCCGCAACACCCTGGTCTACGGCGGCGGGGGCAGCGTCGAGGTGGCGACCGTGGACAACGGCCGGCGCCGCGGCGTACGCATCGTCTTCGCCGACTCCGGGCCCGGCATCGCAGACCTCGACCTCGCGCTCACCGACGGCTACACCACCGGTGGCGGCCTCGGCCTCGGGTTGAGCGGTGCGCGCCGGCTCGTCGACGAGTTCGACATCCAGACCGGAGTCGGGGCGGGTACCCGGATCACGGTCACCAAGTGGTCTCGATGACCGAGGACACGATCACCGATCGCGGGGTCTGGTTCCGGGTGGAGTCGGCCGGCACGGGCGGTGCCGTCCGGCGCACCGCGGAGCGCCTCGGCCGCCAGCTGGAGCTGGGCGAGGCGCGCACCGCCGATCTCGCCATCGTCGCCGCCGAGCTGACCAGCAACCTGGTCAAGCACGCCGACGAGGGGACGCTGCTGCTGCGCCCGGTACGCCGCGAGCGGGAGGCCGGCGTCGAGCTGGTCGCCATCGACTCGGGGCCCGGCATGGCCGACCTCACCGTCTCGTCGCGCGACGGGCACTCCACCGTCGGCACCCTCGGCATCGGCCTCGGCGCGATCGTCCGGCAGGCGAGCTGGTTCGACGGCTACTCGCTGCCGGCCCGGGGCACCGTCCTCGCCGTGCAGGTCTGGCCGTCCAGCCCGGACGCCCCGCGCTGGGTCGGCGGGCTGACCCGGCCGATCACCGGCGAGACGGTCAGCGGCGACGGCTTCGCCGTCCGGGTGGTCGACGGGCGCCGGCAGGTGCTGGTCAGCGACGGCCTGGGGCACGGCCCGCTGGCCTCCGCCGCCAGCGACGCGGCCATCACCGCCTTCTACAGCGCGCCGGCCGGCCCGCCGGCGGTGGTGGTCCAGCACCTGCACCGGTCGATGTCGCACACCCGGGGGGCCGCGTTGGCGGTGGCCGAGCTGGACCCACTGGCCGGTGTGCTGCGCTACGCCGGGCTGGGCAACATCTCGGCGCAGGTGGTCACCCCGGGCGGCCGGCGTCGGGGGCTGGTCTCCCTGCCGGGCATCGCCGGGCACCAGCGGCCGGTGGTACGGGAGTACGACTACCCCATCGAGCTGGGCGACCTGCTGGTGATGCACAGTGACGGGGTGGTGGACCGGTGGCAGCTGGACGACTACCCGGGGCTGGCCGAGCGCTCGTCCCTGGTGGTCGCGGCGACGCTGCTGCGTGACGCCGGCACCCGGCGCGACGACGCCTGCGTGCTGGTCGCGAGGGTGACGGCATGACAGACCAGCTCGACCGCCCGCCGCTGCTCCAGATGGCGCTGCGGGTCGAGCACGACATCTTCGTTGTCCGTCAGCGCGGCCGGGAGGTGGCCGCGGCGGTCGGGCTGGAGCACCAGGACCAGGTCCGGATCGCCACCGCGCTCAGCGAGGTGGCCCGGGATCTGCTGCGCGCGGTCGGTGGCGCGGACGTCAGCTTCCATGTCGACGACGGCGCGGACGGCCGGCGCCACCTGCGCGTGGACCTCCTCCCGATCGGCCCGCTGCCCGATGACCGGTACGAGCCGCACTCCGGCGCGGTTGCGCGGCTGGTGCACAGCCTGGGCACGATCCGGCTCGGGCGGGATACGGTCGTGAGGATGTCCCGACGTGTCCCGGTTACCGCGCAGGCGCTGACCCCGGAGCGGCTTGCCGAGCTTCGTGCCGAGCTCGGCCGGAGCGTTCCGGGCAGCGCCCTGGACGAGTTGGCTGCGCAGAACGAGCAGCTGATCGCGGCCCTCGACGAGGTGCGCAGCCATCGCGACGAGCTGGCCGTCCTGAACGAGGAGCTCCAGGAGACCAACCGCGGGGTGATGGCCCTCTACGGGCAGCTCTCCGAGGAGTTGGAGGAGACCAACCGGGGCGTGGTGGCCCTCTACGCCGAGCTGGACGAGAAGTCGGCCCAGCTGCGGGCGGCGAGCGAGTCCAAGAGCCGGTTCCTGGCGAACGTCAGCCACGAGCTGCGGGCTCCGGTGACGGCGATCATCGGGCTGGGCCGGTTGCTCGCGGATTCGTCGTCCGACCCGCTCACCACCGAGCAGGCCCAGCAGGTCGGTCTGATTCGCGCCTCCGCGGCCGACCTGCTCACCCTGGTCAACGAGCTGCTCGACCTGGCCAAGGCCGAGTCGGGCCGGATCGAGCCGAACTGGGCGCAGGTCGACCTCCGACCGATCTTCGGGCAGCTTCGCGGCACGCTGCGCGCGCTGGCCACCCGCGCGGAGATGGAGCTGGTGGTGGAGGAGCCGCCAAGCCCCGCCACGTTGCGCACCGACGAGGTGCTGCTCGGCCAGGTGCTGCGCAACCTGCTGCACAACGGGCTGAAGTTCACCGATCGGGGCGAGGTCCGGCTCCGGGCGGAGCTGCGCGGCGAGCAGTGGTCGCTGAGTGTCTCGGACACCGGCCCCGGCATCGCCCCGGAGCTGCACGAACGGATCTTCGAGGAGTTCTACCAGGTGCCGGGGGCGACCCGGGTCGGCGGCACCGGCCTCGGCCTGCCGTACGCCCGGCGGCTGGTCACCCTGCTCGGTGGCACCCTGGAGCTGGCCAGCGAGCCGGGCCGGGGCAGCACCTTCACCGTCACCCTGCCCGTGGGCGGAGCCTGAGGTGGAGGCCCAGTCGACGGTGCTGGTGGTCGACGACAGCCGTACCAAGCGTTACCTGCTGGTCAGCTGGCTGACCCGGGCCGGGTTCCGGGTGTTGGAGGCGGAGAACGGCGCCGAGGCGCTGGCCCGGGTCGACATCGACCCGATCGACCTGGTGGTGCTCGACGTCCGGCTACCCGACCTGAGCGGCTACGAGGTCTGCGAACGGATCAAGGAAGCGCACCCGGCGATGCCGGTGATCCACGTGTCCGCGCACGCGGTGGACGTGGCGGACCGTGCCCAGGGCCTCACCCGAGGCGCGGACGCCTACCTCGCCGAGCCGATCGAGCCGGAGGAGCTGGTCGCCACCGCGCACGCGGTGCTCCGCTACTACCAGGCCCGGCAGCGGGCCGAGCTGCTCGCCGAACGGCTGCTCGGGCTCGCCGACACCACCGTCGCGGTGCACACCGCGCCGAACTTCACCCGGTTGTTGCAGGAGGCCGCGGCTGGCGCGGCGCAGATCTTCAAGAGCCCGGCCGCGGTGGTGGCGGAGACCTTCGACGGTGACTGCCTCGCCGGGATCGCGGCGGGCCCGGGCTCCGAGGCGACCATCGTGCCGTGGGTCGTCGACGACACGGGGGTGCCGATCGGCGCGACGGTCCGGGTCACCGACCCGGCCGAGTGGGGGCTGGTCGAATGGCCGGCGGACGACACGGTGACGGTGGCCGCCGCCCGGCTGCGCACCGACCGTGCTCCGCTCTACGTCGTGGTGCCCACCAGCACGCAGACCGCCCGGACACCGGTGCTGGTGCAGCTGGCCCAGGCGGTGGCGGCGGCGGTGGAGGCGCAGCGTTCCTTCGACGAGGAGCACCGGATCGCGGTCACCCTCCAGCGCAGCCTGCTGCCCCGTCGGATCCCCGAGATCAACGGTCTCGACCTGGCGGTGCGCTACGAACCGGCCAGCGCGCAGACCGAGGTGGGTGGCGACTTCTACGAGCTGGTGATGCTCGACGGGCACCTGCTGCTGGCCATCGGCGATGTGGCCGGGCACTCGCTGCACGCGGCGACGGTGATGGCCGAGCTGCGGCACGCCGTCCGGGCGTACGCGGTGGAGGGGCACCAGCCGGGCGCGATCCTGCACCGGGTCAACGAGCTGATGCGCACCCTGCTCCCGAACGAGTTGGCCACCATCTGCGTGCTGCTGCTGCACCCGCCCACCGGGCGGATCCGCCTGGCCAGCGCCGGGCACCTGCCGCCGCTGCTCAGTTTGGACGGCAAGGTCGAGTTCGTGCAGCACTCGGCGCCGCTGCTCGGTGTGCGTGCCGAGCGTCCGGAGGACCTGGAGTTCGTGCTGCCGGCCGGGGCGACGCTGGTCTTCTACACCGATGGCCTGATCGAGCGGCGGGACGCGACGATCGACGACGGGCTGTCCGCGCTGGCCGCCGTCGCCACGCAGGTCGACGACGACCTGGACCGCTTCTGCGAGCGGCTGCTGGTCGAACTCGCCCCGCCCGAGATCCATGACGACGTCGCGGTGGTCGCCCTGCGCCGTCGCTGAGTCGCGGCGGCGCCGGTTCGCCGGCGCACGGGGGCGGTCACCTGCGGACAATCACGTACCGTGACTGATAGCGCGAATGCGTAGCGTCACCATTACCACGCCCCGGCCACCCCTCGCCGCTCTCGCTTTGCTCTGCTTCACTATCGGCAACACCGCTCCGAGCTGCTGCTGTGGCATTCGCCGCCGTCGAACGTCGCCCGCCGCCGATGACCCTCCGTTGCTGTTTCCTCTGCTGAAGCAGAGCAAAGCATCCGGGTGGCTGGGCCGGAGGGAGCGACGAGATTACATTCCGTGGTGTCGACCGGCTGACCGGGGGGTCGATGCCGCCGCCGGGTGACCGGTCAGGCGAGCGAGCGGGCGTACGCGGCGGGCGAGGTGCCGGTGGCGGCGGTGAACTCGCGGACCAGGTGGGCCTGGTCGCTGTAGCCGAGGTCGGCGGCGAGTCGGGCCCAGTCCGGTTGCGGCCCGTCGGCGGCCTGCTCGATCGCCTCCTGCAACCGGTAGCGGCGGATCACCCACTTCGGACCGACGCCGACCCGGTCGAGGAAGAGGCGTTGCAGTCGACGGGTGGAGAGCCCGTGCCGGCGGGCGAACTCGTCCACCCGCAGCACCGTCCGGTCGGTACGGATCTCCTCGACCAGCCGGATCACCTCGTCGGTCACCGGATCGGCCTCGGGCGTCCAGCCGGTGAGCAGGTCGTCGAGCGCCTGGCAGCGCTCGGCGTCCGTACCGTCGCAGATGCCGCCGGTGTGCTCGGCGGCCGGCGGCCAGGACGCGGCGAGGTCGGCGAGGGGCCGGTGCCGGCCGGTCAGCTCGGCCACCGGGCGGCGCCAGAAGGGGCGGAAGCCGCCCGGCCGGAACTGCACGCCGCAGACCCGGCCGCGCCCGGTCAGGGTGACCGAGAAGAGGGCCAGCCCGACGCCGGCCACCTCGCCGACTTCCGGGGCCCCGCCGTCGCGGCGGAACACCACGTTCACCGCCGGGTGCGGCACGACGCGCTGCTCGAACGGCTCGGTCAGATCCCAGTCGATCAGCCAGTAGTGCTCCACGTACCGGCGCAGCCGTCCGGCGGGCAGGTGCCGGCGAAAGTGGACCTCGCGCAGCAACCGTCGGGGGTCGAGGATCCCCCGGTTGTCGCCGCGCGGCTGCTGTCGCATTTTTTCAAGACCACCCTCATACGCTGGCCCTATGGCCACAAAGACTAGCGAGCTGCTGGCGGCTGCGGCGCCGCGTACGGTCGCGGTGGTGCGCGGCATCGCCGACGACCAGCTCGACCTGCCGACACCATGCCACGACTACTCGGTGCGCGACCTGCTCAACCACCTCTTCCAGGTGGTGGTCAACTTCCAGGACCTCGCCGCGAAGCGGCCGGTCGAGTGGGCGGACAAGCCGGACCATCTCGCCGACGGCTGGCGGGACCGGTTCGAGGTCGAGACCGACCGGTTGGTCGCCGCCTGGTCCGACCCGGCCAGCCTGGAGGGAACATCGACCGGGATGGGCATGCCACAGGCCACGGTGGGCGGCATGGCGCTGCTGGACCTGACCGTGCACGGTTGGGACCTGGCCACCGCCACCGGCCAGGCGTACGCCCCGGCGCCCGAGGCGACCGCCGCGTTGCACGAGCTGGTCGCGCAGCTGGGCCCGACGGCCCGGAAGATGGGCGTCTTCGCCGAGCCGGTGCCGACCGATCCGACCGTGCCCGACCTGCACCGCCTGCTCGGCGTCACCGGGCGTGACCCGGCCTGGGCCGCCGGCTGAGAAAAGACGCCGGGCCGCCCGGGTTGCTTGACTCGGCTATTCGCTGAGCGAATAGTGGCAGGTGTGTCCACTCCGCACGTGCTGCTCGGGTTGCTCGCCACCGGCAGCAAGCACGGCTACGAGCTGAAGCGGGCGCACGACGAGCGGCTGCCCCGGGCCCGGCCGCTCGCCTTCGGGCAGGTCTACGCCACCCTCGGCCGGCTGCATCGCGACGGCCTGGTGGCCACTGCGGGCCACGATCGCGACGGTGGTCCCGAGCGCACCGCCTTCGCGCTGACCGGCGACGGTCGCGCGGCGCTGGATCGGTGGCTGTCCACCATCGAGCCTCCGATGCCCTACGTGACCAGCACCCTCTTCGCGAAGGTGGTGGTGGCGCTGCTGGTCGCCGACGTCGACCGGGCCCGGAGCTACCTGATCGAGCAGCGCCGGGCGCACACCGCCCGGCTGCGCGAGCTGACCGCGGTGAAGGTCGACCCGTCGGCGAGCCTCGACGATCTGCTGGCGGCCGACTTCGCCGTCGCTCACCTCGACGCGGACCTGCGGTGGCTGCACACCACCCTGGACCGGGTCGCCGACTGGCACCGGGAGGTGCACTCGTGACCCAGCTCCAGGCTCGCGGCGTGGTCAAGGCGTACGGGCGGACGCCCGCGCTGCGCGGTGTCACCCTCGACGTCGCCGAAGGCGAGATCGTCGCCGTCACCGGTCCGAGCGGCTGCGGCAAGTCCACCCTGCTGCACTGCATGGCCGGGATCCTGCGCCCGGACGCCGGCGAGGTGACCTGGCGCGACCAGCGGATCGACCTGCTCTCCGAGGCGGCCCGTTCCCGGCTGCGGCGCACCGAGTTCGGCGTACTGTTCCAGTTCGGTCAGCTCGTCGCCGAGCTGACCGCGGCGGAGAACGTCGCGCTTCCGCTGCTTCTCGCCGGCACGGGGCGGCGAGAGGCGCGGACGGCGGCGCTGAACTGGCTGGAGTGGCTCGGCGTGGCAGACGTCGCCGACACCCGACCGGGCGAGATGTCCGGCGGCCAGCAGCAGCGCTGCGCCACCGCCCGGGCGCTGGTCACCGAGCCGCGGGTGCTCTTCGCGGACGAGCCGACCGGCGCGCTCGACACCCTCACCGGCGAGCAGGTGCTCACCACACTCGTCCGGCTCGCTCGGGAGCAGCGCACCTCGATCGTGCTGGTCACCCACGAGCCGCGGATCGCCGCGTACGCCGACCGGGAGGTCGTCCTCCGGGACGGGAAGATCGACCAGACCGGCCTCGGCCTGGACGTGTCGCTGGCCGGCGGCCAGCGGTGAGGCCGGCGGCGCTGCTCCGGCTCGCGCTCGCCGGCACCCGCACCGACTCGGTCCGGGTGCTGCTCACCGCCCTCAGCGCCGCGCTGGCGACGCTGGCCGCGCTTGCCGCGCTCACCGTGCTGGCCATCCCCAAACCGGCGGGCGACGCCTGGGCCCAGTCGGAGCAGTACCGCAACGCGCTACTGCGCGAGCCGGGCCTGCGCGGCGGCACCGCGTTCGCCCTGCTGCTGCTCTGCGTCCCGGTGCTGGCGCTGGCGGGGCAGTGCGCCCGGCTCGGCGCCCCGGCCCGGGACCGCCGGCTCGCCGCGCTCCGGCTGGCCGGCGCCACCCCGGGCCAGGTCACCCGGCTCGCGATGCTGGAGACCGGCGTCGCCGGCCTGCTCGGGACGCTGGCCGCCCTGGCCGGCTACCTCGGCGGCCGGGAGCTGTTCGACCGGCCGGACGCGCGGGGGCAGTTGGCCCTGCCCACCGACGTGCTGCCGTCGCCCGGGGCGATGGCCGCGGTGGTGCTGGGGCTGCCGCTGGTCGCCGCGCTGGCCACCGCGGTGATGCTGCGCCGGGTCACCACCAGCCCGCTGGGCGTGACCCGCAAGGCCAACCGGGAGCGGGGGCCGCGCCCCTGGGCCGGCGTGCTGATCGGCATCGGTGTGTTCGCGTTCGCCGTGGGCGGATTGATCATCCGCTACGACCGGAGCCCCGACGGCCCACCGGTCGGGACGCTGCTGGCGCTGCTGTCCGGTGGCGGGCTGACGGCCATGATCGGCGTGGTGACCGGCACCGGCTGGATCTCGCACACCACCGGTCGGCTGCTGCGCCGCCACGCGCGGCGACCCGCCGCGCTGCTCGCCGCCGGTCGGCTCACGGCCGACCCGTGGGCGGGCAGCCGGACCTTCGCCGCCCTGCTGGCCGCACTGATCTTCGGCGCCGGCGCCGCCGCCCTGCGGGCCAACTTCGCCCTGCGGGACCAGCTCACCCGGGAACAGAACCGGCTCGCCGGCGTCGACGAGGGCAGCGACCCGTTCTATCTCGCCACCATGGATCTGGTGGACCTCGCCGTGGCCGTGGCGGTGGCGATCGCCGCCACGGGGCTGCTCGTCGCCGTGGTCGAGGGCATCGTGGCCCGGCGGCGGGCGTACGCCGCGCTGGTCGCCACCGGCGTGCCGCGGGGCACCCTGGCCCGCTCCATCGCCTGGCAGTCGGTGCTGCCCGCCGTGCCGGCGATCCTGCTGGCGCTCGCCGTCGGCACCTTCCTGTCCCGCGGGCTCTTCGGCGAGGTCAACCAGAGCAGCGCGGCCTACGAGGTCTGTGACGCCGGTGCGGCGCTCTGCGAGGACCCGGCCACCCGTCCCCAGTACACCCGGATCCTGACCAGTCCGGCGGTGAGTCGGGCGCCCGAGGTGCCGTGGGAGCAGTTGGCACTGCTCGGGGCCGGGGCGCTGGCCGCGGTGCTGGTCACCGTCGGGGTCGGCCTGTTCTTCCTGCGGGCCAGCACGGCGGTCGAGGAGCTTAGGACTGCCTGAACTCTGTAACACCCGCATCCGTCGGGGCGCTGTCTGCTCCGAGGGCCCGGACCGTCGGGCCCGACGCCGAGGCCGGACGGTCCACGGCGGCTGCGGCGGTGGGAGTTCAGCACATGCACAACCAGCCCGGCGGCGCCCCGCCGGTGTTCGTCGACCGGACCGGCCGTCGACGCCGACTGACCGTGATCGCCGGCACCGCGATGGGGCTCGGCCTGCTCACCAGCTTCGCGCTGATCCTCGCCGGCCTCTTCTTCGACCCCTCGGTGCCGCTGCCCGGCTGGTCGGACGACCGGCCGGCGCAGCCGGTCGAAGCCGGACTGGACGGACAGGGCGAGGTCGCCGACCTCCCCGGCGCGGTCCCCTCACCGATCACCCAGACCTCCGCGCCGGTCCCGGCGACCTCCCCGTCGCGGACCGGCCGTCCCACCCCGGCGGCCCCGGCCGCCCAGCCGAGCGGGTCCGACCGGCCCGGCCAGGGTGACGAGCGGCGCAACACGGCGAAGCCGAGCAGGTCCCCGGGCAAGCCACAGTGACACCCCCGCGGCACGTCGCCCGGCGCGATCCCCGAGCGCACTGGCTGCTGCTCCTGCTCGGCCTGGTCCTGCTGCTCGCCACGCTCACCGTGCACGGTCTGGTGACCGGTCTCGGCGGCGGCTCGGGGCCGGCCGCGGCCGTCACCGGCGGTGACCCGGGCGCGGCGGCGACGTCCGCGGCCGGTGTGCCGAAGCCGGTCGCCGCCGGCGGCCCGGTGCTCCGCCTGGACCGACCCGAGCCGGTCAGCCGCACCATGCCGGACCGGACGATCGCCCTCACCTTCGACGACGGCCCGGACCCGCGTTGGACGCCGCAGGTGCTCGACGTGCTGCGCCGGCACCACGCGCACGCCACCTTCTTCGTGGTCGGCGCCCGGGTCAACGAGCACCCCGAGCTGGTCCGGCGGATCCTCGCCGAGGGGCACGAGCTCGGCTCGCACACCTTCACCCACGCCGACCTCGCCAGCCAGCCGGGCTGGCGGCGCGACCTGGAGCTCTCGCTGACCCGTAAGGCGATCGCCGGGGCGACCGGACGGGAGGTCACCCTGTTGCGGCCGCCCTTCTCGTCCCTGCCGTCCGAGCTGACCGGTCCCGGGTACGAGGCGCTGCGCGACGCCGCCGGCAGCGGCCACCTCGCCGTGCTCGCCGATCGGGACACCCGGGACTGGGAGCGCCCCGGGGAGGCCCAGATCGTCAAGGCCGCCACCCCGCCCCGTGGGCGGGGCGCGGTGGTGCTGATGCACGACGGGGGCGGCGACCGCGACCAGACGGTGGCCGCGCTGGACCGGCTGCTGCCCGAGCTGACCGGGCAGGGCTACCGGTTCACCACCGTCTCGGCGGGCGTCGGCGCGCCGGAGTCGGCGCTCCCGGCGAGCGCCGGCACCCGACTGAGCGGCACCGCGCTGCGCTGGACCCAGCGCGGCGCGGGCTGGGTCGCCGGGGCGATGAACCTGCTGCTCGGGATCGCGTTGGTGCTCGGCGTCGCCCGGCTGGCGGTCCAGGTGTTCTGCGCCCAGCGGCACGTTCGCCGGGTACGCCGGAACACCGGCCCCCGGCCCGAGGTCCGCGCTCCGGTCTCGGTGATCGTGCCGGCGTACAACGAGGCGGCGAACATCGCCGCGACCGTCCGGTCGCTGGTGGCCAGCGCCTACCCGGCGTTGGAGGTGATCGTGGTGGACGACGGGTCCACCGACGGCACCGCCGACATCGTCGAGCGGATGCGGCTGCGCGGGGTGCGCGTTCTCCGGCAGGCGAACGCCGGAAAGCCGGCCGCGCTGAACACCGGGATCCGAGCCGCCCGGGCGGAGCTGCTGGTGCTGGTGGACGGGGACACGGTATTCCAGCCGGACACGGTGTACCGGCTGGTGCAGGGCTTCGCCGACCGCTCGGTGGGCGCCATCTCCGGCAACACGAAGGTGGCCAACCGCCGGCGGCTGCTCGGCCGCTGGCAGCACCTGGAGTACGTGATCGGCTTCAACCTCGACCGCCGGATGTACGACGTGCTGGAGTGCATGCCAACCATTCCCGGCGCGATCGGCGCGTTCCGCCGCGAGGTGCTGCTCGGCGTCGGCGGGGTGCCGGCGGACACCCTGGCGGAGGACACCGACCTCACCATGAAGGTGCTGCGTGCCGGCTGGCGGGTGGTGTACGAGGAGTCGGCGATCGCCTGGACCGAGGCGCCGTCGAGCCTGCGGCAGCTGTGGCGGCAGCGCTACCGCTGGTGCTACGGCACGATGCAGGCGATGTGGAAGCACCGGCACGCGCTACGCGAGTCAGGAGCGGGCGGCAAGCTCGGCCGGCGCGGGCTGCCGTACCTCATGGTCTTCCAGATCCTGCTGCCGCTGACCGCACCGGCGGTCGACGTCTTCGCCCTCTACGGGCTGCTCTTCCTGCCGTGGTCGACGCTCGCGCTGTCCTGGTTCGGGTTGCTGCTGCTCCAGGCGCTGACCGCCGGCTACGCGCTGCGGCTCGACCGGGAGCGGTTCGGGCCACTCTGGGCGCTGCCGCTCCAGCAGCTCGTCTACCGCCAGGTGATGTACCTGGTGGTGGTCCAGTCGGTGGTGACCGCGGTGATCGGCAACCGGCTGCGTTGGCAACGGATGGTCCGTACCGGCGAGGCCGCCGCCCTGGTCACCGCCGCCCGCGCCGGCTGACCCCGCCCCTCGGGGGCCGTCGGACGGGGCCGGTGGTCGTGGCGTCGGGTCGGCTGCCCAGCCGGGTCGGCCGGGGAGGTGCGGTCAGGGTTGGTGGAAGAGGCCGGCGGACCAGGCGATCAGCAGTCCGACCACGGCCGAGCAGCAGCAGACCACCAGGGCCGCGGAGAGCACGGCGAGGATCAGCAACGCCGGCCGGCGCCGGGCCGTTCCGGGCGCCGCAGCCTCCTGGTCGGACGGCCCGCCCGGCTCCTCGTCGTCGCGGTCGACCCCGGTCACCACCGTGCCCCGATCACCCGGGAAGTCTAGGCGCTTGGGCCGCCCCGCCGGGCCGATTGAGATCGTGCTGGTTCCCGGGTAGTAGTGGCCTCGATCGGTCGTCGAGGCCACTACTTCCCGATTGTTGCGTGATCTTGTTGCGCGGCGTGCGGGCGTGCGGTCAGGCCCGGCCGAGGCGGTCGAGGATCCAGGCGTTGATGAACGCCTCCTCCCGCCAGGAGTCGTAGCGACCGCTCGGGCCGCCGTGACCCGCGCCCATCTCGGTCTTGAGCAGGTAGTCGCCCTGCGGGGCGGTGGCCCGCAGCCTCGCGATCCACTTCGCCGGCTCGTGGTAGAGCACCCGGGTGTCGTTCAGGCTGGTCACCGCGAGGATCGCCGGATAGTCCACCGCCGCCACGTTCTCGTACGGCGTGTAGGACTTCATGTACGCGTAGACCTCCGGGTCGTCGAGCGGGTTGCCCCACTCCTCCCACTCGGTGACGGTCAGCGGCAGCGACGGGTCAAGGATCGAGGTGAGCGCGTCCACGAACGGCACCTGCGCGACGATGCCGGTGAAGGCGTCCGGCGCGAGGTTGGCCACCGCGCCCATCAGCAGTCCGCCGGCCGACGCGCCCCGGGCGACCAGCCGGTCGCTCGCCGTCCAGCCAGCCTTGACCAGGTGTCGGGCGGTCGCCACGAAGTCGGTGAAGGTGTTCTTCTTGGCCAGCAGCTTGCCCTGGTCGTACCAGCGCCGGCCCAGCTCGCCGCCGCCCCGGGTGTGCGCCACCGCGAAGATGACGCCCCGGTCCAGCAGGGAGAGTCGGGCCACCGAGAACCAGGGATCCATGCTGGCCTCGTACGACCCGTAGCCGTAGAGCTCGCAGGGCGCGGAGCCGTCCCGCGGTGTGCCCACCCGGCAGACCAGCGAGATCGGCACCCGGGTGCCGTCGTCGGCGAGCGCCCAGTCCCGGTGCTGCTCGTAGTCGGCCGGGTCGTACGGCCGCCCGTCCGGCCCGGGCAGCACCGGCTTCTGCTTGCGCAGCACCATCTGCCGGGTGACCAGGTCGTAGTCGTAGACCGAGTCCGGGGTGACCAGCGAGGAGTAGCGCAGCCGGATCTGCCCGGTCCGGTACTCCGGGTTGGCGTCCAGCCCGACGCTGTAGAGCGGCTCGGGGAAGTCGATGTCGTACGAGTCGCCGCCGCCGATCGGCAGCACCCGCAGCCCGGTCAGCCCGTTGGCTCGCAACGAGACGACCAGGTGGTCGGCGAACGCGTCGACCGCCTCCAGCCGGGTGCCGGGGGAGTGTTCGATCAGCGGCACCCAGTCGCCCGGCGCGTCGGCGGAGGTGTAGGCCAGCGCGAAGTCCTCGGCGTCGTCGTTGTGCAGGATCAGGAAACGGTGGGCGTGGTGCTCCACCGCGTACTCGACACCCTGCCGGCGGGGCGCGACCATCGCGGGCTGGCCGGTCGGGTTACCGGCCGGGATCACCAGCACCTCGCTGGTGATCTTGCTGTGGATGTCGATCAGGATGAACTTCTCCGAGCGGGTCAGCTCGACCCCCACCCAGAACCGCTCGTCGTCCTCCTGATGCACCACCACGTCGTCGGCCGCCGGCGAGCCGATGGTGTGCCGCCAGACCCGGTTGGGTCGCCAGGCGTCGTCGACGGTGACGTAGAAGAGCACCGAGGCGTCGGCGGACCAGGCGGTGCCGTAGAAGGTGTCGGGCACCTCGTCGGGGAGCAGCTCGCCGGTGTCGAGGTCCTTGACCCGCAGGGTGAACCGCTCGTCGCCGGAGAAGTCCGTGGAGTAGGCCAGCCAGCGGCCGTCCGGGCTGACGTCGAACGCGCCGAGGGCGAAGAAGTCGTGCCCCTCGGCCAGCAGGTTGCCGTCGAGCAGCACCTCCTCGCCGTCGAGTGGGGCGCCGTCCGCGCTGACCGGCGGCTCGGTCTCGCCGTCGCGGACCGCGCGCCGGCACTGCACGCCGTACTGCTGCCCCTCGACCGTGCGGCTGTAGTACCAGTAGCCGTCCTTGCGGGTCGGCACCGACAGGTCGGTCTCCTGGGTGCGCCGGCGGATCTCCTCGAACAGCTCCGTGCGCAGGCCGGCCAGGTGTACCGTGCGGGCCTCGGTGTAGGCGTTCTCGGCGGTCAGGTACGCGATCGTCTCCGGGTCGTCCTTGGTGGCCAGCCAGGCGTACTCGTCGACGACGGTGTCGCCGTGGTGGGTCCGCTCGCTGGGGACCTGCTTGGCCGTGGGCGCGGAATTCTCGGTGGTCACGGCGTCACGTTACCGGCCGGCCGCCGGTCACGGCCGGTACGCGCGGCCCGGCCGCCCGCATTCGACACCACAGCCATTCGAACACCTGTACGATGACCGGCATGGCGGCTGCAGCGAGTTCGATCGACCGGTCCGGCGCTCTGGAGATCACCCATCGGTTGACGGAGATCTGTGGTCCGCCGTTCGCCCGGTTCGCCGGCCCGGCCGACGAGGTGGCCGGCCGGGCCGCCCGCTGGGTCGCGGTCCCGGGCGGTTCGCAGGCGGCGGCACGGGTGCTCCGGCTGGCGGCCGCGCACGACCTGACCGTGGTTCCGCGCGGCGCCGGCACGAAGATCGACTGGGGTGCAGCCCCGGAGCAGGTCGACATCATGCTCGACACCGGCCGGCTGGCCGGCATCGGGCACGAGCCGGTCGACGCGCCGACGGTGGAGGTCGGAGCCGGCACGCCGCTGCGCGCCGTCCAGGCGACCCTGGAGCGCACCGGCCAGCGGCTCGCCGTCGACGCACCCTCGCCCGGGGCGACCCTCGGCGGGGTGCTCGCCGCCGGTGAGGCCGGCCCGCTGCGCCACCGGCACGGCAGCCCCTGCGACCAACTGGTCGGCGTCCGCTACCTGACCGCCGACGGCGAGCTGGTCAGCGCGGGCGGGGGTGCGCCGGGGCTGGATCTGGCGCGGCTGCTCTGCGGGTCGCAGGGCGCGCTCGGCGTGCTGGTCTCAGCCACCCTGCGGGTGCAGCCCGTGCCGGCCAGTCGGCTCTGGGTCTCCCGCCCGGTGTGGACCCCGCTCGAGGTCAACGACCTGGTGCGGGCCATCCTCGCCGCGCGCCTCGATCCCGCCGCCGTCGAGCTTGACCTCTCGGCCAGCGCGCCGTTGCCGCGCCGGCCGGTGCGCGCCGACGACCCGGCCGCCGCGGCCCGGGCCCGCCACCCGTCGATGACCGGTCGGGCCGACGTGCCGTCCCGGGCCGGCAGCCTCGTGGTCCTGTTGGAGGGCGGCCCGGCCGACGTGGTCGAGCGGGCCGAGCGGCTGGTGTCGCTGCTCGACGGTGGGGTCACGGTCACCCACTCCCCGCCGACCTGGTGGCGGCGCTACCCGTTCGCGCCGGGCGACACCGCCCTGCGCATCGAGGTGCCGATCACCGATCTGCACGCGGCCGTCTACGCGCTGCGCGACGCGGCCGGCGCCCCGGTGCCGGTGCGCGGCTCCGCCGGGCTGGGCGTGGTGCACGCGGCCCTGCCCGGGTCGCTGCCTCCCGATCGGGTGGCCTCGATCCTGGCCGCCGTCCGGGGGGTGCTGCTGGCCCGCCGGGGCCGGTGCGTGGTGCTCTCCGCGCCCGCCGCGGTCCGCCGCGCGGTCGACCTGTGGGGCGAGTTGACCACCCTGCCCCGGCTGCGGGCGGCCAAGGAGCACCTCGACCCACACCACCGGCTCGCCCCCGGCCGCCTACCCGGTGGCTTCTGAGTCGCCGATCCCGTGGCCCCGCCCGCCTCGGATGATCAGTCCAGCCACCACTGGTGCATGTCGGCGAGCGCCGGGGTGAAGCGGGCCACCAGCAGGATGGCGGTGGTGCCGGCGCCGACGAGCAGGAGGATCCGCGACCGCCGGGGGATGCGGTCGGCGTCCCGGGCCACCACCGCCACGGCGTAGATCGCCATCGGCACGGTGAGCACGGCACCCGCCAGGTAGAGGACCGACACCGTGGCGTAGAGCCAGAGGAACGGGTTCGCACCGTGCAGGCCGAACGGCACAAGATCCTTCGGGTCGTACGCCCCGGTCAGCATCTCGGCGGGGCCGACACCGGCGGTCAGCATCCGCCCGACGTAGAGCGCCGCGACCACGACGAAGGCGGCGATCACGGCTGCCTGGGTGACCAGGACGACGCAGGCCAGACGCGGCCGGTCGGCGGCAACATCCATGGTGGTCGACATGCCGTCAACCTACCGCTTGGCGCACCGCCGCACCGTCCGGCCGAAGGTCAGGCGCGGGGCCGCAGGGTGACCCCGTGCACTGATCCACTCGAAATCCCTGAGGACGGGCTGTCGGACCCGGACGGACACCCCGACGTCACGAAAGTCGAGTCGATCAAGCAACGCCGGTGGCGCGAGCCCGTTCGGTCGTGCCGGCCGCGAGCCGGTCAGACCGCGTCGTTGCGCAGGACCAGGATGGCGATGTCGTCGCGGGGCGCCTCGACCGAGAAGCCGATCGCGGCGGCCCGCAGCCGCGCGGCGACCACGTCGGCCGAGTAGCCGGCCAACGGCGCAGCGGCGTCACGCAGCCGTTCCGTGCCGAAGAGTTCCCGCCCACGACGCCGCTCGGTGACCCCGTCGGTGTAGAAGATCAGCGCGTCGCCGGGGGCCAGCGGCACCTCCGCCGTGGGCGTGGTGATGGTGTCGAGCAGGCCCAGCGCGGTGCCGCCGGTGCCGACGAACGCGCCACCGCCCGCGCCGCGCAGCAGCACAGGCCGGTCGTGCCCGGCCAGGTGCAGGGAGACGTCCAGCCGGTCGCCGTCGCCCGGCCCCACCGCCGCCATGGCCAGCGTGCAGTATCGGCCGCCGCCCCGCTCGACCAGCGTCTCGTTGAGCCGGGTGAGCACCTCGGGCAGCGGCTTGCCGTCGCCGACGAGCACCCGGATCACGTCGCGCACCAGCCCGGTGACCGCCGCCGCCTGCACCCCCTTGCCGGAGACGTCGCCGATCACCACCAGCCACCGCCCGTCGGGCAGCGGCAGCACGTCGTAGAAGTCGCCGCCGACGTCGGCGTCGTCACCGGTCGGCACGTACTCGGCGGCGAAGCCGATCCCGTCGACCACCGGCAGCACCGGGGGCAGCAGCGACTGCTGGAGCGTCTGTGCCACCCGGCGGCGCTCGGCGTGGATGCGGGCGTTCTCGATCGCCAGCGCGGCCCGCCGGGCCACGTCCTCAAGCACGGCGACCTCGTCCGGGTCGTGCCGGTGCCGCTGGTGCCGCCCGACGGCCAGGGTGCCGAGCCGCTGACCCCGGGCGATCAGCGGCACCGCGAAACCCTCCATCGGCCCGCCGAGCGGGACCTGCGCCGCGTTGCGGGACGCCTCGCGCAGCCGGGCCTGGATGGAATCCGGGCCGGTCTCCTGGAGCACCTTGTGCAGCTGTGGCAGGACCGACTCGTCGGCGTGACTGGAGGCCGCGAGCCGCAGCCGGCCCCACTCGTCGGTGGTGTGCACCGCGCACCACTGCCCGAGCCGGGGCACCACGAGCTGCGGGATCAGCGCCATGGTCAGCTCGACGTCCAGCGACTGGGCGAGCAGCTCGCTCGCCTCGGCCAGGAAGGTCAGCCAGGCCTGCCGCCGGACGTCCGTCCGACGCAGCCGGTCGTTCTCCAGGTGCAGCGAGAGCCGTTCGGCCGCCAGCACGGCGAGCGGCCGGGCGTACGCCGACGGCGCGGCGTCCAGCTCCAGCTCGCCGGCGTAAGGGCGGTGCACGCTCAGCTTCACCCGGAGCAGCTCGTTGCCGTCGCGGGGCTGGCGGCCGTAGCGGGCCAGCACCTGCGAGCCCGGTCCGTCGCCCCGGTCCAGCCGAATCACCCCACCGGCCGCGCCGACCATCTCGGCGACCCGGGTGAGCAGGCCGGTGGCGAAATCGGGCAACGGGTCGTCCGCGTACGGATCGGGGCTGATCTGCATCAGCTCGCTCATCGCGCCGGCGCTCGGCGCGTCGCTGGACACCGCGCCGGGCCCGTCGCCCCCGGCGCCGCTGTGCCCACCCCGGGTAACGGCGGCGGTGCCCGCTGAGGCCGGGCCGGCTCCCGAGCGGTCCAGCCGGAACCAGACGCCCTTCCCGGTGGGCAGGTAGGTGGTGCCCCAGCGGCTGGAGAAGTGGTCGACCAGGAGCAGCCCGCGACCCCGCTCGGCGACCTCGGTGATCTCGGTGGTGTCGTTGCGGACTCCGACGATCAGCTCCTCGACGGGGCCGGAGGCGAAGTCGGAGACGGTGACTGTCAGCCCGACATCATCCGCGGCGACCTCGATGTCCAGTTCGGTGCCCGCGTGTTCCACGGCGTTGGTGGTGAGTTCCGTGGTGAGCAAAAGGGCCTCGTTGAGCAGTTCGTCCAGGTCCGCCTCGGCGAGAACCGAGCGGACCAGGGCGCGCGCC
Source organism: Micromonospora sp. NPDC051006 (assembly GCF_044456245.1). Classification (NCBI taxonomy): domain Bacteria; kingdom Bacillati; phylum Actinomycetota; class Actinomycetes; order Micromonosporales; family Micromonosporaceae; genus Micromonospora; species Micromonospora sp. NPDC051006. Next base: position 166,835 of record NZ_JBITFP010000002.1, read on the forward strand.
GCGGCGGGCGTACGCCGGTCGGCGGGAAGGCGGACGCGCCGGACGTGCCCGTCCGGGCCTCCGGCCGCCGCGGGCCTCGCCTCCGCCGACACCCCCGTATCCTCCATCGCCACCCCGGCAGGTGCCAAGCCGATCCCCGCCTCTGGTCGCCGCCGGCAGGGGCTGTCGGGCGTGGCGAGCAGTCGCGCGAGCTGGCATCGGCGGAATCGCAGGCACAATATGGGGTGGCCGGCGTGTCGGCAGCGTCGGTGCCCCCGAGCTGAGACGAGGAATGATGACCACGGCGAAGCAGTCGGTGGCGGATCCGTCCGCGACCGACCACGAGGCGCTCCTCGGTGAGTTGACCGAGGCGCTGCGGCGGGTGGGTCGCGGCGACCTCAAGGTACGGCTGCCCCGGCGCGCGGGGGCGGCCGGGGAGGTCGCGGACGCCTTCAACGAGGTCGTCTCGCTCCAGGAGCGGCAGTACCTCGACCTGCGGCGGATCAGCCGGATCGTCGGCCGGGACGGTCGGCTCACCGAGCGCCTCGACGACGAGGGCCTGGACGGCTCCTGGGCCGAGGGGCAGCGGGCGATCAACTCGCTCATCGACGACCTGGGCCGGCCGACCACCGAGATCGCCCGGGTCATCGTGGCGGTCGCCGACGGCGATCTCTCCCAGCACATGGCGCTGGAGATCGACGGGCGACCGCTGCGCGGTGAGTACCTGCGCATCGGGCGCACCGTGAACACGATGGTCGACCAGCTGTCGTCGTTCGCCGACGAGGTGACCCGGGTGGCCCGGGAGGTGGGCACCGAGGGCAAGCTGGGCGGCCAGGCCGACGTCCGGGGCGTCGCCGGCACCTGGAAGGACCTCACCGACTCGGTGAACACCATGGCGTCGAACCTGACCGGCCAGGTGCGGTCGATCTCCCAGGTGGCGACCGCGGTGGCCAAGGGCGACCTGTCGCAGAAGATCACTGTCGGCGCGCGCGGCGAGGTCGCCGAGTTGGCCGACACGATGAACTCGCTCACCGACACGCTGCGGCTCTTCGCCGAGCAGGTGACCCGGGTGGCCCGCGAGGTGGGCACCGAGGGCAAGTTGGGCGGCCAGGCCGAGGTGCCGAACGTCGCCGGCACCTGGAAGGACCTGACCGACAACGTCAACTCGATGGCGTCGAACCTGACCAGCCAGGTGCGTAACATCGCGCAGGTCTCCACGGCGGTGGCCCGGGGTGACCTGTCGCAGAAGATCACGGTGGCCGCGCAGGGCGAGATCCTGGAGCTGAAGGACACCGTCAACACGATGGTCGACCAGCTGTCGTCGTTCGCCGACGAGGTGACCCGGGTGGCCCGTGAGGTGGGCATCGAGGGCAAGTTGGGCGGTCAGGCCCAGGTGCGCGGGGTCTCCGGCACCTGGCGGGACCTCACCGAGAACGTCAACCAGCTCGCCGGCAACCTGACCAGTCAGGTGCGCAACATCTCCCAGGTCTCCACGGCGGTCGCCAAGGGCGACCTGTCGCAGAAGATCACCGTCGATGCGCAGGGCGAGATCCTGGAGCTGAAGTCGACGGTGAACACGATGGTCGACCAGCTGTCGTCGTTCGCCGACGAGGTGACCCGGGTGGCCCGCGAGGTGGGCACCGAGGGCAAGCTGGGCGGTCAGGCGCAGGTCAAGGGCGTCTCCGGCACCTGGCGGGACCTGACCGACAACGTGAACTCGATGGCGTCGAACCTGACCAGCCAGGTGCGCAACATCGCCTCGGTGACCACGGCGGTGGCCAAGGGTGACCTCGGCCAGAAGATCACCGTCGACGCCCGGGGCGAGATCCTGGAGCTGAAGTCGACGGTGAACACGATGGTCGACCAGCTGTCGTCGTTCGCCGACGAGGTGACCCGGGTGGCCCGTGAGGTGGGCACCGAGGGCAAGCTGGGCGGCCAGGCCCAGGTGCGCGGCGTCGCCGGCACCTGGCGCGACCTGACCGACAACGTGAACTCGATGGCGTCGAACCTGACCGCCCAGGTGCGCAACATCGCCCAGGTCTCCACGGCGGTAGCCAAGGGTGACCTGTCGCAGAAGATCACCGTGGACGCGCAGGGCGAGATCCTGGAGCTGAAGTCGACGGTGAACACGATGGTCGACCAGCTGTCGTCGTTCGCCGACGAGGTGACCCGGGTGGCCCGCGAGGTGGGCACCGAGGGCAAGCTCGGCGGTCAGGCGCAGGTCAAGGGCGTCAGCGGCACCTGGCGGGACCTGACCGACAACGTGAACTCGATGGCGTCGAACCTGACCAGCCAGGTGCGCAACATCGCCTCGGTGACCACCGCGGTGGCCAAGGGTGACCTCGGCCAGAAGATCACCGTCGACGCGCAGGGCGAGATCCTGGAGCTGAAGAACACCGTCAACACGATGGTCGACCAGCTCTCGTCGTTCGCCGACGAGGTGACCCGGGTCGGCCGGGAGGTCGGTATCGAGGGCAAGCTGGGCGGTCAGGCGCAGGTCAAGGGGGTCTCCGGCACCTGGCGGGACCTCACCGAGAACGTGAACCAGCTCGCCTCCACGCTGACCACCCAGCTCCGGGCGATCGCCCAGGTCTCCACCTCGGTCACCCGGGGCGACCTGACCCAGCGGATCAACGTCAAGGCGCAGGGCGAGATCGCCGAGCTGAAGGACAACATCAACCAGATGATCGTCACCCTCCGGGAGACGACCAAGAAGAACGCCGAGCAGGGCTGGCTCGACTCCAACCTGGCCCGGATCGGCGGGCTGTTGCAGGGCCAGCGCGACCTCGGCGAGGTCTGCCGCATGATCATGGTGGAGGTGACCCCGCTGGTCGACGCGCAGCTCGGCGCGTTCTTCCTGTCGGACACCTCCGACGGGAGCATGCGGCTGCGGCTGACCGCCTCCTACGGGTACGTGGCCCGCGGGCACGACGTCACCTTCGGGCCGGGTGAGGGGCTGGTCGGCCAGGCCGCCCTCTCCCGCCGCACCATCCGGGTGAGCGCCGCACCGGACCGCGCGCTGACCCTGCGCTCCGGCCTGGCCGACACGCCCCCGACCGACCTCGTCGTGCTCCCCATGCTCTTCGAGGGCGAGCTGCTCGGCGTGATCGAGTTCGCCAGCGTGGCCGCCTTCTCCGAGCTGCACCTGTCGTTCCTGGAGCGGCTGGTGGTCACCATCGGCATCGCGGTCAACACCATCCAGGCCAACCGGCGTACGGAGGAGCTGCTGGCCCAGTCGCAGCGGCTGGCGCACGAGTTGCAGGAGCAGTCGGCGGAGCTCCAGCGGACCAACGCCGAGCTGGAGGAGAAGGCCACCCTGCTGTCGGAGCAGAAGGGCAACATCGAGACCAAGAACCGGGAGATCGAGCTGGCCCGGATCGGTCTGGAGGAGAAGGCGCAGCAGCTCACCCGGGCCTCGGCGTACAAGTCGGAGTTCCTGGCCAACATGAGCCACGAGCTGCGGACCCCACTGAACTCGCTGCTCCTGCTGGCCCGGCTGCTCGCCGAGAACTCGGAGCAGAACCTCTCCCCGAAGCAGATCGAGTTCGCCCGGACGATCCACAGCGCCGGCTCCGACCTGCTGTCGCTGATCGACGACATCCTGGACCTGTCGAAGATCGAGGCGGGCCGGATGGACGTCGAGCCGACCGAGGTGCGGTTCAACGAGATCCGTGGCTACGTCGAGCAGGCGTTCGCGCCGCAGGCCGAGGAGAAGGGCCTGGACTTCCAGGTGCGGGTCAGCAAGGACCTGCCCTCGGCGCTGGTCACCGACGCGCTGCGGCTCCAGCAGATCCTGCGCAACCTGCTCTCCAACGCGGTGAAGTTCACCGACAACGGCGCGGTGACGCTGCGGATCGCGCCGGCGGCGGAGAACGCGGTCTTCGACGTGCCGGCGTTGACCAACGCCCGGCGGGTGATCGCGTTCACCGTGATCGACACCGGCATCGGCATCTCGGACGACAAGTTGTCGATCATCTTCGAGGCGTTCCAGCAGGCGGACGGGACCACCAGTCGCCGCTACGGCGGCACCGGCCTCGGCCTGTCGATCAGCCGGGACCTGGCCCGACTGCTGGGTGGCACCATCACCGTCACGTCGGCGCCGGGGCAGGGCTCCACCTTCACCCTCTTCGTTCCGGAGGTGCTGGCGCCGGACGCGGTGGTCGCGCCGCTGCCGCCGTCGCCGACCCGGGCCGGCCTGCCGTCGTCGCTGCTGATGCCGCCGCTGGAGCTGCCGCAGCCGGCGGCCGGGCCGACCAGCCGGCAACTCGACGGGGCGACCGTGTTGATCGTGGACGACGACGTCCGGAACGTCTTCGCCCTCACCAGCGCATTGGAACTGCACGGGATGACCGTGTTGTACTCGGACAACGGGGCGGACGGCGTCCGCCTGCTCGCCGAGCACCCGGAGGTGGACATTGTCCTGATGGACGCCATGATGCCGGACCAGGACGGGTACGAGACCACCCGCCAGATCCGTCGTAACCACCGCTTCGCGGACCTGCCCATCGTCTTCCTGACCGCGAAGGCGATGCCGGGGGACCGGGAGTCGGCGCTCGCGGCCGGGGGCAGCGACTACATCACCAAGCCGGTGGACCTGGACGAGCTGATCGAGCTCATGTCGTCCTGGATCAGTGGCAGCCGGACCGAGGAGAACTCGTGACCCAGATGGCCAAGGCGCTGCTCGTGGACGACCGTCGGGAGAACCTGATGGCCCTGGAGGCGATCCTCCAGGGCCTGCCGGTCCAGTCGGTGGCCGTGGAGAGCGGCGAGGCCGCGCTCAAGCAGCTGCTGGTGGACGACTTCGCGGTGATCCTGCTCGACGCCCAGATGCCGGACATGGACGGCTTCGAGACGGCGAGCCACATCAAGCGCCGGGAGCGGACCCGGCACGTGCCGATCATCTTCCTCACCGCCGCCGACCGGGACGCCCAGCTGGCCCTGCGGGGCTACGCGGTCGGCGCGGTCGACTACCTCACCAAGCCGTTCGACCCGTGGGTGCTCCGGGCCAAGGTGTCGGTCTTCGTGGAGCTCTGGGTGAAGACCCGGCAGTTGGCCGCGCAGTCGGACCTGGTCCGGGAGCGGGACGCGCAGTGGCGGGTGCTGACCGACGCGGTCGACGAGGCCACCACGCTGCTCCGTGGCGACGAGCCGGACGCCGGTGAGCGCGCCGCCGACCTGCTCGAGCAGGCCCGCTGGGGCAACCCGGGCTGATCCCCGCGTCGCGGGTCAGCCGGTGGTCTGGTCGTTGCGGATCATCAGGGCCGAGCGCAGGCCGGTGATGTCCAGCACCCGGATCAGGAAGTCGCCCACGTGGGTGAGGATCAGCAGGCTCTGCGCGTGGCTCGCCTTGCGGCTGAGCACGACCAGGGTGCCCAGCCCCTGCGAGTCGCAGAAGGTGACCCCGCCGAGGTCCAGCACGATCCGCGGAGGCGGGTCGGCGAGCACCTCGTTCACGACGGTCGAGAGCTGGGCGGCCGTGAGCATGTCGATCTCACCGGCAAGGCGCAGCACAGCTTCGTCGCCCGTCCGGTGTAGCGTGATGGACAGTTCGGCACGATCCACCCGGTCAGCCTAACCCGATCCGGTCGGCGTGGCCCGTCGAGGCGATGCAGCCCGCCGGCGCCCGGCCCGGGTGAGCCGGGTAACCCCAGCCCGGGGTGGCTGCCGCCGCATCCGCCGGCGCTGACACAATGGCGGAATCGTGACCGACACCTTTTCCGCCGGATCTGGCCGCTACCCGGCCGACGCGCCGGCCTCCGAGGCCCTGTTCGACCGCGCCCGCGCCATCGTGCCGGGCGGGGTCAACTCCCCCGTGCGCGCCTTCCAGGCGGTGGGCGGCACCCCGCGCTTCATGGTCCGGGGGGAGGGGCCCTGGCTCTACGACGCCGACGACCGGCGCTACGTCGACCTGGTCTGCTCGTGGGGCCCGCTGATCCTCGGTCACGCGCATCCGGAGGTGGTCGCCGCCGTGCAGGCCGCGGCCTCCCGGGGCACCAGCTTCGGCACCCCCACGCCGGCCGAGGTGGAGCTGGCCGCCGAGATCGTCGACCGCACCCCGGTCGAGCAGGTCCGGCTGGTCAACTCCGGCACCGAGGCCACCATGTCGGCGATCCGGCTGGCCCGGGGCTTCACCGGCCGATCCAAGATCATCAAGTTCGCCGGGTGCTACCACGGGCACGTGGACGCGCTGCTCGCCGCCGCCGGCTCCGGGGTGGCCACCCTCGGCCTGCCCGACTCGCCCGGGGTCACCGGCGCTGCCGCCAGCGAGACCATCGTGCTGCCCTACAACGACATCCGGGCGGTCGAGGAGGCCTTCGCGGCCGAGGGGCCGCACATCGCCGCCGTGATCACCGAGGCCGCGGCCGGCAACATGGGTGTGGTCGCCCCGCGCGACGGGTTCAACCAGGAGCTGGCCCGGATCGCGCACGCGCACGGCACCCTGCTCATCGTCGACGAGGTGATGACCGGGTTCCGGGTGTCCCGCTCCGGTTGGCACGGCCTCGACGCGTCCGACGCCGACCTGTGGACGTACGGCAAGGTCATGGGTGGTGGCCTGCCCGCCGCGGCGTTCGGCGGGCGCGCGGAGATCATGGCCCGACTCGCCCCCGCTGGCCCGGTCTACCAGGCCGGCACGCTCTCCGGTAACCCGCTCGCCTGCGCCGCCGGCCTGGCCACCCTGCGACTGGCCGACGAGGCGCTCTACCAACGCCTCGACCAGACGGCCGCCGTCGTGGGCAAGCTCGCCGCCGACGCGCTGGCCGCCGCCGGGGTCCCGCACCGGCTGTCGTACGCGGGCAGCATGTTCTCGATCTTCTTCACCGACGCCGACGTGGTCGACTACGACAGCGCCCGGACCCAGCAGGTCCCGGCGTTCAAGGCGTTCTTCCACGCGATGCTCGCCGCCGGCGTCTACCTGCCGCCGAGCGCGTTCGAGTCGTGGTTCGTCTCGGCGGCGCTGGACGACGCCGCCCTGGATCAGATCGCCGCGGCGTTGCCGTCGGCGGCGCGGGCAGCGGCAGCGGCGGGTCACGGGGGGTAGGCGCGGTGAGCAAGACGGTGGTCCACGTGCTCCGGCACGGCGAGGTGCACAACCCGGGCAGGATTCTCTACGGGCGACTGCCCGGTTTCCGCCTCTCCGAGCTGGGCGTGCAGATGGCCAAGGCCGCCGCGCAGGGGCTCGCCGAGCGCGAGGTGGTGCACGTGGTGGCCAGCCCGCTGGAACGCGCCCAGCAGACCGCCGAGCCGATCGCGGGGCAGTTCGGCCTCCCGGTCGGGGTGGACGAGCGGTTGATCGAGAGCGCGAACTGGTTCGAGGGCAAGAAGGTCTCGCCGGGTGACGGCTCCTTCCGCGACCCGCGCAACTGGTGGGTGCTGCGCGATCCGGTGACCCCGTCCTGGGGTGAGGCCTACCGGGCGATCGCCGAGCGGATGTTCGCTGCGCTGCACGCCGCCCGGGTCGCCGCCGAGGGGCGCGAGGCGGTGCTGGTCTCGCACCAGCTGCCGATCTGGACGCTGCGGCGGTACGTCGAGCGCAAGCGGCTCTGGCACGACCCGCGCCGGCGGCAGTGCGGCCTGGCCAGCCTCACCTCGTTCCACTTCGACGGTGCCAAGGTGGTCGGTATCGGCTACACCGAGCCGGCCGCCCACCTGATCGCGATGTCGCCGACCGCCCGGACGGCCAAGGGGGCCTGATGCGTGCCCGGAGGTGGACCGCGGGTCTGCTCGCCACCGTCGCCGCGGTGGCGCTGGTCGGCTGCACCTCGCAGAGCCAGGAGAAGGCCTGCGCCACCAACGCCGACGGCGTGATCGAGTGTGCGCCGGACCAGCGCTCCGCGCCGCCGAAGATCTCCGGTGAGCTGCTCACCGGCGGCAGCTACGACGTCTCCCAGGCCCGCGGCCAGGTCGTCGTGGTCAACTTCTGGGGTTCCTGGTGCGCGCCCTGCCGCGCCGAGGCCGACGACCTGGAAGCCACCTACCAGGCCACCAAGGCCTCCGGAGTGAGCTTCCTCGGCATCAACGTGCAGGACAGCAAGGACAAGGCCCTGGCGTTCGAGGAGGGCCGGGTGAGCTACCCGAGCCTCTTCGACCCGCCCAGCCGTTTGGCCCTCGCCATGGACATTCCGCCGAACACCATCCCGGCCACCGTCGTGCTCGACCGCGACGGCCGGATCGCCGCGGTGATCCGGGCCGCGGTCAAGCAGGAGGGCCTGCAACCCATCGTCGAGCGGGTCGCCGCCGAGCAGCCGGGCTCCGGTTCCCGCTGATGGGTGAGACGTTCCGGCAGGTCGCCCTCTCCGGGCCGCTGCTGCTCGCCATCGGCGCGGCCGCCCTCGCCGGCCTGGTCAGCTTCCTCTCCCCGTGCGTGCTGCCGTTGGTGCCCGGCTACCTGTCGTACGTCACCGGGTTGGCCGGCGCCGACCTGGAGGGGCGCCGCGTGCGCGCTGGCGACGCGCCGGCCGCGGACGCTCCGGGTGGCGGCGTCGCGGTGGCCACCCGGCCGGCCGCCGCGGTCAAGGGCCGGGTGCTCGCCGGGACGCTGCTCTTCATCGCCGGTTTCACCGTCGTCTTCACCGCCACCGCGGTCCTCTTCGCCAGCGTGGGGAAGGTCTTCTTCACCTACGAGCGGACGCTGGAGATCGTGATCGGCGCGCTCATCATCGTGCTGGGGCTGGCCTTCGTCGGCCTGGTCCCCGGCATGGAGCGGGAGTTCCGGATCCACCGGCTGCCGGCCGCCGGGCTGCTCGGCGCGCCGGTGTTCGGGGCGGTCTTCGCGCTCAGTTGGGTGCCGTGCGTCGGCCCCACGCTGGCCGCCGTGACCGGCATGGCCACCGTCAGCGGCCAGGTCGACCGGGCGGTGGTGCTCGCCGTGGCGTACTGCCTGGGGCTGGGGATCCCGTTCGTCGTCTTCGGGCTGGGCTTCCAGCGTCTGCTCGGGGTCTTCCGCGCCATCCGCCGCAACAGCCGCTGGGTCACCCGGATCGGTGGCGCCCTGCTGATCCTGATCGGCCTCGCGCTGGTCACCGGGGGATGGACGAACGTCGTGATCTGGCTGCAGACCACCTTCGGGGTGGGCGAGGTGAGCATCTGATGACCGCCGTGGACGAGCGACCGGCCACTCCCGCCTCGGCGCCCCGGCGTCGGCCGAACCGGGTGCTGGCCCTGCTGCGCAACTCCTGGCGGCAGCTGACCAGCATGCGTACCGCGCTGGTGCTGCTCTTCCTGCTCGCGATCGCGGCCATTCCCGGCTCGGTGCTGCCACAGCGCGGGATCAGCCCGGAGAAGGTCAACGAGTACTTCGTCGAGCACCCCGACCTCGCGCCCCGGCTCGACCAGATCGGCGCGTTCGAGGTCTTCAGTTCGATCTGGTTCTCGGCCATCTACCTGCTGCTCTTCACCTCGCTGATCGGTTGCATCACGCCGCGGCTGCGCGACCACGTCCGGGCGCTGCGGGCGAAGCCGCCGGCCGCGCCGAAGCGACTGGACCGGCTGCCCCAGCACACGGTGCTCGCCGCGCCGGCCGGCGGCACGGCCGCGATCGTCGAGGTGCTGCGCCGGCGTCGCTGGCGGGTGACGGTCCGCGGCGACGAGGTCTCCGCCGAGAAGGGCTACCTCAAGGAGAGCGGCAACCTGCTCTTCCACAGCTCGCTGATCGTCGTGCTCGTCGGCGTCGCGCTCGGCTCCTGGTACGGCTGGCACGGCAACCGGCTGCTGGTTGCCGGCGCGGAGAACGCCTTCTGCAACACCCGCCAGCAGTACGCCGAGGCGCAGCTCGGCCCGCAGGTGGAGAGTGGGGACCTGCCCGCCTTCTGCCTGACCCTGGACGCGTTCCAGGCCCGGTTCCTCGAGACCGGCCAGCCGGAGTTCTTCAACGCCACGGTGAGCGTGGAGGAGCCGGGCCAGGCCACCCGGACCGCGGACTTCTCGGTGAACTCGCCGCTGCGGCTGGACGGCGCCAACGTCTACCTGCTCGGGCACGGGTACGCCCCGATCATCCGCTACACCGACCGCTACGGCCGCAGCCAGACCAGCACCACGCCGTTCCTGACCACCGGCGACATGGGTCTGACCAGCGAGGGGCTTGCGGCGTTCCCGGACGCCAACCGCGACCCGAAGACCGGCAAGCGGGACCCGAACCTGCAGATGGCCTTCACCGGCCTCTACCTGCCCACCGCGCCGGACTCCGCGCCGTACGTGCGGTCGCAGTATCCGACCGAGCGCAACCCGGTGCTGAACCTGGTCGCCTACCGGGGCAACCTCGGTCTGGACGCCGGCATCCCCGGCTCGGTCTACCAGCTCGACCAGCGGCAGGTCCAGACCGGCCGGGTCAAGCAGGTCGGCGACAAGCTGCTCAAGCAGGGCGAGACCTGGAAGCTCGACGACGGCAGCACGCTCGAGTTCCTCGGTACGAAGCGGTACGTCACCCTCTCGGTGCGGCACGATCCCGGCTCGGGGCTGCTGCTGGTGGCCTGCGGGGTGCTGCTCGTCGGGCTGATGGGTTCGCTCTTCGGCCGGCGTCGCCGCGTCTTCTTCCGGGTGCGGCCGGCCGGATCCGCCGACCCCGCCAGCGCAACAACGACGGCCGGTAGTAGTTTGGTGGAGGCCGGTGGGTTGCCGCGCACCGACTATCCAGGGTTCGCCGACGAGTTCGCGCAGCTCGTCGCCGCGATCAGCGGTGACGAACGATCGGGCGAGCGGGCCGGCACGGAGCGCGAAGGCAGCGACCGGGCCGGGACGCGAGAAGGGACCGAGTGATGTCCGCACTCTCCGACCAGCTGGTGACGTTCGCGATCCTGGTGTACCTGGTCGCGATGATCAGCCACGCCGTCGAGTACGCGCTCGGCAACGCGCGGGCCCGGATCGTCAAGGCCGCACCCGCGCGGGAGCTGGTCGGCGCGGGCGCCGGTGGGCCGGGCGGGACGGTCGCGTCCCCGGTGGACCCGGCGTCGCCGGCCCGCACCGCGGCCGACCGTGGCGCGGGCCGGGCCCGGCTGGCCGGCCTGATCGCCGTCGGGGCCACCGCGGTCGCCGTCCTGCTGCACCTCGCGGCGCTGGTCACCCGCGGCATCGCCGCCGACCGGATGCCCTGGGGCAACATGTACGAGTTCGTGCTCACGGTCTCGTTCATCGGCGCCGCCGCCTGGCTGGCGGTGCTCGCCAAGCGGCCGTCACTGCGCCGGCTCGGGCTCTTCCTCACCCTGGTCATGGTGCTGCTGCTGGCCATCGCCGAACTGGTGCTCTACGTGCCGATCGTGCCGCTGGTGCCGGCGCTCAACTCGTACTGGTTCGTCATCCACGTCTCCACCATCGTCTTCTCCTCCGGCATCTTCCTGCTCGGCGTGGTGCCGGCGGTGGCGTTCCTGATGCGCAACGGCTACGAGCAGGGCAAGCGGAGCTTCCCGTACACCCTGGCCAAGCGGCTCCCGGCGGCCGCCGGCCTGGAGCGGCTGACCTTCACGCTGCACGCCTTCTCGTTCCCGATCTTCACCTTCGCGGTGATCGCCGGCGCGATCTGGGCCGAGGCGGCCTGGGGTCGGCCCTGGGGCTGGGACCCGAAGGAGACCTGGGCGTTCATCTCCTGGGTGGTCTACGCCGGCTACCTGCACTCCCGGGCCACCCCGAGCGTCAAGCGCAACGTGGCCACCTGGATCGCGGTGCTCGGCTTCCTCACCATGCTGATGAACCTGTTCGGCGTGAACATCTTCTTCACCGGCCTGCACTCCTACGGCGGCCTGTGAGCTGACCGGCGGCCGCTAGCCCCGCTGGCGGCGGCGGAGTGTCTCGTCGACCCGCAGGGTGACCTGGTAGGCGACCTCGGGCACATCGGCGAGTTCGATCCGTTCGGCGCGCAGCGCGAGCTGGGCGTGCAGTTCGCGGGCGACGGCGTCGCGCAGCTCGACCAGCAGCGGCGACAGGCCGTCCGGGTCACCGACCACGTAGGCGTCCGACATGTCACCAGGCTCCGCCCCGACCGGGCCGGCCGGCCAGTGCCGGTGAGATTTCTCGCCGGCGCGCTCGGCTTGATCGACCGGTCGGCGCGCTCGGCTTGATCGACTCCAGGTCGCCGATATCGCGGTGTCCGGCGCCCCGCGACACCGCCGTATCGGCGACATCGTGTCGATCAACCTGGCCCGCGACCCTGCCCGCGCCCGTGACCCTGCCCGCCCGTGACCCTGCCGGCCCGTGACCCTGTCGGTCGGTCAGCCGCCGAACCAGCCGGGGACGTCGAGGCGGAACCAGTTCGCCGGGGTGACGGTGCGCAGGTCGTCCTCCATCGCTGCGACCCGCTCCGGGCCGAGGGTGTCGGCCCACCGCTGCCGGAGCTGGTCGAAGACGATCGTGGAGCGGTGCAGCCCGTCCCGGCCCCGTGCGGTCGTCCGGACCAGCTTGCGCCGGGCGTCCCGGGGGTCGTCGACCCGCTCCAGGTAGCCGAGGGCGACCAGCCGGTCCACCGTCTTGCCGGCCGCCTGCTTGGAGATGCCCAGCCGCTGGCCCAGCTCGGTGGCGGTGGTGCCCTCGACGCCGACGGCCTGGAGCACGAAGCCGTGCAGCGGCCGTAGCTCCGTGTGTCCCTGCCGGGCCAGCTCGGCGTGCAGGTCGTCGATGAGGGTGCGGAAACCGGCCAGCAGCAGCAGGGGCAGCAGGAAACCGGGCCGCTCGGGATCAGCCGTTGCCACGTTCGACAACCACGTTTACTATTTGGTCAACCACGTTGACGATCGTACGCCACCCGAGAGCAGGTACCCGTGCACCGAACCGTCTTCCCCGTCCACACCGTCGACACCGCGCCCGATGCCGCCCGGCCGGTCATCGAGGGCGTACGCCGCGGCTTCGGCTGGCTGCCGGCGGCGGTCGCGCTGATGGCCGACTCGCCCGAGCTGCTCAACGGATTCCTCACCGCCAACCGGATCTTCGAACAGACCGATTTGACCCCGCTCGAACGCGAGGTGGTGGTCTTCACCGTCGCCACCGGCAACGAGTGCCACGTCTGCGTGGCGCTGCACACCGCCACGCTGGCCAAGCTGGCGGCCAGCGCCGAGCTGACCGCCGCGTTGCGGGCCGGCGGCACCCTGCCCGAGCCGAAGCTGGAGGCGCTGCGCCGGTTCACCCGTGCGGTGCTGGCGCACTCCGGCGCGGTACCCGACCCGGAGCTGGACGCTTTCCTGGCCGCCGGCTACCAGCCCCGGCACGCGCTGGACGTGGTGCTCGGCGTCGGCACGTACACCATCTCCACCTTCGCCAACCGGCTGACCGGCGCGCCCCTCGACCCACCGCTGGCCCGGTACGCCTGGCAGCCCGCCGCGACCGGCGCTGCCGGGCCGGGGCCGGCGCACCTTCCCGCCCAGGGCCGGTGACCGCGCTCGACCTCACCTCCGCCCACCCGGCTTGGGCACCGACCGGGCCGGTGCGGGAGACTGGCGGGCATGGCGGCTCGTGGCTTCCCGTACACCGACCTCAAGGACTTCCTCGCGGCGCTGGAGCGCGCGGGCGAGTTGCGGCGGGTGAGCGTCCCGGTCGACCCGACCCTGGAGATCAGCGAGGTGGTCACCCGGACGGTCCGCGCGGGCGGCCCGGCGCTGCTCTTCGAGCGGCCCACCCGGGGCGAGATGCCCGTCGCGATCAACCTCTTCGGCACCGAGAAGCGGATGGCGATGGCGCTCGGCGTCGAGTCGCTCGACGAGATCGGCGCGCGGATCGGCGCCCTGGTCAAGCCGGAGCTGCCGGTGGGCTGGTCCGGCATCCGCGAGGGCCTCGGCAAGGTCATGCAGCTCAAGTCGGTGCCGCCGCGCAAGGTCAAGACCGCCCCCTGCCAGCAGGTGGTCTACTCCGGTGACGACGTCGACCTGAACCGGCTGCCCGGCCTGCAGGTGTGGCCCGGTGACGGCGGCATCTTCCACAACTACGGGCTGACCCACACCAAGCACCCGGAGACCGGCAAGCGCAACCTCGGTCTCTACCGGCTCCAGCAGCACTCGCAGAACACGCTCGGCATGCACTGGCAGATCCACAAGGACTCCACCGCCCACCACGCGGTGGCCGAGCGCCTCGGCCAGCGACTCCCGGTCGCCATCGCCATCGGCTGCGACCCGGTGGTGTCGTACGCCGCGTCCGCGCCGCTGCCCGGCGACATCGACGAGTACCTGTTCGCCGGCTTCCTGCGCGGCGAGCGGGTGGAGATGGTCGACTGCCTCACCGTGCCGCTCCAGGTGCCCGCGCACGCGCAGGTCGTGCTGGAGGGCTACCTGGAGCCCGGTGAGCGGCTGCCCGAGGGCCCGTTCGGCGACCACACCGGCTACTACACCCCGGTCGAGCCGTTCCCGGTGCTGCACGTCGAGACGATGACCATGCAGCGCGACCCGGTCTACCACTCGATCGTCACCTCGCAGCCGCCGCAGGAGGACCACGGCCTCGGCAAGGCCACCGAGCGGATCTTCCAGCCGCTGCTCAAGCTGCTGATCCCGGACATCGTCGACTACGACCTGCCGGCCGCGGGCGTCTTCCACAACTGCGCGATCGTGTCGATCCGCAAGCGCTACCCGAAGCACGCGCAGAAGGTGATGAACGCGATCTGGGGCGCCCACCTGATGTCGTTGACCAAGCTGATCGTGATCGTCGACGAGGACTGCGACGTGCACGACTACAACGAGGTCGCCTTCCGCGCCTTCGGCAACGTCGACTACGCGCGCGACCTGCTGCTCACCGAGGGCCCGGTCGACCACCTCGACCACTCGTCGTACCAGCAGTTCTGGGGCGGCAAGGCGGGCGTCGACGCGACCCGCAAGCTGCCGGCCGAGGGCTACACCCGGGGCTGGCCGGAGGAGATGCGGATGTCGCCCGAGGTGGCGTCGCTGGTCGACAAGCGTTGGAAGGAGTACGGGATCTGATGACGGCCGTGCTGGAGCCCGTGGAACGCCCGGGTCGGGTCAAGTCCTTCCTCAAACTGGTCACCATCGAGCACTCGGTCTTCGCGCTGCCCTTCGCGTACCTGTCGGCGCTGACCGCGATGCAGGTCGACGGCGGGCACGTCCGCTGGCTCGACCTGCTGCTGATCACCGTGGCGATGGTCGGGGCGCGGACGTTCGCGATGGCCGCCAACCGGATCCTCGACCGGCGGATCGACGCCCGGAACCCGCGTACCGCCGGGCGGGAACTGGTCACCGGGGCGGTCAGCGTGCGGACGGCCTGGACCGGCGCGATCGTCGCGCTGGTCGTCTTCCTGATCGCCGCCGCGCTGCTCAACCCGCTCTGCCTGGCGCTCGCCCCGCTCGCCGTGGTGCCGCTGGTGGTCTACCCGTACGGCAAGCGGTTCACCAACTGGCCGCACGCCATCCTGGCGATCGCGCAGGCGGTCGGGCCGGTCGGCGCCTGGCTGGCGGTCACCGGCACCCTCAGCGGCTCCGGGCCGGCCTGGCTGCTGGGCGCGGCGGTCGGCCTCTGGATCGGCGGCTTCGACCTGATCTACGCCTGCCAGGACGACGAGGTCGACCGGAAGATCGGCGTGCACAGCGTCCCGGCCCGGTACGGTCGGCGCTTCGCGCTGCACGCCTCCACCGTCGCGCACGTGGTCACCTTCGCGCTCTTCGTCTGGTTCGGCGCGCTGGTCGGCTTCGGCTGGCTCTGGTGGATCGGGTTGGCGCTGACCGCGGTCGCCTTCGGTTACCAGCACCTGGTGGTCAGCCCGACCGACCTCAGCAAGGTCAACCGGGCGTTCTTCACCGCCAACGGCTTCGTCGGCATCGCGCTGTTCGCCTTCGCCCTGCTCGACCTGGTGATCCGGCTCGGCCTGCGGGCATGACCCCCGGCGGGTCGGCGGCCGGTCCGGCCCGGCGACTACGGCCGGGTCAGCCGGTGGCGGCCGGTTCGAGGTGGGCCTCCGGATAGCGGGCGCTCTCCATCGTCCAGTCGATGGTGCCCCGGACCGCGTTGGCCACCCCGTCGAGCAGGTCGGTGACCGGCTCGTCCAGCGCCGGACCGAACGACGGCACCGCCGCGCGCAACTCGACGAAGCGCCGCATCGAGGAACGCCACCGCTCGGCCACCAGCTCCACCGCCGTGTCGGTCGGCACGCCCCGCTCGCCGGCGAGCGCCAGCACCAGGTTGTGCCCGCCCGCGGTGGCCCGGTCCCGCTCCAGCGATGCCAGGTCGTTGTACCAGGAGAGCAGGTCGTTACCGGTGTCGGCGAACCGCCGCAACAGCGGGTGGTGGTAGACCGGGTCCGGCAGCGGACGCCCGGCGACGAACTCCGTCAGCGGGAACGACACGTACGCCGCCGAGGTGGCCCGGCGCAGCTCGACGTACTCGGCGACGGCGGGGCGGCGGCCGAGGGTCTTGTTGACCGCCTCCCGCACCGTGCCGTCCAGGTGGTGCCCGACCGCGTCGGCGAACCGGTGCCGCCAACGGGCCGGCATCCGGCGGTGAGGCTCCCGCCACGCCCGGACCAGCAGCCGCCGCAGCGGCCCGGTCAGCCCGGAGTGCTGGTGGCGGTGCCCGCTGCGGAGCACCGTCAGCGCGCCGTCGCGCAGTGCGCGGATCTGCGCCGGCGTCAGCCGACCCGGCCCGTCGCAGGCGTCGTCGACCAGGAAGAACCAGGTGAAGAGCGCGGTCAGCACCCGCAGATCGGCCTCGGTGGCATCCGGGTAGAGGCGTCCCGCGTACCGGGCGAAGCCGGCGCGGGCCAGCCGCCGGCCGGCGGCGTCGTCCAGCGGTACGCCGAGGTCGGGCAGGGACTCGACCAGCCACTCCTGCACCCCGTCGGCGTAGGGCGAGAGCCGGGGGGCGATCGGGCACTCGGACCGGAGCGACCGGAGGAGCGCGGCGGTCATCAGCCGACTCCTCCCCGGCAGCCCTGCCATCGTGCGGACGACTGCCGGCAGCATGCCAGGTCGCCGAGGTCGCCGCCTCCCCCGGACGGGCAGCCGGGCACGCGGGGCAACCGCCGCAGACCGCCGGAGGTCGGGGCGGTCCGGAAGCGGGGGCCGGCCGCCGGGCCACGGCGGTGACCAGGCAGGCTGGACGGCATGCGCGAACCATGGGTGGTCGGCGTCTCCGGTGCGTCCGGCACGCCGTACGCGGCGGCCGTCGTACGCGGGCTGCTCGACGCCGGGGAGTCGGTGGACCTGATCGTCTCCCGGGCGGCCCGGCTCACCCTGCTGGACGAGACCGGCCGTCCGTTCCGGGACGCGCACTGGGCCGACGACCTCGCCGCCTGGCTGGGGCGGGAACTGGGCGACGCCGACGTGCGGCACTGGCCGGCTGGCGACCTGGCGGCCGGGCCGAGCAGCGGTTCGTACCGGGTGCGCGGGATGGCGGTGGTGCCGGCGAGTACCGCGGCCTGTGCCGGCATCGCGATCGGGCTCTCCAAGGACCTGCTGCAACGGGCCGCCGAGGTCAACCTCAAGGAGCGGCGGCCGGTCGTGGTGGTGCCCCGGGAGACCCCGGTGACCCGCAGCCACCTCGAGCACCTGATCGCGTTGCACGATGCCGGCGCGGTGGTGCTGCCCGCCAGCCCCGGCTTCTACGGCGCCGGCGCGTCCGCGTCGGCCCAGCAGTTGGTCGACTTCGTCGCCGGCAAGGCGCTGGACGCCTTGGGCGTGCCGCACACGCTGTTCCGCCGGTGGTCAGGAGAGCTCGGCGCGGGTCGGGACTGACGCCGGCCCCCGTCACCCGGATGCCGGGACGCGGACCGGACCTCGCGCCCGGCCCGCGTGGCGGTGTCCGTAACGCTCAATACATGCCGGCGTTGGCTGGCCCGGGACCGGTCGAGGCGGCCGGACCGGTGTTGCGCGGCCTGCCCACCTCGTCGCTCTCGTCCAGCATGCCCTCCCCCTCAAGCAGGGCCCGCACCTCGGATTCCCGAAACCGGCGATGCCCGCCTGGAGTCCGGATGCTGCCGATCCGACCGGCCGCCGCCCATCTCGTCACAGTCTTCGGGTCAACCCGAAACAGCGCGGCGACCTCACCCGGTGTCAGCAGGCGATCTCCAGTGTCCACAGCCCCCTCCTCGCGTCGACGAAGCCCCCGGCTGAACACACTGCCCCCGGCCGGTGCGAGCCCAGAGCCGTCATGAGGGACGTATGGCAATTACAGCACCAGCGACCTGGCCTGTCCGCCAAACGCGAAAAACGCACTGAGTGGGGAGTTAGTCAATGATACCGGCGCTGCGCTCCTTATACCGTCCGTACGCGAGGCGTTACCTTCCGTATGGGGCAACGGATGCCGGAGTCAGGGCGTTACGCCCTACCGGCTAGGGTCTACCTTCCGTGGACACCATCGACCTGAGCCTCGTGGAGCTGCTACGCGGCAACGCCCGCCTCTCCTACGCCGAACTTGCCCGCCAGGTCGGGCTCTCCGCACCGGCGGTGCACGAGCGGGTCGGCAAGTTGGAGGCCAGCGGCGTGCTCCGGGGCTACCGGGCCGACGTGGCGCCGGAGGCGATCGGGCTCGGCGTCACCGCACTGATCGGCATCGTCGAGGATTCCGGCGCGGACACCGACGACGTGCTGGCGGCGTTCCGGGTGATGCCCGAGATCGAATCCTGCTATTTCATGGCCGGCGTCGAGTCGTTCCTGCTCAAGGCGCGGGTCGGCACGATCGCCGAGCTGGAACAGCTGATCGTGCGGCTGAACCGGACTCCCGGCGTGGCCTCCACCCGGACCAGCATCGCGCTCTCCACCAAGTGGGAGAACCGCCCGCAGCCGGTCACCCCGCCCCCCGCCTGACCGCCCGGGCGGCCCTGGCGTCGGCCGGCCGGCGGCGATAGGTTGCGCCGGTGACCTCGCCAGCCCGCGGTGCGGCCGTGGTGACCGGCGCCGCCGGTGGCCTCGGCCGCTCCATCGCCGCCGCGCTGCACGCCGACGGCTGGCCGGTGCTGCTCACCGACGTCGACCCGGGCGCGGTGGCCGCCGTGGCGGCACCGCTCGGCGGCTGGTCCCGCTCCCTGGACGTACGCGACGAGGCCGGCTGCGCCGAGGTGGCCGCCGAGGCGGCGGCGCGCGACGGCGGCCTGGGGCTCTGGGTCAACAACGCCGGCATCCTGGTCACCGGGCCGGCGTGGGAGCAGGACGCGTCGACCCGGCGCCGGGTGCTCGACGTCAACGCGCTCGGCGCGATGAACGGGACGCTCGCCGCGCTGGCCGTCATGCGTGCCCAGGGACGCGGCCACGTGCTCAACGTCGTCTCGCTGGCCGGGCTGGTCGCCGCGCCCGGTGAGACGGTCTACGCGGCCAGCAAACACGCCCTGCTCGCGTTCAGCCTCGGCACCCTCGCCGACCTGAGGATGGCCGGCCACCGTGGGGTGCACGTCTCCTGCCTGTGCCCCGACGGGATCTGGACCCCGATGCTGCACGACCGGCTGGACGACCCGGGAGCGTTGGCGTCCTTCACCGGCTCGATGCTCAGCCCCGAACGGGTCGCCGCCCGGGTGGTCCGGCTGGCCCGGCGACCCCGCCCGGTGGTGACCCTGCCGCGCTGGCGTGGCGCCCAGGTCCGGCTGCTGGACGCCGTACCCCGGCTCGCCCTCGGGCTGACCCCGGTGGTCCGCGCCGTCGGCCGGGCCGGGCAGCGGCGGCAACGCCGTCGGGCCGGCGTTCAGCCCGACTGAGCCGCGTCCCTGCTACGTTTCCGGCGTGACTCACCTGGATCGATGCGACGAGGTCAGCCGGAGGTGGGTGACCGAGGCGATCGCCGCGGTCGAGGCGGACGCCAACCGCTCGGCCGACACCCACCTGCTGCCCTTCCCGCTGCCCCGGGAGTGGGGGATCGACCTCTACCTGAAGGACGAGTCGGTGCACCCGACC
The DNA here is from genome assembly GCF_044456245.1 of Micromonospora sp. NPDC051006. NCBI lineage: Bacteria > Bacillati > Actinomycetota > Actinomycetes > Micromonosporales > Micromonosporaceae > Micromonospora > Micromonospora sp. NPDC051006. The sequence continues at coordinate 186,607 of NZ_JBITFP010000002.1, forward strand.
GGGTCGCTGAAGCATCGGCTGGCCCGCTCGCTCTTCCTCTACGGGCTCTGCAACGGCTGGATCGGCCCGCGGACCACCATCGTGGAGGCGTCCTCCGGCTCGACGGCGGTCTCCGAGGCGTACTTCGCCCGGATGCTGGGGCTGCCGTTCATCGCGGTGATGCCCGCCGCCACCTCACCGGAGAAGATCGCCCAGATCGAGTTCCAGGGCGGTCGCTGTCACCTGGTCGACGACCCGGCCCGGGTGGTGGTCGAGGCCCGCGGGCTGGCCGAGGAGACCGGCGGGCACTTCATGGACCAGTTCACCTACGCCGAACGGGCCACCGACTGGCGCGGCAACAACAACATCGCCGAGTCGATCTACGCGCAGCTCGCCCTGGAGCGGCACCCGGTACCCGACTGGATCGTGGTGGGCGCCGGCACCGGCGGCACCAGCGCCACCATCGGCCGGTACATCCGCTACCGCCGGCTGCACACCAAGCTCTGCGTGGTCGACACGGAGTACTCGGCCTTCTACCCCGCCTGGCTCGCCGCCGACTGGACGCTGCGCATCGAGAAGGGGTCCAGGATCGAGGGGATCGGCCGGCCGAGCGTGGAGCCCTCCTTCGTACCCCCGGTGGTGGACCGGATGGCGCAGGTGCCGGACGCCGCTTCGCTCGCCGCGATGCGCACCGGCTCGGCCGTGCTCGGGCGGCGGGTGGGCGGCTCGACCGGCACCAACCTGTGGGGGGCGTTCGGGCTGATCGCCGGGATGCTCGCCGAGGGACGGAGCGGCTCCCTGGTCACCCTGATCTGCGACGCGGGCGAACGGTACGCCGACACCTACTACTCGGACGACTGGGTGGCCGGCCAGGGTCTCGACCTGGCCCCGCACCTGGCCACGGTCGAGCGCTTCCTGGCCGACGGCGTCTGGCCGGCCTGAGCCCGTCCACGCCCGACCGGCCGCGAGCTGGGACGACCGGGATCGTGGTCAGCGCGGGTCGATCCGCTCGGCCAGCCCCGGGTAGCGCAGCACGTAACCCGCCACGTCCAGGTCGATGTCGGCGGTGTAGGTGTCGCTGACGAAGCGGACCCGGCCCGGCCCCAACGACGTGTAGACCTGCTCGGCCGGGATCACCACGAGACTCGGCACCAGCACCCAGGCGACGCTGATCCGGTGCCCGGTGTCGGCCGGGGCGTTGGTCAGCCCGAGCCGGTGCACCGGCAACGCGTTCAACAGCGGAGAGCCGCCGAGGTCGACGTCGAGCGCGTCGGCCAGCCGGTCCGGATCGTCGGTGCCGGGCAGCCCGACCGGAGCATGCCCCGCGGCGCTCAGTGCCGCGTCCAGGTCACCCTGCTCGGCGGTGGTCACCCGCCACCGGTCGGCCGCCCGCTCCAGACGTACGCTGCGCAGCCAGCCGGTGCCCTCCACCTCGACCTCGAAGCGGGTGGTCGTCCAGTCGGGCGCGGTGCTCAGCTGGTAGCGGGCGGTCCACGGGATCGGATCGACAGCGATCATGGTGCCCCGGGCCGCCAGCCCCCGACTGTCGTCGAAGAGGGCGTGCTCGCTGCCGGCGGTGTCGGTCCGGGTCCAGAAGAGCGACTTCGGCATGGTCGGCATGAGCCGGACCTTACGCGACCGGACCGTCACCGGCAGCGATGCGGAGACGGTTCGGGTGGAAACACGGAAGATCTCGGTAGGAGACGGCCCGGGGAGGGGCCGAAACCTACCGAGATCTCCCGTCGACGTACCTAGTGGGTGCGGGCCGGGCCGCGGGCGGCGAAGCCGCGCTGGTCGTCGCGCGGGCGGTCGTCGCGACCGCGCCCCTCGGACCGGAAGCCGCCGCGCTGGTCGCCCCGGTCGCCGCCGGCACGCCCGTCACGGTCGGCGAACCGCCGCTCGCCCTGCGGCCGGTCGTCGTAGCGGCGCTCACCCTGCGGGCGGTCGCTGTAACGACGCTCGCCCTGGGGGCGGTCGCCGTACTGCCGTTCGCCCTGCGGGCGGTCGCCGTAGCGGCGCTCACCCTGCGGGCGGTCGCTGTAACGACGCTCGCCCTGGGGGCGGTCGCCGTACTGCCGTTCGCCCTGCGGACGGTCGCCGAAGCGGCGCTCACCCTGCGGGCGGTCGCCGAACCGGCGGTCGGAGAAGCTCCGGTCACCGAAACGCCGCTCGCCGTGGCCGGTCCGGTCGCCGTAGCGGCGCGGGCCGCCGGGGCGGTCGCCGTGCCGCCGGGGCTCCTCCGGCTCCTCGCGGACCGCGACACCGCTCGGCTCCCGGGCTCCGGTCAACTCGGTGAGCACCGGGTCGCCGGCCCGGACCCGGGCCTCCGCGGGTGCCACGCCGGCCTTCTCCAGCATGGCCAGCGTGGTCCGGCGCTGCTTCGGCAGCACCAGGGTGGCCACCGCCCCGGACTCGCCGGCGCGGGCGGTCCGGCCGGCCCGGTGCAGGTAGTCCTTCGGGTCCTTCGGCGGGTCGACGTGCAGGACCAGGGTGACCCCGTCCACGTGGATGCCGCGGGCGGCCACGTCGGTGGCGACCAGCACGTTCATCCGACCCTCGCGGAACTCGGCCAGGGTGCGGGTACGCATCCGCTGGGTCTTGCCGCCGTGCAGGCCGCCGGCCCGTACGCCGACCGCGGCGAGCTGTGTGACCAGCCGGTCCACGCCGAGCTGGGTCCGGGCGAACACCATGGTCCGGCCGTCCCGCGCCGCGATGGACGCCGTCACCGAGAACTTGTCGTGCGGCGGGATCAGCAGCATGTGGTGGTCCATCGTGGAGACGGCGGCGGTCGCCGGCGCGGTCGAGTGCGTGACCGGGTCGGTCATGAACCGCTTGACCAGCGCGTCGACGTCACCGTCCAGGGTGGCCGAGAAGAGCAGCCGCTGCGTGCCGGCCGGGGTCTTCGCCAGCAGCTCGGTGACCTCCGGCAGGAAGCCCATGTCGGCCATCTGGTCGGCCTCGTCGAGCACGGTCACCTCGACGTCGTCGAGGCGGCAGACACCCCGCGCGATGAGGTCGCCGAGCCGCCCGGGGGTGGCCACGATGATCTCCACGCCACGGCGCAGCGCGTCGATCTGCCGGTCGTACGGAACCCCGCCGACGGCCGTCTTGAGGAAGACGCCCACCGACTTGCCGAGCGGCAACAGGGCGTCGTTGACCTGCATGGCCAGTTCCCGGGTGGGGACCAGCACCAGCGCGCGCGGGTGCAGCGGCCGGGCCCGTTCGCCGGCGGCGACCCGGGCGAGCAGCGGCAGCCCGAAGGCGAGGGTCTTGCCGGAGCCGGTCTGGCCCCGGCCGAGCACATCGCGGCCGGCGAGCGCATCCGGGACGGTCGCCCGCTGGATCTCGAACGGACTGGTGATGCCCTCCCGGGCGAGAGCGCGGACCAGCTGCTGGGGCAGGCCGAGCGCGGCGAAGTCCCGGGTGTCGCTCACGGTCTGCTCGGCAGCCGGAGCGGTCTGCTCCGGGGTCGGGTTGGTCTGCTCGTCGGCCGGGCTGGTCTGCTCCTGGGCCGCGGCGGCGTCGAAGGCGGACGGAAACGTGCTGGGGTCAGCAAAGGTGGTCAAGAAGTGCCTTTCAAGCGGGGCGCATCTTCGCGATGGCCTGCCGCAGCTGAACGCCGCCGGATCGCCCGCAAGACCGCCCATGGGCGCACGGGACGCGCGCCAGGTCAGTGATCTACACAAGTGTACGGCGACCGTCGCCAGCCGCCACCTGGCCGTAACCGTAGTGGGCGGGCTCACCCGCCCGGAGGGGCCGGTGAGCGCGCCCCGGCGCGGCGCGGCGGGGCCGGATCAGCCGCTCAGCACGCTGCCGATCAGCCCGTCCACCGCGTCACCGGCCAGCAGCACGATGAGCACGCTGATCACCACCAGCAGCCCGAGGGAGGCGGCCAGCACGACCACCACCCGGGTGTTGCTCGACCGCTCGGCCGGCGTGTCCGACCAGCCCTGCGCCAGGATGTGCCCGGTCAACGAACCGGAGGTCTCCGCCGGGCTCGGCAGCGCGATCGTGGTGAAGCCGGGGCCGTCGGTGCTGGCGCTGTAGACCGTGCCGAGGTCCGGGCCGCCGTCGTAGCGGCCCGAATGGGCGCTGCCCGACCCGCTCACCTGGGTGCTGCCGCCGGCCGGGGTGCGGGCGGCCGGGACGCCACCCAGCGCGGACGCGGACGGCGCGCCGGACGGCTGGGCCCCGCTCGGCCAGGAACCGCCGCGCGCCCCCGCCGTCGAGGAGTTCCCGGCCGCACCCAGTTCGGCGGGGCTGGCTGCCGGCGGCCAGCCCGGCAGTGCCGGCTCGGGCACGACCGGCGGCGCCGGGACGGGTGCGCCGGCCCGTCCGCCGGGTGGTGCCGAGATCGGCGCGGCGGCGCGAGCAGCCGGGGCGGACACCGGGAACGCGGACGTCGCCGGGGGCGGGGGGAACGGCGGCGCCGGCATCGGGCCGGGCGGCGACGGTGGCGGTGGCACCGGTGGCCCGGGCGGTGGCGCCGGCGGGCCCGGCATGGGCGGCACCGGGCCGGGCGGCGGCGTGGGACGCGGCCCCGGAGGCGGCGTCGGGCGCGGCCCCGGCGGGGTCGGCCCGGGCATCGGCGGGGCCGGGGAGGGCGGGGTCGGCCCGGGCACCGGCGGGGTGGGCGCGGGGGCCGGCTCCGGTTCCGGGGTGGGCGGCTTCGGCGGCTGCGCCGGCTCCGGCGGCTGTGCGGGCTCCGGTGGTTCCGGGTTCACCGGGCCGGACCGGTAGACCCCGGGCGTCCCTGCCCGCGCCCCCGCTTCCGCCTCGTCGGCGGTGGCCCGGCTCGAACCGGGGACCGCGACGCTGGCCCGGGCGGCGCCCGCGTCGGCGGTGGCCTGGCTGGTGCTGGGCGCCGCGACGCTGGCCCGGCCTGCCGGCGTACCCGTCGTCCCGGCCGCGACCCGGTCCGTACCCGGAACGGACGCGCGGGCCCGGGCGGGCGCGGTCGAGCCGTGCCGCTGGCCCGGCAGGGCGGAGCCACCGGAACTGTCCGAGCCCGCGCCCCGGTAGGTGGTGCCGGCGTTCGCACCGACCGGCGGAGCCCCCTCGGCGGGTGCGGCGGCGGTGGTCACGCTGGCGCGTGCCCGTACCGGTTTCGCCGGCTCCGACTCGCTCCTGCCCACCGCCGACTCGGCAGGTGCCGGCTCGGCGTCGGCCCGGCTCGCGTCGGCCGAGCGCTCGGCGTCCCCGCCCGCGGGTGCGGCCGTCGGGCCGTCGGAGGTGGCGTCGGGCCCCATGCGGGGCGGGGTGTCGGCCCCGCCGTCGGGCGTGGGAGCCGGGCCGGACGTCTCCGCCGGGACCTTCTGATCGGCCATGCTCGCCCTCCGCGCAACGCTCGCACCCAGAACCCGGCCGGGACCGGGCGTGCCTGGGTGCCACGGTGCCACATTCCACCCCGGCGGGACAGCCGGAGTCCAGCCTTCCGGCCTAGTTGCCGGCGCTCTGGGTCTCGGAGGACGACGCCGACGGGCTGCCGGTCGAGGTGTCCTCGCTGGCACTGTTGGACGGCGCGACGCTTGACGGCGCCACACTCGGCGTCGGGCTGGTCGACGTGCTCGGCGTGGGTGTGGGCGTGGGGGTGGTCGGCTTCGGCGGGAGCGGAGGCTTGGTCGCGCCGGTCGTCTTCGTCGGCGTGGGCCGCGGCGTGCTCGAGCCGGTGGGCGTGGGTGTGGGCGTCGGGGTCGGGGTCGACGTGGGGGGCGGCGTGGGCGTCGGAGTGCCGGTGGGCGGCGCGGGCACCGCCCCGATCACCCGGGTGGCGGCGTAGAGCCGGGACCAGGTCACCGTGGAGATCTTGACGACGTCGCCGGTGGTCGGAGCGTGCACCATCTTGCCGTTCCCGATGTACATCCCGACGTGGTGGATCGTCGACCAGTTGCTGCCCGAGGCGAAGAAGAGCAGGTCGCCGGGGAGCAGCGCACTGCGGTCCACGGTGCGGCCGCGGGTGGCGTAGTACTGGTCGCGGGAGACCCGGGGCAGGTCGAAGTAGTCGGCCCCCTTGGAGCGGTAGGCCGCCCACATGAGGCCGGAGCAGTCGAACCGGTTCGGCCCCTCGGCGGCCCAGAGGTAAGGGTCGCCGAGCTGGGCGAGGGCGTAGCGCACCGCGGCCATGGCCCGGGGGTGGGCGGCCAGGCCGTTGACGTCCTGACCCTGGAGGTAACCGGCCCCGAGCTGCTGTTCGGCGGCCTCCTGCTGGCGCTCGAGCTGGATGAGCTGCGCGGAGTTGTCGCGGCGCAGCTTGAGCAGCTTCGCCTCTTCGGTGTGCAGCGCCTTCTCGCCGGCGGTGAACTCGGCCCGGGCGGCGTTGAGTGCCGCCTCCGCCGCCGAGTAGGCCTGGTAGGCGGTCTGCTCGGCGGCCCGGGCCCGGGCCAGCTCACCGGCCGCGGCCGTGGTCGACCCCTCGACCTTCTCGCCCCGGTTGATCCGCTGGAGCTCGCTGAGCCCCTGGATGTCGTTGGCGAACTCGCCAGGGGGCAGTGCCGCGGCGGCCTTGAGCGCCTCGGCGGCGACCGTGTCGGCCTGCTCCTGGGCCCGGGTCAGGCCGTCGCGGGCGAGCTTCATCTCCTGGTCGGCGGCGGCGAGCCGGGTTTCCGCGTCAGTGCGCTTCTGGCGTAGTTGAAGCAGCGTCTCGCCGAGCAGCCCGACCTGGGTCTGTGCGGTGTAGACCTGGGTGGCCAACGGCCCGCTACCGAGGGTGCCGCCGACCGGGGTGCCCGGGGTCACCGGGGTGCCGACCACGGGTGCGCCGCCGGGCAGCTGGAACGAGCCGGTGACCGAGGGCCGGACGCCGGAGTCGGGCACGGTGGTGGGTACGCCGGGGTCGGCGTAGGCCGGTGCGGCCAGCACCGCGGCGGCGATCGCGCCGAGCAGGGCGGACCAGAGCCTCGGACGCAGCACCGGCGAGACCACCGGGCTCCGCCGTCGTCGCCGTCGCCGCCCGAGCCCGCTGTCAACCATTCCGCTCCCCGTCCGACAGGCAGACGCCGCGCCGGTGGCGCGGCCGTGGGGACGCTACCAGTGTGTCGCTCCCCACCCGTTCTTACCTCAATCAGGGCAATGTTGTCGATGCGTGGCCGGGTAACGGGAGGCTGAGAATCTGCTGAACCGGGTCGCTTCCGCGGACCGTGCCGGCGGGGTGGTCGGTGCTCCGACGTACCCTCGACCGGGACCGCAGGTGGAAGGGACGTGCCATGGACGCCGGACTCAAGCGAGAGCTCGAAGCGAAGGTGTACGCCGGGGAGCGGCTGACCCGGGAGGACGGGATCGCCCTCTACGACAGCGACGACCTGGTCTGGCTGGGTCGGCTGGCCCACCACCGGCGTACCGAGCTCAACGGCGACCGGGTGATGTTCAACGTCAACCGGCACCTTAACCTCACCAACGTCTGCTCCGCGTCGTGCGCCTACTGCTCCTTCCAGCGCAAGCCCGGTGAGAAGGACGCCTACACGATGCGCATCGACGAGGCGGTCCGTAAGGCCAAGGAGATGGAGGACGAGCAGCTCACCGAGCTGCACATCGTCAACGGCCTGCACCCGACGCTGCCCTGGCGCTACTACCCGAAGGTGCTGCGCGAGCTGAAGGCGGCGCTGCCGAACGTCAAGCTCAAGTGCTTCACCGCCACCGAGGTGCAGTGGTTCGAGAAGATCAGCGGCCTCTCCGCCGACGAGATCCTCGACGAGCTGATGGACGCCGGCCTGGAGTCGCTCACCGGCGGCGGCGCGGAGATCTTCGACTGGGAGGTCCGCCAGCACATCGTCGACCACGCCTGCCACTGGGAGGACTGGTCGCGGATCCACGCCCTGGCGCACAGCAAGGGCATGAAGACCCCGGCCACGATGCTCTACGGGCACATCGAGGAGCCCCGGCACCGCGTCGACCACGTACTGCGGCTGCGCGAGCTGCAGGACGAGACCGGCGGCTTCGCGGTCTTCATCCCGCTGCGCTACCAGCACGACTTCGTCGACTCGGCGGACGGCAAGATCCGTAACCGGATCCAGGCCCAGACCACGATGGCCTCGCCGGCCGAGTCGCTGAAGACCTTCGCGGTCTCCCGGCTGCTCTTCGACAACGTCCCGCACGTGAAGTGCTTCTGGGTGATGCACGGCCTCTCGGTCGCCCAGCTCTCGCTGAACTTCGGCGTCGACGACCTGGACGGCTCGGTCGTCGAATACAAGATCACGCACGACGCCGACTCGTACGGCACGCCGAACACGATGCACCGCGACGACCTGCTCCACCTGATCTGGGACGCCGGCTTCCAGCCGGTCGAGCGGGACACCCGCTACAACGTGGTCCGGGAGTACGACAGGGCGCCGTCGCTGGCCGAGCGGCGCGCCGAACCGCAGCAGGTCTGGGCCTGAGCCGGCACGTACCCTCGTTGTCGATGACGGAACAGCAGAGCGGTTTTCCCCGGCGCGACGCCGAGGGGCGCATCCGTACCCTCGGTGACCTGCTCGGGGTGAGCCTGGCCGGCTGGGTGATCGGGGTGCTCGCCCTGGTCCTGTTCGACTGGGCCTTCGCCTCGTTCGGGGCGGGCGAGTTTGGGCGGGCGAACGGGTGGCTCGCGGTGATCCTCCCGGCCTGGCTCTTCTGGGAGGACTTTCGGGCCTGGGCGTTCGGCGCGGCCCGGGTGGTGGCGGGGTTGCTCGCCGCCGCGGTCGCGGTGGTCGCCGGGCTGCTGGTCGCCGGGGTGGCGGCCGGGTTGCCGTCGCTGCTGACCGGCGCGCTGGCGGCGGCCGCCTTCACGGTGGTCTACGCGGTGCTGTGGTTTCCCGGCGTCCGGTGGCTGGCCCGCCGAACGGGCTGAAACCGCTCGCCGGACGGGCCGGCGGCGGAGAACGGAGTGGTGCAGGTGAGCGCGTCGGTCAAGTACACGCTGGGCCGGATCGGGCTGTTCGTGCTCGTGCTGGCGGCCCTCTGGCTGGTCGACATGAACCTCTTCCTGAGGCTGATGCTGGCCCTGGTCTTCTCCGCCGCGCTCTCGTTCTTCCTGCTCAAGGGCTGGCGGGACGAGATGGCCGGGGAGATGGCCGGCGCGGCCGAGCGGCGCCGGAGCGAGAAGGAGCGCCTCCGCTCGGCGCTGGCCGGCGACGACCAGCCGAGCGACGGCCAGTCGGGCGAGGGTCAGCCGGGCGAGGGCCAGCGGCGGGTCGACTAGGGCCGGCAGCGGGGGGCGGGTCGGAAAACGGGGCGGTACGACCGGGTCCGGCTCGCTAAGGTCTGCCGCCGTGGGAACTCTCAGCAAGATCAGCGACTGGCGGGCCAAGGTGCTCGTCTGGGTCGGCCTTCCGGTCATCGCCGTCATCGGACTGGTCATGGGCGCCGGTGACCTCGGGCCGGCCTGGCAGGCCAAGGGCGGCGGCGGAACGGCGGGCACCTTCACCGCCGTGCAGGAGGAGTGCGGACGGCGTAGCTGCACCTGGCACGGGGACTTCGTGGCCGAGAGCGGTGAGAAGCGGGCGGACGTCATCCTCTACGACGCGCCCGACGGGCTCACGCAGGGCGCAACGGCACCGGCCCGGGACTCGGGCGCCCGCAAGGGGGTCTTCTCCACCACCGGCGGTTCCACCTGGCTGATCGTCACCGGGCTCTCCCTCGCCGGCGTGGTGGCCGCGGTGATCTGGGTGGTCGTCATCCTGCGGGCGGTTCGGCGGCGTCGCGAGCAGCGGGCGGCGGACGGGGCCTTCTCGACCGCTACCGGCCAGGACTGATTTCACCGGCGAGCCCGGCACGGTCGACCGCGACCGTGCCGGGCTCGTCCGTTCTCACCAGTTGGTGGAGCCGGGGACGTGCGGCCAGGGCTTGTGCGTCGGCTTGATCAGGTAGGCGATGCCACCGGAGCCGCCGGAGACCCCGCCACTGGCGTTGATCCGCTTGGTCCGCAGCCAGATCTGCTCGAACTGCTCCCGCTGGTAGACGTTGCGCACCACGTCGTTGCTGGACGACGCGGGGTCGTTGACGATCACGTCGCCCTCGGCGGTGAAGCCGACCACCACGAACAGGTGGCCCGAGGTGCCGTAGTTCGCCCCGTCCAGCTCGCTGGCGAGGAACGACTGGCTGGTCACCACCGGAATGCCGGCGGCGATGAAGCGCTCCAGCTCGTCCAGGGAGTGCAGCCGGGTCACCCGTCCCTCTAGGCCGGGGAAGCTGGCGGCGTACGCGGTGTTGAACGGCCAGTTGCCGGCGCCGTCGTAGGCGTAGTCGTAGGTCATCCGGGCGGCGTGGTTGACCGTCGGGTCCGGGTAGGTCGGGTCCACCCAGGCGGTGTCGGCCGCGGACGGCTTGCGTCCCCAGTACTCGACCACCATTTCGGTGGAGGTGGGGGAGCACCAGGCCTCGCCGCCGCCGTCGTACTCGGGGTAGTGGCCGGAGTGGACGTTCTGCGAGTAGCGCGGCACCGGCAGCTCGACGCCCCAGGCGATGTGCCCGGCGCTGGGAGTGACGGTGAACCGGTCCGGCACGTTCGAGCTCATCGCGCCGAGCATGTGCACCACCGGCGCCGCGGTCTGCCCGGGCGCCCGGTAGAGGGTCAGCCGCAGCTGGTAGGCCCGCAGCAGCACCCCGGCCGTGGCGTCGTCGATGCTGAAGGTGTCGGTCCAGATCGTCGACCAGGGGTCACCCTGCCGGTTGACGGTGGTCCGCTTGATGTCGGCGTCCCCGGCGGCCCAGCGACCCATCACGTACCACGGGGTCTGCTCACCGGTGTTGTAGCTGCCCTGGAGCTCGACCTGGACCCACGTTCCGGCGGGCGTCTTCGCGTTCCAGGAGGCCACCAGTTCGGTGGCGTCGAAGCCGACCTGGGTGACCGGCGAGGTCCAGGTCGCGTACTCCCAGCTGCGGGTGGTCCCGGTGTGCGGGTCGGTGTAGTCGGTGGTGCCGGCGGGACGAGCCAGGGTCAGGCCCGGGTTGGCGCCGGGCACCGCCCGGGTGCCGGCGTGGCTGCCCCGGCGCCAGTCCGGGTAGCGGGACCACTCCTGGAAGGTGATCTGCTCGTCGTGGCTGATCGACCGGGACGCGGCGGTCCGGTCGTCGGTGACCGGGGCGGCCGCGCCGGCGGGAACGGCGGTGCCGAGGAGGGTGAGCGCGGTGACGCCGGCGAGGGCGGCCACGCGTAGGCGTGATCTGGCCATGGGTGCTCCGCGGGTCTGGAGGTCGGGCATCGTCGCTGGTCAGTCTCCCGCCCGGAAGGAAGTTTCGCCAGATGTAGACAGATGGAAAATCATTGCCAGAGTGATGATCCGCTTGGCATGGATTAGGCAGCGATCAATATTGATATGACCATGTGACCGATGGTGAAGTGTGCAGCACCGAACGGGATCTCCCCGTACCCCGAGGAGGTTGTCCATGGCCCTCCGCACGCCCCTTCGTCTCCGCCGTGCCCTGGCGCTCGCCGTCGTCACCGGCCTGGCGCTCGCCACCGTCGTCACCGGACCGGTCTCCGCCCGGCCCGCCCCGGAAACCGACGCCGCCCCCGCCGCCGCCAGCTACCGGGTGCTCGGCCCCCGCACCCTCGCCGACCGCAACGCGGTGGCCCGCACCGGAGCGGCCATCGACTACAGCGAACACGGCGTGCTGCACATCTCGGCCACCTCGGCCGAGGCCGCCGCGATCGCCCGGCTCGGCTTCCGCCTGGAGCCGATCGCCGAGCCACCGACCCATGAGCACGCGGACGGCGACGTGGGCGTTCAGGCCTTCCCGCCGGCCGACTCGAACTACCACGACTACGCGGAGCTGACCGCGGTGGTGAACCAGGTCGTCGCCGACCACCCGGGGATCGCCCGCAAGCTCAGCATCGGCAGCTCGTACGAGGGCCGGGACCTGATGGCCGTGAAGATCTCCGACAACGTCGGCACCGACGAGAACGAGCCGGAGCTTCTCTTCAACGCCCAGCAGCACGCCCGCGAGCACCTCACCGTGGAGATGGCGATCTACCTGCTCAACCTCTTCACGGACAGCTACGGCAGCGACTCGCGGATCACCAACCTGGTCAACGGGCGGGAGATCTGGATCGTGCCGACGGTCAACCCGGACGGCAGCGAGTACGACATCGCCACCGGTTCGTACCGCTCCTGGCGGAAGAACCGCCAGCCGAACAGCGGTTCGTCGTACGTCGGCACCGACCTCAACCGCAACTGGAGCTACAACTGGGGCTGCTGCGGGGGCTCGTCCGGCTCCACCTCGTCGGAGACGTACCGGGGGCCCTCGGCGTTCTCCGCGCCGGAGACCCAGGCGCTGCGCAACTTCGTCAACAGCCGGGTGGTCGGCGGCGTCCAGCAGATCAAGGCCAACATCGACTTCCACACCTACTCGCAGCTGGTGCTCTGGCCCTACGGCTACACCACCGCGAACACCGCGCCCGGGATGAACGCCGACCAGTACAACACCTTCGCCACCATCGGCCAGCAGATGGCGGCCACCAACGGCTACACCCCGGAGCAGTCCAGCGACCTCTACATCACCGACGGGGACAGCATCGACTGGATGTGGGCCACCCACGGCATCTGGGCCTACACCTTCGAGATGTACCCGGGCTCCGCCTCCGGCGGCGGCTTCTACCCGCCCGACGAGGTGATCCCCGCGCAGACCTCCCGCAATCGGGAGGCGGTGCTGATCCTCAGCGAGTACGCCGACTGCCCGTACCGGGCGATCGGCAAGCAGGCGCAGTACTGCGGCGGTGGTGGCGGCACCACGGTCTGGTCGGACACCTTCGAGACCGCCACCGGCTGGACCATCAACCCGGCCGGCACGGACACCGCGACCCTCGGGGCGTGGGAGCGGGGCGCCGCCCAGGCGACCACGTCCAGCGGCGCGAAGCAGCTCACCCCGTACGCCGGCAGCAACGACCTGGTCACCGGCCGGCTCGCCGGCACCGGGGCCGGCGACTACGACCTGGACGGCGGGGCGACCAGCGCCCGGTCCCCAGCGGTGACCCTGCCGGCGAGCGGCACGCTCACCCTCTCGCTGGCCTGGTACCTGGCGCACGGCTCGAACGCCTCGTCGGCCGACTACTTCCGGGTCAGCGTGGTGCACAACGGCGGCACCACCACCCTGCTCACCCAGGCCGGCGCGGCCAGCAACCGCAACGGCGCCTGGACCGTGTCGAACCTGAACCTCACCCCGTACGCCGGGCAGTCCGTCCGGATCCTGGTGGAGGCGGCTGACGCTTCCGGGGCCAGCCTGGTCGAGGCGGCTGTGGACAACGTCACCATCACCTCCTCCTGATCGGGTGGGGCCCCGTCCCGCCCCCGACGGGGCCCCACCACCCCGGCCGGCTCGCCGGATCCCGGACATACCGCCAGTGAACGACCGTTCCGGCCCGCCAGGCTGATCGACTCTCTCCGATCGAGTCGTCATCGATCGGGCACGTCCCGGCGGTGCGCTACCGTCTTACCGACCGATCCACAGCGAAGCCGGTGCGAAACCGGCGCTGTCCCGCAACTGTGATGCCCCACCGCGGCGCCCGGCCCGTCCGGCCGGATGCCGCCGGCGCCGGCCCTGCCGGCGCCGAGCCGCGTACGGCCCTCCGGCCGACGCCGCGCGGCGGGGACGAGCCAGGTCGCCTGCGGAGCGGTCGCGACCCGCGCTCTCGAGGAAGGGCGCCTCGCGGACGGGCGCACTCCCTGTCGGCGAAGCACCACGCTCCTCGGCCGACAGGAGGACCATGTCCAGACGTACCCCCCGGCTTCTCGCCGCGACCCTCGCGGTCGCCGCGCTCGCCCTCGGCGCCTGCGCGCAGAAGACCGACGACCAGCCCGCGGCCGGCACCGGCCCGTCGAGCGTCGCCTACCCGGTGACGGTCGGCAAGCTCACGCTCGACAAGCGCCCCGAGAAGATCATCTCGCTCTCGCCGTCGGTGACCGAGATGCTCTTCGCCATCGGCGCCGGCCCGCAGGTGGTCGCGGTCGACGACAACTCGAACTACCCGCCGGAGGCGCCGAAGAGCGACCTCTCCGGCTTCCAGCCGAACGCCGAGGCGATCGCCGCCAAGAACCCCGACCTGGTGGTGCTCTCCAACGACACCAACAAGGTCGTCGACCAGCTCACCGCGCTGAAGATCCCGGTGCTGCTCACTCCGGCGGCGACCACGCTGGACGACTCGTACCGGCAGATCACCGACCTGGGCACGCTCACCGGGCACGCCGACGCGGCGGCCGACGTCACCGGGCGGATGAAGGACGACATCGGCAAGCTGGTCAAGGACCTGCCGCAGCGCCCGGAGAAGCTGACCTACTACCACGAGCTGGGCACGGAGCTGTACAGCGCGACCAGCAAGACCTTCATCGGCTCGCTCTACGCGATGGCCGGCCTGGAGAACATCGCCGACCCGGCCGACGCCGACGGCAAGAACGGCGGGTACCCGCAGCTCTCCCAGGAGGTCATCGTCAAGGCCGACCCGGACTTCATCTTCCTCGCCGACACCAAGTGCTGCCAGCAGAGCGCCGAGACGGTCAAGGCGCGCAGCGGCTGGTCCGGGCTCACCGCGGTGAAGAACAACCAGGTGATCGCGCTGGACGACGACGTCGCCTCGCGCTGGGGCCCGCGCGTCGTCGACCTGCTTCGCTCCATCGTGGACGCGGTCGCCAAGGTGCCCGCGTGAACGACCTCCCCCGGTGACCAGGGCGCTTCCGGTGGCCCAGACCGCACCGCCGGCCCGTCCGGCCGGGACGCCGCCCGCGTCCCGGCCGGCCGGCCTGCGCCCGATCTGGCTGGTGACCGGCGTGATCGCGGTGCTCGTCGCGCTGGTGGCCGGGGTGTCCCTCGGCCCGGTCACCCTGCCGCCCGGGAGCGTCGCCGCCGAACTGCTCAACCTGCTGCCCGGTGTGCACCTGGAGAGCGGACTCAACGAGCGCGAGATCGCCATCGTGACCGAGCTGCGGCTGCCCCGGGTGGTGCTCGGCCTGCTCGTCGGTGGGATGCTCGCCCTGGCCGGCGGCTGCTACCAGGGCGTCTTCCGCAACCCGCTGGCCGATCCGTACCTGCTCGGGGTGGCCGCCGGGTCGGGCCTCGCGGTCACCGCGGTGATCGCGCTCGGCGGCGCCGGCACGGCGGGCGCGCTCACCGGGCTGCCGGTGACCATCCCGCTCGCCGCGTTCGTCGGCTCACTCGGCGCGGTCGCGATGACCTACCTGCTCGGCGCGGCGGGCGGCCGGAGCCGCTCCCCGGCAATGCTGATCCTGGCCGGGGTGGCGGTCTCCGCGTTCCTCTCCGCCGGGCAGACCTACCTGCTGCAACGGCACTCCGACAGCATCCAGGCGGTCTACTCCTGGCTGCTCGGCCGGCTGGCCACGGCCGGCTGGCACGACGTGCTGCTGGTGCTGCCGTACGCCGTGCTGACCGCCGTGGTGGTGCTGCTGCACGGGCGGGAGCTGGACGTGCTCTCGGTCGGTGACGACGAGGCGACCAGCCTCGGGCTGCACCCGCAGCGCTCCCGCTACCTGCTGGTCGCGGCGGCCTCGTTGGGCACCGCGGCGGCGGTCTCCGCGACCGGTCTGATCGGCTTCGTCGGCATCATCGTGCCGCACACCGTGCGACTGCTCGCCGGGTCGAGCTACCGGGTGATCCTGCCGCTCTCCCTGCTCTTCGGCGCCGCCTTCCTGGCGCTCACCGACGTGGTGGCGCGCACCGCCGCCGCGCCGGCCGAGATCCCGATCGGGGTGGTGACCGCACTGCTCGGCGGCCCGTTCTTCGTGTTGGTCCTGCGTACCGCCCGCCGGGTGCTGACGTGAGCACCGCCGCCTCCGCCGCCATCGAGGTGCGGGATCTGCACGTCACCCTGGACGGGGCCCGGATCCTGGCCGGGGTCGACCTGACCGTCGCCGCCGGCGAGTGGGTCACCGTGATCGGCCCGAACGGGGCGGGCAAGTCGACCCTGCTGCGCGCCGTCGGCGGCCTGCTGCCCACGAAGGGCGAGGTCACCCTCTTCGGCAAGCCGATCGGGTCGCTGCGCCGCCGCGACCGGGCCCGGGTGGTGGCCACGGTGGCCCAGTCCCCGGTCGTGCCGCCGGGCATGTCGGTGCTGGACTACGTGCTGCTCGGCCGGACCCCGTACATCCCGGCGCTCGGTCGGGAGTCGGCCGCCGATCTGGCCGCCGTGCACGAGGTGCTGGAGCGGCTGGACCTGACCGGCTTCCACCGGCGCGAGCTGGCCACCCTCTCCGGAGGTGAACGGCAGCGGGTCTTCCTGGCCCGCGCGCTGGCCCAGGGCGCCACCCTGCTGCTGCTCGACGAGCCGACCAGCGCGCTGGACATCGGTCACCAGCAGGAGGTGCTGGAGCTGGTCGACCAGTTGCGCCGCGAGCACGGGCTGACCGTCTGCGCGACCATGCACGACCTCTCCATCGCCGGCGAGTACGCCGACCGGATGGTGCTGCTCGACGGGGGCCGGGTGGCCGCCGCCGGCGCCCCGCGCGAGGTGCTCACCGAGCGGCTGCTCGCCGCGCACTACGGGGCCAGCGTCCGGGTGGTCGACGGTGAGCACGGCCCGCTGGTCGTGCCGGTCCGCCGCCGCTGACCCCGATCACTCGCTGCCGACGTCGATGACCGAGAAGAGCGCGCCCTGCGGGTCGCGCAGCGCGGCGAACCGCCCCACCGGGATGTCGCGCGGCGGCACCAGGATGGTCCCGCCCAGCTCGGCGGCGCGGGCCGCGGCGGCGTCCGCGTCGGCGACCGCGAAGTAGACCGTCCAGTACGCCGGGAGGTCCGTCGGAAAGTCGTCGGCCAGCGGCGGCATCATCCCGGCCACGATCCGCGCCCCCAGCCGCCAGCCGGTGTAGGTCATCGAGCCGACCGGCTGGTCGTCCGGCTGCCAGCCGAAGACCAGCTCGTAGAAGACCTTGGCCCCCTCCGGGTCGGGGGTGACCAGCTCGTTCCAGCTCATCGCGCCCGGCACGTTGAACACCTCGCCGCCGGGCATCGCCATCGGCTGCCAGACGCTGAACGAGGCGCCGGCCGGGTCGGCGAAGACGGCCATCCGCCCCCGGTCGAAGACCTCGAACGGCGGCACGACCACCTGCCCGCCGGCCCGCTCGACCCGGCCCGCGACCAGGTCGGCGTCGTCGGTGGCGACGTACGTCGACCAGATCGGGATCTGGTCGGGAATGGCCGGCGGACCCGCCCCGGCCACGGCCCGGCCGGAGAGTTTGAACACCGTGTAGCCGCCCGCCTCCGGCTCCGGGGCCACCTGGCCGGTCCAGCCGAACAGCTCCGGGTAGAAGCGTCGCGCGTCGGCGAGATCGGGGGTGGCCAGGTCGGCCCAGCAGGGCGTGCCCGGCGGGACGGTGCTCACGGCGACCCCTCTCGGCTCCGGTGGCCGAGACCGGCCCCCTGCCGGAATCCTGGCACCGTCCCGCCGACGTACGGGGCGAAATCGGACGAAAGTTCAGCTGAACCGGCGACCCTCGTCCCGTCGGTACGCCCAGCCGGCGAGCGCTGCCAGCAGCACCACCCAGACGCCCAGCATGGTCAGGGACAACGGCCGCACCGGGTGGTCGCCCACCGCCGCCCACATCAACTCGACCGCTCCTCGGGTGGGCAGGTAGGGCGCGAGCGCCTCGATGAACCCGGGCGCCTCGCCGGGGGCGGAGAGCAGGCCACCGCCGAAGGCGAGCGGGAAGAAGACGATCTGGGCGATCACGATCGCCGCCTTGCTCGGCAGCGAGTAGCCGATGGCGAGCCCCATCAGGGTGAACGGCACCGAGACCACCGCGACCGTGCCGATCGCCAGCAGGAACGCCGCCGGGGTGATCTGCGCGGCGGTCAGCGTCGCGCCGATCACCACCACCGGGATCAGCGAGAGGTAGGTGAGCGCCAGACCGGCCAGCACCCGGCCGGCGAACCGGGGCGCCGGCCCGGCCGGCAGGGTCCGGGTGTACGGGTTCCACGGCTGGTCGCGGTCCTCGGCCACGCCGATGCCGTACTGGAAGATGTTGGCGCTCATCACCGAGAAGGTGACCATCGAGGCGGTGGCGAAGGTGGCGCCGGTCGGGTCGTCGCCGGCGAACGGGACCACGAAGAAGAGCATCGCGGCAGCCGGGAAGAACGCGCTGCCGAAGACGGCGACCGGGATCCGGACGATCTCCAGCAGCTGGTAGCGGGCGTGGACCAGGGCAAGCTGCACGGTCGCCTCCTCAGGCGGTGGTGCCGGCCGGAGCGGCGCGGACGTCGGGCTCGTTCTCGGCGTCGGCCGGTGGCACGTCGGAGGTGATCGCGAGGAACGCCTCCTCCAGCGAGGTGGGGCGTACCTCCAGGTCGGTGAAGGCCACCCCGGCGGTGACCAGGTCCCGCACGAGCTGGTCGGCGTCGGTGGTGAGCAGGTGCGTGCGGCCGTCGATCCGCTCGGCGCGTACCACGCCGGGCAGGGTGGGCAGCCGGTCGGCGACGAGGCTGACCCGCCGTACGCCGACCACGGCCCGGACCGCCGCCATGGTGTCGTCGGCCAGCACCCGTCCCTGCCCGATCACCACGACCCGGCGGGCCAGCGCCTCCACCTCCTCCAGGTAGTGACTGGAGAGCAGCACCGCTCCGCCGTCCGCGTGGAACCCGCGGATCGCCTCCCAGAGGCTGTGTCGGGCCTCCACGTCCAGGCCGGTCGTCGGCTCGTCGAGCAGCACCAGCCGGGGCCGGCCGACGAAGGCCAGGGCCACCGCGAGCCGGCGGCGCTGGCCGCCGGAGAGCCCCCCGGTCTGTCGCCGCGCCTGCTCGGTCAGGCCGAACCGGTCGAGCAGTTCGTCGCGGGGTACCGGGTCGGGGTAGTGCGCGGAGACGAAGTCGACCACCTCGCCGACCCGCAGGGTGCCCGGGAGCCCGGTCTCCTGCGGGGTCACCCCGATCTGCCGTCGGGACGCCGGGTCGCGCGGGTCGCCGCCGAAGAGTTCGACCCGGCCCGAGGTCGGGCGGCGCAACCCGACGAGCAGGTTCATCAGCGTGCTCTTGCCGGCCCCGTTCGGGCCGAGTAGACCGACCAGCTCACCGGCGCGTACCTCGAGGTCGACCCGGTCGAGGGCGAGGACGTCACCGTACCGGCGGCTAGCCTGATCGGCGCGGGCGAGGATCATGAGCGTTCTCCTTTGCCGGTGAACTGCCGGTTCTCTGTGTACCGGGTTGGCGCCAACTTTGTTGTCCCCTGGCGGGGGTGCGGTCGGGGACGAGTGTCGAAGCGCGGCGCACGAGAGCACCCGACGGTCGCGGGGCACCGGGGCCGACCGCCACGCCCGATACTGACCCGGTGCAGGAGACCAGTTACCGCGACCGGATCGGACAGCTCACCGAGCCGGGTGAGCGGGTGTTGGCGTACGCGAAGGCTGAGGCCGCCAACGGGGCGACGCCCGCGCCCCCGCCCGACCCGGCCGCGCCGGCGGCGCCCGGCCGGGTGACCGTCGGGTCGGCCCTGCTCAACGTGCTCGTTCCGCTGGTCACCTCGGCGCCCGGCGACCGACTGGTGGATCGGATCGCCTGGGGCGTCGCCGGCCGCGGGGTCCCGGGCTCCGCCGCCTCCCGGCTGCACCACGCGCTGCGATCGCCCCGGCCGGTCGGGACGGTGCGGGACGTCCTGCTCGCCGCCACCGACCGGCGGCTGCTGGTCTGCCTCACCGGGCCGGTGAAGCTGCTGTCCAGCCGCGCGGACGACGAGCGGTCGCTGGCCGAGACCCGGATCGCCTGGTCCGCGCCGCGCGCGGAGGTGGCGTCGGCCCGGGTGGGCTGGCACCGGCTCAACCCGAAGCGGTTGCGCCTCGACTTCGCCGACGGCTCGTGGTTCGCCTTCACCGTGCCGATCGCCGAGACGGGCCGGCCGCTGCGCGCGGTCGCCGCCGCCCTCTCCGGCTGAGCGACCCCGGCGCAGCGCCGCTTCGCCGGGCCTCGGAAAGGCGCGCGGTCAGTCGGCCAGCAGCGCCGGCAGCGGCTCGGCGTGCAGCACCGTGAGCCGGGAGACCGCCCGGGTGAGCACCACGTAGAGCCGGTGCAGGCCGCGCGGCTCGGCCGCCACGATCGCGGCCGGCTCGACCACCACCACGTGGTCGTACTCCAGGCCCTTGACCAGGGTCGCGGGGACCACGGTGACCCGCGCCGCGGTGGCCACGTCGTCGGCGGTCGCGGTGGGCACGCCCGCGTCGGCGAGCGCTGTGCGCAGCCCGTCCACCGTGTCGTCGGCGGCGATCACGCCGACCGAGCCGTCGTGCGCGAGCGCCGCCCGCACCTCGGCCACCGTCGCCGCGGCCAGGTCGGTCACGGTACGGATGTCCAGGCCGCCGTCCCGGCGCAGCGACTCGGCCGGGGGTACGTCCACGGCGAGCGCCGGCAGCAGCCGGTTGGCGAACTCGACCACCGCGGCCGGCACCCGGAAGCCGACGGTCAGTGGGACCACGGCGGCGTCCGGCTTGCCCAGGTGGGTCAGGGACTGCCGCCAGTCCGTGGCGGCCCACGGCGCGGTGCCCTGAGCCAGGTCGCCGAGGAGGGTGATCGACCCGTGCTCGCTGCGTCGGGCGATGGCCCGGCACTGCATCGGGGAGAGGTCCTGAGCCTCGTCGAGCACCACGTGGCCGAAGCCGCCCGGCCGCTCGATCAGCCCGGACGCCTCGTCGATGAGGACCGCGTCCGCGGCCGTCCAGCGGGTCGCCTTGGCGGTACGTGCCGGCTTGGACCAGGTCAGCAGGGCCTGCTCGGCCTCGGTGAGGAGCCCGTCCGCCGCTGCGGCGAGCGCCGCCGGGTCGGCGAGCAGGGCGTAGACCAGGCCTTCCGCGGTGAGCGCCGGCCAGACCGCGTCGAGGAACCCGGTCACCGGCCGGGACTTCCCCATCCGGCGCAGCCAGGGATCGCCGGGCGACTCCGCCCGGCGCGCCTCGGCCTGTCGTTGCAGCAGGCTGACGACCCGGGCCCGCACCCGCTCCCGGCCCACGCCGTACGGCAGCCCCTCCCGGCGGGTCTCCTCGATCACCCGGTGCAGCGGGTCCAGGCCGATCCGCCAGCGGAACGAGCCGTCCGAGACCATGATCGGCTCGGTCGGCTCCCCGATGTGCGCCTCGACCGCGCGACGCAGCACCTCGGCCATCCGGGCGTCGTGCTTCAGCGTGGCCGTGGCGGGCTCCTCCACGGCCCGTATCGGCACGCGGGCGAGCAGGTCCTCCACCGTGGACTGCTCGACCTCCACCTCGCCGAGCGCCGGCAGCACCGCCGCGATGTACGACAGGAACGCCCGGTTCGGCCCGACGATCAACACGCCGGCCCGCCGCAACCGCTCCCGGTGCAGGTAGAGCAGGTACGCGGCGCGGTGCAGCCCGACCGCGGTCTTACCGGTGCCCGGCGCTCCCTGCACGCAGATCGAGTCGGCGAGGTCGGCCCGGACCAGCTCGTCCTGCTCGGGCTGGATGGTGGCGACGATGTCCCGCATCGGCCCGACGCGCGGCCGCTCGATCTCGGAGGTCAGGATCCGGCTGGCCGTGCCCAGCTCCTCGCCCCGGTCCAGGTGCTCGTCCTCGAAGCTGGTGAGCACCCCGGTGCTGAAGCCGAACCGGCGCCGGGTCGCGATCCCCTGCGGGTCCCGGGCGCTGGCCCGGTAGAACGACCGGGAGATCGGGGCACGCCAGTCGAGCACCAGCGGCTCGCCGCGCTCGTCGGTGACGTGGCGCCGGCCGATGTGGTAGCGCCGGCCGGCGTGATCGGCGTACGTCGCGTCGCCGTCGACGGTGTCCGGGATCTCGCCGTCCAGACCGTCGGCGCCGGCGCCGAAGTCGAGCCGGCCGAAGAAGAGCGGGGTGGTCGGGTCGTCGGCGAGCTCGGCGACCCGGCGGGCCAGCGTCCGGCCGAGCGTCTCGGCGGCGTACGCGTCGCCGGCCACCTGGTCACCGGTGGAGAAGAGGGCCTTGGCCCGCTCGCGCATCCGGCTCAGCGCGGCTCGGGAGGTGTCCAGGTGGGCCCGCTCGGCGGCCAGCTCCACATCCAGGGACTGATCTTGGGCGTGCAGGGTCATCCACGTACTCCTCGACACGGGGAAAAACGCTGCCGCTCGCGTTTCCGGCTCGTGGGCCGGCGCGGGGACGTCCGCTGCGGTGCATACTCACCGCGGCCGTCAGGCGGAAACGAAAAGCCTACTCCCGTGCGTTCGCCGGGCAACCGAATTTCGGTGCCGGCCGGCGCGGGTCACGCCGTGGGCCGGGCAACCGACGATCCGTCGGCCGGCCGTCGGGCCGCCGGGTGGTACCGCAGGTCGAGGACGTCGCGGCGTTGCTGGTCGAGGTTCCAGTCGGTGACCTCGGCCAGGTCGACGGTGACCCGGAGCGTGCCGGTCTCGCCGGACGGTAGCTCGGCGAGCACCTCGCCGCGGGGTGAGACAACCATGCTCGGGCAGTGCTGCCGCGGGTCGGCGAGGTTCACCGCGAAGACGAACCGCTGGTTCTCGGCGGCCCGGCTGATCAGATGGCTGCGCCAGAGACCCGGGACGGCCTCGGGGCTCGCGGCGTTGGTCAGGAAGACGAAGGCGGCGGCGCCCGAGCGGGCCAGGTGCTGCCACTGCTCGGGGTAGCGGATCTCCCGGCACAGCTGCACGCCCACCACGAGGTCGCCCCAGGGCTGAGGCACGCGGCGGGTGGGCAGTTCGGCACCGGCCCGCAGCACGGGCCGCTCGTTCACCGCCAGGTTGATCTTCCGGTAGCTCCACCGGTCGCCGGACGGGGTGAAGTGCAGGGCCGCGTTCCACCAGGCGCCGTCCTCGAGCACCAGTGATCCGCAGAAGAGGTGGACACCCCGGAGCCGGGCCAGCTCGGCGACCGTCTCGATCGCCTCGGCGAGTTGCCGGGGATCGAGCGTGTCGAGCGGGGAGAGGTCCGGCGCGTACCCGGAGAGGGCGCCCTCGGGCAGCAGCACGACGTCGTCGGGCTGGCTGTGGCTCACCACCGTCTCGATCGAGGCGAGGTTGGTGTCGATGTCCCAGCCGGTGGGGACCTGGCCGATCGTCACGGATGTCTTCATGCCCGCCTCCCCCTCGCCGTTGAGCCCGGCCAGCCTAGTGCCGCGCCACCCTTCACGGCCGGGGGTGATGGCGGGTGCCCGGGTGGCCCGGGATCATGGGGGAATGACCGAGCCGAGCCCTGAGCAGCGTCGGGTGACGATCAGCGATCCGCAGGTGATGCGCGCGCTGGCCCATCCGGCCCGACTCGCGATCATGGACCATCTGAGCTCGCTGCCGGGCGGCGCGACGGCCACCGAGTGCGCCGAGATCGTCGGCCAGTCACCGAGTGCCACCAGCTACCACCTTCGCGAGCTGGCGAAGGCCGGCCTCGTCGAGCCGGCGCCGAGCCGGGGCGACGCGCGCGAGCGGATCTGGCGCACGGTCAGCGCCGGCTGGACGGTCGACGCCGGGAGAGGCGCCGAGCCGGAGACCCGGGCGGCCGAGCGCGCGTTGATCGAGGCGTGGTTCGCCCGGGACCTGGAGCGCAGCCGGGACTGGTTGCGGCGGGCGCCGGACGAGCCGGCCGAGTGGTACGACGTCGCCCGGCTCTCCGACAGTCAACTGCTGCTCACGGCGGCCGAGTTGAAGGAGGTGAACGAGGCGGTGTTCCGGCTGTTGGAGCCGTACCGCAAGCGGACCCGGGTGGATCCGCCGGCCGACGCGCGGACCGTCTCGATCCAGTACAAGGCGCTGCCGATGGAGTGAGCGGGCTTGCCACCACAGGTGTGAAGGATTATTTTCGAAATATGTCCTTCACACCTGTCTCGTCGCGCTGGTCGGACGTCTGGCTGGTCACCGCCGCCCGGGGCCTCTCCAGCTGCGGGGACTTCCTCGCGGCCGCCGCGCTGACCCTGGCGTTGCAGACCGCGGGCGCCGGCGGTCTCGCGGTCTCGGGGCTGCTGCTCGCCGCGACCCTGCCGCTGGTCGCGCTGGCCCCGCTGACCGGGCGGCTCGCCGACCGGGTGGACAGCCGCACCCTGCTGGTCGTCGCCGGCGTGGCCCAGGCCGGCATCTGCCTCGCGCTGGCGTACACCGACAGCCCGCCGCTGGTCATCGTCCTGGTCGGCCTGCTCGCCGTCGGCCTGGCCGTGACCCAGCCGGTGCTCGCCGCCCTGGTCCCGGCGATGGTCAGGCCGGCGGACCTGCCTAGGGCCAGCGCCCTGCACCAGTCGGCCGGCACCCTCGGTGCGCTGGCCGGCCCGGCGCTGGCCGGGCTGCTGGTGGGCGGCTTCGGCACGCGCGTCCCGCTGCTCGTCGACGCGGTCAGCTACCTCGCCCTGGTGGCGGCGGGGCTGCTCATCCGCACCCGACGGGGCGGCCGGCGGCGGGCGCAGCCGGCGGCGACCGGGACCACCGCCGACGGTCGCACTCCGGCCGGCTGGCGACTGCGCAGCGACCCGCTGCTGCTGGCGATGGTGGTGAGCGTGGCCGGAGTGGTCGGCGCGGTCGGGGCGATCAACGTGGTGGAGGTCTTCTTCATCCGGGAGACGCTGCACAGCACCACCACCATGTACGGGCTGGTCACCGGCGCCTGGACGCTGGGCATGCTGGCCGGAGCATGGATCTTCGCCCGGGTGGTCAGGCGGTTCCCGCAGGACGCCGCGCTGACCCGGGCGACCCTTGCCCTGCTCGGCGGATGCTGCCTGATGGTGCTGGTCTCGGCGGCCGTGCCGTCGGCCCTGCTGCTGGTGCCGATCTGGCTGATCGGCGGCGTCTGGAACGGCGGTAACAACGTCTTCGGCAACGTGTTGATGGCCCGGCGGGTCCCCGAGGCGGCTCGCGGTCGCGCCTTCGCGATCTACGGTGGCGCGGTCCAGGGCGCGGCCATGGTCGGCTACCTCGCCGGTGGTCTGCTGCTGGAGTTCTTCGCGCCGCGGCCGCTGGTCGCCGTCGCCGGAGTCGCCGGGCTGGTCGCGGTCGCCCTGCTGGTGATACCCGTCAACCGCGCGGCCCGCGCCGAGCGGTCCGGCCCGGCCGAGCACGCCGAGCGGTCCGGCCCGGCCGAGCACGCCGAGCGGTCCGGCCCGGCCGATCGCGCCGAGGGTGTGGTGCGGCCCGAGCTTGCGGGGCCGGACCGGTCCGAGCAGGGGGAGCGGTCGGGGCTGTCGGCGCCGGATGCGGGGTTGGCCACTCCGGCACCGGGCCGCTGAGCGGGTGCCGGTGGGCGGGGCTACGGTCAGGGCATGGCTGAGCGCATCGCCCGTCCCCGGGTCGGACACATCCAGTTCCTGAACTGCCTGCCGATCTACTGGGGGCTGATGCGCTCCGGCGCCCTGCTCGACGTCGACCTCCACAAGGACACCCCGGACCAGCTGAACTCGGCGCTGGTCGGCGGTGACCTGGACATCGGCCCGATCACGCAGCTGGAGTACCTGCGGCACGCCGACGAGTTGCTGCTGCTGCCCGACCTCGCGGTGGGCAGCGACGGCCCGGTGCTCTCGGTCAACATCGTCTCCACCCGGCCGCTGAGCGAGCTGGACGGGTCGCGGGTAGCGCTCGGCTCGACCTCCCGCACCGGCGTGCTGCTGGCGCAGATGTACCTCGCCGAGCGGTACGGGGTCCGGCCGGACTACTTCCGGTGCCCGCCGGACCTGACCCAGATGTTGCTGGAGGCGGACGCCGCGGTGCTCATCGGTGACGTGGCGCTTCGCGCCCTCCACGAGGCGCCGCGCCAGGGCCTCGAGGTCACCGACCTGGGGCAGGCCTGGCGGGACTGGACCGGGCTGCCGATGGTCTTCGCCGTGTGGGCGGTTCGTCGCGACTTCGCCGCTGCCCACCCGGGCGTGGTCAAGGAGGTGCACGAGGCGTTCCTGCGCTCGCGCGACCTCAGCCTGGCCGAGCTCGACCAGGTGGCCGAGGCGGGCGCCCGTTGGGAGCCGTTCGACGCGGAGACTCTGGCCACGTACTTCCGTACGCTGGACTTCTCGTTGGGCGAGCGCCAGGTGGCCGGGCTGCGGGAGTTCGCCCGACGGGCCGCCGCCCTCGGCGAGGCCCCCGCCCTGCCGGCCGACGGGCCCGAGTTCTTCGCCGGCTGACCGGCCGGATTTTTCGCCGGCTGAACGGCCCGGCGAGTCGCCCCGGCCGGCGGGTCAGACGCCGGGGCGCAGCAGGGCTTCGGTGATCTTCTCGCAGTTCTTCATGCCGTAGTCGTAGCCCATGTTGATCGGGTACTGGACCATCACGCCCATCGTCCAGGTGTCGCCGATGGCCAGGCAGTTGATGTGCATCTCCTGCTCCCTGGTCCGGTCGATCCACCCGTTCTTGATGGCGATCTTCTTCTGCTGCGCCGCCGGAAACGCCTTGCGAATGCCGAAGTCACCGGCGCCGCGGACCAGCCGCATCTCGTTGAGCAGCCACTTCGTCCACTCCGGGCCGGCTGCGGTGCCGTCGGCGATGCAGTTGCCCATTCGGGCGGTGTCCCGGGGCGACAGAGCGGTACGGCTCCAGCCGCCGTCGGGCGCGACGCTGCTGTCCGTGAGCTTGCACATCGAGATCAGCCGCTTGATCGACGGGGCCCGGCCAACGCTGTTGTAGAACTGCTCGGCCCGGGTGTTGTCGCTGTCGCGGATGATCCGGGTGGCGTCGGCGAGCTTGGCGTCGCTCGGGGTCTGGCCGTTCTCGTCGGCCCGGCGCAGGTAGTCCGCGACGATCCAGGCCTTGATCAGCGAGGCGGTGGTGCTGGTCTCGTCCATGTTCTTCGAACCGATGATCTTCCCGGTGCGCCGGTCCAGCACGCTCCAGGAGTACCAGCCCTCGATGTCCAGGTCGAGATCCTTGGCCACGAACGGCAGCGGTGCCAGCGACGGGCTGGGGCTCGGCGACGGCCGGGTGCGGCGGTCGCCGGGCGTTCCGGTGGAGCGCTCGGCCGGTGCGCCGGCCTCGCCCCATCGCGAGGCGGCCTGGG
The DNA here is from genome assembly GCF_044456245.1 of Micromonospora sp. NPDC051006. Taxonomy (NCBI): domain Bacteria; kingdom Bacillati; phylum Actinomycetota; class Actinomycetes; order Micromonosporales; family Micromonosporaceae; genus Micromonospora; species Micromonospora sp. NPDC051006. The sequence goes on from NZ_JBITFP010000002.1 coordinate 213,441, forward strand.
ACTCGAACGGCGAGCCGGGCAGCAGGCGCAGCGACACGAGCACGAGTCCGATCAGGATCACCGCGATCGCGATCAACCGCAGCGGGGAGGCCTCGCCACCCCGCCCCTCGGCGCCCTGCCGGTCGCGGCTGCGCCGCTCGCCGGCCATCAGAGCTTCCCGAGCGGCTGCTGCGGCACCTTGAGCGCCGCGCCGGGCTGCGGGGTCACCAGTTGGGTGGCCACGCTCGCGCAGGCCTTCGCCCCGTAGGCGAGGCCGTTCTTCTGCGGGTAGCGCAGCATCACCGCGAGGCTCCACTTTCCGGTGACGGCGAGGCAGTTGACGTGCCAGTTGCCGTCGTACATGAGCGGGGTCCAGCCGTTCTTGATGCTGACCGGCCCCTGCGCCTTGATCGACGCCGGCAGGCCGTCGATGATCCCCCACTTGCCGCCGCCGGACTTCGCCTTCTGGTCCTTGGCCGCCGCGCTGCCCCGCACCTTGGACATCTCGTCGAGCAGGAACTTGGTCCACTTCTGCCCGGCGGCGGTGCCATCGGCGATGCAGTCGCCGAGGCGTACCGCGTCGCGCGGGGACATCTCGGTGAAGCTCCACCAGCCGATGTAACCGGGCACCTTGCCCGGCTTGGTGTCGGTCAGCTTGCAGGTGCTGGTCATCCGCTTGATGGTCGCGGCGCCGCCGTTCGCCTTGTAGAGCTGGTTGGCGGCGTCGTCGTTGCTGTCCCGGATCGCCGTGGTGATGGCTTTCTTCCAGCTGGCCGACAGCTCCTTGTCGCCGAGTCGCTTCAGGTAGTCGGCGGCGAACCAGGACTTGATCATCGACTCGGTCGAGCTGGTCGAGGCCATGTTCTTCGAACCGGAGATCTTCCCGGTCGCCCGGTCCATCAGGGCCCAGGAGAAGAACTCGCCCTTGAAGTTCACCGAGACCGGACCGGCGGCCAGCGTCGGGGGCGGCGGCGGGGTCGGCGCGGGCGCGGCGACGCTGCCGCCGCCACCGCCACCACCGCTGGCGGTGGCGTCGTCACCGGCGAGCCGGGCGTACGCGGCGGGAACGATCAGGACGCCACCGAGCAGCACCGCCACGACGGCAAGCACCATGGTCACGCGGGAACGCATGAGTGGGGGAGCTCCAGATGTCAGGGCCGGGGGGCCGGCTGTTGCCAGGACGACCGGCCGATCGCCGGGGCCGGGGGTTGCGGCCCGTGTGGTGATGGCGATCGTCAGGAGCCGATCGGTGTGACCGGGAAAGTCTACGTCCCGATCCGGTGTGCGCCAGGATCCGCCACCTGGCAACTTGCCATGAAGGCGGGAGATCGGCCCGCAATGCGGCCTCTGTGGGGATTCATCTTTACCTCGTGAGCCAAGTCATAGGACCGATCGGGAGATTCCGGCCACTGGAAGCGGTGGTTCCGTGACGGAAGGTAGCTTCGGATTCCTGTTACACCCTCTGGTTTATTGAGTCGCGAGCTGTAACACTTGTCCCCATGTATGGCAACGACTTCGGCGCCCCGGAGGACGCACCCGGCGGCGGCCTGCTCGGCGAGGTCGAGGCGGCGGAAGTTGCGCTGCGCGAGGCGGCGGCGCGGCAGCGACGCGGCGGACCCGCGCCGGACGAGGACCTGGCGACGTACTTCGCCGAGGTCGTGTCGGCGGATCAGAAGATCGAGCCACGCGACTGGATGCCGGAGGCGTACCGCAGGACGCTGATCCGGCAGATCGCCCAGCACGCCCACTCCGAGATCATCGGCATGCAGCCGGAAGGCAACTGGATCAGCCGGGCGCCGTCGCTCAAGCGCAAGGCGATCCTGCTCGCCAAGGTCCAGGACGAGGCAGGGCACGGCCTCTACCTCTACGCCGCCGCCGAGACCCTCGGCATCAGTCGGGACGAGCTCGTCCAGCTGCTGCTCGACGGCCGCCAGAAGTACAGCTCGATCTTCAACTACCCGACCCTCACCTGGGCCGACGTCGGCGCGATCGGTTGGCTGGTGGACGGTGCCGCGATCGTCAACCAGGTGCCCCTCTGCCGCTGCTCATACGGCCCCTACGCCCGGGCGATGATCCGGGTCTGCAAGGAAGAGTCGTTCCACCAGCGGCAGGGCTACGAGATCCTGCACACGCTGGCGCACGGCACCCCGGCGCAGAAGGCGATGGCCCAGGACGCGGTGGACCGCTGGTGGTATCCGTCGCTGGCGATGTTCGGCCCGCCCGACGGCGACTCGACGCACTCCGAGCAGTCGATGGCCTGGAAGATCAAGCGCTTCTCCAACGACGAGCTGCGTCAGCGCTTCGTCGACATGTGCGTGCAGCAGGCCGAGATCCTCGGGCTGCGCATCCCCGACGAGGCGCTGCGCTGGAACGAGGAGCGGCAGTCGCACGACTACACCCAGCCGGACTACGACGAGCTGATGCGGGTGATCAAGGGCGACGGGCCCTGCAACCGGCAGCGGATCGCGCACCGGCGGCAGGCCCACGCCGACGGCGCCTGGGTGCGCGAGGCGGCCGCGGCGTACGCGGCCAAGCGGGCCGAGGAGAAGGAGACGGTGGCCGCGTGAGCGAGCGCAGCGAGCGAACCGACCAGCCCAGCGTGACCGGTCATTCGCCTCTTTGGGAGGTCTTCGTCCGGGCCCGGCGCGGGCTGTCGCACACCCACGTGGGCAGCCTGCACGCGCCGGACGCCGAGCTGGCCCTGCGCAACGCGCGGGACCTCTACACCCGGCGGCAGGAGGGCGTGTCGATCTGGGTGGTGCCGGCGGGCGCGATCACCGCGTCCAGCCCGGACGAGAAGGACGCCTTCTTCGATCCGGCGGCGGACAAGGTCTACCGCCACCCCACCTTCTACGACGTGCCGGACGGGGTGGCCCACCTGTGAACGGCCCCTTCCACTTCACGCTCGCGCTCGGCGACGACGCGTTGATCGCCGCGCAGCAGCTGGCCGAGTGGACCACCCGTGCGCCGGAGATGGAGGAGGACGTCGCGCTGGCCAACATCGCCCTCGACCAGCTCGGCGCGGCCCGCTTGCTGCTGACGTACGCGGGCGAGCTGGAGGGCGCCGGCCGGGACGAGGACGCGCTGGCGTACCTGCGCGACGACCGGGAGTTCCTCAACTGCCTCCTGGTCGAGCTGCCCAACGGCGACTTCGCGGTGACCATGGCGAAGCTGCTCTTCCTCGCGGCCTACCAGCTGCCGCTCTACACCGCGCTGGCCGGCTGCGCCGACGAGCGGCTGGCCGCGATCGGGGCCAAGGCGCGCAAGGAGTCGGCGTACCACCTGGACCACGCCTCGCTCTGGGTGCGGCGTCTCGGTGACGGCACCGAGGAGTCGCACCGCCGGATGCAGGCGGCGGTCGACCAGGTCTGGCCGTACGTCGGGGAGCTCTTCGCACCCGACCCGGCGGCACCGGTCGACCCGGCCACGCTCCGGGCGGACTTCGACGCCACCGTGGCCGCCGTGCTGGCCGAGGCCACGCTCACCCGACCGGAGACCCGCTGGGCGCCGGCCGGCGGGCGGCAGGGCGTGCACACCGAGGAGCTGTCGTACCTGCTCGCCGAGATGCAGGTGCTGCACCGCGCCCACCCGGGGGCGAAATGGTGACCGCGAGGAGCGCGGCGAAGCGGAGCCCCACAGTCGCGGACGGAAGGCGGCACCGGTGAACCCGAGGGAGGCCGCGGCGTCGGTGGTGGATCCGGAGATCCGGGTGCTCACCATCGACGAGCTGGGCATCCTGCGGGCGGTCGACGCGGATCCGGCGACCGGCCGGGTGGTCGTCACCATCACCCCCACCTACACCGGCTGCCCGGCGATGGACGTGATCCGCGCCGACATCCGCCGGGCGCTGGCCGCGGCCGGTCACCCCGACGCCGAGGTCCGGACGGTCCACCGCCCGGCCTGGAGCACCGACTGGATCACCGAATCCGGCCGGGCCAAGCTGGCCGCCGCCGGGATCGCCCCGCCCGGGCCGGTCCGTGCCGGCGGCGTCGTGCCGCTGACCCTCGCCGTGCGCTGCCCGCGCTGCGGATCGCCGGAGACCGAGCAGCTCAGCCGGTTCGGCTCCACCGCGTGCAAGGCGCTCTGGCGGTGCCGCTCCTGCTCCGAACCCTTCGACCACCTGAAGGCGCTGTGACAGTCACCATCACCCGGCCGGTCCGCCGCCGGCCGGTCTTCCACCCGCTGCCGGTCTCCGCCGTCGACCGGCTCACCGACGACGCCGTGGCGGTCACCTTCGCGGTGCCCGCGGAGCTGCGGGAGACGTTCGCGTTCCGCGCCGGCCAGCACCTCACCGTCCGGCGCCCCGCCCTCGACGACGGCGCGGACGTGCGCCGCTCGTACTCCATCTGCTCCACTCCGGACGAGCTGGCCCGGCACGGCCGGCTGCGGATCGGGGTGCGCGAGGTGCCGGGTGGCGCCTTCTCGACGTTCGCCTGCGGCGCGCTGCGCGGCGGGGACACCGTCGAGGTGCTGCCCCCGCTCGGCAACTTCAGCACGGCGTTCGACCCGGCCCGGGTCCGCCACTACGGCGCGGTGGTCGCCGGCTCCGGCATCACGCCGGTGCTCGCGCTGGTCGCGACCGCGCTCGCCGTCGAGCCGGCCAGCACCTTCACCCTGGTGTACGGCAACCGGACGGCGAACACGGTGATGTTCGCCGAGGAGCTGGCCGACCTGAAGGACCGCTACCCGACCCGGCTGCAGCTGGTGCACGTGCTCTCCCGGGAGCAGGGCGAGTCGCCACTGCTCTCGGGGCGGATCGACGCCGACCGGCTGGGCCGGTTGCTGGAGACCATCGTGCCCGGGGAGCGGATCGAGGAGTGGTTCCTCTGTGGCCCGTACGGCATGGTGCTCGACGTCCGGGAGGTGCTGGCCGGGCGCGGGGTGCCCGACTCGGCGGTGCACACCGAGCTGTTCCACGTCGATGCCCCGCCGGAGCCGCCGCGCCGCCCCGGTGACGAGCCCGGCGCCGGCGCCGAGGTGACCATCACCCTGGACGGTCGGTCGTCGAGTTTCACCATGCGCCGCGACGAGCGGGTGCTGGACGCGGCGCTCAAGGTCCGCGGTGAGCTGCCGTACGCCTGCAAGGGCGGCGTCTGCTCGACCTGCCGCGCGAAGGTCGTCGACGGCGAGGTCACCATGGCCCGCAACTACGCCCTGGAGCCCGACGAGGTGGCCGCCGGCTACGTCCTGACCTGTCAGTCCAGCCCGCTCACCGACCGCCTGACCGTCGACTACGACGCCTGACCCCCCGCCTCCCCTGGCGATCATGCAGTCGTGGTGCCCGATCGCGCCCGCTTCGCGGCTTACGTGAGGCACCACAACTGCATGATCGACGGGGGAGGGGCTTTGGGGTGTGGGTCACCGGGGGATGGAGTGGCGTGTGGCGGGGTCGGCGGGGCGACGTAGGCTCGGGGGCGTGACGGTGAGCCGGGAGATCGACGACATCCTGCAGCGCGGCGCGGACGGCGGGCGGATCACGCCCGAGGAGGCCCTGCTGCTCTACACCGAGGCGCCCTTCCACGCCCTGGGCGAGGCGGCCGACGCGGTACGCCGGCGGCGCTACCCGGACAACATCGTCACCTACCTGATCGACCGCAACATCAACTACACCAACGTGTGCGTGACGGCGTGCAAGTTCTGCGCCTTCTACCGGGCGCCGAAGCACAAGGAGGGCTGGACCCACCCGACCGAGGAGATCCTGCGCCGCTGCGGCGAGGCGGTCGAGCTGGGGGCCACCCAGGTGATGCTCCAGGGCGGGCACCACCCGGACTACGGCGTGGAGTACTACGAGGAGCTCTTCTCCGCGGTCAAGCAGGCCTACCCCCAGCTGGTCATCCACTCGATCGGGCCGAGCGAGATCCTGCACATGGCCAAGGTCTCCGGCGTCAGCCTCGACGAGGCGATCGCCCGGATCAAGGCGGCCGGGCTGGACTCGATCGCCGGTGCCGGCGCCGAGATGCTGCCCGAGCGGCCGCGGAAGGCGATCGCCCCGCTGAAGGAGTCCGGCGAACGCTGGCTCGAGGTGATGGAGTTGGCGCACCGGCAGGGCCTCGAGTCGACCGCGACGATGATGATGGGCACCGGCGAGACCAACGCCGAGCGGATCGAGCACCTGCGGATGATCCGCGACGTGCAGGACCGCACCGGCGGCTTCCGGTCCTTCATCCCCTGGACCTACCAGCCGGAGAACAACCACCTCAAAGGACGCACCCAGGCGACCACGCTGGAATATCTGCGGCTGGTCGCGGTGGCCCGGCTCTTCTTCGAGACCGTGCCGCACCTGCAGGCGTCCTGGCTCACCACCGGCAAGGACGTCGGCCAGCTCGCGCTGCACATGGGCGTGGACGACCTCGGCTCGATCATGCTGGAGGAGAACGTCATCTCCTCCGCCGGCGCCCGGCACCGGTCCAACCTGCACGAGCTGATCGGGATGATCCGCTCGGCCGGCCGGATCCCGGCCCAGCGCGACACCCTCTACCGCCGGCTCGCCGTGCACCACACGCCGGCCGACGACCCGACCGACGAGCGCGTCGTCTCGCACTTCTCCTCGATCGCCATGCCCGGCGGTGGCGCCGGGAAGTCGCTGCCGCTGGTCGACGCCCGCTGAGCGTTCCCGACCCGCTGCCGGCTTGGCTCGGCACCGCCGCGCTGCCCGTCTCGTTTCCTCACAACAACCATCAATCCGGACTGCTCCAGGTCACGGTTCTGTATGGGGTGGCGAGACAGTCGCCGCGGGGGTGGCAGAGGTGATCGGCGACCGCTAACGTGCGCCGGCATACCGAGTCGAATCGGCGCGGCCGTGCCGGTCACGATGGTGTGATGGGCCTGGTCGCGCGGCGGCAGCGGTTGTGATCTGCGACGAGCAGAGCATCGCCCCGAGTCGGTCCTCCATCGGCCTGTGAGGGCCGTTCACATAACGCAGGGCAGTACGGGCGGGATGGGCGACCATCCCGCCCGTACTGTCTATCCGCTCTGGACCGGACGGATAAAACCCGCCACCCACGCTGGTGTCGGAGATCGACCTCGGATAGCGTCCGCTCGGTTCCGCAACCACTCTTCTTCCCTACCCCGAGGGATGACCCATGACAGCGTTCCACCGTTCGGCGCTGGCGCGTGCCGGCGTCGTGGCCCTGCTCGCGGCCGGTGGCCTGGCCACCGTTGCCGCCCCGGCACTCGCCGCCGATCAGGCGGACGTCGCCCTGGTCCCGGTCAGCTCCGAACTGGCCAAGGGCGTCAAGCAGGCCAAGGCCAAGCCGTTCAAGTTCAACGTCCGAAACCTGGCGACGGTCGATGCCACGGCCGTCACGGTCACCGTCAACACCGCCGACCTCGACCCGACGAAGGTCGGGGTCGTGGTGCCGGACGGCTGCGAGGTGAAGCGCAGGATGTTCACCTGCCTCCTCGGCGACCTGCGCGGTGGCACCAGTGAGGACTTCGGCATCCCGCTGTTCAGCACCGGCGGCCGGGGCAAGGCGGGCACGCTGACCGTCAAGCTCACCGCGGCGAACGCGAAGGCCGACCGCGTCGACCACCCCATCACCGTGACCAAGCCCGGCTACGACCTGACCGCCTGGGTGCAGGACGTCCAGGCCAACGTCGTGGTCAACGGCGCGGTCAGCGACGAGCCGGACCTGAAGCCGGTGCCGCGCGGCGAGACGGTGCCGCTCGACTGGGCGCTCTACAACGACGGCAGCCGCAAGGCGACCGGGATCGCGTACGGCATCACGCTGCCGCCCGGCGTCTCCTTCGCGAAGCTGCCGGAGGGCTGCGTCGAGCAGCCTCTCGACGTCGTCAACGCGTACTGCGAGGACTCCGGCGCGGTCGTCAAGCCGGGGGAGTACTACACCGCCGACGTGCAGGTGAAGGTCGGCGCGGACGTCACCGAGCCGGTGCTCCCACCGGGCTTCGTCTGGGGCGCCGGGCTGGACGCCGCCGAGGGACCGGCGGAGGAGGCGCCGCGGATCGCGAGCGGCGCGCAGCGCAAGACGTTCACCGAGGCTGACGAGCGGGACAACACCGCGGAGTTCGACGTCTTCGTGGATCTGTCGGCGCAGCCGACGCCGACTCCCACCCCCACGCCGACCGGCGCGCCCACGGCCACGCCGACCCCGGGCACCGGTGGCGGCAGCGGTGGGGGCGGCGGCCTGCCGGTGACCGGCGTGCAGGCCGGCCTGATCGGTGGCATCGGCGTGGCCGTCCTGCTGGCCGGTGGCGTGCTGCTGCTGGCCTCCCGCCGACGCAAGGTCGTCCTGGTGGCACCGGGCGACGAGAAGTCCGAGAACTGATCCGAACGGAATGCGAGGGCGGGGTGGGCGACCACCCCGCCCTTCGTACGTGGTGGGGGCCTCCGGCCGGGCGTGCGGGTCGGGCTGGCAGAGTGGAGGGGTGAGTCGTACCCCCCACGGCCAGCGCGCCAGCCTGGACAAGCAGCCGCACGAGGTCGCCGCGATGTTCGACGGCGTGGCGGCGCGCTACGACCTGACGAACACCGTCCTCTCCTTCGGGCAGGACCGGTCCTGGCGGCGGGCGACCCGGGCCGCGCTCGGGCTGCGCCCGGGCGAGCGGGTGCTCGACGTGGGCGCGGGCACCGGGGTCTCGACCGAGGAGTTGGCCCAGTCCGGGGCGTACGCGGTCGGCGCCGACCTGTCGCTCGGCATGTTGTACGCCGGCAAGCAGAGCCGCCCCAGCGTGCCGCTGCTGGCCGGGGACGCGCTGCGGCTGCCGTTCGCCGACGCCAGCTTCGACGCGGTGACCATCTCGTTCGCGCTGCGCAACGTGACCGACACGGATTCCGCGCTGCGTGAGCTGGCCCGGGTCACCCGGCCCGGCGGCCGGCTGGTGGTGTGCGAGTTCAGCACCCCGGTCAACCCGGCCTTCCGCACGGTCTACCTGTCGTACCTGATGCGTTCGCTGCCGGCGCTGGCCCGCGCGGTCTCCAGCAACCCGGAGGCGTACGTCTACCTGGCCGAGTCGATCCGGGCCTGGCCGGATCAGGCGGCGCTGGCCGGGCGGATCGGCGCGACGGGTTGGCAGCGGGTGGGTTGGCGCAACCTGACCGGCGGTGTCGTCGCTCTGCACCGGGCGATCCGCAGCTAGGGTCTGGCACCCTCTTTCGTGAATATCCGATTTTAGTCCACTTTGCGCCGTAAGCTCGCCCCCATGACGGGACCAGAGCGGGCGGAGCGCGCGGCCGCCACCGACGACGACGCGGCCGAACTCATCACGCAGCTGCGGGAGCTGGCCGGCGCCGATCCGGCCGACGTCCGTCAGGTGGTGGCCGAGGTGCTCGCGGCGCTCGACCGCGCGGCCGGGGGCGCGCTGCGCGAGCACCTGCCCGAGACGATCCGGGTCGACGCGGGTCTGGACGCCCCCAGCCGGGCCTGACATCGAGAGCGCGAGGCCTGACATCGAGGGCGCGAAAACGCCCCTCAGCTGTCACATCAGCAACTTAGGTACCCCTGGTCGGGCAGGGGTGAGACGCCGGTCATAGACTCCCACCGTCTGGCTTGTGAACCATTTCACGAGCAGTCGGGAGGAGGCGCGGATGACCGCGGTGGAGCACGACGCCGACGTGATCGTCGTGGGCGCCGGTCCCGGTGGGTCGGCGACCGCGTACCACCTGGCCCGGCACGGGGTCCGGGTGCTGCTGCTGGAGAAGACCGAGTTCCCGCGGGAGAAGGTCTGCGGCGACGGGTTGACCCCGCGTGCGGTGCGCCAGCTGATCCGGATGGGCGTGGACACCTCGCCGGAGGCGGGCTGGCTGCACAACCGGGGCCTGCGGGTCATCGGTGGCGGCGTCCGGCTGGAGCTGGACTGGCCCGACCTGGCGAGCTTCCCCAACTACGGCCTGGTCCGCACCCGGCTGGACTTCGACGACCTGCTCGCGCAGCGGGCCGTCGCCGCCGGCGCCGAGCTGCGTACCGGCGTGAACGTCATGGGGCCGGTGCTCGACGCGGACGGCCGGGTGATCGGCGTGCAGGCCGAGGTCGGGCCGGACAAGGCGCCCGGCACCTTCCACGCCCCGCTGGTGGTCGCGGCCGACGGCGTCTCCGGCCGCTTCCCGCTCGCGCTGGGGCTCGCCAAGCGGGAGGACCGGCCGATCGGGGTGGCCGTCCGGCGCTACTACCACTCGCCGGCCAAGGCCGACGACAACTACCTCGAGTCCTGGCTGGAGCTGCGCAGCAAGGAGGGCGGCGACAACCTGCTGCCCGGGTACGGCTGGATCTTCGGGCTCGGTGACGGCCGGGTCAACGTGGGCCTCGGCGTGCTCAACTCCTCCTCCGCGTTCGGCAAGACCAACTACCGCCGGTTGCTCACCGACTGGCTGGCCAACACCCCGGCCGACTGGGGCATGACCGACGAGACGAACGCCGACGGCCCGATCCTCGGCGCCGCGCTCCCGATGGGCTTCAACCGGGTTCCGCACTACACCCGCGGCGTGCTGCTGGTCGGCGACTCCGGTGGCATGGTGAACCCGTTCAACGGCGAGGGCATCGCCTACGCGATGGAGTCCGGCGAACTGGCCGCGGAGGTGGCGGTGCAGGCCCTCGCGCGGCCCGCCGGCGCCGAGCGGGAGCGGGCGCTGATGGCGTACCCGCAGGAGCTGAAGGCCCGGTTCGGCGGCTACTACCGGCTCGGCGGGGTCTTCGTGAAGCTGATCGGCCGTCCGGAGGTGATGCGGATGGCGACCAAGCACGGCATGCCGCACCCCATGCTGATGCGCTTCGTGCTCAAGCTGCTGGCCAACCTGACCGATCCGCGCGGCGGAGACGCGATGGACCGGGTCATCAACGCGATGACGAAGGTGGCGCCGGCCGTGTAACACGAGGACTCGGCTTGCGCGCCTCGCGGTCGCGGACGAAGCAGGCACGGTGTAGGACCGCCCCCCGGCGGTGCCCGTCGTCGGGGACGTGAATAGTGTGATTTTCGTCAACCACGAGGGCAGGGAAGGACGAGCAGGAGAAGAAGATGTCGCTCTCGCCTTACGCACCCATCATCGGGCTGTTCGCCGTCGCCGCGGCGTTCGCGCTGTTCTCCGTGGCCGCCGCCCGCTTCGCCGGTCCCCGGCGCTACAACAAGGCCAAACTCGAGGCGTACGAGTGCGGCATCGAGCCCAGCCCGCAGCCGGTCGGCGGCGGGCGGTTCCCGATCAAGTTCTACCTGACGGCGATGCTCTTCATCGTCTTCGACATCGAGATCATCTTCCTCTACCCCTGGGCGGTCTCGTTCGACGCCCTGCCGATCTTCGGCTTCGTGGAGATGGTCCTGTTCATCGTCGCGGTCTTCGTCGCATACGCCTACGTCTGGCGGCGCGGCGGCCTGGACTGGGACTGAGGAAGGAACGTCAGATGGGCATCGAGGAGAAGCTCCCCGCCGGCGTCCTGCTCACCTCGGTGGAGAAGCTGGTCAACTGGTCCCGGAAGTCGTCCGTCTGGGGCGCCACCTTCGGCCTGGCCTGCTGCGCCATCGAGATGATGGCGGCCGGCGGCCCGCACTACGACATGGGCCGCTGGGGCATGGAGGTCTTCCGGGCCTCGCCGCGCCAGGCGGACCTGATGATCGTGGCCGGCCGGGTCAGTCAGAAGATGGCTCCGGTCCTGCGCCAGATCTACGACCAGATGGCCGAGCCGCGCTGGGTGCTCTCGATGGGCGTCTGCGCCAGCAGCGGCGGGATGTTCAACAACTACGCCATCGTGCAGGGCGTCGACCACGTCGTGCCGGTCGACATGTACCTGCCCGGCTGCCCGCCGCGGCCGGAGATGCTCATCGACGCGATCCTCAAGCTCCGCGAGAAGATCATGTACGAGCCGCTCGGCGCGAACGGCCGCAAGATGCTCGAGGCGCGCAAGGAGCGCGGCGACGTACCGGTCGTCCCCTACGGCTCGATGCCGTCGTCGTACCGCAGTGACAAGGCCCGCCGGGCCGAGTGGACCCAGGCGGTCCGCGAGGGCCGCGAGGAGCAGCTGCGGATCGAGAACTGGATGAAGGCCCAGACCCACCTCCAGCCGCACGGGGGCCACAAGTGACCGCACCTCACGACAAGCCGAACGACGGCGGCGTACCGGTACCGGTGACGCCTCCCGGCGCCAGCAGCGGCGCCCCCGCCGAATACCCACCGGCCAGCCCCGCCGGCCGTGGCATGTTCGGCAACCAGGGCTCCGGCGACGTCTCCGGCTACGGCGGCCTGGTCCGCCCGCGCCGGTCGATCGAGGCGGCGTCCCGGCCGTTCGGGGGCTACTTCGACGAGGTCCACGACGCGCTGGAGGAGGCCTACCCGGCCTTCGCCGACGCGATCGAGAAGGTCGTGGTCGACCGGGGCGAGCTGACCCTGCACGTCCGCCCGGAGCGGATCGCCGAGGTCTGCCAGGTGATGCGGGACGATCTCGCGCTCCGCTTCGAGCTCTGCTCCTCGGTCTCCGGCGTCGACTACCTCGGCGCGGACGCCCGCCGCCTGCACGTGGTCTACCAGCTCACCTCGATGACCTACCGGCGTCGGGTCCGGCTGGAGGCGGCCGTCCCCGCGGAGGATCCGCACCTGCCCAGCGTCACCTCGGTCTACCCGACGGCGGACTGGCAGGAGCGGGAGGCGTACGACATGTTCGGCATCGTCTTCGACGGCCACCCCAACCTGACCCGGATCCTCATGCCGGACGACTGGGAGGGGCACCCGCAGCGCAAGGACTATCCGCTCGGCGGCGTCCCCGTCGAGTACAAGGGCGCCGAGATCCCGCCGCCGGACCGACGGAGGTCGTACCAGTGACCACTTCGAACTACGCGACCGAGCGCGAGACCAGCGAGGGCCGGGTCTTCACCGTCACCGGTGGCGACTGGGACAGCGTCGTCTCCGGCACCGACCCGATCAACGACGAGCGGATCGTCGTCAACATGGGTCCGCAGCACCCGTCGACGCACGGCGTGCTCCGGCTGATCCTGGAGCTGGAGGGCGAGACGGTCCGCGAGGCCCGCTCGGTCGTCGGCTACCTGCACACCGGCATCGAGAAGAACCTCGAGTACCGCAACTGGGTCCAGGGCAGCACGTTCGTGACCCGGATGGACTACCTCTCCCCGCTGTTCAACGAGACGGCGTACGCGCTGGCGGTGGAGAAGCTGCTCGGCATCACCGACGAGATCACCGAGCGGGCCACCACCATCCGGGTGCTGATGATGGAGCTGAACCGGATCTCCTCGCACCTGGTCTGGCTGGCCACCACCGGCATGGAGCTGGGCGCGATCTCGATCATGCTCTACGGCTTCCGCGAGCGGGAGTACATCCTCGACATCTTCGAGAACATCACCGGCCTGCGGATGAACCACGCGTACGTGCGGCCGGGCGGCGTGGCGCAGGACGTGCCGGACGAGGCGATCGCCAAGATCCGCAAGTTCCTCACCATGATGCCGAAGAAGCTCAAGGAGTACGAGGACCTGCTCTCCGGCCAGCCGATCTGGGTCGAGCGGACCAAGAACGTCGCGGTGCTCGACGTGACCGGCTGCGTGGCGCTCGGCGTGACCGGCCCGGTGCTGCGCTCCGCCGGCCTCGCCTGGGACCTGCGCAAGACCATGCCGTACTGCGGCTACGAGACGTACGAGTTCGACGTCCCGACTCACCCCGACGGCGACGTGTGGGGCCGCTACCAGGTCCGGCTCGCCGAGATCCGCGAGTCGCTCAAGCTGGTCGAGCAGGCGGTGGACCGGCTGGCAAAGCCGGGCCCGGTGATGGTCGCCGACCGGAAGATCGCCTGGCCGGCGCAGCTGGCCATCGGCGTCGACGGGATGGGCAACTCGCTGGAGCACGTCGCCAAGATCATGGGTCAGTCGATGGAGTCGCTGATCCACCACTTCAAGCTCGTCACCGAGGGCTTCCGGGTACCGCCGGGCCAGGTGTACGTCGGCATCGAGTCGCCCCGCGGCGAGCTGGGCGTGCACGCGGTCTCCGACGGGGGCACCCGGCCCTACCGGGTGCACTACCGGGAGCCGAGCTTCGTCAACCTCCAGGCCCTTCCGGCGATGGCCGAGGGCGGCCTGATCGCCGACGTGATCGCCGGTGGCGCCTCGCTGGACCCCGTGATGGGTGGTTGTGACCGATGACCGTTTTCACTGAAGAGACCCGGGAGCGGGCGCGCGAGATCATCGCGCGCTACCCGGCCGACCGGTCCCGCTCGGCGCTGCTGCCGCTGCTGCACCTGGTGCAGGCCGAGGAGGGTTACGTCTCCCCGGCCGGGGTGGAGTTCTGCGCCGAGGTGCTGGGGCTGAACAAGGCCCAGGTCGGCGCGGTCGCCACCTTCTACACCATGTACAAGCGCAAGCCGACCGGTGACTGGCTGGTCAGCGTCTGCACCAACACCATGTGCAACGTGCTCGGTGGCCAGCAGGTCTACGACACCCTCGCCGAGCACCTCGGCGTCGGGCACGACGAGACCACCGCCGACGGGTCGATCACCCTGGAGCACGCCGAGTGCCTGGCGGCCTGCGACTACGGGCCGGTCATGACCGTCAACTACGACTTCTTCGACGGCGTCGACCCGCAGACCGCGGTCGGCGTGGTCGACGAGCTGCGCGCGGGCGGCCGACCGATGCCGACCCGGGGCGCCCGGCTCTGCACGCTCAAGGAGATGGCGGTGCAGCTCGCCGGCTTCGCCGACGAGCGCGAGGGCGCGGTCGCCGACGGCGGGCCGGGCGAGCCCACCCTGCGCGGTCTGCGGCTGGCCCAGCAGCACGGCATCTCGGTGCCGGGCTTCGACCCGAAGACCCCGATCCGGAGCAAGGCCGAGGCCGACAAGGCCGCCGCCGAGGCCAAGGCCAGGGCGGAGGCCGCGAAGCCGGCACCAGCCGCCGCCGTGGCCAAGGGCGGCGACGGCGCCGCCACCCCGACGGGTACGCCGGGCAACGCCGGTGCCGGCGAGCCGGCAGCCCCCGAGCGGGCCACCGGCAGCACCACTCGGGACGTGAAGGCCCCGGACGACAAGTCGCCGGAGATCCGGGCGGCCGAGACGCGGCAGCCCGACGCCTCGACCGCCGTGGCGGACGCCCCCGGCACCAAGGTTCCGGTGGACACCACCGCGCCGGCGGCCCGGGACGCGCGGGAGGCGGAGGCCGCCGGCACCGCGGCGAACCCGCCGGCCGGCGACGGCAAGCCCGCCGGCGACGAGGCCGGGGCGCAGGAGCGCAACCTCAACGAAGCGTCGGCGGACACCGGCGGCGCCGGCCCCGCCGGGGCGAGCGGAACGGGGGTCCAGAAGTGACCACTCCTCGGCCGGAGACGCTGGCCAAGCTGACGCCGGTACTGACCAAGCGCTGGCTGTCGCCGGACGCCTGGCGGATCGGCACCTACGAGAAGCTCGACGGCTACGCGGCGCTGCGCAAGGCGCTCAAGGCCCACCCGGACGACCTGATCCAGCTGATCAAGGACTCCGGGCTGCGCGGTCGCGGTGGCGCCGGCTTCCCCACCGGCCTGAAGTGGGGCTTCATCCCGCAGGGCGACGGCAAGCCGCACTACCTGGTGGTCAACGCCGACGAGGGCGAGCCGGGCACCTGCAAGGACCTGCCGCTGATGACGCACGACCCGCACTCGCTGGTCGAGGGCGTCATCATCGCCTCGTACGCGATCCGGGCCAACCGCGCCTACATCTACATCCGCGGCGAGGCCGTGCACGCCGCCCGGCGGCTGCGCAACGCCGTGCAGGAGGCGTACGCCAAGGGCTACCTCGGTACGAACATCCAGGGCACCGGGTTCGACCTGGAGCTGGTGGTGCACTCGGGCGCCGGGGCGTACATCTGCGGTGAGGAGACCGCGCTGCTGGACTCGCTGGAGGGCTTCCGGGGTCAGCCCCGGCTCCGCCCGCCGTTCCCGGCGACCCACGGCCTGTACGCCAGCCCGACGGTGGTCAACAACGTCGGCACCATCGCCAGCGTGCCGTACATCGTGCTCGGTGGCGCCGACTGGTGGAAGAGCATGGGCACGGAGAAGTCCTCCGGGCCGATGATCTACTCGCTCTCGGGCCGGGTCGCCAACCCCGGCCAGTACGAGTGCTCGATGGGTGTGACGCTGCGCGAGCTGCTGGAGCTGGCCGGCGGGATGCAGCCGGGGCACAACCTGAGGTTCTGGACCCCGGGTGGCTCGTCGACCCCGCTGCTCGCCGCCGAGCACCTGGACGTGCCGCTGGACTTCGAGGGGGTGGCGGCGGCCGGCTCGATCCTCGGCACCACGGCCACCCAGATCTTCTCCGACCAGGACTGCCCGGTCTACGCGACGTACCGGTGGCTGGAGTTCTACCACCACGAGTCGTGCGGCAAGTGCACCCCGTGCCGGGAGGGCAACTACTGGATGGTCCGGGTGTACCGGCGGATCCTCTCCGGTCAGGGCACCCACGAGGACCTGGACACCCTGCTCGACACCTGCGACAACATCCTGGGCCGCTCGTTCTGCGGTCTGGGTGACGGTGCGACCAGCTCGGTGACCTCGTCACTGCAGTACTTCAAGCAGGACTACCTCGACTACATCGAGGGGCGCACGGCGCCGAAGCTGTCGGACAAGCAGCTGGTGGGAGCCCACTAATGACCGACGTAGTTAAGCCGACCGAGACCGTCACGCTCACCATCGACGGCGTCGAGGTCACCGCCCCCAAGGGGGCGCTGCTGATCCGGGTCGCCGAGCAGTTGGGCACCGAGATCCCCCGATTCTGCGACCACCCGCTGCTGGCCCCGGCCGGCGCGTGCCGGCAGTGCCTGGTCGAGGTGGAGGGGCAGCGCAAGCCCGTCGCCTCCTGTACCCAGACCGTCGCCGACGGCATGGTGGTCCGCACCCAGCTCACCTCCCCGGTCGCCAAGAAGGCGCAGGAGGGGGTGATGGAGCTGCTGCTGCTCAACCACCCGCTCGACTGCCCGATGTGTGACAAGGGCGGCGAGTGCCCGCTGCAGAACCAGGCGATGTCGACCGGCCGCACCGACTCCCGGTTCCACGAGCACAAGCGGGAGTACCCGAAGCCGCTGCCGATCAGCAGCCAGGTGCTGCTGGACCGGGAGCGCTGCGTGCTCTGCCAGCGGTGCACCCGGTTCTCCGAGGAGATCGCCGGCGACAAGTTCATCGACCTGATGGGCCGGTCCTCCGCCGAAGAGATCAACATCTACCGGGACGACGCGTACGGCGAGGAGGGCGATGCCGGCGACGTGCCGTTCAACTCGTACTTCTCCGGCAACACCGTGCAGATCTGCCCGGTCGGCGCGCTGACCGGCGCCCAGTACCGCTTCCGGGCCCGCCCCTTCGACCTGGTGTCCAGCCCGAGCGTCTGCGAGCACTGCTCGGCCGGCTGCGCGCAGCGCACCGACTGGCGGCGGGGCAAGGTGCAGCGCCGGCTGGCC
Organism: Micromonospora sp. NPDC051006; assembly: GCF_044456245.1. Lineage (NCBI taxonomy): Bacteria > Bacillati > Actinomycetota > Actinomycetes > Micromonosporales > Micromonosporaceae > Micromonospora > Micromonospora sp. NPDC051006. Next base: position 230,775 of record NZ_JBITFP010000002.1, read on the forward strand.
GGCGACGACCCGGCGGTCAACGAGGAGTGGAACTGCGACAAGGGGCGGTGGGGCTTCCAGTACACCCGCGCCTTCGACCGGATCACCACCCCGATGGTCCGCGACCAGCAGACCGGCGAGCTGCGTGAGGCGTCCTGGAGCGAGGCGCTCACGGTGGCCGCCGAGGGGCTGCGCACCGCGCGGGACACCGGGCGGGGCACGGCGGTGCTCACCGGCGGTCGGCTGACCGTCGAGGACGCCTACGCGTACGCCAAGTTCGCCCGGGTCGCGCTGAACACCAACGACATCGACTTCCGCGCCCGGCCGGTCTCCCGCGAGGAGTCCGACTTCCTGGCCAGTTCGGTCGCCGGCGTCACCGATGTGACCTACGCCGACGTCGAGAAGGCCCCGGCGGTGGTGCTGGTCGGGCTGGAGCCGGAGGAGGAGTGCCCGATCCTCTTCCTGCGGCTGCGCAAGGCGTACCTCAAGAAGACGCTGACGGTCTACGCGATCGCGCCGTTCGCCACCCGGGGCCTGGAGAAGCTCGGCGCCAAGCTGGCTCGGGTGGTGCCGGGCGAGGAGGCCAGCGTGCTCGCCGAGCACGCCACGGTCGCCGAGGCGCTGAGCACTGAGGGCGCCATCCTGATCGTCGGTGAGCGGCTCGCCGAGGTGCCGGGTGGGCTCTCCGCTGCCGCGGACGTCGCCCGGCGTACCGGCGCGAAGCTGGCCTGGGTGCCGCGGCGCGCGGGCGACCGCGGCGCGGTCGACGCCGGATGCCTGCCGAACCTGCTCCCCGGCGGGCGCCTGGTCACCGAGCCGGCCGCCCGGGCCGAGCTGGGCGAGATGTGGGACATCGCGGCCGGGGTGATCCCGAGCCAGGCCGGCCGGGACACCGACGGCATCCTCGCGGCGGCCGCCAACGGGCAGCTCGGCGCCCTGGTGGTGGCCGGGGTCGACCCGGCCGACCTGGCCGACCCGCGCCTGGCCGAGCAGGCCCTGGACGCGGTGCCGTTCCTGGTCAGCCTGGAGCAGCGGCTCAGCGCGGTGGCCCGCCGGGCGGACGTGGTCCTTCCGGTCGCCCCGGCGGTCGAGAAGGCCGGCAGCTTCGTGGACTGGGAAGGCCGGCTGCGTACCTTCGACGCCGTGCTGCAGACCGCGGCGATGACCGACGGCCGGGTGCTGGACGCGATCGCCGCGCAGCTCGACGTGCGGCTCGGCACCGCCGACGTGCTCAGCGTCCGGCGCGAGCTGGGCGCCCTGCCGCCCACCCGGACCGAGCGCCCCGCCGCGCCGTCGGTGGCTCCGGTCACCGTGCCGCACACGGGCGCCGGCGAGGCGGTGCTCTCCACCTGGCACCAGCTGATCGACCTGGGCAGCCTCACCGACGGCGACGAGCACCTCGCCGGCACCGCCCGCCCGCCGGTGGCCCGGCTGGGCAAGGGCACCGCCGAGGCGCTGGGCGTCGCGGACGGCGACCCGGTCACGGTCGGCACCGACCGGGGAGCCCTGACCCTGCCGGCGGCCATCACCGAGATGCCCGACGGCGTGGTCTGGCTGCCGACCAACTCACCCGGCGCCACCGTGCGACGCAGCCTCGGCGCGACGTCCGGCACGGTGGTCCGGATCTCCGTTCCCGCCCCGACCGCGGCCGTGCCGGCCAACCGGGTGGCGGCGGACGAGGCCGGTCTTCCGGGTCCGCTCCTCAACTCCGGGGGTGTCCAATGAACGCGCTCCACCTGGCGCAGGACCCGACGCTGGCCGACTTCGGCAAGGACCCGTGGTGGCTCGTCGTGGGCAAGGTGCTCTTCGCCTTCGTCTTCGCGGTGCTGGCCACCCTGCTCGGCGTCTGGTTCGAGCGGCGCGTGGTGGGCTACATGCAGGTCCGGCCGGGCCCCAACCAGGTCGGCCCGTTCGGCCTGCTGCAGACCCTGGCCGACGGCCTGAAGATGGCCTTCAAGGAGGACATCCTGCCGCGGACCGCGGACAAGGTCGTCTACTTCTTCGCGCCGACCATCTCGGTGATCTGCGCGGTCACCGCGCTGTCGGTGGTGCCGTTCGGCCCGATGGTGAGCATCTTCGGCCACTGGACGCCGTTGCAGGTCACCGACGTGTCGGTGGCGGTGCTGGTGCTGCTGGCCTGCTCCTCGATGGGCATCTACGGCATCGTGCTCGGCGGCTGGGCCTCCGGCTCCACCTACCCGCTCCTCGGTGGTCTGCGCTCCAGCGCCCAGATGATCTCCTACGAGGTCGCGATGGGGCTGAGCATCGTGGCGGTGTTCATGACCGCCGGCACGATGAGCACCAGCGGGATCGTCGCCGCGCAGGGCGACGGCACCCAGCTGTCCATCTTCGGCACGCAGATCCCGGCGCCCGGCTGGTACGCGATCCTGCTGCTGCCGAGCTTCATCATCTTCTTCATCGCCACCGTCGGTGAGACCAACAGGGCGCCGTTCGACCTGCCCGAGGCGGAGTCCGAGCTGGTCGCGGGCTTCATGACCGAGTACAGCTCGCTGAAGTTCGCGCTCTTCATGCTCTCCGAGTACGTGTCGATGGTGACCATGTCCGCGGTCACCACGACGCTCTTCCTCGGCGGCTGGCGGGCACCCTGGCCGATCACCCTCTGGGAGGGCGCCAACTCCGGTTGGTGGCCGATGCTCTGGTTCTTCGGCAAGGTGATCCTGCTGGTCTTCGTCTTCGTCTGGCTGCGGGGCACGCTGCCCCGGCTGCGCTACGACCAGTTCATGCGGCTCGGTTGGAAGGTGCTGCTCCCGATCAACCTGGTCTGGATCCTGGTGCTGAGCGGGCTGCGCTCGATCGAGGACTGGGACACCAAGGGCAGGCTGACGGCGGTCGGCATCGCGGCCGGCGTACTGCTGATCGCCACGCTCTTCTGGCCGACCCGCCGGCCGCAGCTGAAGCCGAGCGTGCAGGAACAGGTCGACAGCCGGCCGCACGGGAGCTTCCCGCTGCCGCCGATGGATCTTCAGGTACCACCGAGCCCGCGCATCACGCGCGTGGTCGCCGAGCGGGAGCCGGCCAACATCGCCGCCGGCTCCGACCCCAGGGAGGTGTGACGTGGGCGCGATTACCGGAACGTTCAAGGGCTTCGGGGTCACCTTCTCGCACATGTTCAGGAAGGTCGTCACGACCGACTACCCGTTCAAGCCGCCGGTGTCGGCGCCGCGCTACCACGGGCGGCACATCCTCAACCGGCACCCGGACGGGCTGGAGAAGTGCATCGGCTGCGAGCTGTGCGCCTGGGCCTGCCCGGCCGACGCGATCTACGTCGAGGGTGGCGACAACACCGACCAGCAGCGCTTCTCGCCGGGTGAGCGGTACGCCAGCGTCTACCAGATCAACTACGCCAGGTGCATCTTCTGCGGGCTCTGCATCGAGGCCTGCCCGACCCGTTCGCTCACCATGAGCAACGAGTACGAGCTGGCCCGGGACAACCGGCAGGACCTGATCTTCACCAAGGAGCAGCTGCTCGCGCCGCTGCTGCCGGGGATGGAGCAGCCGCCGCACCCGATGCGGCTGGGTGAGAGCGAGAAGGACTACTACGTCGGCTCGCTGACCAACCCGGGCACCTCGGCCGGCGCGGAGCGCTCGCCGATGAGCCCCGGCCGGTACGCGGTCGAGGAGCACCCCGGCGTGACGTTCCCGGGCGCCGAGCAGGCGGCCCAGCGGGCCGAAGCGGGCAAGGGAGGCTCGGCATGACCACGCAGACGGTGCTCGCCGCGGCGGGCTCGGTGCCCACCGGCGAGGCGGTCACCTTCTGGATCCTCGCCCCGCTCGCGCTGCTCGGCGGGATCGGGATGGTCGCCGCCCGCAACGCCGTGCACTCGGCGCTCTGGCTGGTGCTGACCATGCTCTGCCTCGGCGTGTTCTACGTGCTGCAGGCCGGGCCGTTCATCGGCATGGTGCAGATCATCGTCTACACCGGCGCGATCATGATGCTCTTCCTCTTCGTGCTGATGCTGGTCGGCCGGGACGCGTCGGACTCGCTGATCGAGACGCTGCGCGGGCAGCGGACGGCGGCGCTGCTGCTGGCGCTCGGCTTCGCCGGCCTGGTCGGCACCGGCCTGTACCGGGGGGTCGAGGGCGTCACCGCGGTCGGCCTGGCCACGCCGAACGCCGACGGGAACGTGCAGGGCATCGCGCGGCTGCTCTTCACCAAGTACGTCTTCGCCTTCGAGCTCACCTCGGCGTTGCTGATCACCGCGGCGGTCGGCGCGATGGTGCTGGCGCACATCGAGCGACGCAAGGAGGACAAGCTCGACCAGCCGGCGACCATGCGGGCGCGCTTCGCCCCGGGCAACTACCCCGGTCCGAAGCCCGGCCCCGGCGTCTTCGCCACCTCCTCCTCGGTGGCCACCCCGGCCCGGCTGCCGGACGGCCGGCTCACCGAGCGCAGCACCCCGGCGATCCTGCCGGTACGCGAGCTGACGGCCGAGGAGACTTCGCTGAAGGGGACGGACAAGTAATGGAGAAGTTCTTCTCGGTCGAGCCGAACTACTACCTCGTCCTCGCCGCGGTGCTCTTCACCATCGGCGCCGCCGGGGTGCTCATCCGGCGCAACGCGATCGTGCTGTTCATGTGCGTCGAGCTGATGCTCAACGCGGCCAACCTGACCCTGGTCACCTTCAGCCGGATCAACGGTGACCTCAACGGCCAGATCATGGCGTTCTTCGTGATGGTGGTGGCGGCCGCGGAGGTCGTGGTCGGTCTCGCGATCATCATGTCGATCTTCCGGACCCGGCGCTCCGCGAGCGTCGACGACGCCAACCTGCTGAAGTACTGAGGGGTCCTGCGGTGGGAGAGAATCTGACGAACGCCCCGGTCGAGCCGGCAGGGGCCGTCACCTATGCGGTCGCGGACGGTCTGCTCGGCAGCGTCTGGCTGCTCGTGGCGATTCCGCTGATCAGCGCGGCGATCCTGCTGCTGCTCGGCCGACGCGCGGACCGCTGGGGGCACTGGCTCGGGGTGGCCGCCATCGGTGCCTCGTTCGTGCTGGGCCTGACCTACTTCTTCCAGCTGCGCGGGCTGGAGAACAAGTCGGTCGAGCTGAGCCTCTGGGACTTCATCACGGTCGGTGATCTGCGGGTGGACTTCGGTCTGCTCTTCGATCCGTTGGCCGCGGTCTTCGTACTGCTGATCACCGGGGTGGGCTTCCTGATCCACCTCTACGCGGTCGAGTACATGGCGCACGACGCGGGCCGCCGGCGCTTCTTCGGCTACTTCAACCTGTTCGTCGCCGCCATGCTGCTGCTGGTGCTCGGCAACAACTACGTGATGCTCTACTTCGGCTGGGAGGGCGTCGGTCTGGCGTCGTACCTGCTGATCTCCTTCTGGTACGAGCGGCCGAGCGCCGCCACCGCCGGTAAGAAGGCGTTTTTGATGAACCGGGTCGGCGACGCCGGCCTGGCGATCGGCATCTTCATCATGTTCGCCACCCTCGGCACCACCCAGTACGACGAGGTCTTCACCGGCATCGGCGCGCTGGCCGGCCCCACCGTGCTGGTGCTCGGCCTGCTGCTGCTGCTCGGCGCGACCGGCAAGTCCGGCCAGTTCCCGCTCCAGGCCTGGCTGCCGGACGCGATGGAGGGCCCGACCCCGGTGTCGGCGCTCATCCACGCGGCCACCATGGTCACCGCGGGCGTCTACCTGATCGCCCGGTCCAACCCGATCTTCTCGGCCAACACCACGCTGCAACTCGTGGTGGTCAGCGTCGGTGCGCTCACCCTGCTGGTCGGCTGCGTCATCGGCGCGGCCAAGGACGACATCAAGCGGGTACTCGCCTGGTCGACGGTGAGCCAGATCGGCTACATGTTCGTCGGCGTCGGCCTGGGCGGCGCGGCGTACGCGCTGGCCATCGTGCACCTGCTGGCGCACGGCTTCTTCAAGGCCAACATGTTCCTCGGCGCCGGCTCGGTCATGCACGGCATGAACGACCAGGTCGACATCCGCCGCTTCGGCGGCCTGTCGAAGTACATGAAGGTCACCTGGATCACCTTCATGATGGGCTGGCTCGCCATCATCGGCATGTTCCCGTTCTCCGGCTTCTTCTCCAAGGAGCCGATCATCGTGGCCGCGTTCGAGCGGGACGACTGGACGGCGTGGCTGTTCGGCGGCGCGACGCTGCTCGGCGCCGGGCTGACCGCGTTCTACATGACCCGGCTCTTCGTGCTCACCTTCCACGGGCCGAAGCGGTGGACCGAGGAGATCGAGCACCCGCACGAGTCGCCGGCGCTGATGACCATCCCGCTGATCCTGCTGGCCATCGGCTCGGTCGGCGCCGGCTTCCTGCTCTCCACCTCGGTGCCGGACTGGCTGACCGCCACCGCCGGCCTCGGTGGCGAGCACGGCGAGCACGCCCCGGTCCTCTCGCACGCGGTGATCACCACGCTCTCGCTGCTGGTCACGGTGCTCGGCGTCGGGCTGGCCTGGTTCCTGTTCCGGGGCGGCACGGCCACCGCGCCGCAGCCGGCCGGGGTGCTGGTCACCGCCGCCCGTCGCAACCTCTACACGGACGCCATCAACGAGGCGGTCTTCGAGAAGCCGGGCGTCTTCCTCACCCGGGCGCTGGTCTTCCTCGACAACCGGGGCGTGGACGGGCTGGTCAACGGCCTCGCCGCGGCGGTCGGCGGTGGCTCCGGTCGGCTCCGGCGGCTGCAGACCGGCTTCGTCCGGTCGTACGCGACCTCGATCCTGACCGGCGCGCTGCTGGTGGTGGCGGCGTTCCTGGCCGTACAGGCGGGGTGGCTGGCGTGATCGACCTCTTCCCGGCCGCCCCCGCCGGCGGACCACGCAGTGACGACGGAGGTAAGGCCGCATAATGTCCAACTTCCCGTTCCTCTCGGTGCTGACCGTGGCGCCGCTGGTGGGCGCCCTGGTGGTGGCCCTCCTGCCACGCCATCGGCCGGAGCTGGCCAAGCAGGTGGCGTTCGTCTGGTCGCTGCTGGTGCTGGTGCTCTCGGTGGTCATGTGGGTCACCTTCAAGGCCGGCGGTGACCGCTTCCAGTTCCGCGAGTCGTACCCGTGGATCCCGAACTGGGGGGTCAGCTTCACCTTCGCGGCGGACGGCATCGCGCTGGTGATGCTGATGCTGATCGCGGTGCTGGTGCCGCTGGTGATCCTGGCGTCCTGGCACGACGCCGAGTCGTCGAAGCGCTCGGTGCCGGTCTACTTCGCGCTGCTGCTGGTCCTCGAGTGCACGATGATCGGCGTCTTCGCCGCCGCCGACGTCTTCCTGTTCTACGTGTTCTTCGAGGTCATGCTGGTGCCGATGTACTTCCTGATCGGCAGCTACGGCGGCCACCAGCGGCAGTACGCGGCGGTGAAGTTCTTCCTCTACTCGCTGGTCGGCGGCCTCTTCATGCTGGCCGCGGTGATCGGCCTCTGGGTGGTCGGCGGAAAGACCTTCGACTGGCAGGCGCTGTCCCAGGTGGACATCTCGACGGGCACCGAGCGCTGGCTCTTCCTCGGCTTCTTCCTCGCGTTCGCGATCAAGGCGCCGTTCTTCCCGTTCCACACCTGGCTGCCGGACGCCGGTGGCGCGGCCCCGGCCGGCGCGGCGGCGCTGCTGGTCGGCGTCCTCGACAAGGTCGGCACGTTCGGCATCCTGCGTTACTGCCTGCCGCTCTTCCCCGACGCGGCGAAGTGGTTCGCGCCGTGGGCGTTGGCGCTCGGCCTGATCGGCATCATCTACGCCGCGCTGCTGGCAGTCGGCCAGAACGACCTGAAGCGGCTGGTGTCGTACACCTCGATCGCGCACTTCGGGTTCATCGGGGTGGGCATCTTCGCCTTCACCACCCAGGCCGGCACCGGCGCCGTGTTCTACATGGTCAACCACGGTCTCGCCACCGGCCTGCTCTTCCTGGTGGTGGGCATGCTGATCGCGCGCCGCGGCTCGTCGCTGATCAGCGACTTCGGCGGCGCCGGCAAGCTGGTTCCGGTGCTGGCCGGCGTGCTCTTCTTCGCCGGTCTGGCCTCGCTGGCGCTACCCGGCACCGCGCCGTTCATCTCCGAGTTCCTGGTGCTGATCGGCACCTTCACGGTGAACAAGCCGGTCGCGGTGATCGCCACGCTCGGCATCATCCTGGCCGCGGCGTACGTGCTGTGGATGGTGCAGCGCACCACCCAGGGGACGCTCAACCCGGCGCTCACCGAGGTCGACGGGATGCGTCGTGACCTCAACCTGCGCGAGAAGGTCGTCGTCGCACCCCTGATCGCGCTGATCGTGCTGCTCGGCTTCTACCCGAAGCCGGTCACCGACGTGATCAACCCCGCCGTCCAGGCGACCATGGACGACATCGGCAGGACCGACCCCGCCCCGTCGGTGGGCGGCACCGTCCAGGAGGCGGCAAAGTGACCGAGTTGAAACTGCCGTCGATCGACTACGCGGCGCTCGCGCCGACGTTGATCATGTTGGCGGCCGCGCTCTTCGGCGTGCTGGTCGAGGCGTTCGTGCCTCGGCGGCTGCGGCACGTCGTGCAGCTGACCCTGGCGCTGCTCGCGGTGCTCGCCGCGCTGACCATGGTGGTGCTCAACGCCGACGACCGGCTGATCACCGCCGGCCAGGCCATCGCGATCGACGGACCGACGCTCTTCCTCCAGGGCGCGATCCTGGTGCTCGCCGCGATGGCGCTGCTGCTGATCGGCGAGCGCACGGTGGAGCGGGGCGGGGCCTTCGTCGCCCAGGCGGCGGTGACCGCCGAGTCGGCCGAGGACCAGCGGCAGGCCGAGGGGAAGAACGGCGCCACCGAGGTCTACCCGCTGACCACCTTCGCGATCGGCGGCATGCTGATCTTCGTGGCGGCCAACGACCTGCTGACCATGTTCATCGCGCTCGAGGTCTTCTCGCTCCCGCTCTACCTGCTCTGCGCGCTGGCCCGTCGCCGGCGGCTGCTGAGCCAGGAGGCGGCGATGAAGTACTTCCTGCTCGGCGCGTACGCCTCGGCGTTCTTCCTGTTCGGGGTGGCCCTGATCTACGGCTTCACCGCCGGCACCCCGGGTCGGTCCGCCGGGGTCGACTTCGCCACCATCAACGCGGCGGTCGATGATTCGCCGGCCAGCCCGGTGCTGCTCTTCGCCGGCATGGCGCTGCTCGCCATCGGCCTGCTGTTCAAGGCGGCTGCCGCGCCCTTCCACGTCTGGACGCCGGACGTCTACCAGGGCGCCCCGACGCCGATCACCGGCTTCATGGCGGCCTGCACCAAGGTCGCCGCGTTCGGTGCCCTGCTGCGGGTCTTCCACGTCGCCTTCGCCGGTGCCAGCTGGGACTTCACCCCGGTGCTCGGGGCGGTGGCGGTGCTGACCATGCTGGTCGGCGCGGTGCTGGCGGTGACCCAGACCGACATCAAGCGGCTGCTGGCGTACTCCTCGATCGCCAACGCCGGCTACCTGCTGGTCGGGGTGCTGGCGCCCTCGAAGGACGGCCTCTCCGGCACGATGTTCTACCTGGTCGCGTACGGCTTCTCGGTGCTCGCCGCGTTCGCCGTGGTGACCCTCGTCCGGGACGCCGACGGGGAGGCCACCCACCTGTCCCGTTGGGCGGGCCTGGGGCGGCGCTCGCCGTTCTACGCCGGGCTCTTCACCTTCATCCTGCTCGCCTTCGCCGGCATCCCACTGACCAGCGGCTTCACCAGCAAGTTCGCGGTCTTCGGGCCGGCGCTCGCGGACGGGCAGGGATGGCTGGTGATCGCCGGCGTGCTGACCAGCATGGTGCTGGCCTTCCCGTACCTGCGGGTCGTGGTGATGATGTGGCTCTCCGAGCCGGGCGAGTCCACCCCGACGGTCACCGTGCCCGGCGGGCTCACCTCGGCCGCGCTGATGATCGGGGTGGTGGCCACCCTGGTCCTCGGTGTCGCTCCGGCGCCGCTGCTCGACCTGGCCACCGGTGCCGCCGAATTCGTCAGATAGGCAACGCGCACGCCCGACGGGGGCCGGTACGTCAGGGGCGTACCGGCCCCCGTTCCGTGTCCGGTGCACCGGGCGGTGCGTGCACAGTGCGCCCCGGCGCAGCACGCATCCCCCGTCCGGGGCTGGTCGAACGGGTGTGGCATGGTTGAGGCGTGGTGAATCCGGCTGGCGAGCGTACAGGTGCCACCGGCTCCGGCGGTCGTCGGAGCCGGCAGAGCACGGGTCAGTTCGGGGCCCTCGGCCTCTATCTCGCCGATCCCCGGCTCGAGGCGTCCGTTCTGGCGCTGCTCGACGACGTCGAGGTCGAGTTGCGGGCCAGTGTGGCCAGTGCCGATCCGTTCGTGACCGAGGCGGCCCGGCACCTTGTCGAGGCCGGCGGCAAGCGGTTCCGGCCGTTGCTGGTGGCGCTCGGCGCCCAGTTCGGCGACCCGACCGAGACGCGGATCGTGCAGGCCGCGGTGGTGATGGAGCTCACCCACCTGGCGACGCTCTACCACGACGACGTGATGGACGAGGCGGCCGTGCGCCGGGGGGCGCCGAGCGCCAACTCGCGCTGGACCAACTCGGTCGCCATTCTGGTCGGTGACTACCTCTTCGCCCGGGCCGCGGACCTCGCGGCCGACCTCGGCACCGAGGCGGTGCAGCTGCAGGCGCGCACCTTCGCCCGGCTGGTGCACGGCCAGATCGCCGAGACCGTCGGGCCGCGCCCCGGCGACGACCCGGTGGCGCACTACCTCCAGGTGATCGCCGGCAAGACCGGCTCGCTGATCGCCACCTCCGCCCGGTTCGGTGGGATGTTCGGCGGCGCGTCGCCGGAGCACACCGAGGCGCTGGCCGGGTACGGCGAGACCATCGGCGTCGCCTTCCAGCTCTCCGACGACCTGCTCGACATCGCCTCGGAGTCGGTCCAGTCGGGCAAGACTCCCGGCACCGACCTGCGTGAGGGCGTGCCGACGCTGCCGGTGCTCTACGCCCAGGCGGCGGACGACTCCGACGCCGCGTCCGTCCGGCTGCGGGAGATCCTCGCCGCCGGGGCGGTGACCGACGACGCCCTGCACGCCGAGGCGCTCGGCCTGCTTCGGGAGAGCCCGGCGCTCAAGCGGGCCCGCGAGACGGTGCGCAGCTACGCCGAGGATGCCCGCGCCCGACTCGCCCCGCTGCCGCACAACCCGGCCCGCCGCGCCCTCGAGTCCCTCTGCGACTTCGTAGCCGACCGCACCAGCTAACCCCACCCCACTCCACCCCCACCCGGCGGCCCTCCCGCCAACGCGCGGTGATCAAGAGATCCGCGTCAGAAACGATCTCCGTGGTGACGCGAACCTCTTGATCAACGGGAGGAGCGGGACGCGGAGGGGGTGGGCGCAGGTCAGGGGCGGGTCAGGAGGCGGCTGCCGGTGAGCATCAGGGCGGCGGCCAGCAGCATCGAGCCGGCGGCGGTGCTCCACATGGCTGGGTAGCCGGAGTGAGCGGCGAGTGACCCCAGGCCCAGCGGGCCGAGGCAGCCGCCCGCGTACACCCCGGTCTGGGTGATCGAGGTGGCGGCGGCCGGGGCCTGCGGGTGCAGCCGGACCACGGCGAAGTTCATCAGCCCCGGCCAGGCCCAGCCCAGGCCGAAGCCGAGCACGACGCCGGCCACCAGCGGTACCGGGCCGGCCACCGCGAGCAGCCCGAGCCCCGCCGCGCCGACCACCAGCATGCCGGCGATGAGCGCCACGTGCCCGCCCGACCGCCGGTCGGCCAGCCAGCCCGCGCCGACCCGGGCCGCGACGCAGACCGCGCTGCCCAGGGTCAGGGTGAGGCCGGCGAGGCCGGGCGCGAGCCCGCGCCCGACCGAGGAGTCCACCAGGAAGGTGCCCAGCGCGTTGGCGGCGGCCGCCGCCAGGGTCGCGGCCACCCCGATGACCACCAGGGCGCCCGTGCCACGGCCGGCCCGCGCGCCGGTCGCCCGCCGGGCCGGGCCCGCCTCCCGCCGGGGTACGACGAGCAGGGCGGCCAGCGCGGTGCCGGCCGCGGCGACGAACGCCCAGCGCCAACCGGCGGTGAGCGCGATGGTCGGCACCGCCGCCCCGGCCAGCAGGGTGGAGACCGGGATCGCCGCCTGCTTGACGCCGAACGAGAGCCCCTGTCGCTGCGGCGGGACGTGCCGGGCCAGCGCGGCGTTGCTGGCCAACTGGCCGAGGGCGTTCGCGACGCCGCCGAGCGCCAGCAGCCCGAGCAGCACCGGGTACGACCGGGCCAGCGCCGCCACGGCCAGCAGGATGCCGGCGGAGAGCAGGATGCCGGCGCGGGCCACCACCGCCGGACCGTACCGCTCGGCGAGGACGCCGGAGGGGACCGACGCCAACGCGCCCACCCCGAAGTAGAGCGACACGGCGAGGCCGAGCCCGGCGGGGGAGAAGCCGAGGTCGTCACCGAGCTGCACGGCGAGGCCGCCGACCAGGAAGACCGGCAGGACGCAGGCGATGGTGACCACGATGGCGCTGACGCTGGCCCGCAGGGGCCGGGTGGAAAGGGTGTCCGGGGCGGGGGTGACGGCGGTGTCGGTCATGGTGCGGCAAACCTACGCCGGTCGCCTCGACAGTACGGAACGTGTCCGTGGCCGCACGAGCCGTTGATGACGATCTGGCATCCTCGACCCGAACAGTCGTTTCGCACCGGGCCTGTATTTCATATGGTGTAAGTCCCCGGCGGCGGAGGTGGTTGTGCGCGACCCCCTGGCGGAACCTTCGGACCTGATCCGCAGCGTCTCCCGCGCGCTACGAGTGCTCGAGTCGGTCGGTCGTGCCCCGAAGGGGCTGACCGTCAAGCAGATCGCCCGGCGGTGCGAGCTGACCGTTGCCACCACCTACCACCTGGTCCGCACCCTGGCCTACGAGGGCTACGTGATCCGCCGCGAGGACGGCACGTACATCGTGGGGCTGGAGGTCGCCGACCGCTACCGGGAGCTGGTGACCGCGTTCCGCGGGCCGCCGGCGGTCGGGGAGACCCTGCGCCGGGCCGCCGCCGACACCGGCTACAGCCACTACCTGGGCCGCTTCGTGGGCGGCCAGGTGGCGCTGACCGCGGTCGCCGAGGGGCCACGCTCGCCCTACCTGGAGGAGCTGGTCCCCGGCTTCGACGAGGGTGCGCACGCCACCGCCCTCGGCAAGGCCCTGCTCGCCACGCTCACCGCCGAGCAGCGCTTCCGCTACCTGCGCGAGTACGGCATGCGCCCGTTCACCACGGCGACGCTGACCAGCTCGGAGACCTTCGAGGCGGACCTGGCCGCCGGCGACCGTCGGGGCATGCAGCTGGAACTCGGGCAGTTCCGGCAGGGCGTGGCCTGCGCCGCCGTGCTGGTCAGCCCGGACAAGGACATGGAGCGCCGGCTCGTGCTCGCCTGCGCGCTGCCGGCCAGCGAGATGATGACCTCCGCCCGGGTGGTGCGGGCCAAGCTGCTCACCGTGGCCCGGTCGGTCGCCGACGGCATCGCCGCCGAGCAGTGAGCCGGGAACGCCGCGAGGCCCTCCCCCGGGCTGGGAGAGGGCCCCGCGGTGGCGGTCCAGCGCCGGACCGCCGGAGGAACGTCAGCTACCCACCGGGCCGCCGTCGAGACGCCAGGTGACCACGACACCGGGCTTGGCGTAGTCGCCGTCCGGCCAGGTGGACTTCGGCGACTCCACCGAGGCGCCGGTGATCTCGCCGGGGTGCTGCACCGCCACGAAGACCGAGCGGTTGTCGCCGGTGATGAACGGGCCGCAGGTCTCCGCGCCGAGCGGCACGGTCAGGAACTGCTTCAGGTGACCCCGCTCCGGGCCCTCCAGGGCGGTCGCGAAGAGGCCGTCGTTGCTGCCCAGCGCGTTGCCGTCGGTGGAGATCCAGAGGTTGCCGGTGGCGTCGAAGGCCACGTTGTCCGGGCAGGAGATCGGGGAGACCTTGGTCTTGTCGTACCCGGCGAAGTAGGTCGACGCGTCGGTCGGGTCGCCGCAGACGATCGGCAGCGACCAGGTGAACGACTCGGCGGTGTTGTCGCCGCGGTTCTCCACCAGCTCCAGGACCTGCCCGTGCTTGTTGGCGTTGCGCGGGTTCGCCTCGTCCGCCTTCGGGTTGCTGCCGACACCCCGGTTGGTGTTGTTGGTCAGCGCCACGTACACCTTGCCGGTGAGCAGGCTCGGCTCGACGTCCTCCGGTCGGTCCATCTTGGTCGCGCCGACCTTGTCACCGGCGAGCCGGGTGAAGGTGAGCACGTCCGCCGCGGTCATCCCGTCAACGTACGAGCGGTTGCCGCTGACTAGCTTGATCCAGCGACCCCGACCGTTGAAGGCGCCGTCCGAGGGGAGCTTGCCGGAGCCGTCGATCTCGCCGGCGCTGGTCTGCTCCAGCTGGGCGACGTAGAGGGTGCCGGACTCCAGCAGGGTCAGGTTGTGCTTGCGGGCGGCCCAGGAGTCGCCCTTCATGAACTTCTTGTCCGAGACGAACTTGTACAGGTAGTCGAACCGCTCGTCGTCGCCCATGTATGCGACCACGTGGCCGTCCTTGGCGACGATGACGTTCGCGCCCTCGTGCTTGAACCGGCCCAGCGCGGTGTGCTTGCGCGGGCGGGCCTCGGGGTCGAACGGGTCGATCTCGACGACCCACCCGAACCGGTGCGCCTCGTTCGGGTGCTTGGCCAGATCGAAGCGCTCGTCCGCGCGCTCCCACTTGCGGCTACCGCTCGGGTAGCGGGCGGTGGTGGTGATGCCGTAGCGCTCCAGCTTCGGCTTCAGCTCCGCCGGTACGGCGTCCGCGCCCACGAAGTACTGGTTGAAGTTCTCCTCGCCGGAGAGCACCGTGCCCCACGGGGTCACGCCGCCGGCGCAGTTGTTCAGCGTGCCGACGACCGTCCGGCCCTTCGGGTCGGCGGCGGTCTTCAGCCAGGCCGAGCCGGCCGCCGGGCCGGTCACGTCGAACTTGGTGGCCAGCGCGGTGACCCGCCGGTTGTACGGCCGGCGACCCTTCGCGACCGGCCGCCACTGGCCGGTGCCGTCGACCCGCTCCAGCTCCACCACGGACATGCCGTGCGCGGCCATCGCGATCCGCAGCTGCTCGACCGAGAGGTTGTCCAGGCCGGGGAAGGCCGGGAACATCAGGTCCTCGTTGGTGTACTCGTGGTTGACCACGAGCAGCGCCCGCTTGCCCTGCTTGTCCAGCGGCAGCACGCCGACGAAGTCGTTGTTGTAGCCGAACTGCTTGGCCTGCGCCGCGGCGGTCTGCCGGTGCACGTTGAACTCCGGCGCGCCGGGCACGACCTCGTCGCCCCACTTGATGACGACGGCGTGGTCGTAGCCGTTCGGCACCACCAGGGTGTCCAGCTTGTTCGGCGGGATCGGGTTGAACGTCAGCGCGCCGTTGCCGATGCCCTGCGGCGGGCGGCCGAAGCCGAAGGCCTCGGGCACCACCGCCGTCTCGCCGGGAGCGGCCGAGGCGGGGGCCGCGCCGGCCAGCGCGCCGGCCGCCGCGCCACCGAAGCCCAGCACCAGGGCGCCGACCGCGCCGGCCCGGACCACACCGCGCCGGGTGACCTCGGTGCTCACCACGTCGCCGAAGTAGGCGTTGTCGGAGGTGTTCGGTACCGGGTGGTCGCAGGCGTTGCCGCAGCGGTAGAGGCAGGTCATGTTGTCACGGCTGCCGTGGCGGGTGGCGCCCAACAGCGGGAGCAGCCGGGGACGGTCGCTCATGGGGAGGAGCCTCCTGATGGGGGTCGGTGGCACGCTGGACGTCCCGCCCGCGTGCGTACCTGCCGGACGCTAGGAGGGTGTGGTGAGCGATCGTCGGCGTCGATGTGAACCAGACGTGAACAGATCGCCGGCGAACGCCCGTTGACCTCCTGCTGAACCGATCGGCGTGACCGCACGTATTCCCGGGCGTACGCCCCCGTCGGACTCGCGTCGAGAGCGAGGAGACCCGCCATCAGCGACCACGACGCCCAACTGCTCCGCGCCCTGCACGACGAGCATGCCGAGGCGCTGTACGCGCACGCCCTGCGGCTGGTCAACGGCGACCGGCAGCGGGCCGAGGACCTGGTGCAGGAGACCCTGCTGCGCGCCTGGCGACACCCCGAGTCGCTCGACCCGAGCCGGGGCTCCGTCCGCGCCTGGCTCTTCACCACCGCACGCAACCTGGCCATCGACGCGTGGCGACGGCGGTCCACCCGGGTCGGCGAGGTCTACACCGACGAGCTGCCGGAGCCGCCGGAGGTGGTGGACGAGGCCGAGCGCGCGGTGGAGGCGTGGACCGTCGCCGAGGCGCTGAACCGGCTCAGCCCGACCCACCGTGAGGTGCTCGTCGAGTGCTTCTACCAGGGGCGATCGGTGGCCGAGGCGGCCTCCCGGCTGGGGGTGCCGCCGGGCACGGTCAAGTCGCGCACGCACTACGCGCTGCGCTCACTACGGTTGGTCCTGGCGGAGATGGGGGTGACCGGATGACCCGCTGCGAGTTCGCGCACGACGACGGCGCGTACGTGCTGGGTGCGCTCGCCCCCGCCGAGCGGGCCGCGTACGAGCGGCACCTCGCCGGCTGCGCCGAGTGCCGCGAGGCGGTCGCCGAGATCGCGGTGCTGCCCGGGCTGCTCGGCCGGCTCGACCCGGCCGGGTTGGAGCAGTTCCTGCCGCCCCCGTCGGGTCCCTCGCTGCCGACGCTGCTCGACGAGGCCCGGCAGCGCCGCCGTGGCGAGCGCTCGGCCGTCCGCCGCCGGTACGCGCTGACCACGCTCGTGGCGGCCGCGCTGGCCCTGCTGGTCGGCGTCGGCACGGCCGCCGTGCTGCCCCGCGAGACCGTGCCGCCGCCCGAGCAGGTGCGGATGGTCGCCATGCAGCCGGTCGCCGGGACGGTGCCGGTGCACGCCGAGATCGGCCTGACCGGCACCGACTGGGGGACCGAGGTGACCATGCACTGCGGCTACGACCAGCGCGCCGGCTACCGCAAGGCGTACACGTTCCGGCTGGTGGCGCACGGTCCGGACGGCGCGACCGAGCAGATCGGCTCGTGGCTGGCCGCGCCCGGCGACGACGTGCGGTTCAGCGGCGTCACCCGGTTCACCGACGCCGAGCTGGTCCGGTTGGAGCTGCTCCGCGCCGACGGCACCGCGGTGCTGAGCTACGACGTCCGCTGACCCGGGCGGGGGTCAGCGGGCGACGGGGACGGTGGCGGTCGCCGCGCGGCGGGCGGCGGCGGTGCTGGCGCGGGTGCGCCGGGCCTGGCGCAGCGCGTCCGCGGTGAAGATGATCAGGGCGAGCCAGACCAGCGCGAAGCCGCCCAGCCGGGCCGGCGGCATCGGCTCGTGGAAGATCAGCACGCCGCAGCCGAGCTGGAGGATCGGGGCGAGGTACTGGAGCATGCCGAGGTTGGTCAGCGGCAACCGGTTCGCAGCGCCGGCGAAGAGCAGCAGCGGGATCGCGGTGGCCGCGCCCGCCAGCACCAGCAGCGCCGTGTGCCCGGCCGAGGTGTGCCCGAAGGTGGCGTCGCCGGAGGCGGCGAGCCAACCGAGGTAGCCCAGCGCGGGGAGCGCCAGCACCGCGGACTCGACGAAGAGCCCCTCGGCGGCGGGCAGCCCGAGCCGCTTCTTCACCAGGCTGTAGCCGCCGAAGCTGACCGCCAGGGTGAGCGCCAGATAGGGCAGCCGACCGTAGTCGACGGTGAGCACGGCCACGGCCAGGCCGCCGACGGCCAGCGCCACCCACTGCGCGGGGCGCAGCCGCTCGCGCAGCACCGTCACCCCGAGCAGCACGACCACCAGCGGGTTGATGAAGTAGCCGAGCGCGGTCTCCACCACCCGGTCGGAGTTGACCCCGTAGATGTAGGTGCCCCAGTTCACCGCGATCAGCGCGGCGGCGACGCCGATGCCGGCCAGCGCCCGGGGCCGACGGGCCAGCGCCCGCAGGAAGCCGATGTTGCGCAGCGCGGCGAGCACCAGCGCGACGAAGACCACCGACCAGACGATCCGGTGGGCGAGGATCTCCAGCGGTCCGGCCGGCCGGAGCAGCTTGAGGTAGATCGGGAAGAAGCCCCAGAGCAGGTACGCGCCGAAGCCGTAGAGGTATCCCAGGCGGGTCGGGGTCACGCCTCCACCGTAAGGGGCGACTGCCCCGTTCGTTCCTTTCCAGCGGGCGGCGTGACCGGCGTCACTGGCACCGCCGCCGCGTCGCGCCGGTCCAGCTCCATCCAGCGCTCGGCAGCCACCGGGGCGAAGCCGACCTTCGCGTACACGCCGTGCGCGTCGTTCGTGGCCAGCAGGATCCGCCGTACGCCGAGCCCGTCGAGGTGGTCGCGGATCGCACCGACCAGCCAGGTGCCCAGCCCGTTGCCCCGCTCGCCCGCGTCGACGAAGACGTCGCAGAGCCAGGCGAAGGTGGCCCGGTCGGTGACCACCCGGGCGACCGCCACCTGTGCGCCGTCGCCAGGGCGGTACACGCCGTACGGGATCGAGCCGGCGAACGCACGGGCCACCGTCTCCCGGTCGCGCCCCAGCGCCCAGTACGCCTCGGTGCTGAGCCAGTGGTGCACCCGGTCCAGGTCGAGTCGGGCCGGGTCGGTGCTGAGCAGGTAGCCGTCGGCGCGGGTCAGGGAGAACACGCCTGTGACGCTAGCCCCGGGCCCCCTGCACCGCGCCGGCCAATTCCCGGACTCTGGTCACCGCCCGCACCCGCCCGCCGTGCCGCGTCGGATCAGTCGCGGTCGAGGATGGCGCCGAGGACCCAGGTCACGACGCCGACGAACAGCGCACCCAGCACGGCGGCCGGCCAGAACCCGTCCACGTGGAACGGCAGCCCGGCCTCACCGGCGATCCAACTGGTCAGCAGGAAGAGCAGTCCGTTCACCACCAGCGCGATCAGACCGAGGGTCAGCAGGTAGAAGCCGCAGCCGACGGTCTTGATGATCGGGTGGAGCACCGCGTTCACCACGCCGAAGATGGCCGCGACGAGGACCAGGGTGACGACCGCGTTGGTGGCGGAGTCGGTGTCCAGCGTGATGCCCGGGATGAGCAGGGTGGCCAACCAGAAGGCGAGCGCCGTGGTGGCCAGGCGGATCAGCAGACCCTTGAGAAAACCCATGGCGGGGATCGTGCCACGGACCGGTCACCGGCGGAACCCGTGGAGATCGACGAACCTGCGGTGATCGGCCGCCCGTCGCCGGTCGGGCGCGGAGCGTCGCGAACCCGGCCGGCGCCGGTCAGCGGCGGGACGGGCGACCGATCAGCTGCGACTCGATCGGGGTGACGGAGAGCAGCGCCCAGCGCAGCGCTCGTCGGTTGACCACCGCGACCATGTCGTCGCGGATCCGGGTCAGCCACTCGGCGGAGTCGCCGAGCCCGAGCGCGGCGCCGGCCAACGCGGCCTCGCCCGGATCGAGGGGTTGGAGCACCGCCAGGTCGGCCCGGCTCAGCGCGTCGGCGTCGGCCGGGGTCAGCTCGTCGCGTACCACCAGGGTGGAGCGCCACGGCGGGCCTGGCTCCGGATCGGCCGGCACTGGCCCCACGTCGAGGAGCACCAGCAGCGGCCGCAGCGGTGTGCCCGGCCCGCCGGGGACCGGTCGGCCGGGCGGGAGAAGCGGGATCGTGCCGCCGGGCGCGCCGACGCTCCGCACGAACGGCTCCCAGACGCGAGGGCGGGCGGTCTGCACCACCACCCGGGCGCCGGTCGCCATCGCGCGCAGGGCCACGAGCTGTGCGGCGGGCACCCCGCCGACCAGCAGCACCCGGGTGCCCTCGGGCCGGAACAGCCGGACGGTGACCGGGGCGCCGTGCCGGTTGGCGCCGAGCATCAGCCCCCCGCCGCCGGCGACGAGTTCCAGCCCGTCCACGGCCGGCACGGGCTGGGCGTACGGGCTGGCCAGCGCCAGCGGCAGCGTGCCGGCCAAGCCGGGCAGCTGCTCGCCGTCCAGCCGGCGAACCTCCGCGCCGAGGCCGGTCACCAGCTGACGCAGCGCCTCGGCGGCCAGCGACAGCTCTCCCGACGAGCCGGCGGCCAGGCGTACGGTCAGCTCGGCCGGAGCCGGCGCGGCGGCCGGATGCGGGCCGGCGCTGAGCGAGACGCTGGTGGCGGTCGCCGGCAGCGCCAGCATCCGGGTGATCAGCCGACGCCCGCCGTCACCACGCAGATCCGGCCACCGGGTCACCCGGAACGTGGTCTGGAACAGGTCGCCGGTGCGCAGCGCCGACCAGCACTCCCGCAGCGGCGCGGCGTCATGGTGGGCCAGCTCGTCGAGCGCTCGCAGCGCGGCGGCCGTACCCAGTGGACGGGCGGTGAGTGGCCCGAGCCGTCGGACGATCCGGCGCAGCGTGCCGGCGAGCGCCTGCCGCAACTCCTCCGCCGACCACCCGTCGACCCGGAGCACCCGCACGGCGAGAAGCACCCGTTCCCGCCCGGCCAGTCGCCCGTCGGTGAGCTGCCGGTACGACGTGCCGACCGTGCCACCCGCCGTCGGTACCGGTGCCGGCGCGGCGGAGAGCAGGAGCTGGATCCGGATCGGTGGCCCGTCCGGGGTGGGCGGCGGAAGCAGCGCCGAGGGGACGGGCAGCATGCGCGGGCCGCCGCCCAGCAGGTCACCCGGGTCGCCGATCTCCAGCAGCGCCGTCACGCCGACGGCGTCGTCCAGCATCGCGGCCGGACCGCCGGCCACCTCCGCCGAGCGGATCACGGCACCCGGATCGACCAGGTCGAGCAGCGCGGCCGGTCCGGCCTCCGCCGGCAGGAGCCGCCTACGGGTCAGGTAGCCGAGGGCGGTGCCGGACCATTCGAAGAGCCAACGACCGCGTAGCCGTAGCCAGGCCAGCGCGAGCAGCAGCACGGCCGCCAGCAGCGCCGCCGCCAGCGCGGGTGCGCCCCGGCCGAGGGTGGCGAGCGGCAGCGCCACCGCCACCTGCGCGGCGACGATCTGGCCGGCACGGACCCCGGCCGGTCGGCGGCCGGTCCACTGTGGCGGCAGCGCGGGCCGGGGTGCGAGCGGCCGTCCCCCGGCCGGGACCGGGTCACGCCGGACGGCCACCTCGCCCCGCCCGCCTCCCGGGCGGGGACCGCCGGTGGTCGTCGCCGTCACCGCGCCTCCCACCCGATCACTGCCCGCTACCTGGCTGCTGCACATGGTAAGCGAAGGGCCGGGGTCCGCGTTGTCCACAGGGGAGCGGACGGGGTAGCAGAAGTGCTATCAGACGGCTACCGTCAGCCACGAGTTTCGCTGACCCCGCGCCCGCCGTGCGCATCATCCCCGGGCGTGAGCGGCGTGTTCCCCGGCGGGCGCGCCGACGGCCAGCCACGCGCGACGAGACGAGGTGAGGTCCGGAGTGTCCCAGACCCAGGCGGAAGCCGCGGTGATGCAGCAGACCGCGGCGAAGTTCGAGCAGGTGGACCAGTCGCTGCAATCGATGCTGAGCAGCCTGATGACCGAGTTGGAGGTGTTGCAGCAGGCCTGGCGTGGCGCCGGCGGTCGGTCGTTCGAGCAGGTCAAGCAGCAGTGGGCGCAGGATCAGGCGGCGTTGCAGCGAGCCCTGCGGGAGACCGCCGGCGCGATCCGCACCGCCGGCCAGCAGTACGACGCCTCGGACAGCGAGGCCGCCGGCCGGGTTGCCGGCACCAACCGCGGCGGCATCCAACTGCCGCTCTAGAACGATCCGATCCAGGGGGAGGGAGATCGCAGGTGGACCACGGTGTGCTGGTCGTCAACTTCGCCGCGCTGCAACAGGCCGGCGCGGACATCCAGAAGGCGCTGAACGCACTCGAGTCGCAGCTCGGCCAGTTGGAGCGCGACGCCGCGCCGTTGGTGGCCGGCTGGAACGGCGAGGCCAAGCAGGCCTACGAGCAGCGGCAGTCGCGGTGGCGCTCGGCGTCGCAGGATCTGCAGGCCATGCTGCGCGACATCAAGCTCGCGGTGGACGACTCCGCGACCGACTATCTGGACACCGAGAAGAAGAACGTCGGTCTGTTCCAGTGAGCCCGGCGCGTGGGACGCCGCAGGGCGACCCGGTGCGGCGCTGAGCCGGATCAGTTGGTGGCGTCGGCCCGGGGACGGGCCGGCGCCACCGTCGTTCCGGCTGTTGTGCCCTGGTCGTCGGCCCGGTCGGTGAGCGCTCGACGCCCGGCCGCTGCGCCCTGGTCGAATGCTGACTTGCCGCCGTGATGGCTGACCGGCGTGCCCATGACGCCCGTGGGTCAGCGGGGGTCGGCGGGCCGCCAGCGCCGCCGGCTGCCGCGCGGCAGCACGAGGGCGAGCAGCACGGCCGTACCCGCCGCCGCCGCACCGACCGTCGCCACCGTCATTGCCCGGTCCCGGGCCGCCGCCCGCCGGGCCTGCTGGGCCAGCCGTGCCGGGTCGGCCGGCTCGTCGGCCAGGGCGGCGACGGGGCGGGTCCGGCCCGTCGCGCCGTCGGGCGTCTCGGTGACCGCCCGGTACGGGTTGAGCACGCCGGCGCCGTAACCACCGCCCCCGGCCCCCGGCGCGGGGTCGGCGGTGGCGACGATCCGTTCGGCCACCTGCGCGGCGGTCAGCTCGGGGCGGTACTGCCGGAGCAACGCCGCGGTGGCGGCGACGAACGGGGCCGCATAGCTGGTGCCCTCGGTCCGCTGGTGACCCTGCCCGGGCGCGGCGGTCAACACGTCGCTGCCGGGGGCGACCAGGTCGACGTACGGGCCGGTCTGGGAGAAGGACGCCCGGGTGCCGTCGGCGGCGATCGCCCCCACCCCCAGCACCCCGTCGTAGGCGGCCGGGTAGGGCCGGGGGTCGCCGCCCTCGTGCAGGTTTCCGGCGGCGGCCACCACCACCACGTCCCGACCCAGCGCGTAGTCGACCGCGGACCGGACGGCCGGGTTGTCCGCGTAGAGCACGACGGAGAGGTTGAGCACGTCGGCGCCGTGGTCCACCGCCCAGCGGATGCCCCGGGCGAACTCGGCGGCGCTGACCGTACGCCCCGACTCCCGGCCGTGGACCACCTGCTGCTCGCTGACCCGGACCGGCAGGATCCCGGCCCCCGGGGCCAGGCCCCGAAACGCGACGCCGGTGCGCGGCGCCGCCGCGATGATGCTCGCCACGGCGGTGCCGTGGCCGGCGCAGTCCCGGGTGCCGTCCCCACCCCGGTCCAGCAGGTCCGTGCCGTCGAGCACCCGACCGGCGAGCTGCGGATGGTCCCGGTCCACGCCGGAGTCGACGACTGCCACCGTCACTCCCGCACCGGTGGCGAGCGGCGCCAGCCGGTCCGGCGCGTACCGCTGCTGCGGCCAGGGTGTCGCGGCGACGGCCCGGACGGGGGCCAGCGGCGTCGGGCAACCCGGCGCCACTCGCAACGTGCCGGCGCTCGCCGGGGCCGGTCCTCGGGTGGCCGCGGTGGCCGGATCCCCGCCCTCGGCGACGGGCGCGCCGGTCAGCAGTGCGGCCGTCAGCGTCGCCAGGACGAGGCGCGTCATCGACCCGGACATCGACGGCCTCCGTATCGTGTCGGCTCCGGGACGGGATGCTATCGCCTCGCCGACGAGCCGGCCGACCGGCGGCGTCCTCGCCATTGTGATCTTGTTACTACCTTGTAGGTTGTAGGCGATGCCTGTGGCCTGTTCCCGGAAGGAGAGGTGGCCGTGACCGAATGGGAGCCGGCCACGGAGGCCGAGGCGGCGATGCGGGACGCGCTACGCGCCAACGACCAGGAACTCTACTTCCGCATCCTGGCCCGGACCGAGCTTCTCCTGCCGATCTCCACCCCGGCCGTCGGGCAGACCCCGGCGGGCTGGGGCACCTGGACCACCGGTGGTCGCACCCACGTGCTCGCGTTCACCTCCACCGGCGCGCTGCGGGCGTGCCTCGGAGAGAACTCCGGCGCCAGCCGCCGGGTGCCGTACCCCGAACTCGCCGCCGGCTGGCCCAATCCCGAGTGGTGGCTGGCGGTCAATCCCGGTCTGCCCGTCGAGGGCTATCTCCCGGCGTGGTTCGTCGCCCAGCTGTCCCGCGGCGACGTGCGGTTGCCCGGCCGGACCCTGGGCGCCCGGGCTCGGCTGGAGCGGGCGGAGACGTTGGCCCGGGCTCGTGCCGCCGGAGCCCAGCCGGGCCGGGACGCCCAGGCGGGGCCGTCCGCCGGCGGACCGGACGCCGGCCGGACCTCCCCGGGTGGTGCCGTGCCCGTCCCCGGCGGCGGCACCCCGGCGGCCGTCGGGTTTCCGCCCGCGCCGGCCGCCGCCGCACTGTCGCGCCGCCCGGCGGAGGTGGCGCCGGAGGCCGACGCGACCCGTCCGGGCGCGGGGCGTGCTCAGCCTGACCGGGCGCAGCCGAGCGCCGGTGGCGGAGAGCCGGGTCAGCCCGCTGGCCGGCCCGTTGCGCCGCGGTTCGCCCCGCGCGACGTGCCCCCGGACCGCCCCGGTCCCGGGTCGGCCTGGCCGTCGCCGGCGCGGCCCGGGCGGACCGCCGATTCGGGCGGACCGTCGACTGCCAA
Organism: Micromonospora sp. NPDC051006; assembly: GCF_044456245.1. Taxonomy (NCBI): domain Bacteria; kingdom Bacillati; phylum Actinomycetota; class Actinomycetes; order Micromonosporales; family Micromonosporaceae; genus Micromonospora; species Micromonospora sp. NPDC051006. The sequence continues at coordinate 255,097 of NZ_JBITFP010000002.1, forward strand.
CGGGCGAGCCGCCTCGGTCGGCAACGCCCGCGCCGGGGGCGAGGAGAACGAGCCCGGGTCGCGGCAGTCCTTCTTCGAACCGTCGTCCGGGCGCGGCGCGGCGTCGTACCGCGAACCGACCCGTCCCGGCGACCGGGCGGCGCCCCCATCCCGGTTCGGGCGCAGCGACCAGCCGTTTCCCCGACGCCGCCCGCTGGACGCGCCGGCGGGTGAGGAGCCGACCCGGGCCTTCTTCGCCCCCAACCGCGAGCCGACTCCGACGCCGAGGCCACCGGCGGACGATCCCCGGGCGGCCCGATCCGTACCCGGCATCGAGACGACCCAGCCGCTGCCCCGTCCGGGGCCGCCGGCCGACGAGGCCACCCGCGCGTTCAGCGTCCGCAGCCCGTCGGCCGGGCAGCCCGCCTCGACCGGCCGCCCGCCGGCCTGGGAGCGGGACGGGGAGCTGACCCAGCCGTTGTCGTATCGCCGCGCCGAGCCGGCGGAGGAGCTACCACCGTCCATCGCGGAACCGGTCTCCGGCCCGCCCGCGCCACGCCGCGGCTTCACGCCCATCGTCATCGAGGGCACGATCATCGAGTCCCGGGTGCTGTCCGATCCGCTGGACGCGCCCCCGACGCCCGGTCCGGTCCGGGCGCCGGTGCTCGGCGACAGCGACCGCCTGCAGCGCGGCACCGGATCGGCGCGCACCGCGAACGGGCGCGGCGGTGCCGCCGACGACCGATGGGCTGGCGCGGCAGCGGCCGACGCCACCGCCGACCTGTGGGGCGCAGCCCGTGCGGGAAGCCCGGGCGCCGAAGCTGCCGGCGTCGCCGGCACCGAGGCCGCCGGCGGGGGCGGGACGGGGCGCCGGGGCGAGGCCGTGGAGGCCGACCGGTGGGCCGCCCTCCGCGGCGACCACACCATCGGCGGCGATCCCGGTGCCACCGGCCCGGCCGGCACCGCACACCCTGCCGGCGAGCGCCCGGTCCCCCCGCGCACCGGCGAACACTCGGCGCGTTTCCCGAGTTCGACCGACGTCCCGTCCGGCTCCCCGGGCCCGGGTGGCGACCCGGTCGGTTTCCCTCGCCCGGGCGACGCGACGACGGGGGACGGGGCCGACCTGTGGACACCGCGAGCGGCGCCCGGTCCCGCTCGCACCGAGCCCGCCGCCCCGCCGGCTCGACCAACCGACGAAACGCCGCCGCCCGCCGAGGCGGGCGGGGTCGGCGGAGCGGTCGCGGACGAGGCCCCGGACGATCGCCTGCCCGTCGAGGAGCCGGCGTTCGACTTCCAGCCGGCGAACGCGGTCGAGGAGGACCTGCTCGGCGCGACGGGCGCCGGAAGCACCGACACCTTCCTCTCCACGCTGCTGCTGGCCCGGGTGCTGCTGCCGGTTTCGCCGGACTCGGCCCCCGGCAGCCGGCCCGGCGAGCCCGGCTTCGTGTGGCGCACCCAGGAGCTGGACGGGGAGACCTTCGTGGTCGTCTACACCTCCCCGGAACGGCTGGCGGAGCAGACCGTGGGCGAGGTGGCGACGGTACCGGTCAAGTTCGTCCAGCTGATCCGCCGCTGGCCGGAGGAGAACTGGTCGTTCGCGGTCAACCCCGGCACCCCGGTCGGCGCCAAGCTGCCCGGTGAACAGATCGTCGGGCTGGCCAACTGGGCCGCCGAGGTCGGCCTGGGCGACGACGGGTATGCCGAGGAGGCACCCGCCGCGGCCGAGCCCGCCCAGCGGCCCCGCCACACGCCGAAGGCCGTCGACCCGACCCGCCCGATCCTGATGCAGAAGGCGATCGCCGCCAGCCAGCTCGCCTACTACCTGGAACGCGGCTACGACCGCGTCTCCGGCTTCGTGCACCGGGCCAACGAGCTCGCCCACCTGACCACCCCGGCCCAGCTCTACGACGCGCTCGGCCTCGGCTACCCCGAATCACCGTTCTCCCGGGACGCCGAGGAGGTCTACGTGCTGCGCTGGCCGGCGCACCGGCCGAGCCTCTACCGGATCCCCTACGGCGGGCAGAACGAGCCCGCCATGCGGGCGATGGAGGGCTGGGTCATCGAGCGTGCCCCGTTCCGGGGCAACGGGTTCGCCCCCGGCGAGAGCAGCGACGTGGTGGCGGAGTTCAAGGTGGACAGTGCCCGGCTGCCGCACGGTGCCCAGCTGTGGCGGATCGGTGCGGACGGCACCGAGCGGGTGGTCGCGACCCTGGACACCGACACCCTGCTCTGGCGGGAGGTCGGTGCGGCGTGACTCGCGACGGCTTCGTGGCCCGCTGGCGCGGCCGGGAATACCAGGCCAGCCCGGACGGCGACGACATCCGCCTCTACCAGCCGGAACCCGCCGAGGGCTTCGAGGAGGTCCGGCCGGGGCGGTACGTGCGGGTGCTGCCGGCGGTCGAGGTCGAGGATCTGGTGTACGTGCGCACCACCTGCACCTGGCAGGGGCAACCGTTCATCGTGCTCGGCGAACACGACGGCTGGCTGCGGGTGGAGTACACCGGTGGCCGCTGGCCGGTGGCGCAGGCGATGCGGCTGGAGGTGTTCGACTTCGGCGTCTACCAGGGTTGGGCGCCCGCCGCCGAGGTCACCGACCTGCGTGAGCAGCGGCTTTAGCGGACGACCCGGCCCGGCCGGTCAGGACTTCGTCCAGCGCAGCACCTCGCCGAGCACCACCTCGGGCGCCTCGACGTGCGGGAAGTGCCCCACCCCGTCGAGCAGCCGCCACTCGTACGGGGCGACGACGTAACGCCCGGAGCCCTGGGCGGTACGCGGCAGCGAGGCGAGGTCGACGGCGCCGTGCAGTTGCAGGGTCGGCGTGATCAGCGGCTTCTGCATCAGCCGGACGAAGCGGTAGCCGTGCAGCCGCAGCACCGAGCGGAACGCCCACCGGTAGCCTTCCAGCGCGCAGAACGCCGCCTGCGGGATCCGCATCGCCTCCCGGCAGCGCTGGGCGTACGCCGCGAAGTCCGGCCCGGCCACCCAGTCCGGCCCGCCCCAGCGGCGCAGGTACTCCTCGACGGCCGCCGCGCCGTCCCGGGTCAGCACGTGTTCGTAGCGGGGCAGCTGGAACTTCAACGTCGGCGTGGCGGCGGCGAACTGTCCGCGCGGGTCGGCGAAGATCGCCGCGCGCAACCGCAGCGGGTGCGGCGCGCCGAGCACCACCAGCCGGCGGACCAGGGCCGGGTGGAACGAGGCGACCGTCCAGGCGACCATTCCGCCGGCTCCGGAGCCGACCAGGGTGGCCGAGCGCTCGCCGAGGGCACGGATCAGCCCGGCGATGTCGGCGGCGAGCGTGTAGCCGTCGTACCCCCGGGGTGGCTTGTCGCTCGCGCCGTAACCGCGCAGGTCGACGGCGACCGCCCGGTAGCCGGCGTCGGCGACGGCGGGCAGCAGCTCGTGCCACGCCCACCAGTGCTCCGGGAAGCCGTGCAGGAAGAGCACCATCGGCCCGGCGCCGGCTTCGACCACGTGGAACCGGCTGCCGTTCGCCCCGACGAACCGGTGCGTCCAGGGCCCCTCGGTGAGGACGCAGGACTCGTCGACGGCTCCGCCGTGCTGGTCGGTCATGGTCCCAGCCTAGGACCCGGCACCTTGAGCCGGTGCGGGCCGTCAGGCGAGGGGCCGCGCGGGGCGACGGGATCCGGGCCGGAGGTGGCACGCCGGCCGCGTGAACGCGGTGCGGGAGCCCCGGGCGGTCAGTCCGACACGATGCTCATCGGGATGCCGGGGCCGCAGGCGATACGGGCCAGGGTGGGGGTGAGCCGGAGCGTGACGAAGCTGCCTTGGCGCAGCTCACCGGCGTTCGGGCCGTGCAGCGCGTACTCGGTGCCGTCCTCGGCCACCAGGCCGTAGCAGGGACCCCGCCCGCCGCGGGTGATGTGCCCGCTGACCAGGCCGGCGGGCCGCAGGTCGGTGGGCGGGCTCGGCTTGACGGCCGGCGGACGCAGGGTGGGCAGCTCGGTGGCGGACATCGGCGGCCGTGCCGGCGAACCGGTCGACTCCGGCGTCGGCGGGCTGGTCGGGTCGGGCGTCGGACCGGTGGCCTGCTCCGGAGTCGGCGTGGCGCTTGCACTCGCGGTGGGGGAGGTGGCCGGCGCGGCGGTCGACCCCGCGTCGTCGGACCGGGCACAGGCGGTCAGCGCCAGCACCGGCAGGAGGACGAGGACACCCCGGGGAGACATCAGCACGTCCCTTCGACGCCGCGCCCGTCGCCCCAGTTCCGAACCGGCCGGCAGAACTTGCTGCGGCGCGGGAACGACAACGGCGCCCGGGAAAACCCGGGCGCCGCCGTCGTCACCGTTGACGAATCAGGAAATGCGGATCTTCATCGAGGTGCCGTCCTGCTCCAGGACCTTCACCTTGACACCGGCTGCGGGGAGCTTGACGCCGTGGTTCGGCAGCTCCTCGTAGAAGTACTTCTTGGTGTCGTCGAAGAGCGGCTGCGCGTCCTGGCCGCGGATGTACTGCGGCTGGCTGTTCAGGTGCAGGGTGAACGAGTCGGCCTTGTTCAGGCTGAACGGGGCGTCGTAGACCTGGATCCGGGCCCGCCACGGCGCGCCGGTCAGGTTGTAGATCGGGCGCGGGTGCGCGTCGATGTACAGGTTACGACCCTCGCCCGGGTGGGCACCCGTGTCGTTGTCCGCCCAGCGGGTGTTCCAGTACGAGATGAGCAGGCCCTCCTGGTACGCGTAGTGGTCCACCCAGTCCGGGCGGGTGTTCGCGTAGCCGAAGAAGTACGGCCCGGTCTTCAGGTACTTGTCGTACGAGACGTACGACCGGTTGCCCGCGATGTAGAAGTTGGGGAACGTGTCGGTGTAGGTCGCGCCGACGATTTCCCACTCTTTCAGCGCCCAGCCCGCGTCGGTCTCGGCGCCGTCGCTGAACACCGTCTGGCCGTCGGCGGTCACGGTGATCGCGTCACCGAAGAAGCCACCCTCGGAGACGCCCCCGTCGGTGACGTAGTGCAGGCGGACCTGCGCCACCTTGCCGGCGAGCGAGTTCAGCGGGATGTTGATGTCGGCCCAGGCACCGTTGCTGCTGCCGTCGAGAGCCGGCCGGTCGGCGCCGTCGACGCCGATCGGCTGGCCGTTGACGGTGCCGTCCAGGTCGGTCCAGGTCTGCCCACCGTCGGTCGACGCCTCGAAGTAGAGGTAGTCGTACCCCTCCTCGATGGCGTACTTGCCCTTCAGTGACAGTGCCGCGGACGACTTGCCGGTGAGGTCGAAGGTCCTCGTCATCGTGCCGTTGAGGTCGTCCCTGTTGCCAGAGAAGTACTGCTTCGCGCCCGCGAACGGCGCGCCGTAGTTGAAGGTGTACTCCCGCTCGGGTAGCACCACCACGACGGCCTGCGCGTCCTTCGAGTTGTACTCCTGCGGGCCCAGGTCGATGGTTCGCTTCTGGCCCGCGACGACCACCTCGTAGTCGAGCCAGCCGAGCTGGAGCTTGTTCCACGCGCCCAGGTCGCCACCGCGGTCACCGATGCCGACGTCGTTCTTGGCGCCGAGCCGGCTCTGGGCCATCAGGGTCCAGTGCTCGTTGTTGTTGTCGGTCGAGCCGTAGTCGTCCGGCAGGCCGAGGTCGTGACCGTACTCGTGGTAGAAGACGCTCCGGCCACCGTTCTCCGGCTGGATGGTGTAGTCGCGGATCCAGAGACCGGTGTTGCCGATCTGCGTGCCGCCGATCGGGAAGTTCGGCGGGCCGACCGGCGAGCTGTTGAAGGCCGACCAGCGGTGACTCCAGATGGCGTCCTCGCCCTGGTGCGGGTCACCGTCGGCCTGGTCGCCGCCGGAGTGGACGATCTGGAAGTGGTCGATGTAGCCGTCCGGCTCGTTGAAGTCGGCGTCGCCGTCGTAGTCGAACCGGTCCCACGTGTCGTACGACCGCAGATCCTCGGCGATCTGCGCCTCGGTACGGCCCTTGGCCTTCTGGTCGTTGTACCAGACGGTGACGGCGTCGCGGATCAACGCCCAGGTGTTCGAGCAGACGTTGTCGGGGCACACGGCCAGGTCGTCCTGCGGGTCCGGCGCCTGACCCGGCTCCGGGTCCGGGATCGGGTCGTCGGAGCGACCGTAGCGGGCCTCGTTGTACGGCACCTTGACCCAGTCGCTGACCATGCCGTCGACGGTGTAGCGACCCGAGGACTGGGCCTCGTAGTACTGCTTCAGCGACTCGTCACCCGGCTTGGTGCCGAAGTAGAGCTGGCGGAAGTGCTCCGGGCTGAAGTCCGGCTGCCAGATGGTGGAGTTGTCCACCGCCCGGTTGGGCTCCGGGATCTGGTTGTGCAGCGGCCCCTCGAAGGTGGTCGGCCCGGCGATGTCCGGGTTCATGTCCTTGTCCGGGTAGGACGGGTGCCGCTGGTCGCCGAACTCCGCCAGGATCACGAAGATCTTGTCGGTCCGTTCGCGCTTCAGCTCGACGTACTGGTGGCGGGTTTCCTGGCCGCCAGCGCGATTACGGGCGTTCGTCGCGGTGGTCGCCTTTCCGACCTCGCCGACCTTGACGACCGTGCTCCCGTTGACCTCCATGGGCTTGCTGCGCCCGGTCAGGACGTCGCTGAGGCCCTCCTGACGGAGCGCGCGACGCTTCTCCTCGAGCTTGTCGGGGAGTTCGTCCTTCAGTGCCTGCGGCTCCGCTGCGGTAGGAGCGGCTGCCGGCAGTTTGGGCTGGGGCGCCGCCGAGGCGGACGGGCCGAAAGCCAGGCCTGTCGCCGTCAGTGAGAGCCCGAGCAGACCCACTGCGACTCTGCGCACGTGGTACCTCCGGTGTGAGGGAACCGGCCCTACGGGGGTACGGACCGGTGAAGATCGATCCCACAGGTGGGACCAATGGTGAACATAGACACTGGCGGGACAGGTGGGAAGATGGATGCGTCGATTTGTTGCAAGATTTTGTTTGCTCTGTCGTCAGCCGTCACACCCCGAGCGCTCCATCAACGTTCGTGAGCAGGGCCGGGCCCTAACGCGCGCACGTGCAGCGGTGCATTTCGATCAAATGGTTCGAGGACCGAAAAAGTGGGGCCGGCGGCGTCTCCGCCACCGGCCCCACGATTGATCGATGGATCAGTTGGTGACCTTCACGACCATGTCGTCGGTCGGGTTGGTGCCCTGCTTGAGGATCTCGATCCGGGTGCCGGTGCCGGCCACCTTCACCGAGTTCTGCTCGTTGTTGGCGGCCCAGTACTGGCCCGCCTTGGTGTCGTCGAACACCGCGTTCGGCTTCAGCTGCGGCACGGTGATCGCCACCCCGTTGAGGCGGAACGTCTGCGCCGGCTTGGTGTAGAGGCTGAACGTGCCGTCGTAGCCGTTGCGCCGGTTGGTGATGGTGCCCTGACCCTTCACCTTGATCGCCTCCGGGCGGACGTCAACCGGCAGGTTGAGGCCGTAGCCCGGGTGCGCCGAGGTGTTGTTGTCGCCGTACGCGTAGTTCACGTACCAGACCAGCATGCCGGGCTGGTTCGAGAACCGGTCCACGAAGTCCGGCCGGGTGGTGCCGTAGCCGAAGTTGTAACCGCCGGTCCGCAGCGCGTCGTCGTATCCGAAGTAGGTTCGGTTCTCGGCGATGTAGAAGCGGGGGTAGACGTCGGTGACCGAGCCACCCATCCGGGTGAAGCCCTTGGCGGTCCACTCGGCGGCGAGGGTCTCGGCGTCGTCGGTCCACGCGACGGTGCCGTTCCTGGTCAGCGCGATGTTGTCCAGGAACGCGCCGGCGAAGTGCACGCCGCCGTCGGTCGCGTAGCGGTAGCGGAACTGTACGGTCTGCCCGGCGTACGCGGACAGGTCGTAGGTCAGGTCCACCCAGTTGCCGCTGCTGGAGCCGTCGATCCCGGTCTCACCGGCGTCGACCAGCGAGTTGGTGAGCGAGGTCCAACTGGTGCCACCGTTGGTGGACACCTCGGCGTAGAGGTAGTCGAAGTCCTCTTCGATGTCGTACTGAGCCTTGGCCGTGATCGACGCGGTGGTCGCCCCGGTCAGGTCCAGCGTGCGGGTCAGCGAGTTCTTCAGGTCGTCCGCGCTGCCGCTCCACCACTCGTACGAGCCCGCGAACGGGGTGTTGTACGCGGTGGTCTGGGTCTGCGACGGCAGGTTGACCACGACCGCCTGGGCCTTCGGCCCGTCGCTGTCACCGGCCGGGCCGAGCGTCACCTGGGTGGTGCCGCTGTCGCCCTCGACCACGCTGTGGTTCAGCCAGCCGAGGAAGAGCTTCGACCACGGGTCCATGTAGCCCGGGGTCGACCCGATGTCGTCGGTGCCGTGGCTCAGCCACGAACCCGAGGACATCAGGCTCCAGAAGCCCACGCCGTTGTCGCCGCCGGCGGTGTCGTACAGGTCCGGCAGGCCGAGGTCGTGCCCGTACTCGTGGGCGAACACGCCCAGGCCGCCGTTCTCCGGCTCCGTGGTGTAGTCCCGGATCCAGAGGCCGGTGTCGCCGATCTGCACACCGCCCGAGAGGTTGCCGGCCGGGCCGGCGACGCCCTCCAGGTTGGTGAAGGCGCCCCAGCGGTGCGACCAGATGGCGTCCTCGCCCTGGGCGCCGCCGCCGGCCTCCTCGCCCTCGCCCGCGTGCACCGCCTGGAAGTGGTCGATGTAGCCGTCGGGCTCGTTGAAGTCGCCGTCACCGTCGAAGTCGTACCGGTCCCACTGGTCGAACTGGGCCAGGTACTCCTTGATCTGGGTGGGGGTCTTGCCGGCGGCGACCTGGGAGTCGTACCAGGACGTGGCGCTGTCCTTGATGAAGTTCCAGGAGCCGTCGGCCTCGGAGATGGCGTTGCTGCCGTACCGCGCCTCGTTGTACGGCACGGTGACCCAGTCGCTCACGTCACCGCCGACGGTGTACCGGCCGCCGGACTGCTTCAGGTAGAAGTCCCGCATCGACTCGCCGTCACCGTAGAACATGTCCAGGTAGTGCTCACGGTGGAAGTCGGGCCGCCACAGGGTGCTGTTGTCGTCGGTGGCGTTGCCGTCCCAGTTCCGGTCCGGCTCGGCGATCTGGTTGACCACGGGGCCGGGGGTTCCGCCGGTACGCGGGTCGGTCTTGTCCCCGAAGTTGACCAGCATGGTGAAGATCGGGTCGACCTTCGGGGCCTGCTGGTACTCGACGAACAGGTCGTCCTTGACCTGGATGACGTTCGAGCCGTTGCGCTTCTGCAGCTTGGCCTTGCCGGTGAGCAGGTCGGCGATGGCCTGCTTGCGGAGCTCCCGGTGCTGGTCCGCCTTCGGGTCAGGCAGGTTGTCGCGACCGTGCTTCGCCTTGTCGGATCCGGGGGTCGGGCCTGCCGCCGGGGCGCCGGAGGCCGGCGTCGCCACGACTCCCGCCGCCAGCAGCGCGGCCGTGGCGGTGGCCAGACCGGCTGTGACTCGTCTCCTCAAAGGTCTCCTCCTTTGTGGATCTGTTACATGACATGCGTTGGCGGGGCCATCACTGTCATGAGATGCGTCACTCACCCTGACAGAGGGCTGAACGAATGTCACGAGTCAATTGTTCGCCGGCGCTCGACCTTCTGGGATGTTTTAGCGCGACAAGTCAGTCCAAACGGGCCGTAGCCTTAGGCAACTGTTCACGTTACGTTTCGATCACGATCACGGTAAGTAGCGGGAATTATGAGGTCCCCCAAGGGGAGCGCCGGCGTCGCGGAGAACGTCACATTCGCGGGCTCAACCGGCTCGGGCGACGTTGGGCGCGGGGCGACCGGCCCGGACGGCGGACGGCCCGCCCGAAGCGAAATGCTTCGGACGGGCCGCCCGTTGACCACCCGTCGCCAGGACGGGTACGCGGTCAGTTCCTCGCCGGCGTCACGTAGATCGTCGCGGACGAGTTGTCCCGCTTCGCCTTCTTGATCGTGAGCGAGACCCCGAAGTTGACGCCCTGGTCACCGGGGTTTCCGGTGCCCAGCACGATCACGCCACCGCCCAGGGTCACCCCGTAGAACTCCGGCGCGGGCGTGCCGTCCGGGTTGGTGACCCGGGTGGTGTACGGCGCGTTGTTCCGCGACGGCAGCACCACCGAGGCGTCGCTGTCCCGGGCGTACGCCGCGCCGTCCCGCATCTCGATGCCCGGGTACCAGCCCTTGGCGTCCGTGAACGCCTTCACCGGGGGCTGCGAGCGGAACTTGGTGCAGTACGCGCTGTACGGCTCACCCGCCGCCTCCAGGCACTCCGTGAAGGGGTACGTCGAGTTCAGCGAGAACGCCGCGTTCGACGACTGCGGGCGGCTGGGCAGGTTGTCCGTCACCGACGGGTCCTTCACCGCGGCCTGGCCGGTCCGCCGGTACGGGTCGAAGTGCGAGTCGACGATGAGCAACCCGCCCTTCGCGCCGTAGCTCGGCAGCGCGGTGAGCTGCCCGGTGACGTGGTTGACGTCGCCGAGCGCGGTGTCCCGGTACCAGACCAGCATGCCCGGGGCGTTGTACGCGATCCGGTCGACCTTCCACGCGTCGCGCGAGTAGATCGTGTCGTAGGCGTACTTCAGACCCTTGTCGAAGCCGTCGAAGTTGCGCCACTCGGCCAGGTAGTAGTGCGCCTGCGTCATGGTGCCGCTGTCGATGTTCCAGCCGCCACCGGTGGTGTCGACCCAGGTGCCGCCGGTGGCCGTCCAGCCGTTGGCGCCGCCCTCGACGTCGTCGGTCCAGGTGGTGGCCCCGCCGCCGGTGACCGAGAAGTCGTCGGCGAACCAGCCCCGCTCGACGAACGCCTCGTCGGTGGCCTGGCGCAGCCGCAGCTGGATCGTCGTCCCGGCGTACGCCGACAGGTCGACGTAGTCGTGCCGCCAGCCGTCGGTGCTACCGGTCAGGCCGTACTTCTTGCCGCCGAAGTCGTTCATCCGGCCGTTCGGGTCCGGGTAGTTGTCCGGCGTGGTGACCACGTTGCCGGCCTCGTCGTAGACCTTCTGCTCGGCCCAGGTGGTGCCACCGTCGGTCGACACCTCGACGAAGCCGTAGTCCCAGTCGGCCTCGATGACGTAGTTGTTCCACATCCAGAACTTGGCATCCGCCGCCGCGGGCACCGCCACCGAGCGGCTCAGCTTGACGTCGGCCCAGTCCTGGTCGTTGCCGCTGTGCCACATGTTCGCGCCGCTGTGCGGCGTGGCCAGCGTGATCACCTTGTCCGGCAGGTCGACCTTGATGCCGTCCTCGGTGCGGACCGGGGTGCGTGAGGTCTGCCCCAGCTCCACCGTCCGCGGCTGGGAACCGGGGGCCACGGTGAGCGGGTCGGCCCAGCCGAGCACCCACTTGTCCCAGATACCCATGTGGGTCGGCAGCGCCTGGAAGATCTCACCCGAGTGCGAGCCCGAGGCCATCAGGTCCCAGAAGTCCACGTCGGAGTCGGCGTTGCCGGAGGTGTCGTAGAGGTCCGGCAGACCGAGGTCGTGACCGAACTCGTGGGCGAAGACGCCGACGCCGGCGTCCTCCGGCTGCACGATGTAGTTCGACACCTGGAGGTTGGTGCCCGGGATGGCGAAGCCGCCCGGAACCGAGGAGGAGTGCGCCCAGACCGCGTAGACGCCCTGTGCGCCGCCGCCGCTGGACTTGCCCTTGCCGGCGTGCACCAGCACCAGGTGGTCGATCACACCGTCCGGCTCGAAGAAGTTGCCGTCGCCGTCCCGGTCGCCCTGGTCCTCGATGTCGTAGTCGGCCCACGGGAAGTTCGGGTTCGTCGCGGCCAGCGTGGTGATCGCGTCGGTCGCCAGGCGGCCGGCACCGGCCGGGTTGTCCGGGTGGCCGTTCATCGACTGCTGACGGCCGGCGACCCAGTTGCCGTTCTCGTCCTGGAAGCAGCGGTTCGCCGCGTACCAGGCCTCCGAGTGCGGCACCGTGATCCACGGGCTGGCCTGCCCGTCCACGGTGTACGCGCCCTTGGACATCTCCAGGTACATGTTGTGCATGGTGCGGCCGGACAGGTCGATGCCGCGCTTGCCGTCCGGACCCTTCAGGTCCTTGCGCACCCGCTCGGTGATGCCCGTCTTGGTGTAGAGCATCTTGTCGTAGTGGTTGGGCGAGAAGTTCGGCACCCACATCGAGTTGTTGTCCTCGTACCCCAGGTTGGCGGGGTTCGGGATGTTGTTGTGCTTCGGCCCGTTCTGCACCGTGCCCGGCACGCAGGTGCGGTCCTCGAACACCGTCCTCGGCACCATGACGTCGGTGAAGTCGTCGTTGGCCTGGTCGTTGAACTCCACCAGCAGGGTCAGCAGCTTCGCCGTCTGGGTGCTGGGGGCCTGCTTGATCTTCCGCGGGTTCTGCTTGGTCCGGATCGACTTGGCCTCGATCTTGGCCAGCTCCCGGGCGGTCACCGGGTTGCCACGCGCGTACTTGCGGTCGAACGCCCGCGCCTCGTCGGGCGGCGTGGTATAGACGCCGTCCTTGCCCTTGACCTCGCGGCCGCCGGTATCCGGCTGCACCTCGGGCTCGGCGTAGTTGATGTAGTGCTCATCGGCCCCGATGACCGCGCGCGGGGCCGCGGTCGTCTGGGCCGCGGCGCTGCCGGTCACGGTCAGTGACGTGGCCGCGAGAGCAACGGCGGGCAGCGCGACGAGTAGGCGCCGGCGTGCCCCGGACTGGGGTTTTTTGTTCATGCCACTCCATTTCTCGGGCATGGCAAAGGAGGACGTCGGCCGACCGATCGAGAGAGTGATGCCCGTCGAACCGGCTCGACGTGCGTGAACCTAAATCAGAACCGACCGGAGCGACAGGGGTCAAAGCTCGCCTATGTCCGTTCAGCTTCTCCCGGCTCCCCCGACCGACCGATATGACAGTCGGCAACCATCTGGATGGGCAGCCGTAAGACGTGACGGAGGGTGGCGATCCACCGGACCACCACCCTCCGAGGTGTACGTCTGCCGTCAGTCCTCGTCGGACTTGCCGCCGCTCATCCCCGCCGAGATCAGCTCCATCACCGAGGAGTCCTGGAGCGTGGTGACGTCGCCCAGCGACCGGTGCTCCGCCACGTCGCGCAGCAGCCGGCGCATGATCTTGCCCGAGCGGGTCTTCGGCAGCTCGGCCACCAGCATGATCTGCCGGGGCTTGGCGATCGGCCCGAGGGTCTTCGCCACGTGGCTGCGCAGGTCCGCGATGAGCTGCTCGCCCGCCTCGCCGGCGATGTCCGTGCTGCCGCGCGGGATGGCGAACGCGACGATCGCCTGACCGGTGGTCGGGTCGGTCGCGCCGACCACCGCCGCCTCGGCCACCGAGGGGTGCGAGACCAGCGCCGACTCCACCTCGGTGGTGGAGATGTTGTGACCGGAGACCAGCATGACGTCGTCCACCCGGCCGAGCAGCCAGATGTGCCCGTCGTCGTCCTTCTTGGCCCCGTCGCCGGCGAAGTAGACCCAGTCGCCGCCCGACCCGCCACTGCCGGCGCCGGCGCCGAACCGGGACCAGTACGTCTCGATGAACCGGTTGTCGTCACCCCAGATGGTGCGCAACATCGACGGCCACGGCTCGCGGAGCACCAGGTAACCGCCGCCGCCGTTGGGCACCGACTGGCCCTGGTCGTCCACCACGTCGCCGACGATGCCCGGCAGCGGCGTCATCGCGCTGCCCGGCTTGGCCTCGGTCACGCCCGGCAGCGGGGAGATCATGATCGCGCCGGTCTCGGTCTGCCACCAGGTGTCCACGACGGGCAGCTCACCCCGGCCGATGTGCTGCCGGTACCAGATCCACGCCTCCGGGTTGATCGGCTCGCCGACGCTGCCGAGCAGTCGCAGCGAGGAGAGGTCGAAGCCGGCCGGGATGTCCTCGCCCCACTTCATCATGGTGCGGATCAGCGTCGGCGCGGTGTAGAGGATGGTGACCTTGTACTTGTCGACGATCTCCCAGAACCGGCCCTTGTGCGGCGTGTCGGGCGTGCCCTCGTACATCACCTGGGTGGCGCCGTTGGAGAGCGGCCCGTACACGATGTAGGAGTGCCCGGTCACCCAGCCGATGTCGGCCGTGCACCAGTAGACGTCGGACTCCGGCTTCAGGTCGAAGACCGCGTGGGTGGTGTACGAGGCCTGGGTCAGGTAGCCGCCGGTGGTGTGCAGGATGCCCTTCGGTCGGGCCGTGGTGCCGCTGGTGTAGAGGATGAAGAGGGGGTGCTCGGCGTCGAACGGCTGCGCGGCGTGCTCCGGCGAGGCGGTCTCCACCGTCTCGTGCCACCAGTGGTCCTTCGCGGACCAGGCGACGTCCTCGCCGGTGCGGCGGACCACCAGCACGTGCTCGATCGACGGGCAGTTCGCCACCGCCTCGTCCACGGTCGGCTTCAGCGCCGACGGCTTGCCCCGCCGGTAGCCGCCGTCGGCGGTGATCACCACCTTGGCGCTGGCGTCCTGGATCCGGTTGGTCAGCGCGTCCGCCGAGAAGCCACCGAAGACCACGCTGTGCGTCGCGCCGATCCGGGCGCAGGCCAGCATCGCGACCGCGGCCTCCGGAATCATCGGCATGTAGATGGCCACCCGGTCGCCCGCGGTGACGCCCAGCTCGGTCAGCGCGTTGGCCGCCTGGCAGGTCAGCGTGTGCAGGTCGGCGTACGACAGGGTGCGGGTGTCACCCGGCTCACCCTCCCAGTGGATCGCCACCCGGTCGCCCCGGCCGGCCTCGACGTGCCGGTCCAGGCAGTTGTACGCCACGTTCAGCTCGCCGCCGACGAACCACTTCGCGAACGGCGGGTTCGACCAGTCCAGCACCTGGTCCCACTGCTTCGACCAGGCCAGCCGGTCGGCCTGCCGCTCCCAGAAGGCCAGCCGGTCGGCCGCGGCCTCGTCGTAGGCGTCGGCCTTGACATTGGCCTCGGCGGCGAGTGCGGCTGGCGGGGGGAACTGGCGCGTCTCGTTCAGCAGATTGGCCAATGCCTCGCTCATCCGTGACTCCTCGTCGCTCGGGGTGACCTGCGTCTCGTCTGGGGGAGAGGTTAGTCCGGCCGGTCGGCGTGGGCGACCGCCGCCCGTCCGTACCGCGCCGAGCGGCCCCCGGCGCGCGCCAAGCTGCACGACGCCCCCCGGCCGACGTGTCCGGCCGCGTCGGGTCGGATCTGCGTCCGGCCCGGCGGCGGCGGTCGCCGTGTCCGGCGGCGCTGTCGGGTCGGGTCGATGCGTTCTGTCGGCGGGCTGACGCCGGCCCGGTGGCGTCGATCGCCTTCCGGGTGGCTCTCGCCCGGCCCGGCGGGCCGGGTCGCTAGCGTGACGGGGTGACCACCGACCCGCTCGCTCCGCTGCTCGCGCTCGCCGACATCGCCCCCGCCGTCGAGCGCGCCCGCGAGCGCTTCGACCACGCGCTGCGGCACCGCGCGCTGCGCCGGCACGGCGGCCAGGTCGCCGCCGAGGTCAGCCTCCGCTCCGCGGTGGCCAGCGCGGCCCTGGAGGGGTACCCGCGCGAGCGCGAGGCGGTGCGCGCCGGCACCGTCACCGACCCCGTCGTCCAGGGCGCGCTGCGGGTCGCCGGCGCCCTGCCCGGGTTGACCGACCTCTGGCCGAAGGCGCCCCGCCAGGCGCTGGCCCGGCTGCACGTGCTCGCCGCCCGGGACGTCGTACCCGAGCCGGAGCTGGGGCGGCCGGTGGCCGATCCGGTGGTCGGCGCCCGGCTGGACGGCCTGGCCGGGCTGGCCGCCGGCGGCACGAAGGTACCGCCGTTGGTGCTCGCCGCCGTGGTGCACGGCGAACTGCTGAACCTGCGTCCCTTCGCCGGGCCGTCCGGGGTGGTCGCCCGGGGCGCCGCCCGGCTGGTGCTGCTGTCCAGCGGGTTCGACCCGCGCGGCCTGCTCGCCGTCGACGTCGGCCACCACGAGCGCGAGCCGGAGTACGTCGGCTCGGCAGGCGCCTTCGCCACCGGCACCCCGGACGGGCTCCGCTCGTGGCTGCGGCACTACATGAGCGCCGTCGAGGTGGGCGCCGACCAGCTCACCCAGATCGGCGACGAGGTCCTGGCCGCCGCCTGACCAGGCTCACCTCGCGGTGCGGGCCGCTTCGTGCGGCGGGTCAGCTCCGGCGTGTCGCCCTGGTGATCTTTCCTTGCAGCGCCCGCCGGGCGATCGGGCCGAGATCGTCCACGATCTCGATGAGTACGGCGAGCTGGTCGAGCGCGGACATCGCCCGCTCCATCCCGTCCCGGTCCACGCCGCCGTAGAGCTCCAGCCCGATGAACGCGGCGGAGACCGCGCGGGCGAGGCCGGCGACGTCGGCGATCTCGGCGAACGGGGACCCGGCCAGCAGCCGACGCAGGACCGACTCGATCTCGTCGACCCAGAGCTGGAGGGCGGCGCCGGTGGGGGCGGCGAGCCGTTCGTCGCTCTGCGCGCCGGCGAGCATCTGGGCCAGGAACGAGACGTTGCCCAGCTCCTGCTCCTGCTCGTGCAGGGCACGTCCCACGTCGAGCAACTCCCGCAGGGACCGGACCTCGGCCAGCCGCGTCGACCAGTGGGCGACCCGCTCGGCGGTGCCGGCCTGGCAGGCCGCGGTCAGCAGGTCGTCCACGGTGCCGTAGTGGTAGAACACCAGGGCCTGGTTCACCCCTGCGGCCGCGGCGATGGTGCGGGCCGAGACTCCGGCGATGCCGTGCTCACGGATCGCGGCGATGGCGCCGTCGAGCAGCCGTTGCTTGGTGTCGGACATCCCTCTCCTCGCCGCCTCGCCGGATGCGGCGGTGCGATCATCGCATCGGTCACCAGCTGGGCGAGCCAGCCGATCCCCGGCAACCGTAGTGTCCAGCCCACCATGGCCCAGCCGAGGTCGACGTGTTCCAGCGCGCGGGCGACGGCGGCCACCCCCCGTTCCGTGTGGCCGTCGCCGCCCGCGTACTCCGCCCGCCACAGCAGCCGCGGATGCGCCGCGGCGGGCGCGATCGTGAGGTTCACCGGCTGCCGGCGTTCGAGGAACCGCCGTGTCGCTTCACACGGTCCGCAGTCGTCGTCCAGCCACAGGACGGCCGGCGTGCCGGGGTACGGCCGCCAGCGCGGCCACCAGTTCCGGACCTGCCGCCGGTATCCCCGCCAGCGCTGCCCGTACCGGTGGTCCAGGTCGTACTCCTCGTGCGGGCGCGCCACCGCCGCCCCGAAGGCGACGATCACCACGGCGGCCGCCGCTAGGGCGAGGCTGCGGGTGACCGCGGCGGTGAGCAGCGTCAGAGCGACGGCGCCGACCTGCATGGGGTTGGCCAGATAGGAGTACGGGCCGGTGGTGACGAGTCGGCGGGGCGGATCCCACGGGTACGGGGTGCCACCGCCGCGGGCCGAGAACTCGCGTACCGCGGCGAGCGCCGGCACCGCGACCAGCAGGGCCACCTGCGCGAGGAGCACCAGCCGGGTCGCCGGCAGCCCGGTGAGCGCCGCCCAGGACCCGTCTCCCAGCTCGAAGGCCAGGGTGGGTACGAACCACAGCAGGAGGGCGGCGAAGAGACCGAGCTGGAGGAGGGTCCGCGTACGCAGGTGCCGGCGGTCGGCGCTGAACCGGCCGAGCAGCTGCGCCGGCAGCGCCACGGCGAGCAGCCCGACCGCCTCCCCGACCAGCCAGTGCGGCCCGAGCCGGACCAACGGATGCAGCGCGGGCATCGCCACCACGTCGAGCCAGAGCAGCAGGCCGAGGGCGACCGGCACGGGGAGCACCCGGCGCAGCAGCACGGGCAGCGGGCCCCAGAGCGCCGCCCAGCCGATCCAGAGGTCGACCGGCATTCCCCGGTAGGCGCCCCGCACCGAGGCGAAGGCGAACCAGCCGGTCACCCGCGCCACGTCGTTGAGGGCGGTCACGCCGACCGCGGCGGCCACGAAGGCCAGCAGCGCGGCCGCGCGCGCGTCCTGGCGGCGCTCCGGCAGCGCGTCCTGGCGGCGGTCCAGCCGCGCGACCGCCCGGGCGTCCCGGCGGCGGTTCAGCAGCGCGACCGTCCGGCCGTCCTGGCGGCGGTCCAGCAGCGCGGCGGCGAGCACCGCCAGCAGCGGCACCGCCAGGCTGAGGTGGCGTGCCGCGGTCATCGCAGCGCCATCATGTCCAGCAGGTGCTCGACCCCCTCGCCGAGCAGCGCGTCCTGGAGCGGGCCGAAGTACCAGGACGGGTCGAGGCCACGCCGGTAGTCGACGGTGACGCGGACCTGCGTGTGGCCGGCGTCGACAGCCCGCCAGCGCAGGTCGGCGTGCTGCCAGGTGAACCAGCGGCCGGTGATGGAGCTGTCCTCGACGAACCGGAAGGCCACGTGCCGCGGTTCGCTGGTCTCGACCTGGGCCAGCAGGTGACCGCCCGGCCCGTGTGCGCTGCCGTGGTAGCCGAACATCCAGCGGTCGCCGGGGGTCAGCCCGTCGCCGCTGACCTGGCGGGGCGTGGGGACGCCCAGCAGCCGCAGCGGTACGGACCGGACCGTGGCTGGTCGGGGGCCGGCGGCGAGGCGGGCGGCCACCTCGCCGGCGGGGAGCGCGACGACCCGGACGACCTCGACCGACTGCCCCGGGTCGAAGCGCGGGCCGATGCCGCTGCCCTCCAGCCCGGGCAGGAGCAGCAGCGGCACCGCGACCACCGCGTACGCACGGGAGGAGCGGCTGACCAGGCGGATCAGGGCCGTGGTGCCGTGAGCCACCGCGTACACCAGAGGCGAGGCCAGGACGACGCAGATGGCGCCCTCGTGCAACGCCACCGCCGCCAGCAGCAGGGCGATGGTGGTCACGACGAAGACCCGGCCGTGCGCGGTCCCGCCGGGGCTCAGGGCCAGCGCCGCAGCCAGCAGCACGGGCAGCGCCACGAAGAGCAGGGCGCTGTCGGCGCGGCCGTCGCGGACCGCTGCCGCGAAGACCACCAGGCCGAAAAGCCCGATCAGGCCGGCCAGGATCCAGTTGGCCGTGGTGCGCCGTGGGCGCGGGTCGTTCTGCTCCGACATGGGTCCTCCCCGTTTTGAGCGGTCGCTCAAACGGAGGATAGGAGGAATTGAGCGAGTGCTCAATAGCGCGGGCGAACCAGTGCCCGTGGCGGTGGAAGGGCTGCGGACGCCGTCGAGGGCCGGGGTCGGCGACGGTGCTGCCGTGAGGATGGCGGCCGGTGACCGCGGCGCGTTGCGGCGTCAGGCGGCGTGGACTGTCAGACGATGCAGGCTTTCAGGCGG
The DNA here is from genome assembly GCF_044456245.1 of Micromonospora sp. NPDC051006. Classification (NCBI taxonomy): domain Bacteria; kingdom Bacillati; phylum Actinomycetota; class Actinomycetes; order Micromonosporales; family Micromonosporaceae; genus Micromonospora; species Micromonospora sp. NPDC051006. Next base: position 274,121 of record NZ_JBITFP010000002.1, read on the forward strand.
TGCGGACGCCGAGCGGTGCGGGCAGTCGGCGCGGGTCCAGGCGGTGCGACGCCAAGCGGCGCGGTCAGTCGGCACGGGTCCAGGCGGTGCGGATCCAGGCGGTGCCGATGTGCGGCGGCGAGGGTGTCAGGCGACCGGGGCGGAGCGGGTGCGGCGGTGCCGGCCGTACCAGGCGATGCCGATCGCCACCCCGACGCCGACCGCCGCAGCGGCCGCGGCCACCGGGACGGCCGGGCGCTCGCGCAGCCGCCGGCCCAGCGGGATCGGGTGCCGGAACTCGAGCACCGGCCAGGCGTTCTCCGCCGCCAGCTTGCGCAGTTGGCGGTCCGGGTTCACCACGGTCGGGTGGCCCACGCACTCCAGCAGCGGCCGGTCGCTGTACGAGTCGGAGTAGGCGTACGAGTCGGCGAGGTCGTAGCCGCGCGCGGCGGCCAGCTCGTTGACGCCTTCGACCTTGCTCGGGCCGGCCGCGTAGAACTCGACCTCGCCGCTGTACCGACCGTCCTGCACCGCCATCCGGGTGGCGATCACGTCGGTCACCCCGAGCAGCTCGCCGATCGGCCGGACCATCTCCTCGCCGGAGGCCGAGACCAGCACCACGTCCCGACCGGCCGCCTGGTGCTCCTCGATGAGGGCGGCCGCCTCGGCGTACACGTACGGGTTGATCAGCTCGTGCAGCGTCTCCGCGACGATCTGGCGGACCTGCTCCACCTGCCAGCCCTTGCAGAGGGTGGCCAGGTAGTCCCGTGTTCGGGCCATGGTCTGCTCGTCGGTGCCGCCCAGCCGGAACATCAGCTGCGCGTACGCCGACTTGACCACGTCACGCCGTGTGATCAACCCGTCCCGGTAGAACGGCCGACCGAACGCCAGTGCGCTCGACTTAGCGATGACGGTCTTGTCCAGATCGAAGAAAGCGGCACCTCGGCCCACGGCGCGAAAGTCTAGCCGGATGGTCTATGGTCGGCGGGTGCCCGGGGTCCGGTGATCTCCAGACCGGCGGGCCGACCCGATCATCTCTGCTGACGGTGATCGCGATCACACTCTGCGAAACAAATTCGCAGGGAGTGGAGTGAACACCACTCGACGTAACAGGTCTACTCAGGCAGACTTGTCCGTACGACGAGCATGCATATGTCGCACAACAGGCAGGCCCTCAGCGGTTGCACCCCCCGTGACCGCTGAGTTGGTTCGGCTCGACCCCCCCGGAGCCGAACCTCCCGACGACCCCCGTCTCCCCCCGACGGGGGTCGTCCCTTTCCAGGTCCAGCATTGAGGCCCAGGTCACAGCTCGGCTGCCCGGCGTGACGTGTGGCTCGCCCGCGAGGTCCGGTGGGAGTTCAACACCGAAGACGAGGCCCGGTCGATGATGCGTTGCCTCGTCCCGGCCGACGGCGGCCAATGGCGGGAGCAGCAAACCGGCGACGCGGCCACGCGGCCCGTCAGCTAGATGTGCGCGACGACCTGCCGGAGTGGGTGGCCCAGGATGGCCTCGACGGCGTCGATTTCATCGGGGGTGAACTCGTACTCCACGCGAGCCGGGTTTGCGATTGCGATCTCGAAGCGAGCAAAGCCGCTGGGCCAGTCGAACTTCAGGGTGTCCAGCGCGACTGCAGTCTCGCAGCACGGAACCGACACAATCAGGCTGTCGAACTCGCCCTCAGTCTCCTCGATCAGGTCGTCGTACCAGTCCGTTGGGATGTCCCGATCGCAGTGCGGGCACGTGATTTGCTGGACGCTCTCGCCCGCGTCGACCACGGTGATCCGGTCATAGAACTCGACCGTGATGTCCTGTTGGACGCCGTCCGGGTCGGGGAACACTCGCCGGACGTACGCTCCCGCCTCGGTGGCCGCTGCGCTGGTCGGTTGCCAGTTGACGTCGGTCGGGATCAGGGAGACGTAGAAGTCGCTCACGGGCGTGATCCTGTCACCAACGATGACAGCCCGAGACGCCGTGTGAGCAGGTGTCGCCGGCCGTTCACGCTGGTGGCGGGACTGCGGCTCTATGTTCCGCTCTAGCCAGAGTCGCCACGTTCAGTGGCCTCTGCCGCGAGCATGGCTATTGCCTGAGCCGGCGGGTGGCGGTGGTCGCGAGTACCGTTCGAGACGGCGCCCGAAGCGCCACGTCGAGGCCGGCACTGCCGCACCCGAGCTCTGTCCTCTTCGGCGCCGGACTGATGGTGGCCACCTCGTCCGGCCCTGCAACCGCCCCTTGGCTGGGCGAGGACCGCGTCCCTTCATGGACACTTCCAATGGTCGCGGTGCACTGCGATACGACTGTCACGACGTCCTGCCAAGCACTCGGCACGTCACCCTGAGCGGTGAAGCCGACTTAGCTACGGCCGATCAATTTGAGTACGACCTGAGACGCCTGCTGGACGCCTCCTGGGTGACCCGTCTCGCTCTCGACCTGACAGCGCTACGGCACCTCGATTGCGCTGCGCTCGCTGCACTGCTGGCCGCCAGGGATACCGCCGTGGCTCGTGGCCAGCAGCTGGTCATCACCGCCGCCGTCGGCGCGCCGGCGCGGGTCCTCCTGCTCAGCGCGGTCGGCGAACTCTTCGGCTACCCGCCGCCACCAGGACGCGTCCGCCAAGTTCCCACCGCGATCGAACACGCCAACCTGCCGATCGCAGGTTGAGCGCAAGGCCACCCAGGTCAGCAAAGAATCAGTGAACGCCGTGCTACCTGACCTCCTTCCCGCCGGCCGGCCGGCAGCCGTACCGCGCAACCAGTGCACGCCGGCGGGTAGCGTCCGGCGGCATGCTGCGTAGTTGGAAGCTGACGGGAATCGCGCTGGTCTGCGGGGCGGTCGTGGCGGGCACCCTGTTCGCGACGGGCTCGACCCAGACCGGTGCCATTGAGCTGCTGGTGTTTCTCGGGTTGGCGGCCCTGCTGTCGCCACTGTTCTTTCCGAGGTCACTCGACGCCGCCCAGGCGCAGGAGCGCAGCGCAGCCGACGGCCGAGTGATCGTCTACTGGCGGCCCGGCTGCCAGTACTGCCTACGGCTGCGCGCCCGGCTCGGTCGGAATGCGCGGCAGGCGTACTGGGTCAACATCTGGAGCGATCCCGCCGGTGCGGCTGCGGTCCGGGCGGTGACGGGGGGCGACGAGACGGTGCCGACCGTCGTGGTCGGTGGCGAATCCTTCGTCAATCCCGACCCGGGCTGGCTGCGCGACCGGATATGCGCCCTCGGTGACCGGGGATAGCGTCGCGGATCGGCGAAGTACCTGCTGGGAGGACGTCCGGGGGTCGGCGGCGCATAGCAGATCGACTGGTCCGGCGGGCATTGTCCACAGCTGGCTGAGTTGTCCACAGGTGGCGGCTGGAGGGCGGTAGGCGGGGCGGAACGCGAGCAGGGTCTCGGTCAGCACCCGAGCCCGACCGCTGGAGGCCGCGATGCCACCCCGTACCGCCGTTCCATCGCCCACTCGACGACCGCTGGTCGTCACCGCCGACGGCGAGCTGCTCGACGACCTGCTCCGGCTCGCCGCTGCCGGCGGTGCCGAGGTGGAGCTGGCACCCGACCCGGCCGCCGCCCGGACCCGCTGGCTGCCCGCGCCGATCGTGCTGGTCGGCGCGGATCAGGCCCAGCCCTGCCTACGCGCCCGGCTGCCACACCGGCCCCGGCTGGTGCTGGTCGGCCGCTCCGGGGAGCTCGATCCCGGCTGGCAGGTCGCCGAGCTGATCGGTGCCGAGCACGTCGCCACGCTGCCGGCGGCCGAGCCCTGGCTGGTCGACCGCCTCGCCGAGCACGGCGCCGACCGGCCGTCCGGCCCGGGAGCGCGCATCGTCGCGGTGCTCGGTGGGCGGGGCGGCGCCGGGGCGAGTGTCCTGGCCGGTGGCCTCGCGGTCACCGCGGCCCGCACCCGGCTGCGCACCCTGCTGGTCGACGCCGACCCGCTCGGCGGCGGGCTCGACCTGGTGCTCGGCTGGGAAGAATTGGAGGGGCTGCGCTGGCCGGCGCTCACCGACGCCGACGGCCGGGTCGACGCCCCCGCGCTGGTCCGGGCCCTGCCGAACCGGGGCGACCTGGTGGTGCTCTCCTGGGACCGGGGCGACCTGCTCGCCCTGCCGGCCCCGGCGATGGCCGCCACCGTCGACGCGGCGCGGCGCGGGCGGGATTTCGTGGTGGTCGACCTGCCCCGGCAGCTCGACGACGCCGCGGTCATTGCGCTGCAGGCCGCCGACCAGGCGTTCGTCATCGTCCCCGCCGAGCTGCGCGCAACCGCGGCTGCGGCTCGGGTGGTGGCCACCGCTTCGCCGCACTGCGCCGACCTGTCCGTCATCGTCCGCGGGCCGGCTCCCGGTCGGCTCAAGGCGACCGAGGTGGCCAGGGCCCTCGGGCTCCCGCTGGCCGGCGCACTCCGGCCGGAGCCCGGCATCACCCGCGGGCTGGAGCGCGGCGAGGCGCCGGCCGCATCTGGTCGCGGCCCGCTGGCCGTCCTCTGCCAGCGGATCGTCGCGGAGTTGACCGGCGTGCCCGCTGCGGGTGCGGCGTGACCGGGCGGCCGGACGGCGACGGGCTCTCCGCCCGGGTACGGCAGCGGATGGCCGCCGCCGCGACTCCGGTCACTCCGGCGGCGATCGTCTCCGCGGTACGGGCCGAGCCCGCCGCGGCTGTCCTCGGCGACACGGCGGTGCTGCGGATGGCCGATCGGGTACGCGACGAACTCGTCGGCGCGGGCCCGCTCGCCCCGCTGCTGGCCGACCCGGAGGTGACCGACGTGCTGGTCAACGGCACGCGGGTGTGGGTCGACCGGGGGCAGGGGCTGCAGCAGGTGGCGGTGCCGGTGGGCTCGGTCGACGACGTACGCCGGCTGGCCCAACGGTTGACCGCGAGCGCGGGACGGCGGCTGGACGACGGCTCCCCGTACGCCGACGCCCGGCTCGCCGACGGCACCCGGCTGCACGCCGTCCTGCCGCCGGTGGCGACCGACGGGCCCTACCTGTCACTGCGGACCTTCCGGCAACGGCCGTTCACCCTCGACGAGCTGGTGCAGCACGGCACGGTGCCCCGACCGGTGGCGCCGCTGCTCTCCGCGGTGGTGGCGGCGCGGCTCGCCTACCTGGTGACCGGTGGAACGGGATCGGGCAAGACCACGCTGCTCAACACGCTCCTCGGGCTGGTGCCGGCGACCGAGCGGATCGTGCTGGTGGAGGACGCGGCCGAGCTGCAGCCGAAGCACCTGCACGTGGTGGGGTTGCAGGCGCGTACCGCCAATGTGGAGGGCTCCGGCGTGGTGAGCCTGGCCGACCTGGTCCGCCAGGCGCTGCGGATGCGACCGGACCGACTGGTGGTCGGTGAGTGCCGGGGCGGCGAGGTGGTGGACCTGCTCGCGGCCCTGAACACCGGACACGACGGTGGAGCCGGGACACTGCACGCCAACGCTCCGACCGACGTGCCCGCCCGGCTGGAGGCGCTCGGCATGCTCGGCGGGCTGCCCCGCGCCGCGCTGCACGCGCAGGTGGCCGCCGCGCTCCAGGTGCTGTTGCAGGTGCGCCGGGGTGATCGGGGCCGGGTGCTGGAGGCCATCTGCCTACTGCTGCCCGAGGGGCCGGAACACCTGGTCACCGCGGTGCCCGCCTGGGTGCGCGGACGCGGCCTCGGTCTCGCCGGGCGGGCGCTCGCCGCGCTGCTGCGGGATCGGGGCGTACCGGTGCCGCCGATCCTCTGCGAGCCCTGGCCGGGATCGGCCGGTCCGGCATGAGCCCCGGGCCGTGGCTGGTGGCCGCGCTTCTGCTGGTCGCGGCCATCCTGGTGGGCTGGCCACTGCGCAGCGCGCGGGCCCGCCGCCGCGCGTTGGTCGCGACGATGCGACCGACCGGGCGCACCGAGCCTTCGCGGACGTGGCGGACGCCGAGCGGTGACGGTGGCGGCCGGCCGAGCAGGTGGGGTCGGCGTGCCGACGCGGCTGCGGAGGATCCCCTCGTCGGCTGGGTCGCCGAGCTGGGCCGAGCCCTCGACGTTTCCGGCCCGCTGGCTGAGCGCGATGGCTCCGCGCACCGCATGGAGGCGACGACCGGTCTCGGCGGCGACCCCGCCCGGGCTGGCGGAAACCGCCGCACGCCCGCGATCGAGCGGGACGCCGACACCCGAGTGCCGTGGCCGTCGGGCGGATCCCCCGGACGGTCGCGCCCGCCGGGGCCGTCGCGTCCACCGGGACGACGGGACGGTCGGGGGCCGACCGGGCTCGGCGGGACGCCGGGCGCGAGCGTCTCGGTACAGCAGCGGCCGGCCGTCGCCACCCCGGCGGCGCGGCCGGACCATCCCGGATGGTCGGTGCTGTTGACCGGATCGCCGAGGCGCACGCTGTTCCTGGCCGGTCTGACCGGGGCCGGGATCGGCGGCCTGCTCGCCGGACCGGTCGCCGCAGTGGCCCTCGCCGGCTACGGACTGCTCGGCGTCCGGGCGGCCGTCCGGTGGCAGGTGACCCGTTCCGTCGAGCGGGCGCGGCGTCGCCGGTTGGACCAGCTCGCCGGTCTCGCCGCGGACCTCCGGGCCGGGCTGCCGGTGCCGGCGCTGAGCGGCGCCGCGACGGCCTCGACTGTCGAAGGTGCGGACCGGCGGGTCGCCGATGTCGCGGCAGCGGGGCGCCCCGAGCCCGGGGGCCGGCTCGACCGGCTCGCGTCGGCGGCGGTGCGCCTCGCCGACCGTACCGGTGCGCCGTTGGCGGAGTTGCTGGAGCGGATCGAGGCGGACGCTCGGTCGACCGACCGAGGGCTGGCCGCCGCAGCAGCGCAGGCGGCGGGCGCGCGGGCCACCGCGTGGCTGCTGGCGGCCCTACCACTCGGTGGCATCGGGCTCGGCTACGGCATCGGGGTGGATCCGGTGCGGGTACTCCTGCACACCCCGATCGGCGCGGCCTGCACGCTGCTGGCCGTCGCGCTCCAGGCGGCCGGGCTGTTCTGGGCGGAACGGCTCGCTGGCACTCCCGGCGGGGCCGACTGATGATCCGCGCGGCCGTCGCCGCCGGCTGCCTGGTCGCGGCGGCCCTGCTGCTCACCGCCACCGGCCGTCGACCGCTGCAACGCCTGCGCGTCCCCGACGGCGGGGCGCGGGCGTGGAGCGGCGCGCGCCCGTCGGACGGCGCGCGTCCGTGGAGCAGCGGGCGGTCCGCGGACGGCGGGCGGCCGGGGGACGGCGGGCGGCAATGGGGCGGCAGCGTCGCGGCGGCCGACGGGCCGAGGGCGCAGAACGATGCGCCTCCCACCCGGCAGGGTCGGCGGCCGGACGTGATCCGTCTCGCCGCCGCGCTGAGCGGCGTGGTGGTGGCGGTGGTCGTCGGCGGCTGGCCGGGTCTGCTCGCCGCGGTACCCGCCGCGCTGATGCTCGACCGGTTGCTCCGGCGGATCGAGTCACCCGCCGTCCGCAACCGGCGCCTGCGCGAGGGCGCCGACCTGCCACTCGCCGCCGACCTGCTGGCGGCGGCTCTGCGGGCTGGCGCGCCGGTGGACCGCTCGGTGCTCGCGGTGGCCGAGGCGCTGGACGGCCCGCTCGCCGAGCGGCTCGGGCGGGTCGGCCGGACGCTTCTGCTGGGCGGCGGCCCGCAGGAGGCGTGGTCCGCACTTGACGGGGTGCCGGGGGCGGAGCGGCTGGCGGCGGCCGCGTACCGCTCGTCGAACAGTGGTGCCGCGCTGGCCGGCGCGCTCACCCGGCTCGCCGACGACCTGCGGGCCGACCGGGCCACCGCCGCCGAGGCGTCGGCCCGCCGGGCGGGCGTGCTCATCGTCCTGCCGCTGGGGCTCTGCTTCCTGCCGGCCTTCATTCTCGCCGGCCTGGTGCCGGTGATCGTCGCCGTCCTCGGCGACGTGCTCTGAGAACCATCGAGGAAAGGGGTACGCTCGTGCGCAAACTTCTCGCCCGCCTCCGCGGGGACGCCGGAATGAACACCGCCGAGTACGCCGTCGGCACGCTCGCGGCGGTGGCCTTCGCCGGCATCCTGCTGAAGGTGCTGACCTCCGGGAACGTGCAGTCCGCGTTGACCGCCGTCGTCGACCGGGCGCTCAAGTGAGCCGGCGTCGGCTGGCCGGTCGCGACCGGGGGTCGTTCACCGCCGAGTTGGCGGCCGGCCTGCCGGCGCTGCTGCTGCTCCTGCTCGCCGGGCTGACCGCGGTCAACGCGGTCGACGCCCGGGCTGGCTGCCTGCACGCGGCTCGGGAGGCGGCGCTCGCCGCCTCCCGGGGCGAGGACGGAGCGTCGGCGGGGGTCCGCGCGGCCCCACCCGGAGCGGAGGTCGCGGTGGCGGTCGACGGCGAACGGGTGCGAGCGACCGTACGGGCACCGGTCCGGGCGCTGGGTGCGCGGCTGCCCCGGATCACCGTGTCGGCCACCGCCGTCGCCGCCGTCGAGCCCGGCACCCCCGGAGTGCTCCCGTGAGCACGCCCCCGCGCTGGCCGGTGTTGCCGTCGGGCGACGTGGATGCGCAGCGGGGCGGAGCCAGCGTCTGTCTACTCGCGATCGGTTTGGTGTTCGTGCTGGCCGCAGCGTTCGGGGCTGGCGTCGGCGCGGCCCGGACGGCCGTCCAACGGGCCGGCGTCGCGGCGGACTTCGGCGCGCTCGCCGGTGCCGGCCGAGCGCTCGACGGCGACGTCGCCGCCTGCGCGCTGGCCGCCGAACTCGTGGGCCGCAACGGCGGCCGGCTGGTCGCCTGCCAGCTCGACGGCCTCGACGTGCTGGTCACAGCGGAGGTCACGGTCACACCGCTGCCCGGCCTGACCCGGGTCGCGACGGCCACCGCCCGAGCCGGCCCACTACGTGGGTGACGAGTGGGTGAAGGGGTGCGGGTCGCCGCGAGTTCCGGCGATCGGGTGGTCCGACCGGATGGCCCGGGACGTGGACGGCGTGGTCGGCGTCCCGGGCCGGCGGGTCAGCGGGCCTGCAGGGCGTCGAGGGCGACGGCCATCGCGATGACCAGCCGCCGGTCGATCTGCGGGTTCTGAATCTCGACCACGTACCGGTCGCGCAGGCCCCACTTCTTCACCACGGTGAAGACCGGCTGGCCACCGGCGGTGAAGTCGAAGTGGTAGGGCAGCCAGGAGAGCGAGTCCACGAAGCGGCGCAGCAGCGCCACCGGCATGCTGCGCTCCTGACCGGTGACCTGCGGGAGCCCGTTCTGCTCGACGTGCCAGGTGGAGCGGAGCAGGGACTGGGCGAAGTCCTTGCGGAACAGGCCGATCGGGTTGCCGGCGGCGTCCGTGACGTCGTACGTGGCGCCGAGGTCGAGGCGCTGGCGGGCCTTGAACCCGAGCAGCGGCTGCTGCTTGGAGTCGTCGGTGTAGATGGTCACCTGCTCCTTGAAGGCGAGCCGCTTCTGCTGGGCGAACGCCAGCATCTCGCCCTCGGAGCCGTCCGGCGCCACCGCGTGGACCTGGTACTGGTTGACCATCATCCGCAGCCGCTGGCGGATGTGGAACTGCTGCTGAGCCTGCAAGTTGTCGAGCTGCATCTGTTCTCCTCCGGGGATGGGTGCGGGCCGGAGTCTCGCACAGCGCGATGCTCGCCGCCGCCCGCGCGCGCCGTGGCGTCCCCGGACGCACCGATCATCCACCCGCAAGCCCCCGTACCGGCCGTGACCTGCCGACCCGGGCCAGCCAGCCGCCGTCGGCTGCGTGTCGTCTTCCATTGGATGCGCGGCGGGAGGGCAGGACTCGCCGGCCGCGTGAGTCGACGAGTGGGGTCAGCGCCCGTCGACGGTGACGCGCAGGGCCCAGCCGTTGAGCACCTGGTGGATGCCGCGCAGTCGCTCGTTGATCTGCTCCAGCCGCTCCGCCTGCGCCAGGGCGGCCAGCGCGGAGCCGAGCGCGATCTGCTGGTCGGGGGTGAGGTTCTCCTGGTCGATGCCGTAGAGCAGATCGACGGTCTCGGCGAGGGTGTCGGCCACGACTACCTCCTCAGGGGACGGGGCAGCGGTCACGAGAGGTGCGCGTACGTCGATGGAAGCGCTCCCACGTCATTGTGCCCGGTCGGGCCCGAACTCATGCATCGCAGGAGAGCGGTGTCAGGCCGGCAGGTTGCCCAGCACCACGTCCAGCACCCGGATCGCATCCGGCTTGGAGAGCGGATTGTTGCCGTTGCCGCACTTCGGCGACTGCACGCAGGAGGGGCAGCCGGTCTCGCAGCGGCACTCGGCGATCGCGTCCCGGGTGGCCCGCAGCCAGCCCGCCGCGGTGCCGTACGCCCGCTCGGCGAAGCCGGCCCCGCCCGGGTGTCCGTCGTAGACGAAGACCGTCGGCGCCTCGGTGTCCGGGTGCAGGGCGGTGGAGAGCCCACCGATGTCCCACCGGTCGCAGGTGGCCATCAGCGGCAGCAGCCCGATCGCCGCGTGTTCGGCCGCGTGCAGCGCGCCGGGCACGTCCGCCGCCTCGACGCCGGCTCGCGCCAGCGACTCCGGCGACAGGGTGAACCAGACCGCGACGGTGCGCAGCTCCCGGGTCGGCAGGTCCAGCGGCCGGGTGTCGATCACCTCGCCGGTGGCGATCCGCCGCCGCTGGTACGAGACCACCTGGCTGGTCACGTCCACCTCGCCGAGGAACATCCCGACCGGCCCAGCGTCCAGGTACGAGCGCACCGACACCACCGAGACGTTGGTGACGTCCCGAGCGTGGGTGGACCAGTCCGGCTCCTCGGCGTGCACCAGCGCGCACCCGTCAGCCAGATCCAGCTCGTCCACCACGTACGAGACGCCCTGGTGCAGGTAGACCGCGCCGGGGTGGAGCATGAAGTGCGACGAGCCGCCGTCCACCGTGCCGAGCAGCCGGCCGGTGGCCGCCTCCACCACCACGACCGGCGCCCCGCCCTCGCCGCGCAGGTCGACCTCGGGTCGCTCCCGGTGCCGCCAGTACCAGCCGGTCGGCCGCTGCCGTAGCGCTCCCGCCGCCACCAGCTCGTCGACCGCCTCCTTCGCCCCGTCGCCGAAGAGCGCCAGGTCGGCCGGGGTGAGCGGCGCCTCGACCGCGGCGCAGGCCAGCTGCGGGGCGAGCACGTACGGATTGGCCGGGTCGAGCACGGTTGCCTCCACCGGCCGCCCGAAGACCGCCTCCGGGTGGTGCACCAGGTAGGTGTCCAGCGGGTCGTCCCGGGCGACCAGCACGGCGAGCGCCTCCTGCCCGGAGCGCCCCGCCCGGCCGGCCTGCTGCCAGAGCGACGCCCGGGTGCCCGGGTAGCCGCAGATCAGCACCGCGTCCAGGCCGACCAGGTCGACCCCGAGCTCCAGCGCGTTGGTCGAGGCCAGCCCGAGCAGCTCGCCGTGCAGCAGCGCCCGTTCCAGCTCCCGCCGCTCCTCGCGCAGGTAGCCGGCGCGGTAGGCGGCCACCCGCTCGCCCAGCCCGGGCACCGCGTCGTCGAGGGCCCGGCGGGCGCTGGCCGCCACCACCTCGGCGCCCTTGCGGGAGCGGACGAAGGCGAGCGTGCGTACCCCTGCGGCGACCGTGTCGGCGAGCAGGTCGGCCGTCTCCCGCAGCGCCGACCGGCGGACCGGCGCCAGGTCCGCCGTCTCGGCGGAGGTGTCGGCCGAGGGCAGCAGCGGCGGCTCCCAGAGTGCGAAGGTCACCCCGCCGCGCGGCGAGGTGTCCTCGGTGACAGCGGCCACCGGCAGGCCGGTGAGCCGGCCGGCCGCCGTCGCCGGGTCGCCCGAGGTCGCGGAGGCCAGGACGAACACCGGCGTGCTCCCGTAGCGGGCGCACTGCCGGCGCAGCCGACGCAGCACGTGCGCGACGTGCGAGCCGAACACTCCGCGGTAGGTGTGGCACTCGTCGATGACCACGTACGTGAGTCGGCGCAGGAAGCCCGTCCACTGGGCGTGCCCGGGCAGGACGCCGTGGTGCAGCATGTCGGGGTTGGTCAGCACGAACCGCGAGTGCCGGCGGATCCACTCCCGCTCGGCGCGCGGCGTGTCGCCGTCGTAGCAGGCCGGGCGTACCCCCTCCAGCTCCAGCTCGGCGACGGCGCGCAGCTGGTCCGCGGCGAGCGCCTTGGTCGGCGCCAGGTAGAGCACGGTGGCCCGGGGGTCGGCGAGCAGCGTGGCCAGCGCAGGCAGCTGGTACGCCAGCGACTTGCCGGAGGCGGTGCCGGTGGCGACCACCACGTGCTGGCCGTCGTACGCCAGGCTGGCCGCCTCGGCCTGGTGCCGCCACGGCGCGACCACGCCGCGCCGGGCGAATGCCGCGCGCAGCTCCGGCGGGGCCCACTGCGGCCACGGCGCCGGCACGCCCGGTCGGGCAGGCACCCGCTCGACGTGGGTGACCGGGTCGGCGGCGGCGCGGGCGCGCAGCCGGTCCAGCAGGTCGGCCGAAGCGCGCTCGGGCTCGGGAGCTGCGGTTACGGTGGCGGCCGACGACGGCTTCAGGTCGTGGCCCGGCGCCAGGCGCGCCGAGCTGAAGCCGTCGTAAGTCACGTCCTGCACTCTCGCACTGGTGTTCGGAGATGAAAAGCCGGGGCCCCGGGTAAAGGGGGAGCCGGCGCCGGTGACCACAGCGTCTGCCAGCGGTAGTGGTTAGATGCCCAGAGAGTTTACGGCTCGCACGAGGAGGACCGATGGAGCTGTCGCTGGCGACCCGCACCGTGGGCGAGCACACGGTGCTCGAGGTCGGCGGTGAGGTGGACGTCTACACCGCCCCCCGGCTTCGCGAACGGCTCCTCGAGCTGATCGACGGTGGCGCCCGGCACGTCGTGGTCGATCTCGGTCGGGTCGACTTCCTCGACTCCACCGGGCTGGGCGTGCTGGTCGGCGCGCTGAAGCGGCTGCGTTCGGCGGGCGGCTCGTTCGCCCTGGTCTGCGACAAGGAGCCGCTGCTCAAGATCTTCCGGATCACGGCGCTCGACCAGGTCTTCCCGTTGCACCCCACGGTCGACGCGGCGGTCGACGCCGACGCGACCGGCGCCGGCGCGTGATGGCCACGGTCCGGCTCTCCTTCTCCCCGGCGCCGGTGCACGTGCGTACCGCCCGATTGGTCGGCGTCGCCGTCGCCAGGCGGGCCGGGGTCCGCGAGGACCTGCTCGACGAGGTCCGCCTCGCGATCGGCGAGGCGTGCACCCGGGCGGTCGCCCTGCACCGCCAGTACGGCCTGGTCGACCCGGTGCTGGTGGAGATGTCCGACGCCGGGCAGTACGCCGTCCGGGTGGTCGACCGCGCGCCGATCGAGGCGGGTATCGGCCTCGCCGCGCTGCCGCCGGACGAGTTGGCCAACGAGTCGCTCACCGACGAGGCGCTCACCACCGGCGTGGGCTTCGCGCTGCTCGCCGGCTTCGTCGAGGACCTCCAGGTCCGCCCGGTCGACGAGGGCATCGGCACCGAGGTGCGGATGGTCTGGCCGGTAGGCCGCTGACCCGTCACACAGCCCGCCCCACCGCACAGGCCGCGTTCCCCTCGGGGAGCGCGGCCTGCATCGTATGGACCCGCTCCTATATCAGATTTCGGTTCATAACACAGCGACGAAGATCATCGGCGGGGGGTGCACCCTCGGTGTGACCTCGGACACTGCGGAGGGCTACAGTACCCGGGTTGTCTGCAAGTGATCCATCCCGCAGCCAGCGGGAACGGGTGTTCGTCGCTCGTCCGCTGGGTGGGCTCGGCGGGCGCTTGCGAGTCCGCATCCAGGCGCCGGTCGGTGCGTCTCCACCGGCCGACGCGTGTTCGGTACAGGAGGACACAGATGTCCGAGACCTTGGCCGCCGACGTTGGCGGGCTTTCCCTTGACGGAGCCAATGTCACGTACGTCGTCATCGCCGCGGTGATCGCGCTGGTGGCGCTCGTCTTCGCCGCCGCCCTCACCAGGACGGTTCTGGCGGCCGGCAAGGGCACCGCGAACATGCAGGAGATCTCCGGGGCCGTCCAGGAGGGCGCTTCGGCGTACCTGCTCCGACAGTTCCGTACCCTGGCGATCTTCGTCGTCGTCGCGGTGATACTGCTCTACCTGCTGCCGGTGCACGACACCGACGGCAGCGAGACCGCCGTGAAGATCGGCCGGTCGGCCTTCTTCGTGGTCGGCGCGCTCTTCAGCGCCTTCATCGGCGGCGCCGGCATGTGGCTGGCCACCCGCGCCAACCTGCGGGTCGCGGCCGCCGCCCGGGAGCGACAGGGTGGCCGGGAGGCCGCTATGAAGATCGCCTTCCGGACCGGTGGCGTGGTCGGCTTCCTCACCGTCGGGCTCGGCCTCTTCGGCGCCGCGCTCGTCGTCATCCTCTTCCGCGGGGACGCGCCGACCGTGCTGGAGGGCTTCGGCTTCGGCGCCGCGCTGCTCGCGATGTTCATGCGGGTCGGCGGCGGCATCTTCACCAAGGCCGCCGACGTCGGCGCCGACCTGGTCGGCAAGGTCGAGCAGGGCATCCCGGAGGACGACCCGCGCAACGCCGCCACCATCGCCGACAACGTGGGCGACAACGTCGGTGACTGCGCGGGCATGGCTGCCGACCTCTTCGAGTCGTACGCGGTCACCCTGGTTGCCGCGCTGATCCTCGGTCGCGCCGCGTTCGGCGAGGACGGCCTGGTCTTCCCGCTGATCATCTCCACGATCGGCGTCCTGGTCGCGATCATCGGCGTCTTCATCACCCGGCTGCGCACCTCCGACCGCAACGGCCTGACCGCGATCAACCGGGCCTTCTACCTCTCCGCGGTGATCTCCGCGGTGCTGGTGGCGATCGCCGCGTACGCGTACCTCCCGGCGACCTTCGCCGAGCTGGAGGGCGGGCTCACCGACGTCGACCGCAACCCGCGGCTGGTGGCCATCGGCGCGGTGATCATCGGTATCGTGCTGGCCGCCGCGATCCAGGCGCTGACCGGCTACTTCACCGAGACCAACAAGCGCCCGGTGCAGGACATCGGCAAGAGCTCGCAGACCGGCGCGGCGACCGTCATCCTCGCCGGCATCAGCGTCGGCCTGGAGTCGGCGGTCTACTCGGCGCTGTTGATCGGCGCCGGCGTGTTCGGCGCGTTCCTGCTCGGCGGCTCCTCCATCACGCTCTCGCTCTTCGCGGTCGCGCTGGCCGGCACCGGCCTGCTCACCACGGTCGGCGTGATCGTCGCGATGGACACCTTCGGGCCGATCTCCGACAACGCCCAGGGCGTGGCGGAGATGTCCGGCGACATCGACGAGCACGGCGCCCGGACGCTGACCGAGCTGGACGCGGTCGGCAACACCACCAAGGCGATCACCAAGGGCATCGCGATCGCCACCGCGGTGCTCGCCGCGACGGCGCTCTTCGGCTCGTACACCGACACGCTGCGCACCGCGTACGCGGACGCCGGGGTGGGCGACGTCGGGTCGGAGATCCTGAACTCGCTGAACGTGGCGAACCCGCGCAACCTGGTCGGCCTGATCATCGGTGCGGCGGTGGTCTTCCTCTTCTCCGGGCTGGCCATCAACGCGGTCTCCCGCTCGGCCGGCGCGGTCGTGATGGAGGTCCGCCGGCAGTTCCGTGAGCTGCCCGGCATCATGGACCGCACCCAGCGTCCGGAGTACGGCAAGGTCGTCGACATCTGCACCCGGGACGCTCAGCGCGAGCTGATGACCCCCGGCCTGCTGGCCATCCTGGCGCCGATCGCGGTCGGCTTCGGCCTCGGCCCGGGGGCGCTGGCGTCGTACCTGGCCGGTGCGATCGGGGCGGGCACGCTGATGGCGGTCTTCCTGTCCAACTCCGGCGGCGCCTGGGACAACGCCAAGAAGCTGGTGGAGGACGGCGCGTACGGCGGCAAGGGCTCCGAGGCGCACTCCGCGACCGTCATCGGTGACACCGTCGGCGACCCGTTCAAGGACACCGCCGGCCCGGCGATCAACCCGCTGATCAAGGTGATGAACCTGGTCTCGCTGCTGATCGCGCCGGCCGTGGTGGCCTGGAGCGTGGGCGACGACCGGAACACCGGCCTGCGGATCGGCATTGCGGTGGCGGCCACCCTGGTCATCGTCGCGGCGGTGATGTTCAGCAAGCGCAAGGGCGTGGCGATGTCCGACGCGGATGCCGGCGACGGCACCGGATCGGGCAGCCCCGACCAGCAGCAGGAGACGGTTCCGGCCTGACCCGGACGGCACGGAGTCCCCGGCCGGCGCCCGTCGCCGGCCGGGGACTCCGGGCACTGACGCCGGGCACGTAGTGGGAAACCTGAGCGGTGCCACCCCTCGACAGACGCCGTACGCTGCAACGCATGCGTACGTGCCGGGCGACTGCTGCCGGAAAGCTCACGGTGGTCCTGGCCGCGCTCGTTCTGGTCGTCTCCGGCTGTGGCGGCGGCCCCAGCCCGCGGGCCTGGGCGGCCTCGGTCTGTTCCGCGCTCGCTCCGTGGCGCTCGGAGATCAGCAGGTTGACCAGCAGCACCGACCAGCAGATGACCGCGCAGACCACCCCCGCGCAGGCCAAGGAGAACCTGGTCCGCCTCTTCGGCGGCGCCGAGGAGGCCAGTGAGACGGCCCGGCGGGAGGTCGAGAAGGCCGGCGTGCCGGAGACCGACCACGGCGAGGAGATCTCCGCCGGCTTCCGCTCCTCCCTGGGGAAGATGCGGGACGCCTACGGCCGGGCGCGGGACACCATCGACGGGCTCAGCACCGCTCAGGCCAGCACCTTCTACGACGGGGTCAAGGCCGCCGTGGACACCCTGAACAAGGAGTACGACGCCGGTGCGCTCGACACCAATCGGCTCAAGTCGGAGGAGCTGAAACGGGCCTTCGACGAGGTGCCGGAGTGTCGCTGAACGGGCTCGGCGACCAGTCGGGAGGAGAACGTCTCCCGGCGCTCTTCCCGGTGCCCGAGCCCGATCCGGCGTCGACGGTCCGTGCCGGCCGGCGCGGACGGCGTACCGCGCCCGTCGGCACCGACGTGCCGGCGGCGGCCGGCGGGGAACCCGACCCGACCCGGGGACTCTCGGGCCCGCCGGAGACCGCCGAGGGCCGGCAGCTGGTCTTCTTCGGCGCGGAGACGGCCGAGCCGAGCGTCGCCGATCTGGTCGGGCTGCTGGCCGGGCCGGGCGAGGTGGTCCGGATGGGCGGCACCGCCCGGCTCTCGGTGGTGGTCGACGCCGCCTGGCGGGTGCACGTCCTGGTGGCCGAGCTGGCCCAGCGGGGGTTGGCGGCGAGCTGGGAGCCGACCGAGGACGAGCGGCACGCGGTGCGCACCTCGTACACCCGCGCCTTGAAGCCGCTCGCGATGGCCTGGCTGCGCGGGGCGGCGAAGCGGCCACCGGCCGGCTTCCATCTCAACGGCCGGCGGCTGCGGCTCTGGTTGGCCGCGGCCGGGGTGGCCGAGCCGCCCGGGTTCCTGCTCCGGCTGGGCGCGGCGGACCAGCAGTGCTGGGAGCCGGTCGGTCGGGCGCTCGCCGCGGTCGGCCTCGCCGGCGACCTGCTGGCGCCGGAGCTGGGCGGTCCGGCGTACCTGATCACCGGGCGGCGCCGGCTGCGCCGCCTCGCGGAGCTGGTGGGGGATCCCCCGCCGGCCGCCCCGGCGCCGGCCTGGCCTGCCCTGTCCTGACGGCGCCGGGGGTGTCAGGTCGCGGACAGCCGGGGGACGATAACGGCGGAAAACGGGCGGGTGGGACCTCAGCCGACGGTCCGCCATCATCACAGTGGCCCGCTTCCGGCCCTACCCACGGTGTACGGTGGCGCCGTCCGGCAGGTCGATCCCTGTCGGGGTGGTTTGCCGCCCGCGAAACCCGAAACGCGGACGGCGCGTTACGTTGGACATCCGGGCCGTCGGGGTCCCGGGGGCCGAATGCGGCCCGAATCGGACGCCGAGCGGTCGCGAGCAGGAGTGAGGTCGGGGAGAGACGTGCCAAGCAACGCTGGAACCACCCGTCTGGTCATCGTCGAGTCACCGGCGAAGGCCAAGACGATCTCGGGCTACCTCGGCCCGGGGTACGTCGTGGAGGCCAGCTTCGGGCATGTCCGCGACCTGCCGCGCAACGCCGCCGACGTACCGGCCAAGTACAAGGGTGAGTCGTGGGCCCGGCTCGGGGTCGACGTCGACAACGGCTTTCACGCGCTCTACGTGGTCTCCGCCGACCGGAAGCAGCAGATCAGCAAGCTGGTGAAGCTGGCCAAGGAGGTCGACGAGATCTTCCTGGCGACGGATGAGGACCGCGAGGGCGAGGCCATCGCCTGGCACCTGGTGGAGACGCTCAAGCCCAAGGTGCCGGTCCGGCGGATGGTCTTCCACGAGATCACCAAGCCGGCGATCCAGGCCGCGGTGGCCAACCCGCGCGAGATCGACCGGGACCTGGTCGACGCCCAGGAGGCGCGGCGCATCCTCGACCGCCTCTACGGCTACGAGGTCTCGCCGGTGCTGTGGAAGAAGGTCATGCCGAAGCTCTCGGCGGGCCGGGTGCAGTCCGTGGCGACCCGGATCGTGGTCGAGCGGGAGCGGCAGCGGATGGCCTTCCGCACCGCCGAGTACTGGGACATCCTGGCCACCCTGGCCGTGCGGAACCCGGGCGAGGGGCCGCGGGCGTTCAACGCCACCCTGATCGCGCTCAACGGTGACCGGATCGCCACCGGCAAGGACTTCGAGCCGACCACCGGCCGGGTGAAGCCCGGGGCCGGCGTCGTGCACCTGGACGAGAGCGGCGCCCGTGGGCTGGCGGCCCGGCTCGAGGGGCGGCAGTTCACCGTCACCCGGGTCGAGGAGAAGCCCTACCGCCGCCGCCCCTACGCGCCGTTCATCACCTCGACTCTCCAGCAGGAGGCGGCCCGCAAGCTGCGCCTCTCCTCGCAGCAGACGATGCGCACCGCGCAGCGGCTCTACGAGAACGGCTACATCACCTATATGCGGACCGACTCGGTCAACCTGTCGGAGACCGCCATCTCGGCGGCCCGCCGGCAGATCGTCGAGCTGTACGGCGAGCGCAGCGTGCCGCCGGAGCCGCGCCGCTACACCGGCAAGGTGAAGAACGCGCAGGAGGCGCACGAGGCGATCCGCCCGGCGGGGGACAACTTCCGCACCCCGGGCGAGGTGGCCAAGGAGCTGTCGGCCGAGGAATTCAAGCTCTACGAGCTGATCTGGCGGCGGACCATCGCCTCGCAGATGACCGACGCGGTCGGCTCCAGCGTCTCGGTGCGCATCCGCGCGGTCTCCTCGGCGAGCGAGGAGGCCGACTTCGGCGCGACCGGCAAGACCATCACCGACCCCGGCTTCCTGCGCGCCTACGTCGAGTCGAGCGACGACGAGAACGCCGAGGCCGAGGACGCCGAGCGGCGGCTGCCCACCCTGGTCAAGGACCAGCCGCTGACCGCCGACGAGCTGGCCGCGCAGGGGCACCACACCCAGCCGCCCTCGCGCTACACCGAGGCGTCGCTGGTCAAGGCGCTGGAGGAGCTGGGCATCGGCCGCCCGTCCACGTACGCCTCGATCATGCAGACCATCCAGGACCGCGGCTACGTGAACAAGCGCGGCCAGGCGATGATCCCGACCTTCCTGGCGTTCGCGGTGATCGGGCTGATGGAGCGGCACTACCCGCGCCTGATCGACTACGACTTCACCGCCAGCATGGAGAACGAGCTGGACGAGATCGCCGGCGGGGACCACGCCGCGGTCGACTTCCTCACCTCCTTCTACTTCGGCAGCACCAACGGCACCGGCGACCAGGCCATCGCGCACGCCGGCGGGCTGAAGAAGCTGGTCACCGAGAACCTCAGCGAGATCGACGCGCGCAGCGTCAACTCGATTTCCCTCTTCACCGACGACGAGGGCCGCGAGGTCGTTGTCCGGGTCGGCCGGTACGGGCCGTACCTCCAGCGGGCGGTGCCCGGCGAGCAGCCGACGCCGGCCGCCACCGGCGAGGGCGAGGAGGGCGGCGGCCAGGGCGACCGGGCGCCGATCCCGGAGGGCCTGGCCCCGGACGAGCTGACCCCGGAGAAGGTGCACGAGCTGTTCCTCGGCGGCAGCGGCGAGCGCAAGCTCGGCGACGACCCGGGCACCGGCGAGCCGATCGTGCTCAAGTCCGGTCGGTTCGGCCCGTACGTCTCCAGCGGCGAGCGCAAGTCCTCGCTGCTGCGCTCGCAGACGCCCGACTCACTGACCCTGGAAGAGGCGCTCAAGCTGCTCAGCCTGCCCCGGCTGATCGGCGTCGCGCCGGATGGCGTCGAGGTCTTCGCGAACAACGGGCGCTACGGCCCGTACGTCAAGCGGGGTGAGGAGTTCCGCTCGCTGGACTCCGAGGACAAGATGTTCAGCGTCACCCTGGACGAGGCGCTGGCCCTGCTGGCCGCCCCGAAGACCCGCCAGCGGCGGGCCGCCGCGCCGCCGCTGCGGGAGATGGGCGTCGACCCGCTGACCGAGAAGCCGCTGGTCATCAAGGACGGCCGGTTCGGCCCGTACGTGACCGACGGGGAGACCAACGCGTCGCTGCGGCGCGCGCAGACGCCGGAGGCGCTGACCATCGAGGAGGCCTCCGAGATGCTCGCCGAGAAGCGGGCGAAGGGGCCGGCGCCGCGCAAGAAGGCGGCGGCGAAGAAGGCCCCGGCGAAGAAGGCCGCCACCAAGAAGACCGCGGCGGCGGCGAAGTCCACCGCGGCCAAGAAGACCACCATCGCCAAGGCGACCGCCGCCAAGAAGGCGACCCCCCGCAAGGCGCCGGCGGAGTAACCCCGTCGAGGCTGGGCGTACGGCCGGCGTTGCCCGGCCGTACGCACGTCGTGCGGGTCAGCGGCCCGGCTGTGGCTTCTGCCGTTCCTCGCGGGTCTTCTCCCACCGCTCCGCGGCGGCGCTCATCTCGTCCTGGACGAAGAGGAAGAAGTCCCGCAGCTCGGCCAGTCGCGCACCGGCCGACGACTCCTCCTCACCGACCGCCACCACACCCTCGTGGACGACGTCGGCGAACCTCGTGTAGATCCCGCTGCGGATCATCGAGGTGTACGTGTGGGACTCGGCCGCCTTGTAGAGGTCCCGGCGGGATCCGGGGGCCGGCTCGCGTACCGCCATGCCGACGTGGATCAGGTAGCGCACCGCCCCGGAGACGGCGGCGGGGCTGACTCCGAGCCGCTCGCTGATCTGTGCCGCGGTCAACCCGGGTTCCTCGGCGACCAGGAGCGCCGCGAGCACCCGCGAGGGCATCCTGGGCACGCCCATGTCGCTGAAGGTGAGGGCGAAGTGCTCGACGAAGCGTCGTACGGCTTCCTCGTCGCGGTGGCCTGCGGGCTGCATCAACTTATCTTTCACTACTTTCTGAATTTCTTGTAACGATCGTTCCGGACGGCGGCGGGGGGGGGGGGGGGGGCGCCCCCCCCCCCCCCCCACCCCCCCCCCCCGGCGCCCGGGCGGCGTGGGGCACGGAGGGGCGCGATCAACTCCCCCCCCCCCCCCCCCCCGCGCCC
>NZ_JBITFP010000002.1:295419-552073 GCF_044456245.1 Micromonospora sp. NPDC051006
TCGCGTGCTGGTGGGGGGGGGGGGTGGGATAAAAAATAAATATTTTTAACATTTTTTTTTTTTTTTTTTGTTTGGGGGGGGGGGGGGGGCGGGGGCGCGCCCCCCCCCCCCCCCCCGCCCCGAACGGAGTCACCCGCTGGGTTCACGAGGCGAGGTTACGTCGGCGGAACAGGATCAGCCCCGCCCCGCCCAGTGCCAGGGCGACGGCGGACATGACCACGATCGGCGCCGCCGTGGCGTCGGCCGGCGCCGCCGGGATGTGGCTGAACGGCGAGAGGTCCCGCACCGCCTCGGGCACGCCGAACAGGGACCCGTACGGACCCAGGACGAAGGCGAGGGCGAAGCCGAACCAGGTCAGCCCGACCGAGATCCGCGGCACGAGCGCGAAGAGTGCCACGGCCAGCCCGGCCAGGGTCAGCACCGCCGGCAGTTGCAGGTACGCCGTGCCGGCCAGGTGCCCCGTCTGGCCGCCGAGATCGTCGACGCTCGCGCCGTACACCAGGCCGATCGAGACCGCGGCGAGCCCGAGCATGCCCACGGCGCCGGCCGTGGCGATCACGACGTGGCTGCCCAGCCAGGCCAGCCGGCCGGTCGCGGTGGCGAGCACCGCCTCGGCCCGCCCGCTGGCCTCCTCGGCCCTCGCCCGCAGCAGCGCCTGGACCAGGAAGCCGGCGACCAGCACGCCGATGGTCGCCATCATCGCGGCGAAGAAGGCGTCCATCACCTCGTGCCCACCTCCACCGGCGAGGTCGTCGAGCCGCCCCGCCACGTTCTCGTTGGCTGACAGCTGGTCCTTGACCGCGTTGGCTATCGAGCCGACGAGCAGCCCGAACGCCGCGATCGTCACCGCCCAGCCGAGCACGGTGCCACGTTGCAGCCGCCAGGCCAGACCGAGCGGGCTGAGCAGCGCGGAGGACGCCCGGGCCGGTCCGGGACGGTCCGGGAGCAGGCCCATGCCGACGTCACGCCGCGCGGTCAGGGCGAAGGCCGCCGCTGTCAGGATCCCGAGGAGCGCGAGCGGCAGCACGAGGACCCACCACCGGTCGCCGGCGAAGGGCCGCATCTGCATGGTCCAGCCGATCGGGGAGAGCCACGAGGGCCAGGCACTGCTCATGGTGTAACCGTCCGGCCGCACCTCGCCGAAAGCGTCGGCGAGGCCACGGATCAGATAGGCGGTGCCGACCACCGCGGCGGCGATCCCGTTGGCGGCGCGCGCACCCTGGGTGAGCTGCGCGACGACGGCGGCGATCGCGGCGAAGGCGATGCCGGCGGCACCGACCCCGGCGCCGGCGGCGAAGGATCCGGCGACAGGTTCGCCGTTGCCGGCGAGAGTGAGCCCGATCAGCGTCGCGAGCGCGACATTGGCACCCACCACGACGATCAGGGCGGCGGTCAGGCTGGCGTGCCGGCCGACGGCCGTCGCGCCGATCATCTCGGCGCGTCCGGTCTCCTCGTTCTGTCGGGTGTGCCGGACGACGGCGAGGGTGCTCATGAAGCCCGCCATCAACGCCAGGAACGCCAGGATCCCGAAGACGGTCATCTGGCCGTCGCTGGTGCCGGTGGGGGCGGCCCGGAACATCAGCAGTCCGGGCGTGTCGACGGCCACGCGCAGGACGGCGAGCCGGTCGGCCTCGGTCGGGTACTGCGTGTCGATCGCCGAGCTGGCGAAGGCGCCGAGCGCGACGGTGCTCAGGATCCAGACCGGCAGCTGCACGCGGTCGCGCCGCAGCGCGAGGCGGGCCAGCCGGGTCGTTCCGGTGTAGGCGCTGCTCATCGCACACCCGCCAGCTCGTCGCCGTAGTGCCGCAGGAAGAGCTCCTCCAGTGACGGCGGGGCGCTGGAAAGGGCGCGGACCTCGAACCGGGTCAGGTACTCCAGCGCGCGGTTCAGCTCGGCGGCGTCGACGGCGAACGTGGCGTGGGTGGCCGACACGTCGGCGTCGTGTACGCCGGGCAGCGTCGCCAGCCCGTCGATGGGCAGCGTCGTCTCCACCGTGACCGTGGTGCGGGTCAGGTGTCGCAGCTGGGCGAGGGTCCCACTCTCCACCGTGCGGCCCTGCCGGATGATGCTCACCCGGTCACAGAGCGCCTCCACCTCGGAGAAGATGTGGCTGGAGAGCAGAACGGTTCGGCCCTGCTGCTTCACCTCGCGTACGCACTCCTGGAAGGCCGCCTCCATCAGTGGGTCCAGCCCCGAGGTCGGCTCGTCGAGGACGTAGAGCTCGACGTCGGAGGCGAAGGCGGCGACGATCGCCACCTTCTGCCGGTTTCCCTTCGAGTACGTGCGGGCCCGCTTCGACGGATCGAGCTGGAACCGCTGGAGCAGCTCGTCCCTGCGCTGCTTGTCCAGGCCGCCCCGCAGCGACCCGAAGAGGTCGATCGCCTCCCCGCCGGTCAGGTTCGGCCACAGGTTCACATCGCCCGGCACGTACGCGAGACGTCGGTGCAGGTCCACCGCGTTGCGCCACGGGTCGCCGCCGAGCAGACCGATCGTGCCGGCGTCCGCCCGCAGCAACCCGAGCAGGACGCGGATGGTGGTGGACTTCCCGGAGCCGTTCGGGCCCAGGAAGCCGTGCACCTCGCCGGTGTCGACGTGCAGGTCCAGTCCGTCGAGGGCGCGCACCCGGCCGAAGGTCTTCACCAGGGCGGAGACGGAGATAGCACTAGTCATGCCCCGAACGCTACGCCCGCTTCACAGAATCGTGAAATCTCTGAACCGTATAAATCTCGTTAAAATCCGTGCGGCTCCCGAAGGGCGGACCGACGTTCAGTCGCCGAGGGTGCGGGTCAGGTGCGGGTTGGTGAAGACGCGGTCCGGGTCCAGTCGGTCACGTACGGCCAGGAAGTCCGACCAGCGGGGATACGCGGGGGCGAGGGACGCCGCGTCGCGCCCGTGCAGCTTGCCCCAGTGCGGCCGGCCGCCCAGCTCCGCGGCGACCCGCTCAAAGGCGGCGAAGTACGGCTCGTACGGCATCCCGACGTACTGGTGGACGGCGAGGTAGACGGAGTCCCGGCCGTAGCCGTGCGAGAGCCAGATGTCGTCGGCGGCGGTGAACCGCACCTCCACCGGAAAGAGCACCTTGAACGGCAGCCCGTCCACGATCCGCCGGAGCGCGTCCAGTGCCTCGCCGAGCGCCGCGCGCGGCAGCCCGTACTCCATCTCCACGAAGCGGACCCGGCGCGGGGTGCAGAAGACCTGGTCGGAGCGGCCGGTGTAGCGGCGTTCGGTGAGTGTCCGCGCGGAGACCGCGCTGATTCCGGGGGCGAGGGCGGGCACCGCGCGGCCGAGGCGGCAGGCGCCCGCGAAGACGGTGTTGGCCAGGAACTCGTCGTCCAGCCAGCCGCGCAGCCGGGACAGCGGGCGGTCGTGGGTGGGCACCCGGTCGTTGGTCTTGACCTGCACCCGGGCGGTGTACGGGAACCAGTAGAACTCGACGTGGTCGTGCGCCTCGATCAGCTCGGGCAGCTCGGCCAGCGCCGTGTCCAGCGGCGCCGGCCGCTCGTGCGCGTGCAGCACGAACGCGTCCTCGCAGCGCAGCGTCACCTCGACCAGTACGCCGAGCGCGCCGAGCGAGACCCGGGCGGCGGCGAAGACGTCGGGGTTCTCCTCGGTGGAGCAGCGCAGCACCTCGCCGGTGCCGGTGACCAGGGTGAGGGCCTCGACGAAGGTGGAGAGGCAGCCGTAACCTCCGCCGGTGCCGTGGGTGCCGGTGGAGATGGCCCCGGCGATGGTCTGCGCGTCGATGTCGCCGAGGTTGGGCAGGGCGAGGCCGTGCCGGGCGAGCAGGTCGTTGAGCGCACGCAGGGTCATGCCGGCCGGTACGGTGACGAGCCGGCGTTCGGCGTCCACCCGTACGCCGGTGTCGAGCGCGGCCAGCTCCATCCGCTGGTCGTCGGCGAGGGCGATGGCAGTGAACGAGTGCCCGCTGCCGGCGACGCGGATCCGGTTGCCGGCGGCGCGGGCGACCCGGACGGCCTCGGCGACGTCATCGGTGCGGGCGGGGCGGAGGATGGTGGTGGCGGTGCCCCGCTGGTTGCCGGCCCAGTTGGACCACGGGACGGTGGACGGTGCGGTGCCGACCATGCGCACTCCTCGACATGAATATGAACTGACTTCATATCAGGAACGTTGTTGCTGGTAAATACCGCAACTGAGGTCCGCTCGTTGTACCGGTAGTCACGGACTCGTGACGTGCAGATATGTTCATCCGTCGAAGGGGGGTGGCGCCGAGTGTCCACACCAGCCGCCACGACCGGGCCGCTGCGCCGCGTACCGGTGCAGGGTCGAAGTGTCGCGCGGGTCCAGCGAATGCTGGACGCCTGCGCCGAACTCGTCGACGAGGTGGGGTACGAGGGGCTGACCACGACCTTGCTCGCCGAGCGTGCCGAGGTGGCGATCGGGTCGGTCTACCAGTTCTTTCCGGACAAGCGGGCGATCGTGCAGGCGCTGACCCTGCGCACGATGGAGTCCTACCTCCAGCGGCTCGACGAGCGGTTCGCGTCGGACGACATGACCCACTGGTGGGACGGCGTCGACGCGGGCATCGACGAGTACATCACGATGCACCGCACCGTTCCGGGATTCCGTACCCTGCACTTCGGCGACGTGGTCGACCTGCACCTGCTCGACGAGCAGCGGGACAACAACGGGGTGATCGCGGACCAGTTGGCCCGGGTGCTCACCGAGCGTTTCGGGCTGACCGACGTCCCCGAACTCCGTTTCCACCTGGAGATCGCGGTGGAGGTGGCCGACGCACTGATCAAGCTTGCGTTCCGCCGCCGAGCCGAGGGCGACGACCGGGTGCTGCTCGAGGCCAAGGCGTTGATCCGGGACTACCTGCACCGCCAGGTGGACGCCCCGGCCAACGCCAGCAAGTCCGGCTGAGCCGCAGGTCGCCGCCGGCTACCCAGCGGCGGCAGCGAACGGCCCGGGGTGCGCCGGGCAGTGCGGGAACGGCCCGGGGTGCGCCGGGCGGTAGCGAACGGCCCGGGGTGCGCCGGGCGGTAGCGAACGGCCCGGGGTGCGCCGGGCAGTGGGGAACAGCGTCCGGGGTGCGCCGGACGGTGGTGCGCAGGATCGACGGCCCGGGGTGCGCCGGGTGGCGGAACAGCAGGAACGCCTCCCCGGGGTGCGCCGGGCCGGCCAGTCAGAGGAAGGCGTGGCCCTCGCCCCGGTAGGTGGGCACGGTCGCCACGACGGCGTCCCCCTCGACCAGGTGCAGCTCGTTGACGTGCTCGCCCAGTTCGCCGGCCTTCGCGTGCCGGAACCACACCCGGTCGCCGACCCGGAGCGTCGCCGCGGCGGCGCCGGCCAGCGGGGTCTGCACCTCGCCGGCCCCCTCGGCGCCGAGCAGCGTCAGCCCCGCCGGCAGCACCGGCCGGGGCAGCCGGCTGGCCGCCGCCGGGCCGGAGGCGATCCAGCCGCCGCCGAGCACGGTGGCCAGGTCGGGCGCCGGCCGGCGGACCACCGCGCAGGCGAAGTACGCCGCCGGCGTGGGGCGCCAGGCACGGTACGCGTCGAAGAGCGTCGGACCGTACAGACCGGATCCGGCGGTGACCTCGGTGACTGCGGGATCCGCACAGGTCGCCGCCACGCTGCCGGTGCCGCCGCCGTTGACGAACTCCAGGTCGGCGTGCTCGCGTACGGCGGCCACCGCCGCGCCCCGGCGGGCCACCAGCTCGCGGTACGAGCGGCGCTGGGCCAGCCGGATCGCGCGGCCGAGCAACACCTGCCCGGGCGGCGCGTCGCCGAGTCCGGCGATCTGTGCCTCGTACGCCATCAGCCCGACCAGCCGGAAGCCGGCGCGGCCGGCGACGGTGGCGGCGAGCGCGCCGGCCGCCCGGGCGCTGTGCACCGGTGAGCGACGCACCCCGACGTGCACCCGCCCGCCCAGGGGGCGCCAGGAGGCGTCCAGGTCGAGGCAGACCCGCAGCTCCGCCCGCTGGTCGGGGGCGCGCACGGTGTCGATGAGGTCCAGTTGGTCGGTGCCGTCGACCATCAGGGTGACCGCCCCGGCGAGCGCGGGGTCGGCGGCCAGTTCGCCCAGCGCCCCCCGGTCGACGGTGGGGTACGCCACCAGCACGTCGTCGGCCACACCGGCCCGGACCAGCCAGATCGCCTCGGGCAGGGTGAACGCCATCACCCCACGCCAGCCGCTCCGGCGCAGCGCCCGGCTGATCAGCTCCCGGCTGCGTACCGATTTGCTGGCCAGCCGGACCGGCTTGCCGGCGGCGAGCCCGGCCAACGCGTTCGCGTTGGCGTCGAAGGCGGTCAGGTCGACCACCGCGTACGGCGGGTCGAGGTGGGCGGTCGCCCGGTCCAGGCGCTCGCGAAGTTTGTCGCTTTCGGTGGCCACGTGTGCACGCTAACTGTCCGACGGTCAATGCGAAACACCCTCGCGTACGCCTGGGTGCGGCCGATGGCCCCGGCGGCCTAGGCTCGGCGAGCAGGAGAATGTCACGGGTGGGGCGGCCCCCCACCGGGTCTAGAGTGTTGCACCGGGGATGCCCAGCGATGGGCCGGCACGTGGAGGTACGGCCATCGAAAGCCAGAACAACGGCGAGTCGTCCGGCGTGTCGCCGTCCGACGGCCAGCCCGCCGAGCGGGTGGGACAGATGGGGAGCACCTCGGCTCCGCTGGGCAGCGCCGCGGGGCAGATCGGTGGTGCCGCCGGCCAGTCCGGCGCCGGATCGCCCCCGCCGGCCGGCAACCAGACCGACCGCTCCGGCCTCACCGCGATCCGCTCGGTGCTGCGCATCCGGCCGTTCCGCCGGCTCTGGATCGTGCTCGGTGCCGCCTCCTTCGGCGACTGGCTCGGCCTGCTCGCCACCTCGGTCTTCGCCGCCGCCCAGGTGCAGGGAAGCACCGCCAAGGGCGCGGCCTTCGGCGGCCTGATCGCGATCCGGTTGCTGCCGGCGCTGGTGCTCGGCCCGGTGGCCGGTGTCCTCGCCGACCGCTTCGACCGGCGCTGGATGATGGTCATCTGCGACCTGCTGCGCTTCGTGCTCTTCGCCTCGATCCCCCTCTACGCGCTCACCGGGGCCAGCGGGGCGCTCGTGGTCACCTGGGCCCTGATCGCCACCTTCCTGATCGAGTCGATCACCCTGCTCTGGATCCCGGCCAAGGAGGCCGCGGTCCCCAACCTGATCCCGCGCGCCCGGCTGGAGACCGCCAACCAGCTCACGCTCATCACCACGTACGGCCTCACCCCGATCGCGGCGGCCATCGTCGCGGCGGTGCTGGACCGCAGCGTGCGCGGGCTGGTCGGTGGCGACCTGCCGAACTGGGCCGAGCCGGCCCAGCTCGCGCTCTGGGTCAACGCCTTCTCCCGGCTCGCCACCGCGCTGGTCGTCGCGTTCGGCATCAAGGAGATCAGCCGGGCACAGGCCGCCCAGCGGGACCGCACCGAGCAGAGCATGACCAAGCAGTTCGCCGAGGGCTGGCGGTTCATCTCGCAGACCCCGCTGGTCCGGGGCCTGGTGCTCGGCATCTTCGGCGCGTTCGCCGGTGGCGGCATCGTGATCGGCACCGCCCGGTTCTTCGCCAACTCGCTCGGCGCCGGTGACGCCGCCTTCTTCCTGCTCTTCGGCGCGATCTTCATCGGCCTGGCGCTCGGCATCGGGCTCGGCCCGATGGTCGTCAAGGAGATGTCCCGGCGTCGCTGGTTCGGCATGAGCATCGTGCTGGCCAGCGCGGCGGTGATGACCCTGGCCTTCGCCATCCACCTGTCGATGGCGATCGTCGGCGCGGTCCTGGTCGGCGCCGGCGCCGGAATGGCCTTCCTGGCCGGCACCACGCTGCTCGGGGGGGAGATCGCCGACGAGGTGCGCGGTCGGGTCTTCGCGGTGGTGCAGATCGGCACCCGGCTGGTGCTGATCCTGGCGATCGCGCTGAGCAGCCTGCTCGCCGGCGTCGGCGGCTCCCGCAAGCTGGAGATCGCCGACCTCGGCCTGTCGATCTCGTCCACCCGACTGCTGCTGCTCGCCGCCGGCGCGGCCGGCATCTTCGCCGGGATCAGCGCGTTCGGGCAGATGGACGACAAGAAGGGCGTACCGGTCCTGGCCGACCTCTGGGGCTCGATCCGGGGTCGTCCGCTGATGCCGGCCGAACCGTTCGTCTCCAACGGGCTCTTCGTGGTCTTCGAGGGCGGCGAGGGCGCGGGGAAGTCCACCCAGCTGGCGCTGCTCGCCGAGCGGCTCGGGCAGAAGGGCCGGGAGGTGGTGGTCACCCGCGAGCCGGGCGCCACCGCCGTGGGCGAGCGGATCCGCTCGCTCGTGCTGGAGAACTCGGGCGACGAGGCGCCGTCGCCGCGCGCCGAGGCGCTGCTCTACGCCGCCGACCGGGCCCACCACGTGGCCACCGTGGTCCGCCCGGCGCTGGTCCGCGGCGCGGCGGTGATCAGCGACCGGTACGTCGACTCCTCCCTGGCGTACCAGGGCGCCGGGCGCACGCTCCCGGTCGACGAGGTCTCCTGGCTCTCCTCCTGGGCCACCGGTGGTCTCAAGCCCGACCTGGTGGTGCTGCTCGACGTCGACCCGCAGACCGGCCTGTCCCGGGTGTCGGCCCGCAACCAGGACGCCGACCGGCTGGAGGCCGAGTCCGTCGCGTTCCACGAGCGGGTCCGGTACGCCTTCCTCGACCTCGCCGCGGCCGACCCGAAGCGCTACCTGGTGCTCGACGCGTCCCGCCCGGCGGAGAAGATCGCCGAGCTGGTGGCCCGGCGGGTCGAGGACCTGCTGGGCGACCCGGCCGGCATCGTGCACCCCCGGCCGGCGCAGGGACCGGACACCTCGGTGCAGCCTGAGTTATCCGACGCGGAGCTGGTGACGATGGAGCATCGGACCTGATGCCGGACGTCTTCGCCGACCTGGTCGGCCAGGACGAGGCGGTGGCCACCCTGCGCCGGGCCGCCGCCGCGGCGGCCGCCGTGCTCCGGCGCGCCGCCGATCAGCCGGCGCTCGCGCTCACCCCGACCGGGCCGGCCGGTGGCGCCGCCGACCCCGGTGCCGGCATGACCCACGCCTGGATCTTCACCGGGCCGCCCGGCTCCGGGCGTTCGGTGGCGGCGCGCGCGTTCGCCGCCGCGCTCCAGTGCGCGTACGGCACCGGCTGCGGCGAGTGCCCCGGCTGCCACACCACGCTGACCGGCACCCACGCCGACGTCCGGCTGGTGGTGCCGGAGGGGCTCTCCATCGGTGTGAACGAGATGCGGGCGCTGGTGCTCCGCGCCGCCAGCACCCCGTCCGGCGGGCGCTGGCAGGTGGTGGTCGTCGAGGACGCCGACCGGCTCACCGAGGCGGCCGGCAACGCGCTGCTCAAGGCGATCGAGGAGCCGCCGCCGCGCACCGTCTTCCTGCTCTGCGCCCCGTCCACCCACCCGGACGACATCTCGGTGACGATCCGGTCGCGCTGCCGGGTCGTACCGCTGCGGCAGCCGCCGGCCACCGCGGTGGCCGAGGTGCTGGTCCGGCGGGACGGCATCGCGCCCGACGTGGCGCAGTGGGCGGCCGCGGCCGCACAGGGGCACGTCGGCCGGGCCCGCCGGCTGGCCCGCGACCCGGAGGCGCGCAAGCGGCGCGACGCGGTGCTCGCGGTTCCGCGCCGGTTGACCGGGGTGGGTGCCGCGTTCGACGCGGCGTCCGCGCTGATCGAGGCGGCCGAGGCGGAGGCCGAGGCGTCGGTGGCGGAAGCCGACGCCAGCGAGCGGGCGGCGCTGGAGACCGCGCTCGGCGCGGGCGGCACCGGCCGGGGCGCCGCCGGTGCCATCCGAGGTGCCGCCGGGCAGCTGAAGGACCTGGAGAAGCGGCAGAAGTCGCGAGCCACCCGGGCCCAGCGGGACGCCCTGGACCGGGCGCTGGTCGACCTCGCCGGGTTCTACCGGGACGCGCTCACCATCGCGTTGCGCGCCCCGGTCGAGCCGGTGCACACCGACACCGCCGCGCTCGCCGGCGCCGGGGCGCAGAAGTGGGACGCCGAGGGGGCGCTGCGCCGGTTGGAGGCGGTGCTGCGGTGCCGCGCCGCGATCGAGGTGAACGTGAAGCCCCGGATCGCCGTCGAAGCGATGATGCTCGCCCTCTGGCGGGGCTGACCCCGTCCAGCCTGCGGTCCCGCCTGCCGGACCGGTCATCCAGAGGCATCGACAGCCTCGATTGGCGTGCGGTACGGTCCGGAGGCCGCGGTGACGGCGACGGCACGCTCAGTGATGATCAGTCCGGGAGGAGCCCGCGGATGCCACGGGGGGAGATCGACGAGGCCTGGATCGAGGAGGCGGTGCGGCGCTACCGCCGGATCGAATCCCTCCAGGCCGAGTTCGACCAGGCGGTGTCCACGGTGGAGGTAACCGTGCGGTCGCCCGACGGCCTGGTCGAGGTCGTGGTGACGGCCGGCGGCCGGATCACCGACGTCCGATTCCTCGGTCCGCTGCACACCCGCAACCCCCGCGACGTGGCCGGCTCGGTGCAGGCGGCGGTCACCGCCGCCGCCGACGCGGCCGAGTGGGCCCGGGAGAAGCTGCACAACGAGACCTTCACCGCCTACCGACCGCTCGCGGGAGCCTGACATGGACGCCCTGCGCGCTCTCGCCGCGCGCCTCGACCAGGCGAGCGCCACGCTCAGCACGCTCTCCCACACGGTCACCGCCGCCGATCCGTCCCAGGCCGCCTTCGGCGTCGACGCGCCCGGGCGTCCGGGTGAGGTCGGCCGGGCGTTGCACCGTCAGTGGATGACCGCTACCGATCACCGCGCCCGGGAGGCTCGCGCGGCCGCCGGTCGGCTCAGCGCCGCCGCCGCGGCGGTCCGGGAGGCGGCCGACCGCTACACCGATGCCGACCGGGGCGCCCGGCGGCGGCTGGGCGGGGAGGCGTGATGGACGCCCTGGACCGACTGGCCGAGCCCGGCCTGGATCTGCTGCGCCGGGTCGACACCCTGCTCGCCGCCGGTGCCCCCGAGTCGCACCGGGTCTGGCCGCTGCTGCGCCGGATGCAGGTGCTGCCGGGTGATGCCGTCCGCACCTTCCTCGACCTGCACCCCGCGCCGTTGGCCGGTGCCGGGCACGCGGTGCGCCGGCTGGTCCGTGGCTACGACGACGTCTCGGCCACGCTGGCCGATCCGGTGCTCTGGTCCGGGCCGGCCGCCGAGGCCTACGGGCAGGCGCGCACGGCGCTGCTGCACCACCTCGACGAGGGCCCGGAGAGCCTGATCGGCCGGCTGGAGTCGACCGCCGGCTACGCCGACGCGTTGGCCGACTGGGTGGAGGGCAGCCGGCTGACCCTGGCCCGGGCGCTGGCCGACGTGCTCCGCTCCGCCGAGGCGGTGGCGGTGGTCGCCGCCACCTCGATGTCGGCCGGGTCGTTGGGCAGCTCGGGCCCGGCCGGGCCGGGGGTGGCCGAAGCGGCCGAGATCGCCGCCCGGGTGCTGGCGGTGCTCTGCGTCGCCTACGACGGGGCGGAGACGCTGCTGCGGGAGTGGGCGCCGAGCCTCGCCGAGTCGACGTGGCGGCCGTCGGCGGTCGGCCGGTCCCGCTACGACGCCCCCACCCGCGTCGGCTGGTAGCGGCGCGTTCGCGCCCCGGACAGTCCACGGCGCCGCGCTCGGGCGCCCGGTCGACCGGGCACCGGCTGCGACGCCGTGGACTTCCCCCTGCACCCCCCGCAGGTCTGCCTCCACTCAACGCCTCCGCCGGTCGTTTGTCGCCCATGCCGAGCCGGATTCAGCCGTCCGGGCGAGGATCAATGGCACGACGGGCTGGCCGGTGGGTCGGTCAAGTCGACCGATGTAAATGGCTGCACGGTGTAGTCGTCCGGCGACGCCCGGCCGGCCGTTGGCCGGAGTTCCGTCGTAGGGTGGGGGCATGGGCATGCTCTGCGCGGTCAGCTTCAACCGGTACGGGCGCCTCTACTACCTCGACCCGGGTGAGCTGCGTCCGCAGGTCGGCGACAAGGTGCTGGTGCCCACGGACGACGGGCCCGAGGTGGCGGAGTGCGTCTGGGCCGCGCAGTGGGTCACCGAGGAGACCGACGGCTTCCCCAAGCTGGCCGGCCTGGCCGGCGAGGACGACCTGCACCGCGACGAGGCGCTGCGCCGGCGCAAGGCCGAGGCGAAGGTGGCCGCCAAGCGGCTGATCCGGGCGCACGGCCTGCCGATGAAGGTGGTGGCCGTCGACCACGTGCTCGGCGCCGACGACGGCGGCGAACGGAGCACGATCTACTTCACCGCTCCGCACCGGGTCGACTTCCGCTCGCTGGTCCGCGACCTCGGCGCGACCCTGCACTGCCGGGTCGAGCTGCGCCAGCTCTCCGCGCGGGACTCGGCGCGGGTGCAGGGCGGCATCGGCTCCTGCGGGCGGGATCTGTGCTGCGCCACCTTCCTCACCGACTTCGAGCCGGTGACCATCCGGATGGCCAAGGACCAGGACCTGCCGCTCAATCCGCTGCGCATCTCCGGCGCGTGCGGCCGGCTGATGTGCTGCCTGAAGTACGAGCACCCGCTCTACCAGCGGTTCCAGGAGTCGACCGCGCCGATCGGGGCCCGGGTCTCCACGCCCGAGGGCGACGGCCGGGTGGTCGGGCACAGCGTCCCGCGCGACTCGGTCACCGTCCGGTTGGACGCCGACGGCTCCCGCTGCTCCTGCTCCCGCGCCTCCGTCTGTGCCCCCCGCCAAGCCCACGACCAGCACTACACCCCCTAACCCCCTCCCACCTCCCGCCGGTCCCGGCCGTTGATCATGAAGTTATTGCCAGCCGGATCGGCGTGTCGCCGCAATAACTTCATGATCAACTGTGGGTGTGGGGTGGGGCTGGTCAGGTGAGGGTGATGGGGGGTTCGGCCAGGCGGGGGGTCAGCGGGGTCTTGGGGGTGAGCCAGGAGGACGTCGGGGACTGGTCGGGGTTGACCTGCCAGTCGCGGGCTACCCGGTCTACCGCCACCGGGTAGATGGTCAGCGTGCCGTCGGGGTCGATCCGCATCCGCAGGAACGCCTTCGAGTCCTCGATGCCCTGACCGGCGAAGAGTTCGTTGACGTTCACCCCGAACGAGCTGGCGACCAGCAGATACGCCGCCACCAGTTGGCTGGCGACCAACCCGCTAACCGGCCCGTAGAGCACCGCCGCGGCGACCACCGGCAACGGCCACGGCCAGTCGTAGAAAGGCAGGTGCAGCCAGGCCCAGGTGCCGGCCGCGCCCAACCCGACCTGGGCCAGCCCGTGCCCGATGCCGAGGATCCAGTGCCGGGCGTGCCGCTTGCCGCCCGCGCTGGGTGGCTTGGCGAAGAACGCGGCGCCGAGCAGCGTCACCACCAGCATCAGCACCAACGGCACACTGAACAGCCGCTGCTCGGTGGTGCCGACCCGGTTCGCCGCGACCCCGGCCATCGCCAGCATCAGCAACGTGTGCAGGGTGCCGAGCAGCGTGGTGAAGCCCGGGTTGCGCAGCGGCAGTCGAGGGAAGATGCCCCAGCCGTACCGCCGGGAGCGGGAGGCGTCCGGGTAGCGGGCGACCAGGTCGTACGGGCGGGTGCGGCTGGACCGGCGGGCCAGGGTGTCCTTCGGCGGTACCTCGATCCGCTCCGGCAGCTTGTGTGTCGGGTAGAGGTAGGCGCCGCCGCTGCCACAGGTGACCAACTGCCGGTCCGGGCCGGCGTACCGGGCGTAGTGGTGCAGGTCGCCGGAGATCAGCAGCCGGACCTGCGCGCCGGTGGGCGAGATGATCGTACGGATGAAGTAGTCGATCGAGTCGTACGCCGTGGGGTGGTCGGCGGCCTTGACCCAGGTCGGTGCCGGCACCGCCAGGATCACCCGGCTCTGCGGCCCCAGCTTCTCGGCGACCGTGTCGAAGTAGGCCAGCTGCGGATCGTCCAGGTATGAGCCGGACTGGTCGTCCAGGCCGAGCAGCCACCAGTCGGCCGGCAGTTGGACGGCGAAGTAGGAACGGGACTGGCCGGTGCCCCAGCCACCGAAGTGCCGATCCCGGGAGCGGACGAAGAGCCGCAGGAAGGCGGTCAGCCCGTCGTACCAGTCGTGGTTGCCGGGCACCGCGAAGAGAGTGGGGCGCTCGGGCGGGCTGACCGGCAGCGCCGCCTGGTAGGGCCCCTTGCACCGGTCCTCGTACGCCTCGTAGGCCGCCGACGGATAGACCTGGTCGCCGCCCATCACCAGGGTCTGCGCGCGGGGCAGCCGGTGCCCGTCGACCTCCAGCTCCCGCTGGGCGAGCAGGTACGCCACCGAGTAGGTGGCGTTGAAGCCGTCGCCCAGGTCGGCCACGTAGTCCAGCCACAGCCCGCCGTCCGGCCCGACCTGCCGCTCGATCCGGGCGTCGAGGGAGTTCTGCAACTCCCGCTTGTCCAGGTACGCCCCGAAGAGCATCGCCAGCAGGGTACGGATGCCGGTGCTGATCAGCAGGAACGGCGCGAGCCACGGCACCGGCCTGCGCGGGGTGAAGCCCAGCTCCAGCGGGTCGGTGGTCCGCGGCCGGCGGGCCGCCCGATCGCCGGCCGGCTCGCTGGCGCTGCCCGGGGCGCCCGCCGAACTGCCGGCAGACGGGTCCTCGGGACGCGGGGCCGGCTCGTCGGGGCGGGGGTGATCATCGGTCACCCGCCGCAGCGTAGTCCCGACCGGGCACGAACGCTGTCCGGCGAACGACGGAACGCACCCGATGTCCGGCTTGCCGCCCCGGCCGCGCCCCGGGGGTATCCGGTTCGGCCCGAGCCGGGGTGTGCCGTACACTTGACGATCGTTGCCGCCTTAGCTCAGTCGGCTAGAGCGACGCACTCGTAATGCGTAGGTCGACGGTTCGATTCCGTCAGGCGGCTCGGTACGGAAGCCCAGGTCATTGGCCTGGGCTTCGCCGTTTCCCGAGGTCGAACGCGCTCCTCGCCTGCCGATATGAGTTGACCTGTTCGCCGGGCAGCGATGAGGCTGACCGGATGGGGACTGTCATCCGAAACTTCGCGTTCGACTGCGCCGACCCGTACGAACTCGCGCACTTCTGGGCCAAGGTCTTCGACTGCCAGGTCGACCCCGAGGTCAAGCCGGACGACGAGGAGGTGGCCATCGAGCCGCCTGGCGGCGCCAGGCTCTACTTCCAGCGGGTGCCGGAGCCGAAGAGCGTCAAGAACCGTACGCACATCTGCCTACAGCCAGAGGTGCTCCGCGATCAGGAGGTCGAGCGGGTCGGCGCCCTCGGTGCCACCATCGTCGCTGATCACCGTGATCCGGACGGCAGCGGCTGGGTCGTGATGGCCGACCCGGAGGGCAACGAGTTCTGCGTGCTACGCAGCGAGGCCGAGCGCCAGACAACGGCATAGGCCATCCGCGCTGCCCGCCGCATATCAAGGGCAGTTGATACCTTCGCGCGATGGAGAAGCGGCACCCGGCAGCGGCCCTGTTCCTCGCGGCGCTTCTCACCGCCTGCTCCGGCACTGCCTCGCAGGAAGAGCAGCTGGATTACCTGCGCGAGATGGCTCAGCATGGGGCCGAACTGCATGCCGCGAAGCGGAGCGAAGGATCCGCCGGCGATCGGGAAGAGTGCGCTGGCGCCTACGAACAGATCTACGATGGACCGTCCGGCCACGCCACGCCCTCTGTGGAGGACTACGCCAAGAGGGTCAAGTTGCTGAAGAGCGGCGAGAGGCTGTTCATCGAGAGCTGCGTGAACGGGGCTCCGTCGCCGGTAACTGCGGGAGCTCTCGCGGCGCGCCAACGGTCCCCGCTTGCGCACGCGGTGAAGCCGCCAGCCTGATCAGACCTTGTCCTTGAGGTGACCGTCGGCGCGGCGCCGATCCGCGTCCCGAATCCCGTGGCGGACAGCCAGGCGTATCACGATGTAGAGGACGGCCAGAGCGACGATCCAGGGGGCCACGCCGGAGAGCAGGTCCATGACGGGAGAGCCCGGCGACGACATGGCTGCGAGCGGAATTTCCATGATCACGGATCGCAGAGTAGGCAGCGTCAGGTGTGCCAGCTACCCCCTTCACGGGTGAGCCGTGCCGCCGACCGTACAGCTGAGCCCACCAGCGCAGCTGGATCTCACCGGACGCGACGGGCCGGCCACGCGTATGTTCGTGCGGGCGCGTGGCGAACTGGAGCACCCGGTCACCTGAGTGCGCCGACCCGGAGTTGCACCTGGTCGTCCTGCCACTCCTGACGAGACCCGGGTGGCGGCATCTCCACTCCGGCGATGCCGGCGGGCGACGAGAACTCGCGCCGAAGCTGGTCGATCATCTGCTTGGCCCGCTGTCGCATCGCGGGGGAGTTGTCGGGGCCGTCGAGGCTCAGCCCCAGCACCGCGGCGCCGTCGTCGGTGATCGTGATCATTGCCCACGGGTGTTGCCGGCTGCGCAGATAGAGCGTGAACGCGTCGCGGCCGCTCCAGCGGAGATCGGCCAGTGCCGCCGCGTCGGCCTCGGTCGGCGGGCCGGCGACGTAGGTGCGGGTGAAGGCGGACAGTCGTTCGTCACCGGGGTCGTCGGTGTCGACGTAGCGGTCGATGAACACCTGCAACACCTCAGGGGTGGGTTGCGCCACCCAGACGTAGACGTCCCAGCAGAGCGACACCAGCTCAGAGTAGGTGGGAATCAGGCGGTGCATGGTCAGGCACATGGCCCGGCTTCGCGCGTCGGCAACTTGTCGGTGGGACCGGCCACGATGTGCCGATGGAGCCAAGGACGATCGTTCAGGAGTTGTGGGAGCGCATGCAGGCCCGCGACTGGGGCCGGCTCGGCGAGTTGCTGGCTGACGACCTGGTGGTGGAGTGGCCGGTCAGTGGCGAACGGATCGTGGGCCCCGCGAACTACGTGGCCGTCAACGCCGAATATCCGGAGGGATGGTCGATCGACGTCCTGCGGATCGTGGCGGAGGGCGAGGTCGTGGTCTCCGAGGTCGAGGTCCCGCACGAGACCATGGGGGTCTTCCGGGTGGCGTCGTTCTGGACGGTGCGCGACGGGAAGGTCGTGGCGGGCCGGGAGTACTGGACGAGTCTCGGGGCGGACCCTTCGCCGCAGTGGCGTGCCGCCTACGTGCAGCGGGTGTGACCACGCGCCGTTGACCAGGCGGGGCGGCCAGTGGGCCGTCAGTGCCGCGTGCCGGGGGCGGCGCAGTGGCGTTGCAGCCAGGTGACGACGAGTTCGTCGAAGCCGGGCGCCCGTACGCCGGGTGTGTAGTGGCCGTTGCGCACCCGGGCCGGTCCCTCGCCCGCGTAGATCCGGATGTTGTGGTCGGCGTGCGGGAAGACCACGATGTCGTGCCGCGCGGCGCGCAGGGTGTCGGCGATGACCCGCACACTCTCCCGCACCGGGACCAGCAGGTCGTCGGCGCCGAAGATCGCCAGCAGCGGGCAGCGCAGAGCGCCGAGCGCCGGCGCCGGGTCATAGTCCGCGATCCCGGCGAGGAATCCGATCGACCGGGGTGTCGTCCCGGCGAGCAGCGGATACCAGGCGGCGGCGTGCCAGCGTGCCTGCTCGGCGTGCACCCGGGCCGGATCGTCGCCCGCCCGGACCCGCCGGACCTGGTCGTGCAGCAGCGCCACCGCCTGCCGTACATCGGCCTCGGTGAAGCCCTCGGCGGGGAGTTGGTGGCGCAACCGGTGCTCCTCCTGGGCGAGCACGTCCACCCCGGGACCGGAGACGCTCACCACCGCCGCCACCGTGTCGTCCGCGGACGCCGCGAGTTGGGCCACCCAGCCGCCCTGGCTGCCGCCGATGAGCGCAACCCCGTCCGGCAGCACGTCCTCGCGGTCACGCAGTGCCCGCACCGCCGCTGTCGTCTCCGTGGCCCGGTCGGCGATGGTCTGCCCCG
Source organism: Micromonospora sp. NPDC051006 (assembly GCF_044456245.1). Classification (NCBI taxonomy): domain Bacteria; kingdom Bacillati; phylum Actinomycetota; class Actinomycetes; order Micromonosporales; family Micromonosporaceae; genus Micromonospora; species Micromonospora sp. NPDC051006. The sequence goes on from NZ_JBITFP010000002.1 coordinate 313,206, forward strand.
TCCAGTCACCTGTCGAGGCTCCAGAACCGGGCTTGTCGTACGCGAAACTGGCGAAGCCGGCGGCGGCGAGCCGGGTTGGCCAGGCGCCCTGGTCCCGTCCACCCGGACCGGAGCCCTCCACGAACACCACCGCCGGATACGGGCCCGGCCACGGTGGTCGGACGTAGTCGCCGACCAGCCTGGTCCCGTCGTCGGCGAAGGACAGTTCTGTGGTCACCGGCGTGAAGAGCACACCGCCAACATAGTCACGCCCGTCGCTGCGAGCCGTGTGCACGCCCTCAGCGGGCCCACACCTGTTGTGGGCGGACGCCGCCGGGGCGTCCGCCCTACCCGCGCGGCCGAGGGCGTCAGGCGGTCGAGTTCCCGGTGCTCATCGCCGCTACGAAGATGAGGATGAACCCGAGTACGCCGAGAATGGTGAAGATGTAGCTCAGCACCAGCCCCGCGGTGGCGAGCCCGCCGCCCTGTTCGCCGGTCCGTCGGATCTGCTTCTTCGCGATGTGGCCGAGCACGATGCCGGCGGGCGCGAACACGAACGCGAAGACCAGCGACAGAATTGCCATCACGTTGGTGCCGGCGACCTGCGGGGCGTTCGTCGGCCGCTCGTGTTCTGTGTACGACGGTTGACTCATCGGTCCCTCCCTGGATGTCTGCTGGGAGTTCCCTGATGTCCAAACGACGTCATGGACAAACATGGATCTCGATGTCGCCGTCGATCATCCGGCAGCCGCTTCGGGCAGGTCGCGCAGGCGACGGGCCGGCGAGAAGATCACCCAGAGCACGCCGGCCAGCGCGCCCACCGTCGCGATCCACAGCGCCTCGCGGATGCCGAGGGCGGCACCGAGGGCACCGCCGATCAGGGCTCCGATCGGCCGGATTCCGTAGTTGATGGTGCGCCGCACCCCGGTCGCCCGGGCCAGAAGCGACTCCGGGGTGAGCGCGGTCTGCACCGAGCCGGTCACGATGTCGAGCATCATCACGCCCACCGCGCAGAGGAGCTCGGCGGTGAAGAGCATCCCGAGTACCAGTGGCGTCGGGCCGTCGGCCAGCGGCACGAGCACCAGCGGGGCCGGGAAGAGCACGAAGCCGGCCACCATGGTCGGCCCAATGCCGAACCGGCGGGTCAGCCGGCCGGTGACCGCCGCGCCGAAGAGGCCGCCCACCGCGCCCGCACCGAGCACCATGCCGAGCAGGCCGGGCGAGAGGTGCAGCTCGCGGGTGGCGTAGAGCACGAAGAGCGCGGCGAACATGAAGTTGAACAGGTTGACCGTGGTCGTGCCGAGCACGATCGCCCGCATCATCGGCGTCCGGGCGATGAACCGGAGGCCCTCGGCGATCCCCAGGCCGGCGCCGCGGGCCGGCGCCGGCTCCGTCGGCCGGATCCGCCCCAGGAAGTACGCGGACCAGACGTACGACAGGGCGTCGGCGACCAGGGCGATCGGCGCGGAGAGCAGCTGTACCAGGAGACCGCCGATGCTCGGCCCGGCCACCAGGGACATCGCCCGGCTGCCGTTGATCAGCGTGTTCGCCTCGACGTAGTCCCGGCGCTGCACCACGGAGACGAAGAGCGGTCCGCGGGCGACCTCGAAGAGCACCGCGAGCGTGCCCATCGCGAAGGCCACGCCGTAGAGCTGGGGCAGGGTGAGCAGGTCCAACAGGTAGGCCGCGGGGATCGTGGCCAGCAGCAACGCCCGGCCGAGGTCGCTGGCCACCATGACGCGCCTCTTGTGCGGGAACCGGTCCACCCAGGCCCCGGCGAGCAGCGAGAAGAGCAGGTTCGGCGCCAGCAGCGCGGCGGTCAGGTAACCCATCTGCGCCGGCCCCGCGTCGGTGATGAGCACGGCCAGCAGCGGCAGGGCGAGGGTGGAGATCTCGTCGCCGAAGTAGGACACGGTCTGCGCCGACCAGTACCGGCGGAACGTCCGCTCGCGCAGCAGCCTCGGCAGCCGGCCGTGCCGGACCGCACCACCAGGTTGGACGGACTCGCCCGGGGCGACGCCGCCCGGGTCGTCCGGTGGGGTGCCGCCGGGGCCACCCGCCACCGCGATGCCGGCCGGGTTGCCGCCGGCGGCGCCGGGCGGGGTGTCGTCGGCCGGGCCGCGGGGCGGGACGGTGGTGGGAGCGGCGGGGGCGCCGGCGGCGAGCGGCGTGCCGGGCAGTTCACCGCTCATCGGGCTCACCCGCCTCGGTCGTCGCGTCGTCCGAGGCGGCGGGGGTGTCGCCGAACGACGGAGGCGAGAGCACGGCGAGCTGGATCAAGCTGACCCGGCGCCAGCCGGCCGGCCGCTGGGTCGGGTCGGTGATCCGGTCGTCGTAGGTGGCGAGCAGGGCGCTGACCCGCTCCTTCAGCTCGGCCAGCTCGTCGGCCGTCAGGTAGAGCGACTGGTCGCTGAAGCCGGTGACCGCCCGCCAGGATGTCGGTTCGTCGGCGCGCCGGGCCAGGAACTCCTCGGCCTGTCGGGTGTAGAGGGCGAGCTGAGCGGCGTTCAGCTCGTCGGTGGCCGCCCGCATCTGCGGGTCGTCCGAGTCGTCGTCCCAGGAGGTGCTGCGCGCGGTGGCTCGCCACGGCCGCTCCCGGGCGTCGGCGCCGGGGGCCCGCTCGGCGAGCCCGTACTTGGCGAGCTGGCGGAGGTGGAACGAGCAGCTTGCGACGCTCTCGCCGAGCTGTTCGGCGGCCCGGGTGGCGGTCATCGGGCCCTGCTGGCGGAGCAGCCCGATGAGGGTCATCCGCAGTGGATGCGCGTAGCCGCGCAGCGCCTTGGGATCGGTCAGCTTCATCCGGGGCAGCGTCATATTCTAAAGCTAGCTTTAGAAAGATAGCTTTAGCAAGTGGCCGAGCGCTTTCGTCCGAGCGACGGCGGTCGGTCAGGCGTAGATGCTCTTGATGTACTCCGGGCCGTAGTGGCTTTCCAGCTCGGCCAGGCTCTCCGCCGGGGCCTCCACCTCCTTGATCAGGCGGGCCCGCGACGGCAGTACGTCCGGCTGCCAGGTCTCCGGCTGCCAGAGCTGGGAACGGAGGAACGCCTTGGCGCAGTGGTAGAAGATCTGCTCGATCTCCACCACGATCGCCAGGATCGGGCGGTGGCCCTTGACGACCATGTCGTCGAACCAGGGCGCCTCGCGGACCAGCCGGGCCCGTCCGTTGATCCTCAGCGTGTCGGTGCGCCCGGGGATCAGGAAGACCAACCCGACGTGCGGGTTCTCCAGGATGTTGCGGTAGCCGTCCGCCCGGCGGTTGCCCGGTCGCTCCGGCACGGCGATGGTCCGATCGTCCAGCGCCAGGGCGAACCCGGCGGGGTCGCCCTTCGGCGACACGTCGCAGCTGCCGTCCGCGCCCGCGGTGGCCACCAGGCAGAACGGCGACGCTGCCAACCAGTCCAGGTCCCGCTGGTGCAGCCGGGTGCGTTCCTTGGCAACCGCCCGCGCGTGCGGCGGGCCCAACAGCTCGCGCAGCTCCTCGTGCGAAGTGATCTCCACCGTCACGTGATCCTCCCCGGGGCGTTGACCGTGGTGGCGGGACCACCGTGCGGTGGGCCCGTACGCCAGCCTAGGAGAGCGTGACCAGGGCGAGGTTTGTCCCTCGGAGCCGGGGGTACCGCCTCACCCGACGCGCCACGGACCCGACCAGTGGAGGCCGGAGATGGAGAGCCGACTCAAGGTGCTTGGCCATCCCGTCCACCCGATGCTGGTGATGTTTCCGGTCGCCCTGCTGGCCACCGCGGTCCTCTTCGACGTGATCGACACCGTCGGCGGCCCCGACGTCCTCGGCGAGGTCGCGTACTGGAACATCGCGGTCGGCCTGGTCGGTGGCCTGCTCGCCGCGGTGGCCGGCACGTTCGACCTGCTGGCCATTCCGACCGGCACCCGCGCCAAGCGGGTGGCGCTCACCCACGCCGCCGCGAACCTGGCGGTGATCCTGCTCTTCGCCGCGGTCTGGGCGGTCCGGCTCAACGCCGACTCGCAGGCCGCCGGCGGCGCGCTGATCGCCATCGAGGTCGTCGCCCTGGCGATCCTCGGCGTCAGCGCCTGGCTCGGCGGTGAGCTGGTCGACCGGCTCGGGGTGGGCGTCGACGCCGAGGCCGGCCTGGACGCGCCCAGCTCGCTGCGGCCCACCGCGGCCAGCCAGCGGATCGGAGAGATGCCATGAGCGAGCGTAGTGAGCGAATCATCGGGCACAGGGCGGCCGAGTCTCCTGCCGTGGCCGACCGAACGGAGGCGTCGGCATGAGCGAACAGGGTGGCGGCGGATTCGGCCGGGGCTGGCGGAGTCGGCAGCAGGGCTGGGACCCGATGGGGGAGCTCCAGTCGCTCCGCACGGAGCTGCGTCGCCTGGTCGGCGCCCGGTCCGGCCCACCTGAGGTGGAGCTGACCGAGACCGCCGAGGGCTGGGAGGTCATCGTCCGGCTGCCCGGGGTGGCGCCGGAGGAGGTGGCGGTCGAGTTGGACGACCGGGAGCTCTGCGTGCGGGCCCGCTCCGAGGCGGAGGTCAACGCCGACCAGGGCATTCCCGGTGGCTTCGAGACCCGGGGCTTCGAATACCGGGTCGACCTGCCGTCGCGGGTGGACCCGAACGCCATCGACGCGGTGATGGACCACGGTCTGCTCCGCGTCCGGCTGCCGCGCGCCGCACGGCCCAGCACGCGCACCATCACGGTCGGCCGCACCAGGCCCCGCACCGCGGGCAGCGGTACGCCGATGCCGGCCGATCCCGCCGCGGACCGGGAGCTGCACCACCCGGACACCGCCGCAGGCGAGATCGACCGGCCGTAGCGGGAGTGGTCGCGCCGTCCCTGCTCGGCCCGGTCGCCGAGCCCGTGCCCGACGTGGCGCGGATCGCCGTGCTGCGCGCCAACGCGCTCGGCGACTTCATCTTCGTGCTGCCGACGCTGGACGCGCTGCGCGCCGCGTACCCCCAGGCGGAGATCGTGCTGATCGGCGCGCCCTGGCACGCGAAGCTCTGGCGCGACCGGCCCGGCCCGGTCGACCGCGTGCTGGTGGTGCCGGCCGCCGACGGCATCCGCCGGCCCGAGCCGGACGAGCCACCCGCCGAGATGGCGGACTTCCTGGCCGCAGCCCGCGCCGAACGCTTCGACCTGGCGTTGCAGGTGCACGGCGGTGGCGCGAACTCCAACCCGCTGATGGCGGCGTTCGGCGCCCGGGTCACCGCCGGGTTGCGCGCCGAGTCCGCGCCCGCGCTGGACCGGTGGACCCGGTACGTCTACTACCAGCACGAGGTGATCCGCTATCTGGAGGTGGCCGCGCTGGTCGGCGCCCCGGCCACCACCATCGTGCCCACGCTGGCCGTCACCGCCGCCGACCGGGCCGAGGCGGCCGAGGTGCTCGGCCCCGTGCGGCAGCCGCGGGTGGCGCTGCACCCGGGCGCGACCGACACCCGCCGGCGCTGGCCCGCGGAGCGGTTCGCCGAGGTCGCCCGCGAGCTGGTCGGCGACGGGTACGAGGTGCTGGTCACCGGCACACCGACCGAGCAGGAGGTGGTGGACCGGGTGGTCGCGGCGGCCGGGGTGCCCGTCCGGCCGCAGGTCGGCACACTCAGCCTGGGCGGGCTGGCCGGTTGCTTCGCCGACTGCGCGCTGGTGGTCTCCAACGACACCGGCCCGCTGCACCTGGCCGCGGCGGTCGGCGCCCGGACCGTCGGCGTCTACTGGGTCGGCAATCTGATCAACAGTGGCAACCCCCTACGCGCCCGGCACCGCCCGATCACGTCGTGGACGGTGCGCTGCCCGGTCTGCGGGGTGGACTGCACCCCCGGCATCTACCCGCACCGGCCGGGCGACGGCGAGTGCCCGCACCGGGACTCGTTCGTCACCGACGTGCCGGTGGTCGAGGTGCTGGAGGCCGCCCGGGAATTGCTGCGCCCGGAGCCCGGCGCGCCCTGAGCCGGGCTCACGCCGGCTGCGGGGGCGTCCTCGTCGGCGAGCACGACCTCCCACGCCTCCACGTCCCGCTCGGTGACGGTGGTCGGCGACTCCAGGTGGTACGCCCCGCTGGGCAGCACACCCGCGCCGCCGTGCCGGGCCAGCACCGCGAGCTGGGCGGCCACGTCCTCGCCCTGGTGCCGCTCCTGCACCCGCCGCCAGAACTCGAAGCCGCCCGAGTCGACCAGCTTCGCCCGGTCGTAGAGCACGCACCCGCCGACCCAGGAGACCTTGTACGCCCGCCAGGCGCCGGGCGGCAGCGCCAGCTTCCCGGTGACGTGCAGCAGGTTCGCCGCCGAGTGGATCCGCGCCCGGTTCCACTCCGGGGTACCCGGTCGGATCCGCTCCGGCACGGGCGGGTCGATCCACTCCTCGTAGTGTCCGTGCGTCTCCGGCCGGACGTCGTCGCGATAGGAGAGACCGTGCACGGCGTTGCCCACGAACCCGCAGCCGAGTTCGGTCAGGGCGGTCACCAGCCGGTGCAGCGTCCCGGGTTCCAGCCAGACGTCGTCGTCCACGAAGAGCACGTAACGGGCGGTCGAGGCGGCCAGCAGATAGGCCCGGTGCTCGGCCAGCCCGCGTCGGGGCAGCCGGCGGGTGAGCAGCACCGGGTGACCGCGGTGTCGCAACGCGCGGGCCATCGTGGCGGCGGCCGGGTGGGCGAACGCGGGTTCCCCGTCGGACTGGTCGCTGACCACCACGCCGAACCCGGGCACCCCGTCCTGCGCGGCCAGCCCGGCGAGGGTGACCGCCAGCTCGGCGGGGCGGTTCCGGGTCGGGATCAGCACGTCGACCAGCCGGTCGGCGCGGAACTGTTCCGGACTGCCCGGGTCGAGCGGCCGGTTCACGACGGCTTGCTGGTCAACGACGGGTCCGGTTCCCGCTCCTGGCTGTGCGCGCGGATCCGCTCGATGATCTGCGAGGTGGAGCGGTCCGGCACGTAGCCGAGGGTGCGGACCTGGCCGCCCAGCCGGCGGACCAGCGGAGCCTCCGGCACCATCTCCGGCGGGTAGTCGCCGCCCTTGACGTAGACGTCCGGGCGGACGGTCTCGATCAGCGAGGCCGGCGAGTCCTCCTCGAAGACGACCACGTGGTCCACGCAGGAGAGCGCTGCGAGCAGCGCCGCCCGGTCCTCGACCGGGTTCACCGGACGGTCCGGCCCCTTCAACCGGCGGACGCTGCCGTCGGCGTTCACCGCCACCACCAGCAGGTCGCCGAGCGTACGAGCCTGTTCCAGGTAGCGCACGTGCCCGCGGTGCAGCACGTCGAAGCAGCCGTTGGTGAAGACCACCCGGCGGCCGGAGCGCCGATGCTCGTCGACGATCGTGGCGAGTTCCTCCGGCCCGACCACCGCCGGGCTCCCGGCGTCCTCGTTCGGGATCTCCAGCGCCGTGAGCAGATCCTGCCGACGGCAGACGCAGGTGCCGGTGTCCGAGACGGTGATCGTCGCGGCCAGCTGGGCCAGCTGGGCGGCCGTCGGCAGTGGCGCGTCCGCGGCCAGCGCCAACGTCATCGCCGCCAGGTAGGCGTCCCCGGCCCCGACCGCGTGGCTGGCCGGCACGGGGGTGCTGTGGCTACGTCGCGGCTCGCCGTCGGCCCCGCCGACCACCGCGCCCTCGGTGTCCAGGGTCACTGCCACCACGTCCGCGCCGGTGTGCGCGCGCAGCTCGGCCAGGCGCGACTCGGCCAGCACGGCCCGATTGACGCCCTCGCCGGCCGTCGCGTTCACCGTGACACCGGTGCCGGTCACGCTCAATCCGTCACCGGTCATCGCCACCCGACCCTCGCCGGGTGTCGGCTCGCCGGTGGGCCCGATCCGGTCGGCGCGGGCCGCGCCAGCGGTCGGATCCGCGCCGACCACGGCGTCGAGGCTGCCGGCCCGGGTGACCGCCGGGTCGTCCGGGCCTGCCGACGGCTCGTGCTCGCGGAGCGTCCGGGCGCCAGGTGCGGCTCCGACGGTCAGCTCCGAGGGGCCGTCGGCCGGGTCGTGGTCCGGGTGATCGAGGTGCAGCTGACCGCCGGCGGTACGCGGGGCGGAGCCGCCCGCCCGGGCCAGCAGCCGGGTCGCCTCGGCGAAGCTCGGGGTCACCACGGTCGGGGCGAGGCCGCGCCAGTCGGCGAGGTCGTGCGCGTCCAGCGCGACCGTGGCGTAGCGCTCCCGATGGGCGACCAGCCAGGCGCGCACCGGCGCGGGCAGCGCGCCGAGGCCGTAGTCGCAGACGACCAAGGTGGGCGGCTCCCCGCCGGCGGCGGCGCGCAGCTCCTCGGTGGCGCAGTCGAGGGCGGTGAGCAGTCGGGCGACCCCGTCCGCGTCGAGCGCGTCGTCGGGCTCGCCGGAGTCCTCGCGGAGCAGGATCTGGTTCCCGGCCAGCATCCGTCGCTTAACCGGCGTGGGTCGGCCGGGCTGGTTGACCGTGCGGTCCCAGACTCCGGCCCGGTCCAGGCAGTCGTGGACCTCGTCGCCGGCGACGTCGGCGCCGACCGGGGCGACCAGCACCGCCAGCCCACCGAGCGCGGCCACGTTCACCGCGGTGTTCGCCGCCCCGCCGGCGGCGGAGATCCGCCGGCGGAGGGTGAGCACCGGGGCGGGCGCCTCCCGGCAGAGCCGTTCGGACTCCGCGAACCGCCACTCGTCGAGCATGGCGTCGCCGATGACCAGGACCGGCCGTCCCCGCCAGCTGTCCACGACCGTGGCGAGCCGGCGCTGTTCCGCTGCTGCTCCTGCCATGCCCTGCCGGATCCCCCCGGCCTGGTGGGTCAAACCTGGGCCGCCCGTCGACCCCGGTCGATCCCGCCGTCGATCGGCGGCTGGTGGTCGGCGTCACCGCTTGTCTGGTTTCGCCCGGTGCCGCCCGGGAAGGAATTCGGACATACCCCGGAAGAGAGGAGCAGCAAGATGGCAGCGACGACCCTGCGCGGCAAGCGGATCGCCTTCCTCGCCGCCGACGGCGTGGAGGAGATCGAGTACGTCCAGCCGCGCGAGGCGGTGGAGAAGGCCGGCGCCTCGGTGGAGCTGATCTCGTTGAAGCCCGGCTCGATCCGGTCCTTCAACCACCTCGACCCGGCCAAGCCGTACGACGTGGATGTGACGGTGGCCGACGCGGACGCCGGCGGCTACGACGCCCTGGTGCTGCCCGGCGGGGTGGCGAACCCCGACTTCCTGCGCGGCGATGAGGACGCGGTCCGCTTCGTCCGGGCGTTTTTCGACGCGGGGAAGCCGGTCGGTGTGATCTGCCACGGGCCGTGGACGCTGATCGAGGCCGACGTGGTGCGAGGCCGGAAAATCACCTCCTGGCCCACCCTGCGTACCGACCTCGTCAACGCCGGCGCGACCTGGGTGGACGAGGAGTGCGTCACCGACGGCAACCTGACCAGCAGCCGCAAACCCGACGACCTGCCCGCCTTCTGCCAGAAGATCACCGAAACCTTCGCCGCCTGATCCGGTCGATCGCGGAGTTGGCCGCCCGATCCGCCGGCGGCGGGCCGCCAACTCCATGATCGGCCCCGTTACGGCGTGGGCGGGTTTTTCCCGGTCTCGGCGCATGTTCCGCGCGGGCCGGGAAAGAAGGCGGAATGACCACCGAAGCCTCCGCCGCGCCGGTGCTGAACCGCCAGCAGATCCGGCTGCTCATGATCGGCCTGATGACCGGCATGCTGCTGGCCGCCCTCGACCAGACCATCGTCGGTACCGCCCTGCCGACCATCGTCGGCGAGCTGGGCGGGATCAACCACTACTCGTGGGTGGTGACCGCCTACCTGCTCGCGTCGACCGCGTCGACCCCGCTGTACGGCAAGATGGCCGACCTGTACGGGCGCCGACCGGTCTTCCTCTTCTCGATCGGCGCGTTCCTGGTCGGTTCGTTGCTGGCTGGGCTGTCGCAGAACATGACCCAGCTGATCCTCACCCGGGGCATCCAGGGTCTGGGCGCCGGTGGTCTGATGACGCTCGCGTTCACCATCATCTCGGACGTGGTCTCACCCCGGGAACGGGGCCGCTACCAGGGCCTGTTCGGCGCGGTCTTCGGTATCTCGTCGGTGGCCGGTCCGCTGGTCGGCGGGTACTTCGCGGAGACCAACTGGCGGTGGATCTTCTACATCAACGTCCCGCTGGCCATCCTGGCCATCGTGGTCTGCTACCACGTGATGCGGCTGATCCCGTTCGAGCGCCGCGACCACTCCGTCGACTGGGTCGGCGCGGGGCTGCTGGTCGCCGGGGTGAGCTCCCTGCTGCTGGCGCTGAGCTGGGGCGGCAACGAGTACGCCTGGGGCTCCGGCGTGATCATCGGGCTCTTCGCCGCCGGCGCGGTGCTCGGCGTGCTCTTCCTGCTTCAGGAGTCCCGGGTCGCCGAGCCGATCCTGCCGCTGCGGCTGTTTCGCAGCCGTACCTTCGCACTGGCCAACAGCGGTGGCTTCGTGCTCGGTCTGGTGATGTTCGGGTCGATCATCTTCATCCCGCTCTACCTGCAGATCGTCAAGGGCGCCTCGCCGACCAAGAGCGGTCTGCTGATGCTGCCGATGATGGCCGGCATCATCTTCACCTCGATCCTCACCGGCCGGGCGATGAGCCGGATCGGGCGGTACAAGTGGTTCCCGGTGGCCGGTTCGGTGGTACTGCTCGCCGGCATGCTGCTCTTCACCCGGTTGCACGTGGACACGTCGCTCTGGGAGGCGTTCGCCTACATGGTGGTGATCGGCGTCGGGCTGGGCCTCTGCATGCAGTCGCTGATCCTGGCGGTGCAGAACGCCGTCGCCGTACGTGACCTGGGCGCCGGCACCTCCTCGGCGACCTTCTTCCGATCGCTGGGCGGCTCGTTCGGGGTGGCGATCCTCGGCACCGTGCTCTCCTCGCGGCTCAACGGCGCGCTGGCCGACCGGCTTCCCGGGGCGATCGCCCAGCTGCCACCGGACCAGCAGGCCGCGGTACGGGCGAGCGGCGGCGCGAACATCTCGATCAACGACCCGGCGACCATCATGGCGCTGCCCGGGCCGGTCCGGGGCGCGATCCAGAGTTCCTTCGTCGAGGGGTTGCACCTGGTCTTCCTGACCGCGGGGCTGATCGCCATCCTGGCCGTTCTGGTCACCCTCGCCATGCCGAACGCTCAGCTGCGCGGCACCGGGCCGGAGGGCGCCACCGGCGGCGCCGACCCGCTCGGCGGCAAGGCCCCCGCCCCCGGTGGCAAGCCGCTCACCAAGGAGTCGAAGGACGAGGCCATCGCCGACATGGAGGCCAAGTCCCAAACCATGATCTGACGGGGTGTCGGCCCAGGCTGTCCCGGCGTGGGGTCCCGACCTGTTGATCAAGAGCTTTGCGTCAGGATCCGGTGCCGGACTGACGCAAAGCTCTTGATCACCGCGAGGTTGGGCGGGGCCGGAGCCGGGCGGGGCGGGGGTCGGGCGGGGGGTTACTTCAGGATGAGGCGGTTGGTCTGTTCGAAGACGTCCAGGTCGGCGAGGGTCTCGTGGACGGACGCCGACAGCGGGGCCGGGAACTGCTCGCGGTGGAAGAAGGCCGCGTCGGTGGTCTCGTCGGTCACCCGGGCCAGCGTGCCGTCCCACTCCTCCACCCGGAACGCGGTGGTGAAGATCTGGTAGGTGTGGCCGTACATGTTGGTGTGGGTGCGGTCCGGGCCGGTGTAGAGGGCGAACGCGCACACCCGCAGCGCCCGAAGGCCGGTCTCCTCGCGGACCTCGCGTACGGCGCAGTCGGCGATCGACTCGCCCAGCTCCATCGCGCCGGCCGGCATCGCCCACTGGCCGTTGTCCGAGCGCCGGATCAGCAGCACCCGACCGGCGTTGTCCCGCACCACCGCCCGGGCCCCGACGAACATCAGCGTCCGGTCCCCGGCGAGCGCGCGCAGCTGCCCCACGTACGAGTCGGCCCAGGAGATGCTCACCCGGACAATTTACGAGCCGCGGCCGGGACCGGGCGGATTTCCGGGGTTCCCAACATGTGACCGGCGACACTAGCTTGTGACCCATGCGTAGCACGATGATGGACGCCCCCCTCCAGGTCGCCCGGATCCTCGAACACGGCGCCACCGTGCACGGCACCGCCGAGGTGGTCACGTGGACCGGTGCCGAACCCCGCCGGATGACGTACGCCGAAGTCGGCCGGGACGCCGCCCGGCTCGCCCACGGACTGCGCGCCGAGTGCGGCGTGACCGGCGACGAGCGGGTCGCCACCTTCATGTGGAACAACAACGAGCACCTGGTCGCCTACTTCGCGGTGCCGAGCATGGGCGCGGTGCTGCACACCCTCAACCTGCGGCTCTTTCCCGACCAGGTCGCCTACATCGCCAACCACGCCGAGGACCGGGTGGTGCTGGTCGACACCACGCTGATCCCGCTGCTGGCGCGGGTGATCGGCCAGATGACCACGGTGCGGCACGTGGTCGTGGTCGGCGGTGGCGACCCGGCCCCGCTGGTCGAGGCGGCCGGCGACCGGATCACCGTGCACCACTGGGACGCGCTGCTCGCCGACCGTCCCGAGACCTACGACTGGCCCGAGGTGGACGAGCGCGACGCCGCCGCGCTCTGCTACACCTCCGGGACCACGGGCAACCCGAAGGGCGTTGCCTACTCGCACCGGTCGATCTATCTGCACTCGCTGCAGGTCTGCATGCCGGAGGGCTTCGGCCTCGGGCCGACCGACCGGGAGCTGGCCATCGTGCCGATGTTCCACGCGATGTCCTGGGGGCTGCCGTTCGCGGCCTTCCTCTCCGGCGCTTCGCTGATCATGCCGGACCGGTTCCTCCAGGCCGCGCCGATCGCCGAGATGATCGCCGCCGAGCGGCCCACCCTGGCCGGCGCGGTGCCGACCATCTGGACCGATCTGCTGGCCTACCTGGACAGCCACGAGGTGGACACCTCGTCGCTCAAGGAGGTCATCGTCGGCGGCTCCGCCTGCCCGCCGTCGCTGATGCATGCGTTCGCCGAGCGGCACGACATCCAGGTCATCCACGCCTGGGGGATGACGGAGATGTCCCCGCTCGGCTCGGTCTCCCGTCCGCCGGCCGGCGCGACCGGTGACGAGGCCTGGCGCTACCGCTACACCCAGGGCCGGGTGCCGGCCGGGGTCGAGGCGCGGATCGTCGGGCCGTCCGCGGAGCCGCTGCCCGCCGACGGCGCGTCCGTGGGGGAGTTGGAGGTCCGCGGCCCGTGGGTGACCGGGCGGTACGTCGGCGACGAGACGCCCGAGGAGGAGAAGTTCCGCGACGGCTGGCTGCGTACCGGCGACGTGGGCACCCTCTCGGCGGACGGCTACATCACGTTGACCGACCGGGCGAAGGATGTCATCAAGTCCGGCGGTGAGTGGATCTCCTCGGTGGAGCTGGAGAACGCGCTGATGGCGCACCCGGCCGTGCTGGAAGCCTGCGTGGTGGGGGTGCCGGACGAGCGCTGGGACGAGCGGCCGCTGGCCACCGTGGTGGTCCGCGAGGGTGCGACGGTCAGCGCCGAGGAGCTACGCGACTTCCTCTCCGCCTCGGTGGCCCGCTGGCAGCTGCCCGAGCGCTGGGCCTTCATCGACGCGGTGCCGAAGACCAGTGTCGGCAAGTTCGACAAGAAGGTCGTCCGTTCGCGGTACGCCGAGGGGGAACTGGCCGTCCGGGAGCTGACCGCGCCGTAACGTTTTTCTGCGGGCTGTCGCCTGTTGGGTAGGAGCACTCCTGAGACGTTCCTCCCCAGGGGCGGCCCCGGCGTTCGCACCGCGCCGGGGCCGCCCGTTCCATGCGGGGTTACCCGCAATGCCATTATTGCGAGAGTTGTTCGTCTACGTCCCGATGACGCGAAATCTTCTCGTCCGGGTCACTGGTCGCTGGTGCTGATCAGCACCTTCCCGACCACGGAGTTCTCCACGGCCTGGTGCGCGGCGGCAGCCGCGGAGAGCGGGTGGTGGTGCAGCGGCAGCCCGGCGTCCTCGCCGACCCGGATGCCCGCCTGGGCGGCCGCCGCGGCCACGTCGACGACCGCCTGCGCCTTGGCCGCCTTCGGCACGGTGTAGACCATCACGAACTGCCAACGGGCGTTCGGCCGCATCAGATCGCGGACGGGCAGGGTCACCTCGGTTCCGCCCTCGTTGGCGTAGACGCAGACCGCGCCGCCGTGGCGCAGCACCTGCACGTCGGTGGTCGCGTTCTTCGCCGGGGCGACCTCGACGATCGTGTGCACCCCGTCGGGGGCGATCTTGCGGACCTCCTCGACCACGTCCTGCTCCCGATAGTTGATCACGAAGGAGGCGCCGGCCGCCGCCGCCAGCTGCGCCTTCTCGGCGCTGCTCACCGTGGCGATCACGGTCGCGTCGGCCCATCGGGCGAGCTGGATCGCCGCGTTGCCGACCGCGCCGGCCCCGCCCTGGACCAGCACCGTGTGATCGGTCAGCGCACCGGCCCGCAGCGCGTCCGGCATGTACTCGCCGGCGGTCAGGCAGCGGTGCGCGGTGAGAAACGGGATCCCGAGGCAGGCGCCCAGGTCGAACGAGGCGTCGCCGAGGCGCACCGTGTGCCGGACCGGGACCACGGTGTACTCGGCGGTGGTGCCCCACGGGCGCTGCCAGGCCGCCTCCCAGAGCCAGACCCGCTCGCCGGCCAGGTCCTGTTCGACGCCCTCGCCGACCGCCTCGATCACCCCGGCGCCGTCCTGACCGGGAATCTGCCAGCCGGCCGGCAACGGGGACTGCTGCCGGCCCTTCCAGTCCGTCGGGTTCACCCCGGAGACGGCCATCCGGACCAGGACCTCGCCCGGCCCGGGCTCCGGCACCGGCCGGTCGACCAGCTGGAGCACCGACGGGTCGCCGTTGCGCTCGTACACGATCGCCTTCATCGCGGTCTCCTCACTCCCGACGCATCCCGGGGCCGGAAGGGCGTCGTCGGCTGCGGTACCCGACCGCACCGGGCTCATGCCGATCTTCGCGGCTCCGGAAACCGGACAACCGGGCGACGGGCGGACGACAGGTGGCAGGGGGGCAGCCCGGGTCAGCCGAGCCGGTCGACGGTCTCCGGGGTCAGCTCGTCGATCGAGCCGAGGGTCACCGCGGCGAGCGCCGCCGCGTCCGGATCCAGCGGGTACGAGCCGTGCGGCACCGCCACCACCCGCATGCCGGCGGCGGCCGCCGAACGCACCCCGTTGGAGGAGTCCTCCACGGCGACGCAACGGGCCGGATCGACCTTCATCCGCCGCGCCACGGCGAGGTAGACGTCCGGCGCCGGCTTGCCGCGCTCGGTCTCCTCGGTGGAGAGCGTCGCGCCGAACGCGTCGGTCAGCCCGGTGGCGGTCAGCGTGGCCGCGATCAACCGGGTGGGCGAGGAGCTGGCCAGCCCCAGCGGCCACCGCGCGGCCAGCCGGCGCACCACCCGGTCGGCGTCGTCGATCAGCGGTACGTGCGCCGCGTAGCGCCGGGTCATCTCGTCGACCACCTCGACCGCCACCTGCTCGGCGGTACGCGACACGCCCAGCTCGTCGCTGAGGTACCGGGCCCACTCGCCGGTGCTCATCCCCATCAGCCGGCGCTGGCTGTCCGGCTGCCAGGTGCCGCCGTGGGTCGCCACGTACGCCCGCCGGACCTCCTCCCAGACCGGCTCGGAGTCCACGATCACGCCGTCCAGGTCGAAGACCACCGCATCCGCCACGTGCCCCATCCTGCCCGACGACCGGCCGGCGGTCAGCCGGGCGGGCCGGTCGGCGCTGTCGGCGAGCGTGCAGCCGGCGCGGCCCGCGGTGGCGGCCCGCGCAGAGCTCGGCGGGTCAGGCCGGCAGCGCGGGCAGGCCGATCGGGCTCTGCGCCGGGATCACCGAGTGGCAGCGCCGGGCGACCGGTTCGAGCAGCTCGCGCAGCCGGTCGGTGCGGTCCGCGCCGAGCGCCTGCCACGGTCGGGCGGCCGCGGCGTCGGTGGCGTCCTCGACCGCCTGGAAGCCGGCCCGCCCGCGTTCGGTGGGCTCGCCGTCGGGGGCGAGCCAGCCCCGGGAGCGCAGCCGGTCGCGCGCGGCGGCCCACTGCTCCTCGCTCCAGCCCCGCCCGAGCAGGTGCTGGGCGGGGATGTCGAGCGCGACCCGCCAGGCCAGCGCCTCCACCGGGTCGAGGTCGGCGGCGACCAGCGCGGCGACGTGCCCGTCGCCCCGGTGCTCGCGCAGCGTCGTGGCGGCCTGCCAGAGCCGGGCCAGCGGGTATTCGCCGGCGGGCAGCGCGGCGTTGGCGGCGCCGAGCACCCGGCCAGCGTTGTCCGCCGCGCCGGCCGCCGCCTCCAGCAGGTCGGCCGCCTCGGTGAGGTGCTCCTCGGGCAGTTCGTAGGTGAACTCGGCCAGCGCCTGCACCGCGCCGGTGAGTCGGGCCCGCAGCGCCTCCTGCGGGGTGGCCAGCCGCCAGACGGCCGGCAACGCCCGGGTCACCATCGGCGGGGCGAAGGTGAAGAAGGCGGCGATCACCGGGGCGGCCTCGGTCGGGCCGAGTGGAGCGGCCCGGCCGGCGAAGTAGCCCCGCCAGTAGCCGCGCAGCCCGACCGCCTCATAGGCGGACCGGGCCCGAGGGTGGAAGTAGGTGACCGCGTGCACCGGCTCGTAGTGAGTCCACATCAGTCGGGCGGTGCGCCCAGGTTCGTCCAGCGCCGTCACGTGCACCTCCGGGTCCGCAGCCGGGTACACCCTGGACGGTGGACCGTCCAGGGTGACCACGAACCTACTGGTTGTGTGTGACGGGTCGGAAGCCCTCTGTGGTCAACCGCATCGCGGGAAGTTGACCAACCGGGGCGGTTCGACCTACTGCGCGGCCAGCACGTCCACCACGAAGCGCAGCGGACCGGCCGGCCGGCCGCCCGAAGCATCGTTGCCGTACGCCAGCTCGGCCGGGATGTCGAGCTGCACCCGGCTGCCCACGGTGACCCCGACCAGGCCCTGGTCCCAGCCCTTGATGACCTGCCCGACGCCGATCGGGAAGCTGGCCGGCTGGCCGGTGTTCCAGGACGAGTCGAACTCCTTGGCGTCCTTGTAGAAGACGCCGACGTAGTTCGTGGTGATCGTCTGGCCGGCCTTCACCGCCGGCCCGGTGCCCTTGATCAGCGGGGTGACGGTCAGCTTCGTCAACTCGCCCTTGCCTGCGGTGACCGTCGGCTTGGTGCCCAGCGCCGGGTCGGCGCCCTCGGGCAGCTGCGGGGCGGGCGGCGCGCCGGGCGATGCGGCGGCGTCGTCGGCCGGAGCGGTCGCCGAGGGGGACGCGTCGGCCTGCGGCGCGGCGTCGTCGTCGCCCCCCTGGCCGACGATCACGAAGACGGTGACCAGCACCGCCACCACGGCCAGGCCGGCGAGCCCGCCCAGCCACGCCTGCCGGCGGCGCTTCGCCTCGGCCGCCTTCTGCGCGGCCAACTGGGCGGCCAGCCGCCGCTCCGACTTGGTCCGGTTCTGCGTACGCTCGCTCACGGCGTCGACTCCCTGCTGCGAAGGTGTGGCCGGCCCGGGGCCGGGGGGAAAGTCGACGCACACGGTACCCGCCCGGACGCCAACCGTGCCCTCCCCGGACCAGTGTTGATCACTGGGCGCGTCGCGGTGGCCCCGCCTATCCCGGCACCACCATGAAGTCGGTCACGAACGAGGTGACCCGGCCGTCGGCGGACCGGCCGATCCAGGTGCCGTAGCAGCCGTCGCCCCAACCGGAGCTGACCGTGACGACGTTCGCGCCGGTCGCCTCGTCCAGCACCGCCGTGATCAACCCTGGCACCGGCGCCGTCGGCAGCTCGTCCGGGATGAAGACCTCCTCGACCTGGTCGTACTCCCAGCCTTCCAGCACGCTCAGCGCCGCCGGGTCGGCGAGCGTGCCGGTGCCGGCGTCCACCCCGTAGCCGAAGTAGTCGTCCGCGCCGAGGGTCGACACGTCCTGGTCGTCGACGAGCGCCAGCTCCCAGCGGACCGTCGGCTCGTCCGACACCACCAGCTCCAGCGCGGCCACCCGCCGGTCAACCTCGGCGTCGTCGCGGAGCACCGCGGCCACCCAGGCCCGGGCCGGGTAGCTGCCGGGGGCGACCGTGACGGTGAACGGCTCGGCCTCCGGGCAGACCAGCGGGTCGCAGCCCACCACCCGGCCGGTCGGCAGGACGATGTCGTCCACCGGGTACGCCTCGACCACGTACGCGCCGTGCTCGTCGGCGAAGCGGGCACCGGGCGTCAGCAACCGGTCCAGGTCAGGGGTGTACGGCATCGGGTCTCCTCCGGTGGCGGATGGCCGGCGGAGCGTACCCGGAGGGGGCGACCGGTCCGCGGCCGGAACCGGACAGCCGGCACGCCACAGGCCGTGCGCCCCCCGGCTCCTCACCCCTCCAGGTGCCGCTCCAGCGCCGCGCGCAGGTGGTTCTTCGGCCGGGACCCGACGATCGAGCCGACCAGTTCACCGTGTCGGAAGATCAGCAGGGTGGGCAGCGACATGACCTGGTAACGGCGGGTGGTCTGCGGGTTCTCGTCCGAGTTGAGGGTGGCGATGCTCAGCCGCCCGGCGAACTCCCCGGCCAGCTCGGCGAGGCTGCGGGAGATGGCGTGGCAGGGCGGGCACCACTGCGCCCAGACGTCGAGCACCACGGGCCGGTCGGCGCCGAGCACCGTGCTGGCGAAGGTTTCGTCGGTCACCGTGATCAGGGCGTGTTGCGCAACCTCAGGCATGTTCTCTCCCGTTCGGCGATGGCGTGGGCGAGCTGGTCCCGCAGCTCCTGCCGGACCGTGTGCAGCCGGTCGATGCCGGCGTCGACCTCGGCGAGTTTGCGGCGCAGCACCGCCACGGAATCCGGGCAGACGTGCCCGGAGGTGTTGCCGGCGCGCAGGCAGGCGACGAACGGCCGGATGTCGTCCAACCCGAATCCGACCGCGAGCAGCGCCCGGATCTCGCGTACGACGTGCAGCTCCGCCTCGTCGTAGACCCGGTAGCCGTTCGCCGAGCGAGCCGGGCGGACCAGCCCGTGCGTCTCGTAGTAGCGCAACGCCCGGGTGCTGGTGCCGGCGCGTTCCGCCAGTTCACCGATGAGCATCGGACCTCCCTCGCCGCTGGCGTCGCGTCCGACGCTAGACCTTGCCGTCGGCGTCAAGGCAAACCCCGAGTTGGGCCGGGACGCCGGTGAGCCGGTCGCCCCGCCGGTAGATTTCGGCCATGGCGATCCTCACCGACGACGACCTGGCCCTGCTGGCCGAGCCCCAGCTCGCGCACGTGGCGACCATCGAGGCGGACGGCAGCCCGCACGTCACGCCCGTCTGGGTGGACACCGACGGCGAGCACATCCTGTTCAACACGGTCAAGGGACGGGTGAAGTACGAGAACATCCGCCGCAACCCGGAGGTCGCGATCTCGGTGGTCGACAAGGCCGACGACTTCCGCACACTCTGGGTGAAGGGCACCGCCGAGCTGGTGCCCGGCGACGCCGACGCGCACATCGACCGGATGGCGAAGAAGTACCTCGGCGAGGACACCTACCCGTTCCGCCGGGAGGGCGACGAGCGGGTGATCGTCCAGGTCACCCTGACCGAAAAGCTCGGCCGGGGCTGAGCAGTCAGGCGGTCTTGCGGGCGGTCTTCTTCGCCGCCGTCTTCTTGGGCGCGGCCTTCTTCTCGGCCTCGGTGGTCTTCTTCGCGGCGGTCTTCTTCGCCGCCGCCTTCTTCGGTGCGGCCTTCTTCTCGGCGGTCTTCTTGGCCGGCGCCTTCGCCGCCTTCTTCTGCGCGGCGGCCTTCTGTGCGGAGCGGGCCGACGAGATCGGGGTCGGCTCGGCGCCGCCGCCACCGCGGGCCGGCTCCTCGCCGCGCGCCGCCCGGGCCCGCTCCACGGATGCCTTCAGGGCGGCCATCAGGTCCACCGCCGCCGCCGGGGCCTCCTCGACCTCCTCCGGCTGGACCACCTCGCGGCCCTCGACCTTGGCGTCGATGACCTCCTGCAACGCGGCCCGGTAGTCGTCGGTGAAGACGTCCGGCTCGAACTCACCGGCCATCGAGTCGATCAGGGAGCTGGCCATGGCCAGCTCGGGCGGCCGGACTTTGAGGTCCTCGTCGAGGAACCCGAAATCCGGGGTACGGATCTCGTCCGGCCAGAGCATGGTGTTGAGCAGCAGCACGCCCTCGCGGACCCGCAGGGTCGCCAGCTGTTCCCGCTGGCGCAGCGCCACCTTGACGATGGCCACCCGCTCCGAGTCGGTCAACGCGTCCCGCAGCAGCACGTACGGCTTCGTCGCCGTGCCCTCCGGCTCGAGGAAGTAGGCCTTGTTGTAGAGGATCGGGTCGACCTGCTCGGCCGGGACGAACTCCAGCACGTCGATCGCGCGGGAACTGGTCAGCGGCAGCTCGGCGAAGTCCTCGTCGGTGAGGATCACCATTTCGCCGCCGCCGATGTCGTAGCCCTTGGCGATGTCGTCGTAGGTGACCTCTTCGCCACAGACGGAGCAGGTGCGCTTGTAGCGGATCCGGCCACCGTCCTCCCGGTGCACCTGGTGGAACCGGATGTCCTTCTCCTCCGTGGCGGAGTAGAGCTTGACCGCGATCGAGACCAGCCCGAACGAGACCGCTCCCTTCCAGATGGCGCGCATGCTGGCTCCTCTCCCCGCGTAATGACCAGGATCGCAAACGATCGAAGCGGGCGCGAGGACTTCCGCCGCGAACTACAGTCATTGGGTGCCCGGCGCGCCGCTCAAGCCGATGCTCGCGATGACCGGGCAGCTCCCGGCGGGCGCCGGCTGGGCGTACGAGTTCAAGTGGGACGGGGTCCGCGCCCTCGCCGACATCTCCGGCGGCGGGCAGCACCTCTACGCCCGCTCCGGCGTGGAGATCACCGCCGCGTACCCGGAACTGGCCTCTCTACGTGACCAGGTGGGCGACGCGCTGCTCGACGGCGAGGTGGTGCTGCTCGGCGAGACCGGGCAGCCCTCGTTCACCGCCCTGGCCGAGCGGATGCACGTGCGGGACCGGAACAAGGCGGCCCGGCTGGCGGCCGTCATGCCGGTCACCTACATGATCTTCGACCTGCTCCGGCTCGACGGCGAGGACCTGACCGGCTGGCCGTACGAACGCCGCCGGGAGGCCCTGGACGGCCTGGCGCTGGGCGGCGCCCGGTGGGCGGTCCCGCCGGTCTTCCCCGACGGTCCGGCCACCTATCAGGCCGCCGGGGAACACGGCCTGGAGGGGGTGATGGCCAAGCGGATCGGATCGGTCTACCGGCCCGGGGTCCGCTCGCCGGACTGGGTGAAGGTCAAGCTGGAGGTGACCGGCGACTTCGTGGTCGGCGGCTGGCGGCCGGGCGCACGCCGGATCGGCGGGCTGCTCGTCGGGGTGCCCCGCCCGGACGGGCGGCTCACCTACCGCGGCCGGGTCGGTGGTGGGATCGGCGCGGCCATCGAGCGGCAGCTCCTCGCCGAGCTGGAGCCGCTGCGCGCCCCCGGCTCGCCGTTCGCGGGCGACGTGCCCCGCGAGGATGCCCGGGGCGCGATCTGGGTAACTCCCCGGGTCGTGGTGGAGGTGAAGTACGGCCAGCGCACCCCGGACGGGCGGTTACGGTTCCCCCGGGTGCTCCGGCTGCGACCGGACAAACCGCCCGAGGAGGTCGATGATGCCGGCTGACCGATTGCGGGTGGACGTGGAGGGGCGTTCCCTGGAACTGTCCAACCTGGACAAGGTGCTCTATCCGGGCGCAGGGTTCACCAAGGGTGAGGTGATCGACTACTACACCCGGATCTCGCCCGTGCTCCTGCCGCACCTGCAGGACCGGGCGTTGACCCGGATCCGCTTTCCCAACGGGGTGGATGGCAACTCGTTCTTCGAGAAGAACAAGCCGGCGGCGACCCCGGACTGGGTCCGGACCGAGACGCTGCCCGCGCCGGGATCGAGCAAGGGGCGGGAGACCATCGACTACGTGGTCTGCGACGAGTTGCCCACCCTGGTCTGGTTGGCGAACCTCGCCGCGTTGGAGCTGCACACGCCGCAGTGGAAGGTCGGCGAGCACCCGGACATGATGGTGGTCGACCTGGATCCCGGGGCGCCCGCCGGGCTCAAGGAGTGCTGCGCGGTCGCGGTGCTGATGCGGAATCGGCTCGCCGACGACGGCATCGACAGCTACCCGAAGACCTCCGGCAAGAAGGGGATGCAGCTCTGCTGCCCGGTCGCCGGCACCCAGTCCGCCGACGACGTCTCCGCCTACGCCCGGCGGATCGCCCAGGAGCTGGAGCGGGCGCACCCGAAGCTGATCGTGTCGAAGATGGCGAAGAACCTGCGCCCCGGCAAGATCTTCATCGACTGGAGCCAGAACAACGCGGCAAAGACCACCGTGGCGCCCTACTCGCTGCGGGCCCAGGCGGCGCCGTCGGTGTCGACGCCGCTGACTTGGGACGAGGTCGAGGCGGGCGCGTCGGGCAAGCGTCCGGCGACGAAGCCGTACACGGCCACCGAGGTGCTCAAGCGGGTGGAGAAGTCCGGCGACCTGCTCGCTCCGGTGCTCGACGGTGGCCCGGAGCTGCCAGCCTCCTGAATTCCGTTCTCCGCACCGTGCCACCCGGTCGGAGTGGGTGGGTCGGCGGCCCGGCGAGGTCGCGCTGCGTGACCGGCGACCGGGGTTCGCGCGTCCATATCGCCCCCGGTCTTCCCGGCCGGCAGCGCGGCCTGTCGTCGGCGTCCGCCAGCCTCGTGCGCCTGGGCCGACCCGAATCCGGTTGACGGCGGTGTCCGGCCTCGCGCCTACTGACTCACCGGAACGCGGCCGGCGGGGCCGCGGCGCGGAGGACGAAGGACGACGGTGGACCCGACGACTCTCACCTGGCAGCCGTACGGCGAAGAGCACCTGCCGGCCCTGACCGGGCTGGCCCAGGCCTGTCTCGCGGCCGACGGGGGACTGCCACTGTTCGTCCAGTCGCCGCTGCTGCGGGCGCGGCTGCTCCAGGCCCGTACCCTCGGCGCCTGGCATGACGGCGAGCTCGTGGCGGCCGTCGGTGTGGGCACCGACCGGCGCCCGGTCTCGATGACCGGCCTCGTGCACCCGGCTTGGCGCGGGCGGGGCCTCGGCGGCCGGCTGCTGAGCTGGGCGGGCGAGCAGGCCGGCGGCGAGGAGCTGCTGCTGACCACCGAGACGTGGAGCCCGGGCGCAGAGGCCCTGTTCGCGGCGCGCGGCTTCGACCGGACCTTCGTCGAGTGGGTGCAGCGGCACGACCTGGGCGCCCTCCCGGACGTGTCGGCACCTGAGGGCCTGCGTGCCGAGCCGGTGACCTGGGACGCCGGCCCGGAGCTGTTCGCGACCTACCAGGCGTCCTTCGCCGACCGGCCGGGCTTCCGCGCTCCGGAGGCCGAGGAGTGGCTGGGCGAGTTGCGCGAGGACGACGAGTACCGACCGGACCTGTCCCTGCTGGCCTGGGGCCCCGACGGGCGCCCCGTCGGCTTCGTCAACGTCATCGGCACCTGGATCGACCAGGTGGGCGTCGTCCCGGAGTGGCGGAAGCGGCGGGTCGGGGCCTACCTGGTGGCGCGGGCGTTGCGCTCGTTGGCGGGCGACGGGGCCGGCGAGGCCTGGCTCTGCGTCAACGACGACAACCCGGCTGCCGCCCTCTACCGCCGGCTGGGCTTCGCCGACGCCGGCCGCCGCGCCCGCTACCTGCTACGCCGCCCCTGACGCACTTCGCCCCGTCGATCATGCACATGTGGTGCCCGACCAGCCCTGTTGTGCCCGGTTCGCGAGGCACCACAACTGCATGATCGGCGAAGCCCGGCGCCCACCGTGGTGGACGCCGGGCCGGGGGTGGACGCCGTACGGGTCAGCCGCGCCCGAAGACCTTCCGGCTGGACCCGAGCCGCAGCAGGACCGTCTCGCCGGTGGCGTCCTGGACCGCGTCGTTGTCGGTGATCGCGTACACCTCGCCGTTGCCGGCCACGGTCAGGCCCTCCAGCTTCTCCTGCGTCCACCCGTTGGTGGCGCGCAGCGCGGGCAGCACGTCGACCGCCAGCGTCTTCGGCAGCACACGCAGCGGGCCGGGTGCCGCGGCCCCGCCGGGCAGCGGCACCGTGTAGATCCGCTTCACCGTGGCGGCCGGGCCGTTCAGCTTGTCCCGCTCGATGACCGCGAGGCGGTCGCCGACCACGATGATCTCGGAAAGCCCCATCCAGTCACCCGGCACGGTGGTGCTGCCCAGCTGGTAACCGAACCAGCTCCAGGTGCCGGCCGTGACGTCGTACCGGCCCAGCCGGACCACGCCGGCGGGGTCGGTGCTCAGCTCCCGCTGCACGGCCACCCAGACGATCTCCCGGCCCTGCCGGTCGGTGGTCGCGGTGACCCCCTCCAGGCCCTGCTTGGCCAGGCTGGCGGCGACCTCGGTGGGCAGTGGGACGGTCTGCCGGGTGACCCCGGCGGCGTCGAGGCGGACCAGCTTGTTCTCCGCGCCGGTGGCGCCCTCCACGGCGAGCCAGAAGCCGCCCTGCGGACGAGCGAAGATGCCCTCGGCGTCGTACCCGACCGGCGCGCCGGTCGCGTCCTTCACCGGCAGCGCGCCGGTGATAACGGCCGGGGTCCGCTTCGCGTCGATGCTGAGGATCCGGGTCTGGCTGTACGCCGCGTCGGTGACGCTGTAGAGCTGGTCGCGCTTGCCGGGCGCCGCGGTCAGCGCGCCGAGCGCCCCCCAGCCGATCGGCGTGCCGGCCCGGTCGGTGCCGGAGACGATGCTCGGGAAGGCCGGCGTGCCCTTGCCCAGCTGGAAGAGCGAGACCGAGGCGCGGACGTTGACCGAAGCGTCGTCCTCCTCGCTGGAGACCGCGAGCAGACCGCGCGACGGGATGGGCAGCAGCCCCTCCGGCCCGTTCGTGGTGGGCAGCACCTGCTTGAACACCGGCGCGGTCGGGCGGCTCAGGTCGTAGACGGCGACGAAGTTGCTCCGCTCCGAGCCGACGAACGCGTACCGCACGCCGTCGTACTCGGCGACGGCGACACCCTCCGGCTCGGTGCCCTTCTTGCCGGCCCGGTCCTCGTTGTGCAGGCCGTAGGTGACGGCCAACCGCTCGAAGCTGTTGCCGGCGTCCCAGGCGACCCGCCCGGTGCGGCTGTCGAAGACGGACCAGCCGCGGGTGCCGCCCCGCCAGTCGCCCTCGTTCGCCGTCGCCAGGTAACGGTCGTCGACCCAGGAGACCGCGTCCGGCTCGCGCGGCACGTCGGCGATCGAGCCGGTGAGGTCGATGACCCCGTCCTTCTTGGTGTCGATCCCGCTGATCGTGGCGGTCCCGGCGCTGAACACCTTCGTGATCCGGCCGGTGGGCAGGTCGATCAGGGCGACGCCGTTGTTCTCCTGGAGGGTCACCGCCAGCTCGTCGCGGCTGTTGATCGAGACGTACTCCGGCTCCGGGTCGGTCGGCGCGGCGAGGCCGGCCTGGACCAGGGCGGGCAGCGCCTGACCGTCGGCGCCGGTCAGCGGGACCGGCCGCAGCCGCCAGCCGGCCGGCGACGTGCCGGTCAGGTCGACGATCTGCACGAAGCCCGCCGGGAGCTGGGGCAGGTCGCCCTCCTCACCACCGGGCGGGGTGGCCTCCTCGTCGCGCTCGTTCTCGATCGCGATCGCGGCGTACCGCTTGTTCCGGCTGATCGCGATCGAGTCGGGCTGACCGCCGAGGTCGAAGCTCCTGACCCGCTTGCGGGTGGCCAGCTCGATCACGTCGAGGCGGCCGGACGGCTCGGTGTAGCTGCTGCTGGTGTTCACCACCACCAGCACGTACCTGCCGACCACGGCCACCGAGGTGGGCTCGTCCTCGGCGTTGCCGAGCTGGGCCAGGGAGAGGGTGCCGAGGCCGCGCGGGCGGTCGGCCCGGGAGATGTCGAGGAAGCCGATCCGGCGGGCCAGCGCGTCCGTGTGGATCAGGGTGCGGCCGTCCTCGCTGACCGCCGAGATCTCGGCGACCGTCGGGGTCGCGGGGTCCTCGCCGGCCGGCCGGTTCTCGAAGACCGGGTAGGTGGCGACCCGGTCGAAGGCGAGCGGCTTGCCCGGGTGGTGCCCGCCGGCCGACGCCGGGGTGGCACCGGTCAGGCTGGCGGCTGCGACACCGGCCGCAGTGAGCGCCGTGAATGCTCTTCTGAATGTCAAGGACTTCCTCCGTAAGGTCATGCCCGGACGGAGGCTGACACCCGAGGGGGAGCATCAGCTTGCGGGGACGTGAACAGTCGGCGAAGCGCGGCGCAGCCGCCACCAGGCGCCCCCGATCAGGACGAACGTGACCACGCTGACCGCGATGTCGCCGGTCAACGCCGCCGCCGGAGACGCCGGCGCGTACGGCGGCACCAGGTACGCGAACGCAGCGGCGGAGATCACGCTGGCCGAGCCGGCGGCGAGCACGTGCCGCTGCCCCCAGCCGGCGCGCCCGGACCAGCGCACGATCAGACCCCCGACGACGACGGCGACGGCCAGCGCGATGCCCACCCCGACCCACCCGGGCGTCAGGGCGGTGCCGAGGTGCGCGACCAGCACCAGCAGCGCCACCAGGACCGGGCGCGGCGCCCGGGCGGTACGCGTCGCTGCCAGCGATCGCCAACGGGGCAGCAGGGCCGCGCCGATCAGCGCGGCGGCCAGTGCGACGGCGAAGGCCAGCTGGAGCGGGCTGGCCAGGAAGCCCTTCCGGCCACTCTCGTCCGAGAAGATCAGGAGGCTGCCGGCCAGCCAGAGCAGCGCGACCACCACCAGGCCCGGTCGGCCCAGCCACGGCCGCAGCCGGCGACCCGCCCCGAGGTACGACTCGACGATCGCGATCGGCGCGCAGATGGTCAGCATGATGTGGTTGCCCACGTAGTCGAACGCCTGCCAAACGCTGAATTCGAGCCCCGGCACCAGCGTCGCCGCGGCGGCCGCCTGGGTGTCGGCGTACTCCGTGTCGTCCAGGTAGTCGGGGTTGAACAGCGACTGGTCGACCAGGCCGGCCTGGACCACGCCGAACGCGGCGGCGAGCAGCACGATCACCGGCCATCCGCCGCCGAGGTGCCGGGCGGTCTCCCGGATCAGGATCGCCGCCCCGCCGTACATCGGGCCGAGGAAGACCACCACCGGCAGAAAGTCGTCGAGGGTGAAGCCGCCCCAGGAGCATTCGGCCGCCCACGGGGCGAGCACCAGCAGCGCGAGGACCGGCACGAGCCGCCGGCGCACGGGTAGCCGGCCGGTGGTGGGCTGTTCGCCGGGCGCGGAGCTGGCATGGTGCTGGTCTGCGGTGGGGCGGTGCTCGTGCGGCATGAGCGCTCCTCGGCGGTGCGGGGGTCACCTCGGATCCTGGCCACGCCATCCGGCCAGTCGATACCGTCCTCGGCCCACCGGCCGGTGACCAAAGTCGATCGGTGCGCCGGTGGGTAGGCTGACCGCGAAGTCGTCCCGGGGAGCGTGGAGATGCAACCGACCATCGCGACCGACCTGCCGGCCCCGCTCAGCGGCCGGCCGGCGATCGACACCGACCACGCACTACACGCCGACGGGCCGGCGGCGGACGCCGACCGTCCACTGCTCACCTACCGCGACGACGCGACGGGTGAGCGGGTCGACCTCACCGCCAGCCAGCTCGGCGGCTGGACGGCCGGTGCCGCCAGCCTGCTGCGCGACGGCTGCGGGCTCGGCCCGGGCAGCCGGGTCGCGGTGCTGCTGCCGCCGCACTGGCGTACCGCCGCGGTGCTGCTGGGCGCCTGGGCGGTCGGGATGGCGGTGTCGTTCCGGCCCCGGGCCACCGCCGGCCTGCCGGTCCTCGAACCCGGCGGCGACCTGCCGTACGACGCGGTCTTCGTGACCCCGGAACGCCTCGACGACTGGCTGGAGGACGTGCCCGACGGCACCCACCGCTACCTCGTCGGCACCGGGCCCGACCCGATCGCCGACGTGCCGGTGGGCTGGCTCGACTGGTCGGCCGAGGTGCTTCGCCACGGTGACGCCCCGCCCGACCACACCACCATCCGCCCGACCGACCCGGCCAGCGCGGACGGCACCACCTATGGCGAGTGGGGCGCGATCGCCCAGGGCATCGCCGAGATGCTGGACCTGCGCGCCGGTGACCGGCTGCTGGTCGACGCCGCCGAGCACGAGCAGCCGCTGAAGTGGCTGCTCGCCCCGCTCTCCGCCGGGGCGTCCGTGGTGGTGTGCGCCAACCTCGACCCGTCCCGCCGCGACGCAATCGTCACCGCCGAACAGGTCACCCGGATCCTGTAGCCAGTCGGCTCGCACCCGCCCGGGTGCCTTATCAACAGCGCCCCTCGGCCCCGCTTCGTTACATCGAAATCAGCGCTGTCAGCAGGTCTTTTGCCGACGCCAATGACGTGGTCTTATACCGGGCAGACGACGCCATCGGCCCTGGTCATGGCAACCCCGCGTCGATTCCGCACCGCCTCCATTCCCTGAAAGGTGCACCGATGCACAGGAGACCTATCTACCGACTGGCAGTCCTCACCGCCACCGCCGCGACGTTGCTGGCGTCCGGTGGCGCCTACGGCGCGGTGGCGGCGGCACCCCTGACCGTCTCCCCGGGTGTCGAGGCGTGTGAGCCGGGTGCCGACGAGCACAGCGTGGCCCGGGTCGCCGAGGGCGCCACCGCACAAGAGCCGGAGCTGTACTCCAAGAACGAGGCGAACGCCTACGGCGTGATCAAGGATTCGCCGCGCCTGGCCAACGGCAGCGTCACCGTGCCCACCGTCTTCCACATGGTCTCCGACCACCCGCTCAGCGCGGCGGAGACGACCAGGTGGAACACCCTGATCGCGGCGCAGATGACGGTGCTCAACGACTCGTTCGCGGGCCGTACGGCGGCGAACGCCTCCGACACGCCGTTCCGGTTCTCGCTCGTCGACACCACGTGGACGGTGAACAGCGACTGGTACACCGTCGTGCCGGGCAAGAACGAGCGGGACATGAAGCAGGCGCTGTACACCGGCGACGCCCGCACCCTGAACGTCTACGCGGCCAACATCGGCGGCGGGCTCCTCGGCTGGGCGTACTTCCCGAAGGGTTACAACAACGGCCGGGACTACATCGACGGTGTGGTGATGCTCGACGAGTCGATGCCGGGCGGAACGGCGGGCAAGTACGCCCTGGGCGACACGCTGACGCACGAGGTCGGGCACTGGCTGATGCTGGAGCACACCTTCGCGCACGGGTGTTCCGCTTCCGGCGACTTCGTCGCGGACACTCCGCGCGAGGCGGCGCCGCAGTTCAACTGCCCGGTGGGCGCGGACACCTGCACCGCGCCCGGGCTGGACCCGATCCACAACTTCATGGACTACACGCAGGACTCCTGCATGAACATGTTCACCGCGGGACAGGCGGACCGGATGAGTGACGCCTGGGTGGCGTTCCGATCCGGTGGCGGCAAGTAACCGAGCATCGCCGGGTTGACGGGCCGCGCTCAGCGGCCCGTCAACCTCGTTCGGGCCCCGGGTCGCGTTGGGTCGCAAAATGATCCACTCCGTTTCCGGGACATTGCGGCATCCGGGTGACCTGGATACCGCCACATCAGGGAAACGGAGTGGATCAGGCGCTAGTCGACGGTCGGGAGCTTCGGGCCGAGGACGTCGTCGGCGTCGACGATGGTGTACGCGTACCCCTGCTCGGCCAGGAACCGCTGCCGGTGCGCCGCGTACTCCGTGTCGATCGTGTCTCGGGACACCACCGTGTAGAAGTGCGCCTGCCGACCGTCGGCCTTCGGCCGGAGCACCCGGCCCAGCCGCTGCGCCTCCTCCTGCCGCGACCCGAACGTCCCGGACACCTGGATCGCCACCGCCGCCTCGGGCAGGTCGATGGAGAAGTTGCCGACCTTCGAGATGACCAGGGTGCGGATCTCACCGGAGCGGAACGCGTCGAAGAGCCGCTCGCGCTCCTTGTTGGTGGTCGAGCCCTGCACGATCGGTGCGTCCAGGTATTCGCCGAGCTGGTGCAGCTGGTCGATGTAGCCGCCGATCACCAGCACCTGGTCGTCCTTGTGCCGGTCGACCAGAGCCCGCACCACCGGCAGCTTCGTCCGGGCGGTCGCCGCCATCCGGTAGCGCTCCTCGGCCTCCGCCGTCGCGTACGCCATCCGCTCCGCGTCGGTCAGGGTCACCCGGACCTCGGTGCACTCGGCCGGGGCGATCCAGCCCTGCGACTCGATGTCCTTCCACGGCGCGTCGTACCGCTTGGGGCCGATCAGGCTGAACACGTCGCCCTCCCGGCCGTCCTCGCGGACCAGCGTCGCGGTGAGGCCGAGCCGGCGGCGGGCCTGCAGGTCCGCGGTGAACCGGAAGATCGGCGCGGGCAGCAGGTGCACCTCGTCGTAGATGACCAGACCCCAGTCGCGGGCGCCGAAGAGGTCCAGGTGGGTGAAGGCGCCGCCGCGCCGCGAGGTGAGCACCTGGTACGTGGCGATGGTGACCGGACGGATCTCCTTGCGCTCGCCCGAGTACTCGCCGATCTCCTCCTCGGTCAGCGAGGTGCGCGCGACCAGTTCCCGCTTCCACTGCCGGCCGGCCACCGTGTTGGTGACCAGGATCAGCGTGGTCGCCTTGGCCTCGGCCATCGCGGCCGCGCCGACCAGCGTCTTACCGGCGCCGCAGGGGAGCACCACCACGCCCGACCCGCCGGCCCAGAACGTCTCCACCGCCTCCCGCTGGTACGACCGCAGCGTCCACGGCTTGCGGCCGTCCTTGCCGGCCTCGGCCAACTCGATCGGGTGCGCCTCGCCGTCCACGTAGCCGGCCAGGTCCTCGGCCGGCCAGCCGAGCTTGAGCAGCGCCTGCTTGAGCCGGCCCCGCTCGGACGGGTGCACAGCGATGGTGTCGTCGTCGATCCGCGCGCCGAGCATGCCGGCGAGCTTCTTGCTCTTGGCGACCTCGACCAGCACCACCCGGTCGAACGCCCGCAGCACCAGCCCGTGCACCGGGTCGTTGGCGAGCTGGAGCCGGCCGTACCGGTCCATCGTCTCGGCCACGTCCACCAGCAGCGCGTGCGGGACGGGGTAGCGGGAGAACTTGATCAGCGCGTCGACGACGCTCTCGGCGTCGTGCCCCGCGGCCCGGGCGTTCCAGAGCCCGAGCGGGGTCAGCCGGTAGGTGTGCACGTGCTCCGGGGAGCGCTCCAGCTCCGCGAAGGGCGCGATGGCCATCCGGCAGGCCTGCGCGTCGGGGTGGTCGATCTCCAGCAGCAGGGTCTTGTCCGACTGCACGATCAGTGGTCCACCGCTCACGCCAGCGTCCTCTCCTCGGGGTTGCCGCCAGTCGGTTACCCGATACGGCGAGTGACCGGCCGCAGGCCGACCATCCAGTGTTGCACGCGGCGGAAGGTCCGAAGAAAAATGCTCACCCGATGCAACCGGTCTGGCACTTATAAACGTCTACGAAGGGGACGGCTCTGCAGGGAGGGCTCATGAAGCGCGTTCGAATCACTTCCCGGCTGGTCGCCCTGGTGGTGGTCACGCTGGTCGGCGCCGGCGCGTGTGCGCTCGACCCGCCGTCCGGCGGGAGTGGTGGCGGGGGAGCCGCCCCGGCCGGGGCGGCGGAACAGACATCGGGGGCGAGCGCAGCGCCCGGTACCGACCAGCGTGACCAGCCCGCGACGACGGCGCCGGAGCCGACCGCGTCCCGGACGACCCCGCCGAAGCCCAGGCCGTCGCCGACCCGCACCGCCCCGAAGCCGGCGACCAGCACCACCCCGGCCGGCTGCCCGCAGGGCGAGCAGCAGCGGGCGGTGGAGACCTACCTGGCCCAGTTGGGCGGGTTCGGCGCGGTGACCGTCGACGGCCGGCAGTCCGCCGCCGACTGCGTCGCGATCAAGAAGTTCCAGCAGCGGTACGACATCCGTCCGGCCGCCGGCCGCGCCGGCCCGACGACGTACGACGTGGCGAAGCGGCTCGCCACCACTGACACCAGCCGGTGCCGGGCCGGCTCGGGCACCACGTTCTGCATCGACCTGACCCGGCAGACCACCTGGGTGATGCGCAACGGCAAGGTGCTCGTGAAGCCCACGGTGACCCGGACCGGGATGTCCGGCTACCGGACGCCGGCCGGCACCTTCACGATCAACTACCGGAACGTCAAGGAGTGGTCCAACCCGTACGAGGTCTGGCTGCCCTACTGGCAGCACTTCACCCAGGGCATGGGCTTCCACGAGACCACCACCTACCTGCACAACAAGTCGATCGGCTCGCACGGCTGCGTCAACCTGCTGCACCGCGACGCGGTCCGCTACTGGGAACTGGGCAAGGTCGGCAGTCGGGTGGTCCTGATCGGTCGCCGTCCCGGCACCTGAGCCGCCCGAATCCGGGATTTATCCCCTGTCACTTCCGCCCCGCCGGTGCCACGCTGGACGTCTGGCGTCGCACCGGGCGGGGAGGGGCGGAAGATGACGGTCGATCGTGACGTGGTCCCCGAACACGACCGGGCGCCGGCCGGCGAGGTCTCCACCGCCACCCTGGTCGCGTACGCGGTCGCCGGTGTGGTGCTCCTCGGCTGGTTCCTCTTCGGCTGGCTGGTGCTCCGGCAGGGCTTCGTCAACTCGGTCGGTGAGACGGCCGGCGCCGGCTTCGCGCTGCTGCTGGTGATCTCGGTCGTCGGCACGGTCCGCCGCAGTCGCCGCTGACCGGCCCGACCTCGGTAGTACCGGGTCGACCGCAGCGCGTCCGGCTCAGTCGGCGAGCACCGCCGCGGTGATCCGGTGCAGCGCGAAGGTGTGCAGCATCTCCGTCCGCTCGTCCTCGGCCCGCAGGTAGCCGGCGCCGATGGAGACGGGCTTGACCAGCCGGGACGCGGTCGCCCCGTGCGCGTCGACGTAGCCGACCCAGACCAGCGCCTTGTCCCGTACCGCCTGCTGCAGCACCGCGAGGGCGTCGGTGTGGCTGTGCGTCGGCGTCGGGCCGGTGACGCCCCGGACGCCGCCGCGCACCACCGCCGGGGCCCGCCGGGCCGCCCGGGCCGCAGCGTCCCCTCGCCGGATCTGCTCCACCACCCCGAGCAGCCGCGGCATCGGCAGCTTCGGCGCGACCAGCGGGTCGAGGGTCCGAGTGGCCACCGACACCCGGGCGGGTGCCCGTCGGGTCTTCGGGCGGGAGAGCACCGCCGCGCCGCTGGCGTCCTCGGGCACCGGGGCGTAACCGGCGTCGCGCAGCGCGCCGAGCAGCCGCCCCACCTGGTACGGGGTGATCAGCACGGTGGGCGCCAGCCGACGCATCGCCAGCGACTCCAGCCGCCGGTCGGCGAAGACCTCGCTGAGCAGCGCCTCGTCGTCGCTGCGCAGGTACGCCCCGGCGGCGCCGCCGCGCAGCCCTCCGTGCTTGCGGGCCACGTCGTCCACCAGGTAGGTGAGCGACTGCGGTATCGGGGTGCGGGAGCGCCGCCGGAAAACCGCGTGCAGGTCGTCCGCGGTGTAGCCGGCGTCCAGGGCCCGGCGCACGCTCGCCGGGCTGACCCGGTAGACGCTGGCCCCGCCCGCCGACTCCTGCTCGGCCACCGCGTCCAGCTCGCCGGCGAGCGTCGGGTCCGGCGGGCCGGGCACCACCACGGTCAGGTCGGCCTGCACCAGGAAGTGGTCGACCGGGGCGGGCAGCAGCGCGTCCAGCGCCCGTACCGCGGTCGACGGCTCCTCGCTGTCGGCCTCGGCGCGCACCCCGAGCGGGTCGTCCGCGCCGTGCTCGTCCGTGTCGGCCAGCAGCAGCCGCCCGTACGACGTCAGCGCCCCCAGCCCGGTGACGCCCAGCTGAGCGGCCTCGGCGAGCACCTCCCGGTGCGCGTTCTCCCGCCCCCGGCTGCGCCGGGGTGCCCGCCAGTCGAGCAGCTCCAGCACCTCGTCGGGCGTGGGGGCGGTCGCCGGCTCCAGGTCGGCGAGGACGCCGAGCACCGCCCGCCGGGCAGCCGGCGCGCCGGCCCGCTCCGCCTCGGCGGAGTGCACGGTGATCGGCCGGTCCCGGTCGTCGCGCTGGCCGATCAGCCCCACCTGCCGGGTCATGGTCAGCCAGGCGCGGGCCAGTTGCTCCCAGCGCTGGGCCACGGAGGCGGCCCGCCACACCTCGTAGCCGCCCGTCGGCAGCACCTGCTGGTCGGCCCCGTACCGGGTGGTGGTGGCGCCGGGCAGCTCCAGTTCACCGGTCAGCCCGGCCGCGTACGCCACCTCGAGCAGCAGGGCGGCGTTCGGCTCGTCCAGCCCGGCGGCGCGGGCCAGCCGGCGCAGGTCGCGTACCCCGATGCCGCCGGATCGGAGCACCGGGGCCGGCTCGGCGGCGAGCTGCTCCAGCAGCGCCTCGGTGTGGCGTACCACCTCCATGGTCTGGCCGGCGCCGGCCGAGTCGACCGCCTTGGGCTCCCTTGGCGTGGCGGCGACCGGCGGTGGGCTGGTCCGCAGCGGGCCGAGCGGTCCGCTGTCCCGGCGCAGCAGCAGCCCGATCTCCCGGGGCAGCTCCACCGTGCCACCCACCCCCGCCCGGCCGGTGGAGATCGAGACCAGCAGCCGGTTGTCCACCAGCCAGCGCACCGGCGACCCGGTCGGCGCGCCACCGTTGGTCGGGTCCGGCGGCAGCGCGTCCTCCGCCCCGAGCGGCGGCGCCTGCAACGCGCCCGGTGGCACGCTGCCCACCGGCGGTCCGGCCGCGAGCCGGTCCAGGATCGCCCGGGCGGAGGGCGGCGCGGCGAGCAGGGTCCGGCGCAGCTTCGCCGGGTCCGCGCAGAGCGCGGCCGTGCGCGGGTCCAGCTCCGCCGCCGGTCGGCCGAGCCCCGCAGGGTACGGGGCCACCTCGTCGACGCTCGGCACCACGGTGAGGGCGCTCTCCGGGCCGTACAGCAGGAAGAGCGCCCGCAGCCGGCTGACCGCGCGCCGGACGGCGGCCGGCTCGGGGGGCCGGGGACCGGCCGCCGCCATCGCGAGCACGGCTTCGGTCGAGGTGGTGCCGTCCGTCGGGTCGCCGGTCAACCGGGCGGCGTCGAGGATCAGAAGGGTGAACTGGTCCAGCCCGTCCAGCGCCCGGGCCACCGAGACCCGGGACTGGGCCCGGATGGCGAGGGCGGAGATGTCGGACGGCACGGGTACGACGAGGTCCGGCCGCAGCTGGAGGAGGGCGGCCAGCGACTCGTCGGGCAGCGACCGCAGGTGGTCGGCGAGTGAGGTGGTCATCGTCGTTCCACGCTAGCCCGGTCCGGGGTGGTCCCGCCCCTCGGACGTCCGGCTGGCTGGGTGGGGCCGGTAGGTTCTTCGCATGCTCCCTCTGACGGTCGGGTTCGACCTCGACATGACGTTGGTCGACTCGCGCCCCGGCATCGCCGCCGCCTTCCGGGCGCTCACCGCGCAGACCGGTGTGCCGGTGGACGCGGACGCGGCGGTGTCCCGGCTCGGGCCGCCGCTGCGCACGGAGATCGCCCGGTGGTTCCCGCCGGAGCAGGTCGAGTCGGCGGTGCGGCTCTACCGGGAGCTCTACCCTGCGTACGCGATCACCCCAACCGTCCCGCTGCCCGGCGCCCGGGAGGCGATCGAGGCGATCCGCGCCCGGGGCGGCCGGGTGCTGGTGGTCACCTCCAAGCTCGGCCGGCTGGCCCGGCTGCACCTGGAGCACCTGGGGCTGGTGGTGGACGAGCTGGCCGGTGACCTCTTCGCCGAGGAGAAGGCGACCGCGTTGCGGCAGCACGGCGCGACCCACTACGTCGGTGATCACGTGGCCGACATGGTGGCCGCCGCGGCGGCGGGGGTGCCCGGCATCGCGGTGACGACCGGCCCGTGCTCTGCCGAGGAGCTGCGCGAGGCCGGGGCCGAGGTGGTGCTGGACGATCTCACCGGATTCCCGGCGGCGCTCGACGGCATGATCCAGCTAGCCTTGGGGCAGTAGACGTCTCAAGCGAAGCAGGGGTTCTCAGGTGCCTACGGGTCGAGTGAAGTGGTACGACGCGACCAAGGGATACGGGTTCGTCACCAGTGACGAGGGTGGCGACGTGTTCCTGCCGAAGGGCGCGCTACCGGCGGGTGTCACCGACCTCAAGGGTGGTCAGCGGGTCGATTTCAGCGTGGTGGACAGCCGCCGGGGCGCGCAGGCCATGGGGGTCAAGCTGTTGGAGGCGCCGCCGTCGGTGGCCGAGCTGCGCCGCCGGCCGGCGGAGGAGCTGCACGGCCTGGTGGAAGACATGATCAAGGTGCTGGAGGCGAAGGTCCAGCCGGACCTGCGCCGGGGCCGCTTCCCGGACCGGAAGACGTCGCAGAAGATCGCTCAGCTGGTCCACGCGGTGGCGCGCGAGCTGGAGGTCTGAGGCACCAGCCCGGCGTCGGCGGCCCGGCCGAGCAGCGCCTCCACGGCGGCGAATCCCGCGTCCCCCAGGTCGGCGGTGAATTCGTTGACGTAGAGGCCGATGTGCTGGTCGACGACGTCGGGCTCCATCTCCTGGGAGTGCGCGAGCACGTAGTCACGGCTGGCGGCCGGGTCGGCCCAGGCCTGTCGTACGGATTCCCGGATCCACCCGGCGGCGGCCTTCGGGTCGACCACGCCGCGCCGGGCGAGGATCGCGCCGAGGGGGATGGGCAGGCCGGTGTCGGCCTCCCACCACTCGCCGAGGTCGACCAGGGCGGTCAGGCCGTGCCGGTGGTAGGTGAACCGGGCCTCGTGGATGACCAGACCAGCGTCGTAGCGGCCGGCGGCGACGCCGGGCATGATCTCGTGGAACGGCACCACCTCGATCCGCGCCGGCGGGTGGCCTGCCGCCCAGAGCCGGAAGAGCAGGTACGCCGTGGTCCGGTCACCGGGTACGGCGACGGTCGCCCCGGAGAGTTCGGTGCGGTCGCCGCGGGTGAGCACCAGCGGCCCGCAGCCGCGACCGAGCGCCCCGCCGCACGGCAGCAGGTGATACTTGTCCAGTAGCCACGGCAGCGCCGCGTAACTCACCTTGACCAGGTCGAACTCCCCGCGCTCGGCAGCCGTGTTGGTCACGTCCACGTCGGCGTAGGTCACCTCGACCGGAGGAGCGCCGGAAACCCGGCCATGCACCAGGGCGTCGAAGACGAACGTGTCGTTGGGGCAGGGCGAGATCGCCAGGGAGAGCGCCACGCCCCCACCGTAGCCCCGCCCCCGCAGGCCGTCCCGTTGCGGGCCCCTGCCACTGTGACCCGCACCCCCGTCCCCCGGCAGGCCCCCGACACCTCGCGGCGCGCAGGTGCTCGACGCCACCGCTAGGCGTCCGGGTCGGCTGGTCGGGGTCTGTCCCTCGGTCGCTGTCGAACTGCTCCATATATGAACACCCCCGGTCGAAGGGCTCTGCCACATCGGCCGCCCGCGCCGATGGGTTGTGGTCGGCGGTTCGTGATCGGCCACTGGTCGTCGCCGCAGGTGGTCCGTGGTCGGTCCTCGGCGACGGTCGGGCGGCGTTGGTGGGCGTCGGCGGCGGTCGGTGGTGGTCGGGCGCCGGTAGTCGTGGTCGGGCGTTGGTCGGTGATCGTCGGCGATGGTGGATCGTCGGGGCGTTGGTGGGCCGACGGCGGTGGCGGTGGCGGGGATCAGGGGTCGAGGGTAGGAGGTCCGTCGGAGTCCAGCGGTTGGGTCGCGGTTCATATCTGGAGCAGTTCGACAGGTCGCGCGGACCACATCGGATGGCCGTCGGGGAGTCTCCCGGTGGGTCCTCGCCGGGGAAGCCGCGGGAGGTTATCCACAGGTTTCTCCACAGGTGTGGGGGGGTGTTGAAGTTGACTTCGCGGCCTGGAGACCATGGGGCCGTGACGGAGATTGGTGGTCTCGTCGACGTGGCGGCGACGCTCCGGGCGCTGCGGCGACAGGCCGATCTGAGCCAGCGCGAGCTGGCGGACCGCGCGGGGGTGCCCAGAAGCACCCTGGCCCGGATCGAGACGGGCCAGGGTTCCGAGCCTGGGTTCCGGACCGTGGAGCGACTGATTCGCGCGGCGGGTGGCGAGTTGGCGATCGGGGGCCCGACCCATGCGTCGCTGAGCGCGGTGCCCGCCGTGCCCCATGACGGGCGGCGGGACGAGGCCGGTCGCCGTTACCCGCCGCACCTGGACGTCCGCGAGGTGCGGACGTTGACCGACTGGCCGGGTGCCTGGTGGGCGCACTGGTACACGCTTCCGCCCGAGCGGTGGCCGCTGCGGGTTCCGGAGGTCACCTACGACCGTGACCGACGGCGTCGTGACGAGCGGCGCTGGCGGGAACGAATCCGACGCCAGGTGCGGGTGCGTCGGGTGACCGATGAGCTGCCGGAGAGTTCGTGGTGCATTCGCGCCGAACTGCCCGGCGACGCGGTGGTCGGTGAGCTGCGGGCCCACGAACGGAGCGAGGATCTGCTCCTCGGTGACGACCTGGGCGACCAGCGCGAGATGATCCTGGACGGTGTGGTCGTGGCACCCGAGCTGCGACTGCTGGGGATCGGACGGCGGCTGATAGCGCGGCTCTCCGAGGAGATGGGGCGGGCTGGGATCCGGACGGCACGGGCCTTCGCCCAGTTCGGCGACGTCAGGTTCCTGCTGGCCTGCGGATTCCAGCTGGAGGCCAGCCGGCCCGAGGCGTTGCGGTTGGACCGGCGTGACCCCGAGGAGCGACGCGACACCGGGGCGGGCTGGGGGCGGCCGGGGTCAGCCGAGGGCGGGGGCGGCCTCGGTCAGGGCGGCGAGGGCCTCGCGTAGGCGCCAGGCGTCGCGGTCGCGGGGGCCGATCGGGTTGGAGATGGTCCGCAGCTCGGTGAAGGGCAGGCCGGCCTGGGCGGCGGCCACCGCCACGCCGTACCCCTCCATGGCCTCGGCCACGGCGTCCGGGTGGCGCCGGCTCAACGCCTCGGCGCTGGCGGCGGTGCCGGTCACGGTGGTGACCGTGAGCACCGGCCCGACGGTGGCGGCCGGCAGCGCGGCACGGAGCGCGGCCAGCAGCTCTGGATCGCTGGTGACGGTGCTGCCGCCGCCCAGCAGCGCCGGCGGCATGCCGAGCGCGTCGATCGGGATGAAGCCCTCCGGGGACTCTGCGCCGAGGTCCGCGGCGATGCTCGCGGTGCCCAGCACGGTGCCACCCACCGCGACCCGACCGGTGAAGCCGCCGGCCACCCCGGCGCTGACCACCGCGCGGTAGGGCCGGCCGGCCGCCTCGGCCAGCGCCAGCAGCCGGGCGGTGGCCGCACCCGCGACGGCTGGTCCCACCCCGACCGGGGCGACCGTCACCGTGGGATCCGTGAGGCCGGCCCGGACCGCGTCCGCCTCGGCCGGCACCGCGGTGACCACCAGCAGGGCGCTCACGAGAGCGGTCCGTGCGGTTCCCGCCGGTTCTCCTCGTCGCTGCCGCCCGGCCCGCCGACGGCCGAGGACGGGCGGTAGATGTGGTAGCCGGGCGGGGCGAGCCCGGGCTCGTAGCCCGAGGCGCCGTTCGGCGCCGGGGCCGGTGAGGTCGGGCTCGGGTCGTCGGCCTTCGTCGCCGTGCCGTCCGGCTCGTCGGCCGGCTCCGCGGCCAGCTCGTCGTCGCCGAGCGGCCGGCCGGCCAGGCGCTGGCCGCGCAGCCGGCTGGCGACCAGCACGCCCCGGATGGCGGCGAGCACACCGACCCCGGCGGCGACGGCGATGCCCGTCCGACCGTCGAACGGGACCAGTCCGAGCCCGCCGCCGAGGACGAAGGCGAGCATCAGCACCGTCTCGGAGTGGGCGAAGGAACTGGCCCGCAGGCGCTCCGGGATCCGCTCCTGGATCGAGGCGTCCACGGCCAGCTTGGCCACCCCGCTCAGCATCGCGGTGACCAGGCAGAACAGCGCCACCATCGGCAGCGAGAACTTCAGCACGGCGAGCACCGCCACGCCGGCCACGATGATCATGCTGCTGGACTGGATCGCGGTGGGCCGGTGGATCCGCAACCGGGTGCCGACCGCGGTGGCGAGGAAGGTGCCCACCGCCAGCGCGCCGCCGACCAGACCCAGCGCGGCCTCGTCGCTCAGCTCCCGGCCGAACACGACCGTGGTCAGGTCGCCCTTCTTGATGGCGAAGGCGAGGAAGAGCAGCAGGAAGCCGTAGATCGCGCGCAGCGTGGCCGAGCCGATCAGGGTGGCGATCACCAACCGGCCCGCCGGTCGGCCCCGGCCCAGCGGACGGTCACCGGAGCGCCGGCCGAGCGCCCGCAGCGCACGCGGCACCCGTTCCGGCGGTTCCGAGTCGGCCTTCGGTGGCAGCCGCAGCGCGATGACCATGCCGACGAGGAAGATCACCGAGGCGACCCGGAGCGGCCACTGCGGCCCGAACCAGAACGCGGCCAGCCCGATCGGGGCGACCAGCGCGCCGGCCACCGTGCCGTAGACGCTCGCCCTCGCGCCGACCTGGGAGAGACCCAGCCCTTCCGGAAGCAGCCGCGGTACCGCGGCCGAGCGGGCCACCCCGTACGCCCGGGAGAGCGCCAGCACCCCGAACGCCGCCGGATAGAGCCCGAAGCCGTGGATGTAGTCGGAGATCAGCCAGGCCAGGAACGCCCGGCCGAGCATGGTGGCGGCCAGCGCGTAGCGGCGCCCGTGCCGGAAATGGTCGAGCAGCGGCCCGACCACCGGGGCGAGCATGGCGAACGGCACCATCGTCACCAGCAGGTAGATCGCGACCTTGCTGCGCGCCTCGCCGAGTGGCACGTTGAAGAAGATCGTCCCGGCCAGGCCGATGGCGATCAGAGTGTCCCCGGCGCAGGAGACCGCGTGCAGGTCGAAGAGGCGAACCATGCCGACCTCGCCGCCGGCGCCCCTGGCGCGGGCCCGGCCGGCCCGGCGGGTCACCCAGCGCCCGCTGCCGACCGAGCCGCGGAACAGCAGCCGGAGGGCACGGATGCCGGTGCCGACGGTCCGCCCGAGGACGGACCGCTCAGGGCGGGAGGACAGCGGCATGTGCACCATCCTCGCCCATTCGATCCCGGTGCGCCGCACCACTTGCGCAGAACGTGACCGGGGAGTCCCTGTCACCCCGCCGTACGCATGGGGAACAATGGTCGGGTGACCAGGCCCGTCTCCACCCGCGCCGCCCGCCTCGACCAGGTCTGCGCTGACGCCGTCGAGGTGGCCCGCGCCGCCATCACCGAGGTGGATGCCGACGACGTCGGTGAGCACCTTCAGGCCGTGGCCGAGGGCGACCGGCTCGTCACCCACTACTTCGAGTGTCGGCTCGCCGGCTACCGCGGCTGGCGCTGGGCGGTCACCGTCACCCGGGTGCCGCGCAGCCGCCAGGTCACCGTCTGCGAGACGGTCCTGCTGCCCGGCACCGACGCGATGCTCGCCCCCGGCTGGCTGCCCTGGCAGGAGCGGCTCAAGCCGGGCGACCTCGGTCCCGGCGACCTGCTGCCCACCCCGCAGGACGACGAGCGGCTTGTTCCCGGCTACCTGCTCTCCGACGACCCGGCGGTCGAGGAGACGGCCTGGGAGTTCGGCCTGGGCCGGGCCCGGGTGCTCTCCCGCGAGGGCCGCTCCGAGGCGGCCCAGCGCTGGTACGACGGCGACCACGGTCCCGCCGCCCCGATCTCCGCCGCCGCCCCGGCCTCGGCCCGCT
The DNA here is from genome assembly GCF_044456245.1 of Micromonospora sp. NPDC051006. Lineage (NCBI taxonomy): Bacteria > Bacillati > Actinomycetota > Actinomycetes > Micromonosporales > Micromonosporaceae > Micromonospora > Micromonospora sp. NPDC051006. The sequence continues at coordinate 354,549 of NZ_JBITFP010000002.1, forward strand.
GCGGCACCTGCGGCTTCTACCTGCCGCTGGCCGGCGCCATGCGGCAGGCCTTCGGCGCCTGCGGCAACTTCTACGCTCCCGACGACGGCCGGGTGGTGAGCGCCGACCACGGCTGCGGCGCACACTCGGAGACGCTCATCGAGGCGGCCGAGACGTCCGTCGAGGAGATGCCGACCGTCTACGACGACAGCGCGGTGGAGGCCATGTCGGTCAGCCGGGCTCCCGGTTCGGTCGAGGCGGCCGAGCCGGCGGAGCCGTACGGCCACCCCTGACCGGTCGAGCCGGCGCGCGGGTCAGCTGGCCGCGGCGCGCCGGCGGCGACGGTTGGCGTCGTGTCGCAGCATGACCGCCAGGCCGGGGAACCCCCAGAGGAAGCCGGCCAGGCAGATCCAGAGCCAGTTCTGGTGACCGTGGTCGGTCAGCCAGCCGCGGAAGAAGATCAGGAGCACCAGGCCGACGAGCGCCCAGCCGGCCATTCCGGCGAGCGCGAACGGCACCATCGGTGGGTCGAGTGGCTCCGGCCGCGGTGGCTGCTCGTTCGGCACCGGGCAAGCGTACGCGATCGGCTTCCCCTGCACGCCACTGATCTGGGACGATGCGCGCGACGTCCGGAAGATCACCTGCGAGGACCTGATGGCTGTAACGCCGCCCCCCGACAACGGCACCCCACCCGACCCCGCTCATCCGCGTAACGGATTCGATCGCTTCTTCGAGATCTCCGCCCGTGGCTCGACGATGAGCCGCGAGGTACGCGGTGGCCTGGCGACCTTCTTCACGATGGCCTACATCGTGGTGCTGAACCCGCTCATCCTCGGTAGTGCCGTCGACGGTGACGGCAAGACCCTCCCGATACCGGCGATCGCGGCGGCGACCGCCCTGGTCGCCGGCGTGATGACCATCCTGATGGGCGTGGTGGGCCGGTTTCCGCTGGCGCTCGCCGCCGGCCTCGGCGTCAACGCGCTGGTCGCGTACGAGATCGCTCCGGAGATGACCTGGGCGGACGCCATGGGTCTGGTGGTGATCGAAGGTGTGATCATCGCGGTGCTGGTGCTGACCGGCCTGCGTACCGCGGTGTTCCGTTCGGTGCCGACCCAGCTGAAGACGGCGATCGGCGTCGGCATCGGTCTCTTCCTGACCATCATCGGCCTGGTCGACGCCGGGTTCGTCCGGCGGGTGCCGGACGTGGCGAACACGACGGTGCCGGTCGGGCTGGGCATCGGCGGCAAGCTGGTCAGCTGGCCGTTGCTGGTCTTCGTGGTCGGGCTGCTGCTGACCCTGGTGCTGGTGGTGCGCCGGGTCCGGGGCGCGATCCTGATCGGCATCCTCGCCTCGACCGTGCTGGCGATCGTCGTCGAGGCGGTGGGGAACATCGGGCCGTCCGTGGTGAACGGTCAGCCCAACCCGAAGGGCTGGGCGCTGAACGTCCCGGAGCTGCCGAAGACGGTGGTGGACGTGCCCGACCTTTCGCTGCTCGGCAACTTCAACGTGCTGGACTCGTGGAGCCGGGCCGGCTGGCTGGTCGTGCTGATGTTCGTGTTCACGCTGCTGATCACCGACTTCTTCGACACCATGGGCACGATGGTCGCCGTCGGCCAGGAGGGCGGCATGCTCGACGAGCAGGGCACCCCGCCCCGGGCGAAGGAGATCCTGCTGGTCGACTCGATCGCCGCGGCGGCCGGCGGTGCGGCCAGCACCTCCAGCAACACGTCGTACATCGAGAGCGCCTCCGGTGTGGCGGAGGGCGCCCGGACCGGGGTGGCCAACCTGGTCACCGGCGCGCTCTTCCTGCTGGCGATGTTCCTGGCGCCGCTGGTGCTGGTGGTGCCGTTCGAGGCGGCCTCCACCGCGCTGGTGGTGGTCGGCTTCCTGATGATGACCGCGGTGCGGACCATCGACTGGTCCGACTACGAGATCGCCATCCCGGCGTTCCTCACCATCGTGCTGATGCCCTTCACCTACTCGATCTCGAACGGCATCGGCGCCGGTCTGATCACGTATGTCGTGGTGAAGGTGGCCAGGGGGAAGGCCCGGGAGGTGCACCCGCTGCTGTACGGGGTAGCCGTGCTCTTCGTCCTCTACTTCCTGCGCGGGCCGATCGAGTCCGTGGTGCTGTAACCGCTCTGCTCCGGGTCGGGTCCGGTCTGGATCCCGGCCCGGGGCGGGCAAACCTTCCTCGTGAGCCTGGTCATATCGGATGTCGTTAGCCAGGCTCATTAGTTAAGCTAACTATCGTGACGGAGCGGACGGTGACGGCGAAACGCGTGCCACCGGCGCAGCTGGCTCCCCAGTTGCGTGATGCGATCACCCGACTCAACCGGCGGGTCCGCCAGGCCCGACCGGTCGGCGACCTCACGGTCACCCAGGTCTCCGCGCTCACCAGCCTCAGGCTGGCGGGTGCGCTGACGCCCCGGGAACTGGCCGACGTCGAGCGGGTGCAGCCACCGACGATGACCAAGATCGTCGCGAAGTTGGAGGAGCGCGGCCTCGTGCAGCGCACCCCCCATCCGACCGACGGACGACAGGTCATCCTCGCGGCGACCGAAGGAGGGCAGGCCGTGCTCGACCAGTTCGAGCGGGCCCGCGATGAATGGCTGGCCCACCGGCTGGCCGAGCTCGACGAGGACGAACGGGAGACCCTGCACAGGGCCGCCGGGATTCTCCAGCAGCTCGCTCGCGCCTGAGCCGCGCCCGCGCCACCGGGCCGTGCCGTCACCTGTCGATGACGCGTACGTCCCGGAGGAGGCGCACCAAGAGTGCAGGCCAAGCTGAGCACGATGTTCCAGTCCCTACAGGTCCGCAACTACCGGCTCTTCGCGTCCGGGCAGCTGATCAAACTGATCGGCGTCTGGATGATGTTCATCGCCCAGGACTGGCTCGTCCTCGAGCTCTCTGACAACTCGGCGACCGCGCTCGGCGTGGTCACCGCGCTCCAGTTCACCCCGGTGCTGCTGCTCACGCTGCTCTCCGGGCGGCTCGCCGACCGCTACGACAAGCGGGTGCTGCTCTTCGTCGCCAACTCCCTCTGGACGGTGCTGGCGCTCGGCATGAGCATGTTGGTCCTCACCGACCTGGTGCAGCTCTGGCACGTCTTCGCGTTCGCCGCCCTGCTCGGCGTCGCCAACGCCGTCGAGACCCCGGTCCGGCAGGCGTTCGTCTCCGAACTCGTCGGGATGTCGCTGCTGCCGAACGCGCTCTCGCTGAACGCGGCCGTCTTCAACTCCGCCCGGATCGTCGGCCCGGCCGTCGCCGGTCTGGCCATCGCCGCCTTCGACGTCGGCCCGGTCTTCCTCTTCACCGCGCTCAGCTCGATCGCGCCGCTGGTCAACGTGGTCCGGATGCGCACCTCCGAGCTGCACCGCGAGGCCCTGCCGCCGCGCGACGAGCGGGCATCGGCGAAGGTGATCGACGGGCTGCGGTACGTCTGGCGCCGCTCCGACCTGTTGCTGCCGATGGTGGTGATGTCGGTGATCGGCATGTCGCTCTTCAACTTCCAGCTCACCCTGGCCGCGCTGGCCAAGACGGTGTTCAACACCGGGGCGGCGTCGTTCGGCCTGTTCAGCACCGCGCTGGCGGTCGGCGCGCTCGGCGGTGCGCTCTCCGGCACCGGGCGGCGCAGCCGCCCGTCGGTCTGGCTGGTGCTCGGCGCGGCGATCGCCTGCGCCAGCTTCGGTACGCTGGTCGGTCTCGCGTCGACGTACTGGCTGGTGGTGACGCTGCTGGTGCCGACCGGGTTCTTCATGGTGTTCTTCGCCCAGGCCGCCAACCAGCGGGTCCAGCTCGGTGTCGACGCCGCCTTCCGGGGACGGGTGATGGCCCTGTGGGTGCTGGTGTTCCTGGGTACCAACCCGGTCGGCGCCCCGCTGATCGGCTGGGTGGCGGAGACCTTCGGCGCCGGTGCCAGCATCTGGATCGGCGGGCTCATCTCGCTGGCCACCGCGCTGCTGGCGCTGACCTGGCAGCTGCGCCGCTCCGGGGCCCGGCTGCGGTTCCGGGTGCTGCCCATGCCCCGCTTCTACGTGACCTCCACCGACTGCTGAGTCGGCCGGGGCCCCTGATGCGGGGGCCCCGCCGGCGTGACCGGCGGAGTCCCGTTGAGCGGATGGCGCGGATGCCGCCAATCCGGTGGCGGAGCGGCACCATGAGGCTTAGCGTCGATGCGTGGGAGTCGGACGCGCGCTGCTGCTGGCCCTGGCGTTCCTCGCCGTGGCCAGTTTGCCGGCGGCCTTCGCCCTGCTCTTCTGCGCCGACGAGATCCTCGACCGGGTGGTCTGCGGCTACACCGAGTGGCGGGACCGCCGCCGTGAGCGGCGCACCATCGCCAAGCTCGACCGGGCCATCGAGGCCGACGCGCTGACCCGCGACATCGACCTCTCCGAGTTCGACCGGGAGGACCGGCGGCCGCTGGAACAACTCGCCGCCGACCTGCGCCGGCTGGGTAGCCAGCGGCTCGGTGGGACCGGCCGGTCGATGGTGTGGCACGGCGCCGTGCTCCAGGCGTACGACGACCGGCTCCGACGGGCCTGCCGGGCCCTCGGCATCACCGAGCACCTGAGCGAGCTCTCTGGCGTCGACCAGGAGATCGAGCGGGTGCGGGTGGAGGGCCTGCTGCACGCCGCCGGAATGAGCCTGCCCGCCGCCCGGGCCGGTCACCACCAGCGACACCGCTGATCGGCGTACGGGGTGCGGCTCTTCGTCGCGGTCTGCCCGCCGGCGGAGGCGGTCGACCACCTGAGCGCCCAGATCGCGGGACTGAGGATCGGAGCCGCGGCCGCGGCCGGGATCAACGTCCGGCTCGCCGACCCGGCGCACGTCCACCTCACCCTCGCCTTCCTCGGCGACGTCGAGGAGGCGCGGCTGGTGGAGGTGGAGAGCGCGCTCGGGCTCGCGGCCGAGTGGTTCCGCGACGGCCGGGACGCCTCGCCCCGGCTTTCCCTCGGCGGTGGCGGCCGGTTCGGCCGGGACCGGTTCACCGTGCTCTGGGTGGACGTACGCGGCGAGGTCGAGGCGCTGGCCACCCTGGCCCGGCTGGTCCGCTCCCGGCTGCGGCACGCCCGCCTGCCGCACGACGAGAAGCCGTTCCGCGCGCACCTGACCGTCGCCCGGCCCGGTGACCGGCTGGACCGCGCCGACATCGAGGCGGATCGGGCCACTCTGGACGGTTACCAGGGGCCGGATTGGCCGGCGACCGAGCTGCTGCTGGTACGCAGTCACCTCGGTCCCCGGCCCCGCTACGACCGGCTCGCCGCCTGGCCGCTCTGACACCTCGCCCGGACGGGCGGCGCACCGGCTGGTCAGCCGGCGGAACTGTCCGCGACCGGCCGTCGGGCGGTCACCAGGCCCAGGCCTCCGGGCCCGGACCACCCTTGCCGACCGGCGGGAAGAGCTCGTCCAGCCGACCGAGGGTCGCCTCGTCGAGCTGGACGTCCAGCGCGCCGAGCGAACGGTCCAGCTGCTCGGCGGTGCGCGGACCGATGATCGGCGCGGTGACCCCAGGCCGGGAGAGCAGCCACCCGAGCGCCACGTCGGCCGGGTCGTGACCAAGGTCGGCGCAGAGCTTCTCGTACGCCTCGATGGTCGCCCGGTGCTCGGCCAGCGTCTCGGCCGAACGGCCGCTGGTGCCCCGCGCGGCGCTGCCCTCGGCCATCTTGCGCAGCAGCCCGGCGAGCAGCCCGCCGTGCAGCGGCGACCACGGGATGATGCCCAGCCCGTGGTGCTGCGCGGCCGGGATCACCTCCAGCTCGACGTGCCGGGTCATCAGGTTGTAGATGCACTGCTCGGAGACGAGGCCGAGGAAGTGCCGCTTCGCCGCCGCCTCCTGCGCCACCGAGATGTGCCAGCCGGCGAAGTTGGACGATCCGACGTAGAGGACCTTGCCCTGCGCGACCAGCGTCTCCATCGCCTGCCAGATCTCCTCCCAGGGGGTGCTCCGGGAGATGTGGTGCATCTGGTAGAGGTCGATGGTGTCCGTCTGCAGTCGGCGCAGCGAGGCCTCACAGGCCCGGATGATGTGCCGGGCGGAGAGGCCCTGTTCGTTGGGCCAGTCGCCCATCTTGCCGTAGACCTTGGTGGCCAGTACGACCTTGTCCCGACGGCCGCCGCCCTGGGCGAACCAGCGGCCGATGATCTGCTCGGTGATGCCCTCGCCGGTCTGCCAGCCGTAGACGTTGGCGGTGTCGAAGAAGTTGATCCCGTGCTCCAGCGCGCGATCCATGATCGCGAAACTGTCCGGTTCGCTGGTCTGCGGCCCGAAGTTCATCGTGCCGAGGCAGAGGTGGCTGACCGACAGGCCGGTGCGGCCAAGATTCGTGTACTCCATGGACCCAGCCTGCCACCGTGGCACTTCGAGTGCCTCACGCCGGACGGGTGGCCGGTCAGCCACCCGCCCGACGCGTGGTCAGGAGGACTCGCGGGCCGCCGGGCCGCTGCCGAAGAGCACGTCGTCCCAGCTGGGCAGGCGCTTGCGCGGCTTGCCCGTGGCGTCGGTCGACTCGCCGCCGGCGGCGGCCGCCGCGCCGGTGCGGCGAGGCCGGAGGACCGCCAGCGACGGCACGGCCGGCACCTCCTTGGGCGCGTCCGAGTCGTCGTCGAAGGCGGAGCCGGGGCCACCGCCGAGCAGCGCCGCGGCGCCACCGCCGACGGCCCGCTGCCGGGGCGCGTCGGACCCGGCCAAAGCGGCCGGCGTACGCGGCTCCAGGCTCCGGCCGGACGACCCGCCGAGCGGCCGGTCGAGGGAGGCGAGCAGGGCGTCGCGGCCGGCGCGGATCGGATCCCGCCCGGGGCGGGCGTGCTCGGCGGGGCCGGGCAGGCCGTGCCCGCCCCGACTCGGCTCGCGCGACGGGCCCGGCAGGGCGTGCCCGCCCCGCTCCGGCGCCGGCTCCTGGCCGAGGATCGGCGTGGGCCGCTCGGCGCAGAGGTATTGCGCCATGTCGTCGTGCGGGGCGACGTTCTGCCGGGTCTTGTCGAGATCCCAGATCGCCTGGGCGGTGGCCTTGCCGGACGGCCAGGTGGCGACGATCCGCCAGGTGCCGTCGTCACGCCGGTAGGCGTCCCAGGAGATCTTCTCGGTGTCGATGCCGTGCTGGGCCAGCCGACCGTTGACCACCTCGGCCAGCGGGGTCGGCTTCTCCGCGCCCTTGAGCCGGGTGCGGCGGGCGTGCTGGGCCAGCATCGCCCGCTCCTGGAGCACCGGGCCGGCGTAGCGCAGCACCCGGTCGACCGGGACGCCGGCGATCCGCGCGACGTCCTCTGCGGACTCGCCCGAGCGGATGCGGGCCTGGATGTCGCGTGGGGACAGTGACGGGGTCGGGTCGGCGGCGGCCGGCGCGACGGCGAGCGGCGGGGCGCCCGGCTCGGCGTGCATCGCGCTCGCGATGCGCTCGTCGATGGGCAGGGCGAGCAGTCGACCCACCTCGTCGGCGAGCACCAGGGCCTGGCCGTCCTCGGAGAGGGCGACGAAGCGTACTGGGCGCATAGCGTTGCCTCCGTCCCGCTTCGCTGGCCGCATGCCACGGGTCGGCCACCCGGGCGTCTCGGACCACCGTACGCTGATCCGCCCTGAGGTGGGAGACGCCACGCCCGCATGTCGTGGATGAGCAGCGGCGATGGTCACGGTGGGTGTCCGCCGCACCGGGCGGTGGACACCCACCGTGACTCTGGTCAGAGTCGCTCGACCACGTAGTCGATGGACGCGGTCAGCGCCTCGACGTCGGCCGGCTCGACGGCCGGGAAGAGCGCCACCCGCAGCTGGTTGCGGCCGAGCTTCCGGTAGGGCTCGGTGTCGACGATGCCGTTGGCGCGCAGCGCCTTGGCGATCGCGCCGGCGTCCACCTCGTCGGCGAAGTCGATGGTGGCGACCACGTTGGACCGCAGCGCCGGGTCGGCGACGTACGGCGTGGCCACCGCCGAGCGCTCCGCCCAGCCGTAGACGATCGCCGCGCTCTCGGCGGTCCGCTTGGCCGCCCAGGTGAGGCCGCCCTGGGCGTTCATCCAGTCGGTCTGCTCGGCGGCCAGGAAGATGGTGGCCAGCGCCGGGGTGTTGTAGGTCTGCTCCAGGCGCGAGTTGTCGATCGCGGTGACCAGGTCGAGGAACGCCGGGATGTAGCGGCCGGAGGCCTTGATCTCGGTGGCCCGCTCCAGCGCTGCCGGCGACATCAGGGCCAGCCAGAGGCCGCCGTCGGACCCGAAGCACTTCTGCGGCGCGAAGTAGTAGACGTCGGTGTCGCCGACGTTCACCTCGAGCCCGCCGGCGCCGGAGGTGGCGTCGACCAGCAGCAGCGAGCCCTCGTCGGCGCCGGGCACCCGGGAGATCGGCACCGCCACGCCGGTGGAGGTCTCGTTGTGCGGGGTGGCGTAGACGTCCACCCCGGCCTCGGCGACCAGGGTGGGCGCGCTGCCCGCCGCCGACTTGCGAATGGTCGGCTCGCCGAGGAACGGCGCGTCGGAGACCGACTTGGCGAACTTGGCGCCGAACTCGCCGAAGCTGGCGAACTGGGCCCGGTCGCGCACCAGGCCGAACGTGGCGACCTCCCAGAAGGCGGTGGTGCCGCCGTTGCCGAGCACCACCTCGTAACCCTCGGGCAGGGAGAAGAACTCGGCGATGCCGCGCCGCAGGCGCGCCACCTGGTCACGGACCGTCTTCTGCCGGTGCGAGGTGCCCAGGTAGCTGGTCGCCACCTCGGCCAGGGCGGAGACCGCCGCCGGGCGGACCTTGGACGGGCCGCAGCCGAACCGTCCGTCGGCAGGCTTGATCTCTTCGGGAATCCGGATGGTCGGTGCGTCAGCCACGGTCTTCAAGATCCTTCCGCATGGGCCGTGAGCCCGGTGAGCTGGCGGGCACGGACCGGCGGCGGGCGTCTGGACGCGCGGCGGCCGGGATCCGAGCCTGGTCCGGCGGCACTGCCGAGTCTTCATCCTCCCATCCCCTGACGTTCGCCTCGCCGCTGGTCTCGGCCCCGCTGGTGAGGCGTGCGCCACAGGCCACCGGGATCCGGGCGCCGCCTTGCCGGCCGGAGCGCGGCGAAACGACCCGGCTAGGGCCGGGAAAGCGCGAGGGACCCCGTCCGCGATGGACGGGGCCCCTCGGCGTACGCGGGTCAGACGCCGTGCGGGATGGCGTCCCAGCCCTCGACCTGCTGCGGCCGGCGCGGGCCCGGGCCGACGTAGCGGGCGGACGGGCGGACCAGCCGCTGGAGCTTCTTCTGCTCCAGAATGTGCGCGCTCCAACCGCCCATCCGGGCGCAGGTGAACATCGAGGTGAACATGTGCGCCGGCACCTCGGCGAAGTCGAGCACCACGGCCGACCAGAACTCGACGTTGGTGGCCAGTACCCGGTCCGGACGGCGGGCCTGGAGCTCGGCCAGCGCGGCCTTCTCCAGGGCCTCGGCGATCTCGAAGCGGGGCGCGCCCAGCTCCTTGGCGGTGCGGCGGAGCACTCGGGCGCGCGGGTCCTCGGCCCGGTAGACCCGGTGCCCGAAGCCCATCAGCCGCTCGCCCCGGTCGAGCACGCCCTTGACGTAGCCCTCGGCGTCGCCGCTGCGCTCCACGGCCTCCAGCATGCTCAGCACCCGCGACGGCGCGCCGCCGTGCAGGGGGCCGGAGAGGGCGCCGATCCCCGAGGAGATGCAGGCCGCGGCGTCCGCGCCGGTCGAGGCGACGATCCGGGCGGTGAAGGTGGAGGCGTTCAGGCCGTGCTCGGCGGCCGAGATGAAGTACGCGTCGACGGCCTTGACGTGCCGCGGGTCCGGCTCGCCGCGCCAGCGCTTCATGAACCGCTCGACGATGGTCTGCGCCTTGTCGATCTCCTTCTGCGGCACCGCCGGCAGACCCAGGCCACGGGCGGACTGGGCGACGAAGGAGAGCGCGGTCACCGAGACCCGGGCGAGGTCCGCGCGGGCCTGCTCGTCGGAGATGTCCAGCAGCTGGTTGAGCCCCCAGTACGGGGCGAGCATGGCGACCGCGGACTGCACGTCGACCCGGATGTCGCCGGAGTGCACCGGAACCGGGAAGGGCTCCGCCGGCGGCAGGCCCGGCCCGAACCGGCCGTCGACGAGCAGCGCCCAGACGTTGCCGAAGGAGACCTGACCGATCAGATCCTCGATGTCGACCCCGCGATAGCGCAGCGCACCGCCCTCGCGGTCGGGTTCGGCGATCTCGGTCTCGAAGGCTACGACGCCCTCCAGCCCGGGTTTGAAGTCGGCCATGTCGCTCTCCTGGATCTGGTCGGTGCGCCCGGTCAGGCTCAACGCGGCCCAGCCGGCCGAGCACCCTTAGGCGACCCTCAGGGATGTGTTCGGAACATCTTGCCTGGTGAGTAACCGAGTACGCGACCCGCTGCGACTGTGCCGCACACGACATCCCCGGACGCGCATCCCGCCGCCGGCTGGGCAAGACTGGGCGGTACGGGCTGGCCAGCGTCGCAGGGCGCAAGCCGGCCCGGCGAGAAGGAGTGCGAACGTGACGGGCGACACACCCGCCCTGGCCGCGATGCGTAACGAGTACGCCGCGGACCTGGGCCTTTCCGAGGCCGACCTGGCCGGCGACTGGCACAGCCAGTTCGCCCGCTGGTTCGCCGACGCGGTAGCCTTCGGGCTGCCCGAGCCGAACGCGATGGTGGTCGGCACGGCCGACGCCGCCGGCCGGCCGAGCGGGCGGACCGTGCTGCTGAAGGGGCACGACCCGGACGGGTTCGTCTTCTTCACCAACCACGCCTCGCGCAAGGGCGCCGAGGTGGCCGCCAACCCGTACGCCAGCCTGGTCTTCCCCTGGTTCGCCATGCAGCGTCAGGTGGTGGTCGCCGGCGCCGTCGAGCCGTTGCCTCGGGCCGAGACGGAGGCCTACTTCGCCACCCGGCCGCGCGGTTCCCAGCTGGGTGCCTGGGCCAGCCCCCAGTCACAGGTGGTCGCCGACCGGGCTGCCCTGGAGGAGCGCTACCAGGCGGCGGCGGAGCGGTTCGCCGCCGTGCCGTCGATTCCCGCCCCGCCGCACTGGGGCGGGCTGCGGGTCCGCCCCGACTCGGTGGAGTTCTGGCAGGGCCGGGCCGGGCGGCTGCACGACCGACTGCGGTTCCGCCGCACCGAGGCGGACGCCTGGACGGTCGAACGGCTGGCGCCGTGACGGGAGTGCAACAGGCCCGGGCGCGCGGGGCGCGCCGCTGGGCGATCGACCTGCGGCCGCTCGGGGTGCCCGCGTACCGGCGGCTCTGGCTCGGCAACGGCATCGCGATGTTCGGCTTCCAGTTCACCGCGGTCGCCGTGCCGGTGGAGATGTGGGCGCTGACCGGGAAGTCGCTCTGGGTCGGCCTGCTGGGCATCGCCGGGTTCGTACCGCTGCTGATCTTCGGACTGTGGGGCGGCGCGATCGCCGACGCCCGCGACCGGCGGCTGGTGCTGCTCGGCGGGTCCGCGCTGCTCTGGGCGTCCACGCTCGGCCTGCTGGCGCAGGCGGTGTTCCGGGTGGGCAGCCCGGTGCTGCTGCTGGTCCTGGTGGCCGTGCAGTCGATCGCTTTCGCGGTCAGCTCGCCCGCGCGCAGCGCGATGCTGCCCCGGCTGGTCCCGGCGGAGCTGGTGCCGGCGGCGAGCACGCTGAACTACACCACCTTCACCGCCGCGTCGGTGGTCGGCCCGCTGGCGGCCGGGCTGATCCTCTCCATCTGGGCCGACCCCCAGGTCGCCCTGCCGATCGCGTACGGGGCGGACGCGCTGCTCTTCACCGCGATGGTCTGGGCCGCCCTCCGGCTGCCGGCGCTGCCGCCCGAACCGCACCCGGACGGCGACACCACCCCGGCCCGGGCCGGCCTGGCCAGCGTGGTCGACGGCTTCCGCTACCTGGCCACCACCCCGGTGCTGCTGCTGTCGTTCGCCGTCGACCTGATCGCGATGATCCTGGCCATGCCCCGGGCGCTCTTCCCGGAGATCGCACACGAGCGGTTCGGTGGCGGCGGTTCGGTCGGCTGGCTCTTCAGCGCCATCGCCATCGGGTCGATGCTGGGCGGGCTGACCTCCGGCTGGATCGGTCGGCTCCGCCGGCAGGGGCTCGGGCTGGTGGTCGCGGTGGTCGCCTGGGGGCTCGCCATCGCGGCGGCCGGGCTGGCCCACCAGCTCTGGCTGATGATCCTGCTGCTCGGTGTGGCCGGCGCGGCCGACCTGGTCAGCGCGGTGCTGCGGCAGTCCATGCTGCTGGTCTACGCGCCGGATCGGATGCGCGGCCGGCTGCAGGGAGTGAACACGGTGGTGGTCGCCGGCGGCCCGCGCCTCGGCGACCTGCGGGCCGGCGGGATGGCCGCCGGGCTCGGCGGTGGGGTCGCCTGGGTGGCCGGCGGCGTCGGTGCGGCCGTGCTGGTGGTGCTGCTCGCGGTCGCCTTCCCCGCCCTGCTGCGCTACCGGGCCGCGACGTCGTCCGACGGCGCGCAGGGGGACGTCGCGCCGGGCGACGAGCGGGCGGCGACGGCGTCGAGCGGTGACCGAGAGTGACCAGTTAGGGTCGCGGACATGGACACCCCTGACCAGCTCCCGCTCTCGGGCACCCAGTGGACCATCTCCGCGGCCGGCCATGAGGCCGTCATCGTGGAGGTGGGCGGCGGGGTACGGACGTACCGGCACGACGGCGTCGACTACCTCGACGGTTACGCCGAGGACGAGCTCTGCCCCGGCTGCGCCGGGCAGGTGCTGGCGCCGTGGCCGAACCGGATCCGGGACGGGCGGTACACCCTCGGCGAGCAGTCGTACCAGCTGCCGCTGACCGAGCCGGATCGGCACGTAGCGATCCACGGGCTGGTCAACTGGGTGCGCTGGCAGCTGGTGGAGCAGTCGCCGGACGCGGTGACGCTCAGCTACGACCTGCCGCCCCAGCCGGGCTACCCGTGGCCGCTGCGGCTGATCAGCCGGTGGAGCGTCGGGGCGGACGGCCTGCGCGCCGAGCACGAGGTGAGCAACATCGGTGGCGAGGCCGCCCCGTTCGGCTTCTCCGTGCACCCGTACCTGCAACTGGCCGGGGTGGCGGTGGACGACCTGGCGATGCGGGTGCCCGGCCAGACCCGGATGGTGCTGGACAGCCGGCTACTGCCGGTCGCCGCGACCCCGGTCGACGGCACCGAGTACGACTTCACCAGCCCGCGCCGGATCGGTGACGCCATCCTCGACCTCTCCTTCGGTGACGTGGTCCGGGACGCCGACGGTGGTTCGTCGGTGAGCCTGGCCGGGCCCGACGGCGCGTCGGGCGTGACCATCTGGGCCGACCGCGAGTTCGGTTGGTGGCAGGTCTTCACCGGCGACACGCTCACCGGTGTCCGGCACCGCCGTTCGGTCGCGGTCGAGCCGATGACCTGCCCGCCCGACGCGTTCCGCTCCGGGAAGGACGTGATCATGCTGAAGCCGGGGGCGACCTGGCGCGGCGTCTGGGGTGTCCGGCCGGGCGCCTGACCGGCCGGCGTCTCGGGGGGATGGGCATGGAGTTCGCCGAGGTGGTCCGGCGACGGCGGATGGTGCGCAACTACGACCCGGACCGGCCGGTCCCGCCCGAGGTGGTGCAGCGGCTGCTCGACCACGCGGTCCGGGCGCCGTCCGCCGGCTTCGCGCAGGGCTGGGGCTTCCTGGTGCTGGAGGAGCCCGCCGACCGGGAGCGGTTCTGGGCGTCGACCACGCCGGAGGGCGGTGGCCGGGAGCGGTGGTTGGCCGGCATGCGCCGAGCACCGCTGATCATCGTGCCGCACGCCAACCGGTCGGCGTACCTGGAGCGGTATGCGGAGCCGGACAAGGGTTGGGTGGACCGGTCCACCGAACGCTGGCCGGTGCCCTACTGGTACGTGGACACCGGCTTCGCCGCCCTGCTGATGCTGCTCACCGCGGTGGACGAGGGGCTCGGCGCCTGCTTCTTCGGCATTGCGCCGCAGCGGTTGTCGACCTACCGGGACGCCTTCGGGGTGCCCGAGGAGTACGCGCCGATCGGCGCGGTGACTGTGGGTTACCGGGCCGCCGACCATCGGTCATCTTCGCTGCGGCGCGGGCGCCGTCCGGTCGATCAGGTGGTCCGCCGGGGACGGTGGAGCTGAGCGGTACGCCGGATTCGCCCCGTTGAGGATCGGGCGAGCGGTAGCGAAACTGACATCAGGGAGCAGAACGCGGTGTGCGACAGGCGGCTAGGCTGGCACGGTCATCGGTGCCGCGCCGCGCGGTGCCACGCCGCGACCCGGCACGGCGCCGTCGGTCGGACCGGCCACGGGGAGGGGAGCGTTCCGTCGTGATCTTCAGAGCGGTCCGGGACGGGCGTCCCTACCCGGAGCACAACCTGACGCTCAAGCAGTGGTCGGAGATCCCGCCGCGGCCGCTGCGTCTGGATCAGTTGATCACCACCAAGCGCGAGCTGGCGCTGGACAAGCTCCTCGCCGAGGATTCCACCTTCTACGGCGACCTGTTCCCGCACGTGGTGCAGTGGAACGGCGGCCTCTACCTGGAGGACGGCCTGCACCGGGCGCTGCGCGCCGCGCTCCAGCAGCGCAACCAGATCCACGCCCGGGTGCTGGTGCTCTCCGAGGCGGTCGAGTGACGCGCGGTCGCGCCCCGCGCTGAGCCTTCGTTAGGGTGCTGCCATGAGCCCGCGCCCCAACGCCCCGCTCGACCTGCTCGACCTGGACTCCTCGCTCAGCGAGGAGGAGCGGCAGATCCGCGCCGTCGTGCGCCAGCTGGTCGACGACCGGGTCCGCCCGCACGTGGCCGGCTGGTACGAGGAGGGCCAGGTGCCCGCCCGCGAGCTGGCCCGCGAGTTCGGCAAGCTCGGCCTGCTCGGCATGCACCTGACCGGCTACGGCTGCCCGGGCGCCTCGGCCGTCGCGTACGGGCTGGCCTGTCTGGAGCTGGAGGCCGGCGACTCGGGCATCCGCTCGCTGGTCTCGGTGCAGGGCTCGCTGGCCATGTACGCCATCTGGCGCTACGGCAGCGAGGAGCAGAAGACGCGCTGGCTGCCGTCGATGGCCACCGGCGAGGCGATCGGCTGCTTCGGGCTGACCGAGCCCGACCACGGCTCCGACCCGGCCTCGATGACCACCCGGGCCCGCCGTGACGGTGACGACTGGGTGCTCAACGGCGGCAAGATGTGGATCACCAATGCCCCGATCGCCGATGTCGGTGTGATCTGGGCGCGCACCGACGACGGGGTGCGAGGTTTCGCCGTACCGATGGACACGCCCGGCGTGAGCGCGCGGGAGATCCGGCACAAGATGTCGCTGCGAGCGTCGGTGACCGGGGAGATCGTGCTCGACGACGTCCGGCTCCCGGCGGATGCGCAACTGCCCGAGGCGGTCGGGCTCAAGGCGCCACTGAGCTGCCTCACCGAGGCCCGGCACGGCATCGTCTGGGGTGCGCTGGGCGCGGCCCGCGAGTGCCTGGAGACCACCCTGGCGTACGCCGGCACCCGTACCCAGTTCGGCCGGCCGTTGGCCGGCTTCCAGCTGACCCAGGCCAAGCTCGCCGACATGGCGGTCGAGCTGGAGAAGGGCCACCTGCTGGCGCTGCACCTGGGCCGGCTCGCCGATGCCGGCCGGCTCCGCCCCGAGCAGGTCAGCGTCGGAAAGCTGAACAACGTACGGGAGGCGCTGGGCATCGCCCGGCAGTGCCGCACGATCCTGGGCGCCAACGGCGTGTCGGGCGAGTACCCGGTGATGCGGCACGCCAACAACCTGGAGAGCGTGCTCACCTACGAGGGCACCTCGGAGATCCACCAGCTGGTGATCGGGCAGCGGCTGACCGGGATCAGCGCCTTCGCCTGACCGGCACGCCACCCGCCCTGACCTGCGCCGATGTCGCATCGAGCCACTCAACGCGCGCCTGTCGTACGGCGGACGTACTGTCATTCTCAGACGGCAATGTCTGACGAGGACGGTGAGGGCGATGGCCCGCGACGGTGACAGCAACGAGCCCACCACGGAGTTCCCGGGATACCCCACCGGCGACGCGCTCAAGGTCCGCTCCGACGTCACACCCGAGCCGCCGACGACGCCGCCGAGCTCATCCGGCGGTCCCGCGAAGGGCCTGCTCTGGGTGCTCGGCGCGGCGGCGCTCGCGGTGGTCGTGCTGCTCGGGGTGCAGGGCAGCGGGCTCTGGCCCAGCTTCCGCAATCCGTTCGCCGAGCAGCAGACCGACCGGAGCCAGCCGACCCTGCTGAAGTCGATCCAGGATCTCAGCCGCTACGTCGCGGCCGAGGGCAACTTCCAGGTGGTAGTCGACCTGCAGACCGACCGGAAGTACGTGCCCGAGTTCCTGCTCAACGAGCGCACCCTCTTCGTCGGGGCGGGCAGCGTCGAGGCGTACGTGGACTTCGCGAAGATCGCCGACGGTGCGGTGGTCGAGTCGGCCGACGGCAAGTCGGTCGAGATCAAGTTGCCCGCGCCGCAGCTCGGTGAGACCAACCTGGACCTGGAGAAGAGCTACGTCTTCGCCGAGAAGCGCGGCCTGCTCAACCGGCTGGGCGACGTGTTCGCCAATGACCCCAACCGGCAGCAGGAGGTCTACCGGCTCGCCGAGGAGCGGATCACCGCCGCCGCCCGCGACAGCGGGCTCGGCGCCCGGGCCGAGGAGAACACCCGCAAGATGCTGGAGGGGCTGCTCCGCTCGCTCGGCTACGAGCAGGTGACCATCACCTACGTCGCTCCCTGACCGGAACGCCGACGGCGCCCGCCCCGACGATCCGGGACGGGCGCCGCCGCCTGTCCAACCCCGCCGCACCCGCGGCCGTCCGCCGCGCCCGCGGCCGCCCGCCGCACCCGCGGCCGTCCGCCGCGCCTTCCTCATGATCCGCGCAACTTCAGGGAAGTTGCTGCTTCCTCGTCGGCGGAGGCCGCTACTTCAGGGATGTTGTTTCCTCGATCCGGGCGGAGGGCGGCCGGCGGGCCGGGTGGGTGGGGTCGGTCAGTGGCGGGCGGTGGCCAGGTAGCGGTCCTCGTTCGGCATCAGGAGCCAGAGCACCAGGTAGACGATCACCTGGGTGCCGGGCAGCAGCAGCGACAGCAGGAACAGCAGCCGGACGAAGCCGGCCGACACGCCGAACCGCTGAGCCAGGCCGGCGCAGACACCGGCGAACATGCGCCCCTGACGGGGCCGGACCAGTTTGCGACTCATCGTCGTCACTCCCACTCTGCGGCGGTACGCCGCTCTGAAATCCACGGTAGGAAGGGGTGGCCACCACGCCCTCAGCCCACAGGACGATCGGCGACCCCGGTACCCGTAGGTGATTACCCGGCCCGGCCGGCCCCGACGCTTCGCCGCTCGCGTGGGCACGGCTCCCCGGACGTTCACCCGTGGTCCCGGCGGCGTTCGGCAGGCTGGTGACCTGGGCGGGTAGGCTCGCAGGTTGGGCACCCACACCCCGGGCGCCCGCCGGCCGCCCGGACCCGGGCGGCACGACCGGGCCGGACCCCGTACGACGGGGACGACGGCGAGGAAGCGCAGCCATGATCAGTGTTTTCGACCTCTTCAGCGTCGGCATCGGGCCGTCCAGCTCGCACACGGTGGGGCCGATGCGGGCCGCCCGGACGTTCGTCACCGGGCTCAAGGCCGACGGCCTGCTCGCGGCGACCGCCCGGGTGCAGGCCGAACTCTTCGGCTCGCTCGGCGCGACCGGGCACGGCCACGGCAGCGACCGGGCCGTCCTGCTCGGGTTGGCCGGGGAGGCGCCGGAGACGGTCGACACCGACAGCGTGGCGCCCCGGGTCGCCCGGATCCGCGCCGAGCGGCGGATCGGCCTGCTCGACGCGCACGAGATCGACTTCGACCCGGATCGTGATCTGGTGCTGCACCGTCGACGCTCGCTGCCGTACCACCCGAACGGGATGACCTTCGTCGCGTACGACGACACCGGCGCGGAGCTGCGCTCCCGCACGTACTACTCGGTCGGCGGCGGGTTCGTGGTGGACGAGGCGGCGGCCGGCGCGGACCGGATCACCCCGGACACCACCCGGGTGCGGCACCCGTTCCTCACCGGCGCGGAGCTGCTGAAGATCACCACCGACACCGGCCTGTCGATCAGCGAGGTGATGCTCGCCAACGAGCTCTCCTGGCGCAGCGAGCGCGAGGTGCGCGACGGTCTGCTGGAGATCTGGCGGGTGATGCGCGAGTGCGTGGAGCAGGGCTGCGAGCGCGACGGCGTACTCCCCGGGGGGCTGAAGGTCCGCCGGCGCGCCGCGGAGCTGCGGCGCAGCCTGGAGGCGGAGACCGGCGGCAGCGACCCGCTGCGGGTGATGGACTGGGTCACCCTCTTCGCGCTGGCGGTCAACGAGGAGAACGCCGCCGGCGGCCGGGTGGTCACCGCGCCGACCAACGGCGCGGCCGGCATCATCCCCGCGGTGCTGCACTACTACACCCGGTTCGTGCCCGGCGCCTCCGACGAGGGCGTGGTCCGGTTCCTGCTGGCGGCCGGCGCGATCGGTGTGCTGTTCAAGGAGAACGCCTCGATCTCCGGGGCCGAGGTGGGCTGTCAGGGTGAGGTGGGGTCGGCCTGTTCGATGGCCGCCGCCGGCCTGGCCGAGGCGCTGGGCGGCACCCCCGAGCAGGTGGAGAACGCGGCGGAGATCGGCATGGAGCACAATCTCGGTCTGACCTGCGACCCGGTCGGTGGGCTGGTGCAGATCCCGTGCATCGAGCGGAACGCGGTGGCTAGCATCAAGGCGATCACGGCAGCCCGGCTCGCGCTGCGCGGTGACGGGGTGCACGCCGTCTCGCTCGACAAGGTCATCAAGACCATGCGGGAGACCGGCGCGGACATGAAGGTCAAGTACAAGGAGACGGCACGGGGCGGTCTGGCCGTCAATGTGATCGAGTGCTGAGCGCGCCCGACGAGGGGCATACGTTCACCGACTGCTAACCTGTCGTCCGTTTCGAAGGCGGGAGGCGGCGGTGACCTCTGGCGTCGCGGCGTTGTGGTCGCACCGCAACTCCCTGCGCATCCTGGTCAAGCGCGACCTCGCGGTCAAGTACCAGCAGTCCGTCCTCGGCTACTTCTGGTCACTGATCGAGCCGCTCGGCATGGGGGCGATCTACTGGTTCGTCTTCGGCGTCCTCTACTCCCGCGACACCGGACGGCACCTGGGCGACGCGGCCGAGTCGTACCCACTCTTCCTGATCACCGGGATCTTCGCCTGGATGTGGACCAGCTCGGCGTTGAGCGAGGCGACCAACGCGCTCACCGGCCAGTCCCGGTTGATCACCACGATGAACGTGCCCCGGCAGGTCTTCCCGATCGGCCGGGTGACCGGCCGGTTCGCCGAGTACGCCGCCGGCCTGCCGATCCTGATCGCCGTCGCGCTGGTCTACGCCGCGCACGGCCGGGTCGAGCTGGGCTGGTCGCTGCTGGCGCTGCCGCTCGCGGTGGCCGTCCAGGGCACCCTGCTGATCGGGCTGGCCCTGCTGCTCTCCGCCTTCAACGTGCTGATGCGCGACGTCGAGCGGTTCATGCGCCTCATCATCCGGGTGCTCTTCTACGCCACGCCGATCATCTATCCGCTGAGCCTGGTCCGGGAGTCCGACCTGCCCGGCTGGCTGAAGGTGGGTTACGAGCTGAACCCGCTGGTCGGCATCTTCCAACTGCACCACTCGGTCTGGTACCCGGACGAGTTCCCGGACGCGCGGCTGCTCGCCACCACCGTCGTCGGCAGCCTGCTGGTGCTGGCCGCCGGCTGGTGGTCGTTTCGCCGGCTCGAACCCGCCGTGCTCAAGGAACTGTAGAGATGGCCGATCCGATCATCGAGGCGGACGGGCTCGGCATCCGGTTCGTCCGCAACCGGCGCCGCCAGCTGCGGCTGCGCGAGCTGTTCATCCATCGCGGCGGGCGCAACGCGCCGGCCGGCCAGTTCTGGCCGCTCCGCGACGTGTCGTTCCAGCTCGACGCCGGCGAGACGGTCGGCGTGATCGGCCGCAACGGCACCGGCAAGAGCACCCTGCTGCGGCTGATCGCCGGGGTACTGATCCCGGACGAGGGAAGCATCCGGGTCCGCGGCGACGTCGCGCCGCTGCTGGAGCTCTCCGCCGGGTTCTCCAACGACCTGAGCGGGCGGGAGAACCTGCACCTGGTCGGCGGTCTGCACGGACTCTCGGCCGGCTACCTGAAGCGGCACTTCGACGAGATCGTCTCGTTCGCCGGCGAGCAGGTGGAGCGGGCCATCGACACCTCGGTGCGGCACTACTCGTCCGGGATGAAGGTACGGCTCGGCTTCGCGATCATCTCCCACCTGCCACACCCGATCCTGCTGATGGACGAGGTGACCGCGGTCGGCGACGCGGAGTTCCGCAAGAAGTGTTACGCGACGATTGATCGTCTGCTCGGGGAGGGGCGCACGCTGGTGCTGGTGTCACACAACGAAAAGGACCTGACCCGGTTCTGCCGTCGGGGGCTCTACCTCGACGCGGGCCGGTTGACGCTCGACGGCACCATCGCCGAAGCGCTCGACGCGTACCACGCCGCGGTCCCGCGGTGATGCTCGCGATCGTGCTCGCCGCCGGCACGCCCGCGGCGGGCCTGAGCACCGCGACCGGCGAGCCACTGGCCGACCGCCTCGCCGCCCAGTTGCGCCGCGCCGGCGCGGACCAGGTGCGCTTCGCCGCCGATCTCGACGAGCTGGCCGGGCTCGCCGACTCCGCCACCGGGCCGCTGCTGGTCACCGGCGCCGACCTGGTCGCGCACACCGCCGTACTGCGGCACCTGGCCACCAGCCCGGTGGGGCCGACGGTGGCGCTGGTGCTCACCGACCCGCCGGTGCCCGGCCGGACCGCGGTGCGCGAGGAGCGCGGCCAGGTGGTCGTCGCCGGCCCGGTGGGCGCCCTCGACGGTGACGCCACCGGCGTCTTCGGCGGCGCGCTGCGGGTCGGCGTGGACGACCTGCCGAATCTCGCCGCCGCCGCCCGGGCCGCGGCGGCCGGCGTGCTGCCCGTCGCCACGCCGCTCGGCCCGGCCGGGGACGTGGCGCCGCTGCCGGTGGCCGGCGGGGGCGGATCTCCCGCGTCGGTCGCCGCCGGTGGTCCGGGCTCCGCGGTGGACCGGCTCTTCGCCGGGCTCACCGCGCTCGGCACGCTGGTCTTCGCCCAGCGGGTACGGCTGCTCGTCGCACACCGGGTCGCCGACGCGGCCGGGTTGACCGCGGCCGAAGCGGCGGTGACCGCGGTCGACGAGGACCGGGCCGAGCTGCGGCTCTCGGTCAAGGAGCGGGACGACTTCTTCTCCACCTACTTCGTCAGCACCTGGTCGCCGTATGTGGTGCGGGTGGCGGCCCGGCTGCGGCTCACCCCGACTGGGGTCACGGTCATCTCGGTGCTCTTCGCGCTGGCCGCCGCGGTGCTGTTCGGCGTCGGCGGCCGGTTGGCGCTGGTCGGCGGCGCGGTGCTGCTCTACCTCGGCTTCGTGCTGGACTGCGTGGACGGCCAGCTGGCCCGGTACACCCGGAACTTCAGCGCCTGGGGCGGCTGGCTGGACACCATGGCCGACCGGGCCAAGGAATACCTGGTCTACGCCGGCCTTGGCTTCGGCGTGACCCACGCCGGGCTGGGCAACGGCTGGGCGCTGGCGATCGCCGCGATGACCCTGCAGACCGTGCGGCACATGACCGACACCTGGTACGGGGTGCTGCACGACGAGGCGGCGCGTCGGCCGCGTACCGCCGGTGGCGGCGGTGGCGGCATCGGTGACCGGCTCAACGCCGCATCCACCCGGGTGCAGGCGGACACCGGTTCGCTGTCGTACTGGCTGAAGCGGACCGTGGTCTTCCCGATCGGCGAGCGGTGGGCGTTGATCGCGCTGACCGTGGCGCTGTTCAACCCGCTGGTCAGCCTGGTCGCGGTGCTGGTCTGGGGCACGCTGGCGTTCGCGTACACCGGTGCGCTGCGCACCCTGCGGGCGCGCTGGATGTGGGTTCCGGTACTCGACACCGTCGACGCCACGCTGCACCGCGACGACGGGCCGCTGGCCGTCCGGCTGCCGGTGGTCCGCCCGATGGGGCCGCTCACCCTGGCCGTGATCGCGGCGCTCGGTCCGGCGGCCCTGCTGGTCGCGGCGCTGGTGGCAGCGTACGGCGACGGCTCGGCGGCCGGGCTGCGCTGGTGGCTGCCGGTGGCCCTGCTGGTGTTGCTCGTCGGCGGTCTGGGTGCCCGGGCAGCGCACAACGGCCCGCTGGACTGGCTGGTACCGGCGGCGCTGCGGGCCGGCGAGTACCTCTTCGCGATCACCGTCGGGGTGGTCGGGGACGTCCCGCCGTGGTTGATCTTCGGCTACGTCTTCGTGCTGACCGTGCACCACTACGACCTCACCGCCCGGCTGGAGAAGCGGCAGGCGGCACCGCCGTTGCACGACGCCACGCTGGGCTGGGAGGGGCGCTCGGCACTGCTGGCCCTGGCGGCAATCGTCGGGTTCGCGGGTATCGGGATGGCTACACTCGGTACGTACCTTCTCGTGGTTTTTGTGGCGAGCGTCGTCCTGGCCTGGGTCGTCCTGCCGGCCCGCGCGGCGCGGGCGTCGATGGTGCCGGTGCGGACGGGAGGCGGCGCGCCGGGCTGACGGAGGCAAAGGCCGGATGACCCTGATCAGCTTCGTCGTCCCGGCCTACCGGGTGCAGGGCTACCTGCGCGAGTGCCTCGACTCGATCCTCGGCCAGCCCTTCACCGACCTCGAGGTGATCGCGGTCGACGACTGCTCGCCGGACGACAGCGGCGAGATCATCGCCGAGTACGCGGCGCGCGACCAGCGGGTCCGCCCGGTCCGGCTGACCGAGAACGCGGGGCTCGGTCCGGCCCGCAACATCGGGCTGGACCGGGCCGTCGGCGAGTACGTCTGGTTCGTCGACGGGGACGACTGGCTGGCGCCGGACTGCCTGCCGGAGGTGGCCGCCCGGCTGCACGCCACCCGACCGGACGTGCTGCTCGTCGACCACGTCCGGACGCACTGGAACGACACCGCGACCCGCAGCGCGATGCGCGAGGTCTTCCCCGAGCCGCCCGGGGAGGGGACGTTCCGGCTGTGCGAGCGGCCGGCGGCGATGCGGCTGCTGCACACCGCGTGGAACCGGCTGGTCCGTCGGAAGTTCCTGCTCGACCTCGGGCTGCGCTTCGAGCCCGGCTGGTACGAGGACGTGTCGTTCAGCTACCCGGTGCTGATGGCCGCGGACCGGATCGGCGTGCTGGACCGAATCTGCGTCAACTACCGGCAGCGCCGGGCCGGGGCGATCACCCGGACCCGGGGTGACCGGCACTTCGAGGTGTTTCCGCAGTGGCACCGGGTGTTCCAGCTGATGGAGCGCTGGGGGCCGGCCGTCGACGAGCTGCGCCCGGCGGTCTTCGAGCGGATGATCTGGCACTACCTGACCGTGCTCGGCAACGGGCAGCGGATCGCCCCCGAGCTGCGTCCGGCCTTCTTCGCCCAGATCACCGCCGACTACGCCCGCTGGCTGCCGGCCGCCGGCTACCCGGCGCCGGACGGGGTGGAGGGGCTCAAGCACCGGCTGGTCGCGGCCGGCCGGTGGCGGACGTTCAGCGCGCTGCGGGCCGCCAACCGGGCCCGCGACGCCGCCCGGCGCTCGGCGCGGACCGCCAAGCGGCGGGTGACGCCGGTGGCCCGCCGCAACGCCCGTCGAGCCCGCGACGTGCTGTTCCGCGAGTACTACCGGGCGGAGCTGCGCCGCCCGGTCGACCCGTCGCTCGCCGTCTACGCCGCGTACTGGTACCGGGGGTACGCCTGCAATCCGGCGGCGATCCACGAGACGGCCCGCCGGCTGGCGCCGGAGATCCGCGGCGTGTGGATCGTCCGCCGGGACCGAGTCGACACCCTCCCGCCGGGGGTGGAGTACGTGGTGGCCGGAACCCCGGCCTACTACCGGATGCTCGCCCGGGCCCGCTGGCTGGTCAACAACGTCAACTTCCCAGACTTCGTCCGTAAGCGGCCCGGTTCGGTGCACGTGCAGACCCACCACGGCACGCCGGTCAAGGTGATGGGGCTCGACCAGCAGCGGTACCCGATCGGCGCCGGCCGGATGGACTTCGCCGGCCTGCTGCGCCGGGTGGACCGCTGGGACTTCAGCATCACCTCGAACAGCTTCTCGACCCAGATGTGGGACCGGGCGTACCCGGCCACGTACACCACGCTGGAGGTCGGCTACCCGCGCAACGACCGGCTCGTCACCGCGACCAGCGAGGACGTGTCGCAGCTGCGCGCGGAGCTGGGGATCGGCCCGGCCGAGCAGGTGGTGCTGTACGCGCCGACGCACCGCGAGCACCTGCCGCACTACCGGCCGCCGTTCGACCCGGACCGGTTCGTGGAGGCGCTCGGGCCGTCCGGCCGGCTGCTGATGCGCAGCCACTACTTCCACGACCGGGATCGCCGCCCGCGCCGGCCGGCCGAGCGGGAGCGGATCCACGACGTCAGCTCACACCAGCGGGTGGAGGACCTGTACCTGGTCGCCGACGTGCTGGTCACCGACTACTCGTCGGCGATGTTCGACTACGCGGTCCTGGACCGGCCGATCGTCCTCTACGCGCCGGACTGGGAGGCGTACCGGCTGGCCCGGGGGGTCTACTTCGACGTGACCGAGGAACCGCCGGGCGCGGTGGCGCTGACCTTCGCCGACCTGATCGAGCTGTTCCAGAGCGGCGAGGTCCGCTCGGAGTCCGCGGCCAAGGCGCGACAGCAGTTCCGGGCCCGGTTCTGTGCGCTGGACGACGGGCGGGCGGCGGAGCGGGTGGTCCGCACGGTCTTCCTCGGCGAGCAGGTGGAGGCGCGCCGTTCCTGCTGACGCCCGCCAGAGAGGGGATAGTCGGCGTTCGATGAGGTCGTAACAGGACCGTCACTGACTGAACATGGCACGTTTACCCGATGTGCGGGCGGCATGATCTTGGTCACAGTCATTCGGGGGGTTCGTCGGACGAGCTGGGGGAGGTGACGGTGTCAACCGTCGCGCTCAAGGATGTCACCAAGGTCTTCAAGGACGGCACAGTCGCGGTCGACAGCATCAACCTCGACGTCACCGACGGTGAGTTCATGGT
The DNA here is from genome assembly GCF_044456245.1 of Micromonospora sp. NPDC051006. Classification (NCBI taxonomy): domain Bacteria; kingdom Bacillati; phylum Actinomycetota; class Actinomycetes; order Micromonosporales; family Micromonosporaceae; genus Micromonospora; species Micromonospora sp. NPDC051006. The sequence continues at coordinate 379,550 of NZ_JBITFP010000002.1, forward strand.
GCTGCTCGGCCCGTCCGGCTGTGGAAAGTCGACCGTGCTGCGGATGATCGCCGGTCTGGAGGACCCGACCAGCGGGGCCATCCTGCTCGACGGCGAACTGGCCAACGACCTGTCGCCACGGGATCGGAAGATCGCCATGGTCTTCCAGGACTTCGCGCTCTATCCGCACATGACCGTCGGCGACAACATCGCCTTTCCGCTGCGGCTGGCCGGGATGGAGCCGGAGCCGCGCGGCGAGCGGGTCAGCGACGTGGCGAGCGCGCTCGGCATCGGCGACGTGCTCGGCCGCCGGCCGGGCCAGCTCTCCGGCGGGCAGCGCCAGCGGGTGGCGATGGGCCGGGCGATCGTGCGCCGTCCCGGGCTCTTCCTGATGGACGAGCCGCTGTCCAACCTCGACAGCGGGCTGCGCGCCGAGCTGCGCGCGGAGATCTCCGGGCTGACCCGCGAGCTGGGGGTCACCACCATCTACGTCACGCACGACCAGGCCGAGGCGCTCACCATGGCCGACCGGGTGGCGATCATGCGCCGCGGCGTCCTCCAGGACGTCGGCACCCCCACCCAGGTGTACGGCCGCCCGGCCACCCTCTACGTGGCCGCTTTCCTCGGCAGCCCGCGAATGAACCTGCTGGAGGCGTCGGTCTACGTCCACCTCGACAGGTACGTCACGCTCACCCTCGGCGAGCAGGCGCTCTACCTGCCGTGGGACGACATCCGCAGCCGCGCGGTGGCGCACTACCACGGCGAGCGGATCGTGGTCGGGATGCGGGCCGAGGCCCTCACCCCGGTGGCGCCGGACAGCCCGGGCGACGTGCTGCACGGCCGGATCCGCTACCTGGAGCACCACGGTCACGAGTCGCTGGCCTTCCTCGACATCGGCGCGACCGCGATCGTGGTCGACGAGATGGGCAGCCGGGGCGGCAACACCCTGGACGCCGGCCAGCGCGGCCTGCGCCGGTTCGGCCAGGTGATGCAGCGCTTCGCCAGCAAGCCGACGGACGCCGCCACCGAGCCGGCCGCGCGCGGCACCCGGACGAGCGTGCTGCCCGACCCGGGACGGCACCATCGGCGCCCGGCCGAGTTGGCGGTACGCCTCGCTCCGTACCCGGCGGTCTCCACCGGGCACCCGCTCTCCGTCCGGGTACGCATGGACGCCCTGCACTTCTTCGACGAGCGGGGCGATCGCATCGACGTGGGGTGGCGCTGAATCGAACCGGTGCCCTACGGTTCGGCGACCGGAGTCCACATAGCAACAACCGAGAGGGGTGCCCCCGTGTCGGGTGACCGTCCGAATCCGCTCGTCATCGAGCGCATCCTGCGCGACCGCGAGGGCATCTGGCAGCAGATCGTGGCCGAGCGTGACCTGAACGCGCTGACCGGCCGGATGCTGGCCAGCTCCGCGATCGCGCTGGCCTGCTACGGCGCTGTGCTCGGCGCGTTCCACAGCGCCCTGATGGCGTTGACCTCGGCGGTGAAGCTGCCGCTGCTCTTCCTGGTCACGTTGGCCATCTGTCTGCCCACGCTCTACCTGTTCAACCTGGTCTTCGGAGCCCGCCTCTCGGTACGCCAGTCGTTGGCGCTGGTGATGGTGGCGATCACGGTCACGGCGATGCTGGCCGTGGCGTTCGCCCCGATCAGCCTCTTCTTCCTGATCACCGCCCCCGACTACGGCTTCTTCAAGCTGCTCAACGTCGCGATCCTGACCCTCTCGGCGTTCGTCGGGCTGCGGTTCCTGACCGGCGGCATGCAGGTGCTCAACCAGCACGGCCTGCTCGCTCCCGCCGAGCCCGCCGCCGCCCCCGTGGCCGTACCGGCCGCCGCTCCGGTGGCCGTACCGTCGGCGCCGGCCGCCGTCGAGCCGGTCGCCGTGCCGGCCGGCGTGGCCGCGAACGGCGCAGCCTCGGCCGCGAGCGGGTCGGACGGGTCCGCGCCCGCTCCCGCCGCCCCGGCGATCCCCGTGCAGGCGGTCGGTCCGCAGCCGGCGGTCGCCCCCGTGTTCCCGCCCGGGATGGTGCCGCCGGGCTACCCGTCGACGCAGCGGCCCTGGGCCACCCCGCCGGTCCGCCGCGTCGAGCCGAGCCAGCGACCGGCAAGCATGACCCTGCTCTACATCTGGATCCTGCTCTTCGGCTTCGTCGGCACCCAGCTGGCCTGGACCCTGCGCCCGTTCTTCGGCGACCCGGAGCAGGATTTCGCCCTCTTCCGCAGCATCGACGGCAACTTCTACGCGGAAATCCTGCGCACCATCGCCAACCTCTGACCCACTCCGGGCACGGTCGCTGCCACGCCTGTCGATCATGCAGTTGTGGTGGGCGAAAAGGGGCCTTCCGTCCCTTTCGTCAGGCACCACAACTGCATGATCCACGGGGTCGGCGGGCGGGGTCGGCGGTGGTGGGGTGGGGTCGGGCGGGGCTGGTGGGGGTCGGGGTGGGTGGGTTGGGGCTCGGGGAGGACTTGCTCGGGGAAATTACTGGCGAGTAGCGTCGGTGCATGTCCATCGACTCACGCCAGGTGGCGGCCGGGATGCTCGAGGCCGTGCCGTTCGCCCGCACACTCGGCTTCGAGTTCGTCGAGGTCGCCCCGGAAGCTGACGGTGGGGTCCGGGCGGTCGTCCGGTTGCCCGACTCGCCGGACACCCACAACCACGTCGGCGGCCCGCACGCCGGCGCCATGTTCACGCTCGGCGAGACCGCCTCCGGCGCGGTGGTGCTGGCCGCGTTCGGTCAGCTCCTCGACCGCGCGGTGCCGTTGGCCGTGCGAGCCGAGATCGCGTACCGCAAGTTGGCCATCGGGCCGGTGCGCGCCACCGCCCGGCTGGGGCGCTCGGCGTCCGAGGTGATCGCGGAGCTGGAGTCCGGCCGGCGGCCGGAATTCCCGGTCGAGGTCGAGATCAGCACCGAGGACGGCACGCCCACCTCGGCGATGACGGTCATCTGGACGCTGCGCCCGCAATAGCCCCAGGCGGGCGGAAACGGGTTTGCCGGGCCGATCGGGTGGTTAGATTCGTACCGTGCTGGGCCTACCTGCTCACGTGACCGCCTGTCTCTTCGACCTGGACGGTGTGCTGACGCAGACCGCCCGGGTGCACAACGCCGCCTGGACCGAGACGTTCGACGCGTTCCTGCGCCAGCACGCCACGGCGACCGGTGCGCCCTACCAGCCGTTCGACCCCGGCCCGGACTACAACCGGTACGTCGACGGTCGCCCTCGGGCGGACGGGGTGCGAACCTTCCTCGCCTCCCGCGGGATCGTGCTCCCCGAGGGCGCGCCCGACGACCCACCGGACGCCGACACGGTGAACGGGGTCGGCAACCGCAAGAACGTCCTGCTGCTGGAGCACCTGCGCGCCCATGGCGTCGACGTCTACCCGGGCTCGGTGGCGTACCTGAAGGCGGCCGCCGCGGCGGGGCTGCGCCGGGCGGTCGTCACGGCCAGCGCCAACGGCCGGGAGGTGGTCGCCGCCGCCGGCCTGGAGCCGCTGCTCGAAGCCCGGGTGGACGGGCTGGTCGCCCGCGCCCAGGGGCTGCGTGGCAAGCCCCACCCGGACACCTTCCTGGCCGGGGCGAAGCTGCTCGGCGTCGAGCCGGCCCAGGCCGTGGTCTTCGAGGACGCGCTCTCCGGGGTGGCCGCCGGGCGGGCCGGCGGCTTCGGCTACGTGGTCGGGGTCGACCGGGTCGGCCAGGCCGACGAGCTGCGCGCGCACGGCGCCGACGTGGTCGTCACCGACCTCGCCGACCTGCTGAACGAAGGGCACACCGCGTGATCAGGGAACGGGCCTATCCGGTCGACCCGTGGCACGTCCGGGAGACCCGGCTGGACATGGACGTGCTGGCTCAGTCGGAGTCGGTCTTCGCCCTCTCCAACGGGCACATCGGGCTGCGCGGCAACCTGGACGAGGGGGAGCCGCACGGTCTGCCCGGGACGTACCTGAACTCCTTCTACGAGCTGCGGCCGCTGCCCTACGCCGAGGCCGGCTACGGCTTTCCGGAGTCCGGCCAGACCATCGTCAACGTCACCAACGGCAAGCTGATCCGGCTGCTGGTCGACGACGAGCCGCTGGACGTCCGCTACGGCGAGCTGCTGTCCCACGAGCGGACCCTCGACCTGCGCGCCGGCACCCTGCACCGGGAGCTGCACTGGCGCTCGCCCGCCGGCCGCGAGGTCAAGGTCCGCAGCACCCGGCTGGTCTCGTTCACCCAGCGCGCGGTGGCCGCGATCAACTACGAGGTGGAGGCGGTCGAGGGCCCGCTGCGGCTGATCGTCCAGTCCGAGCTGGTGGCCAACGAGTCGCTGCCGGCGCAGAGCCGGGACCCGCGGGTGGCCGCGGTGCTCGAGTCGCCGCTGCTGGCCGAGGAGGAACTCACCACCGAGGACGGCGGGCTGCTCGTGCACCGGACCAAGGTCTCCGGGCTGCGGGTCGCTGCCGCCATGGACCACGAGGTGTACGGCCCGGACCGCACCACCATCGAGTCCGAGGGGTACGAGGACTGGGTCCGCACCACGATCGGCTGCGTGCTCAAGCCGGGCGAGAAACTGCGGGTCGTCAAGTACCTGGCCTACGGCTGGTCCAGCCGCCGTTCCCTGCCGGCCCTGCGCGACCAGGTCGGCGCGGCGCTGGCCGCCGCCCGGCTGGATGGCTGGGAGGGTCTGTGCCGCGAGCAGCGGGAGTACCTCGACGAGTTCTGGGACGCGGCGGACGTGCGGGTCGAGGGCGACCCGGAGATCCAGCAGGCGGTCCGCTTCGGGCTCTACCACGTGCTTCAGGCCGGTGCGCGGGCCGAGCGCCGGCCGATCGCCGCGAAGGGGCTGACCGGCCCGGGATACGACGGGCACGCGTTCTGGGACACCGAGATGTTCGTCCTGCCGGTGCTCACGTACACCCAACCCAGCGCGGTCCGCAATGCGCTGTACTGGCGGCACGCCACGCTCAACCAGGCCCGGGAGCGTGCCGAGACCCTGAACCTGAAGGGCGCCGCGTTCCCCTGGCGGACGATCGAGGGGCCCGAGTCGTCCGGCTACTGGCCGGCGGGGACCGCGGCGTTCCACATCGCGGCCGACATCGCCGACGCGTTGCGCCGCTACGTCCTGGTCACCGACGACAGGCAGCTGGAGCAGGAGATCGGGCTGGAGCTGATGGTGGAGACCGCCCGGCTGTGGCGCTCCATCGGCCACCACGACCGGCACGGCGTGTTCCACATCGACGGGGTGACCGGGCCGGACGAGTACACCGCGGTGAAGAACGACAACATCTACACCAACCTGATGGCGCAGCGGAACCTCATCACCGCGGCGGACCTGGTGGGGCGCTACCGGGACCAGGCGACGCGCCTCGGCGTCACCGACGAGGAGGCGGCGAGCTGGCGGGACGCGGCCGCGTCCATGCACCTGCCGTACGACGAGGAGGTCGACGTCCATCAGCAGGTGGAGGGGTTCACCCGGCTCCAGGAGTGGGACTTCGCGTACACACCGGCGGAGAAGTATCCGCTGTTGCTGCACTACCCGTACTTCGACCTGTACCGCAAGCAGGTGATCAAGCAGGCGGACCTGGTGCTCGCCATGCACTGGCGGGGTGACGCGTTCACCCCGGAGCAGAAGGTGCGCAACTTCCTCTACTACGAGCGCCGGACGGTGCGGGACTCGTCGCTCTCCGCCTGCACCCAGTCGGTGCTCGCCGCCGAGGTGGGCCACCCGGAGCTGGCCCACAGCTACCTGCGCGAGGCCGCGCTGATGGATCTGCACGACCTGAACGAGAACACCCGCGACGGCGTGCACATGGCCTCGCTGGCCGGCGCCTGGATCGCCCTGGTGGCCGGCATGGGTGGCCTGCGGGACCACGACGGTGAGCTGTCCTTCGCGCCCCGGCTCTCCAGCAAGCTCAGCCGCCTGGAGTTCTCGTTGCAGTGGCGCGGGCTACGGCTGCGGGTGGATGTCCGGCCGCACCAGACCACCTACGAGCTTCGCCACGGCGAGCCGGACGACGTCGTGGAGCTGCGGCACCACGACGAGACGATCCGGGTCACCCCGGGCCAACCGGTGACCGTGCCGGTGCCGCAGGCCCATCCGGCCGGCCCGCCTCCGGAGCAGCCGCCCGGCCGGGGTCCGCTGCTCCGGCTGCCGGAGACCGAGCCGTGACCGGCGCGCGGTCCGTCGGGCGGCGGCGGGTCCGATGACGTACGCGGCCGGAGCGGGTTGCTCCCGCCCCGGCCGCCGCACACATCGCACCTCAGCTCAGACGGGGTCTCCGGTGGACGGGCGGCCCGCCGCGTCGCGGGGTGCCATCGCCCGCGGATCGTCGGCGGTACGCGCGTGTGCCGCGTTGTCCGCCCAGTCCTTGTTGCGCTCGGCTGCCTGCAGCCGGCCCTCCTCCTCGGACCTCTGCTGGTGCCGGGACGCCTGTTGCTGCCGGGATGTCTGCCGCTGCTGGGCCATGGTGATCCTCGCGATCCGTCGGGGCGCATGCTGCGCCGACACGGTCTGCGGTCGCCCGTCGGCTACCCGACCCGCCCGTCGACAAACGCGGCCCGGCGGTTCTGTGGGCGCGACGGCCCGGGTCGCGGTCGGTGGGTCTGGCGGGGACGCTGTGGTGAGGTGTGCCTTCGGGGCCGCTCTGACGGCCGTGGCTGAGACGGGCTGACCGGGCCACGCGTGCGACGGGTCGGCCGGGGTATGCGCGGGGCAGCCGGCGACCCGGCCGGCGGGCTGGAGGTCGGGGCATGGACGTACGGAGCAGTGCGGTGACGATCCCGGTCGGGGACGCGGGGCTCCCGGCCGATCTGGTGCTCCCCGCCGACCCGGCCGGAGTGGTGCTCTTCGCGCACGGTAGCGGCAGTTCCCGGCACAGCCCGCGGAACGTGGCGGTGGCCCAGGTGTTCAACCGGCAGGCGCTCGGCACCGTGCTGGTCGACCTGCTGACGCCCGAGGAGGACGAGGTGGACGCCCGCACCGCCGAGCTCCGCTTCGACATCGGGCTGCTCGCCGGCCGGCTGGCGGCGATCGTCGACTGGCTGGCCGCCGAGCCGGCGACGCGCGGGCTGCCGATCGGTCTCTTCGGTGCCAGCACCGGTGCCGCCGCGGCGCTCGTCGGTGCGGCGGCCCGACCCGATCAGGTACGCGCGGTGGTCTCCCGGGGCGGCCGGCCCGATCTGGCCGGTACCGCCCTCGCCGCGGTACGCGCGCCGACGCTGCTGCTGGTGGGTGGCCTGGACGAGCAGGTGATCACCCTGAACGAGCAGGCCCGCGACGCGCTGCCCGGCCTCGTCGAGCTGCATGTGGTGCCCGGCGCGACCCACCTCTTCGAGGAGCCGGGCACGCTCGACCAGGTCGCCGACGCCGCCAGCGCCTGGTTCGCCACCCACCTGCCCGCGTCCTGACCCGCCCGCTTTCGTCCCGGGTCATCGCCCAGCTCGACCGCTGATCCGCCCGGCCGACTCCGTGGTCAACCCGGCTGGCCGGCCGGGGCGGCGGGCGGGGGCGGGGGTGCGGTCGGGCGGCGGTGTTGTTGGACGGTGTCGATGACGCGCCAGACGACGGCCGTGATCGGCACCGAGACGAAGGCGCCGGCGATACCGGCGATCAACGTGCCGGCGGTGACCGCCACCAGGATCACCGCCGGGTGCAGCCGGACCTGCCGCTTCATGATCAGCGGTTCCAGCAGGTTGCCCTCGATCTGCTGCACGGCGATGACCGCGGCCAGGGTGAGCAGCGCCGTGGTCGGCCCGTTGGCGGCGAGCGCCACCAGCACCGCCACCGCGCCGGCCACCGTGGCGCCGATGATCGGTATGAACCCGCCGAGAAAGGTGATCAGCGCGAGCGGCAGCGCCAGCGGCACACCGAGCAGCACCAGCGCCAGCCCGATGCCGATCGCGTCGATCGCCGCGATCATCATCGTGCCTCGGCTGTACGCGCCGAGCGTGCGCCAGCCCATCCGGCCCGCCTCGGCCGTCACCTGGCGGTTGGGGCCGGTCGTCCGGGTGAGCACCCAGTTCCACATCGTCCGGCCGTCCTTGAGCAGGAAGAAGAGCAGCACCAGGGCGAGCAGCGCGGAGCCGGCCACCTCGGCGGCGGTCCGGGCACCGGCCACCGGGTCGAGCGAGCTCTGCCCGAAGCCCTGCCGGGCCTGCTCGATCATCCGGTCCAACTGCTGATCGCTGATGGGCAGAGTCGAGGTGACGAAGTCGCGGGTACGGCTCAGCCCCTGCGACAGCTCCTGCCGCAGCTCGGTGAACTGGCTGGCGGTCAGGTCCCAGACCAGCACGCCCACGCCGACCAGGACACCGACCAGCAGCAGGATGCTCAGCAGCGCGGCCAGCGACGCGGGCAGCCGCAGCCGGCGGAGCAGGAGCAGCACCGGATCGAGCAGCGCGGCCAGGAAGATGGTGGCGGCCAGCGCGATCGCCAGCGGTGCCAGCAGCATGGCGATCCGGCCGAGCAGGTACAACCCGGCGACGATGACGACCAAACAGGCGCTCCACACGACCGCCGAGCGGACCAGCCAGGGCAGCCCGGCCCAGGCCTGTCGTGGGGCGTTGCCGGCTCGGCCGATCACCGTCCCGCCGGGCGTCCGCCCGGCATCGTCCTCGTCCACCTCGGCCCTCCTCGATCGCTGGCGGGCAGGTACCCGGCCGGCGTCCCCCCGACACCCGCCCCGGCGATCCGCGCTGTCCCAGACGACGCGCGGACCGCTGTCACGGCCGGTTGGTAATCGACTGTGGACGCCTCTGGCTGGCCCGGTCTGGGTGCCGCTGCGCCGCACGGTGGTCCGGCGCACCGCCGCGATACCGCCGTCCCGTTTCGACGGGATGACTGGTGTTTGCGGCGCTCGGCCGAGGGAAGCCAGCAGATCCGACCCGGAACCGAGGAGGACGTGGTGGGCGACTTCATGGACAAGGCCAAGGACATGGCGGACAAGCACGACAAGCAGGTCGACCAGGGGATCGAGAAGGCCGGCGACGCGGCCGACAAGCGCACCGGCGGCAAGTACGACGAGCAGGTCGACAAGGGTGTCGACCAGGCGCAGGCGCGTACAGGTGAGGGCGACCAGGTGCGCTGACCGGTGGGCCCCGTCCCGGGCCGCCGCCGGCGGCCCGGGACCGTCCGGTTCGGACGGCGTGGCCTACTGCGCCGAGTGGAGCAGGGCGTCGAGGGTGTGTCGCGCGACGCCAGCCATCACCGGGTTGGTCTCGACGTAGTACGGCAGTGCCCCGATGGCCTGGGCCAGGGCCCAGCCGCGCCCGCGTACCCAGGCCGCGTCGTCGACAGCGAGGGCACGACGGTAGGCCTGCCGGCCGAGAGGCGGCAGCAGGTTCCACGCCGGCATGAGGTCCAGGGCGGGGTCGCCGACGCGGACCGCGCCGAGGTCGATCACCGCAACCAGCCGGCCGTCGCGTACCAGCAGGTTGCCCGGCATGAGATCGCCGTGCAGCCACAGGTCCGGCCCCTCGTGGGCGGGCGCATCCAGACAGGTGGCCCAGATCCCGGCGAGTCGGACGGTGTCCACGAGATGGACGCTCGCGGCCAGGTACTCGCGGACGTACCGGTCCTGGGTGTGCAGCGGCCCGCCCCGGCCTCGGCCGTTCCACGTCGCGCCGTCGGTGTCCACCCCGCGCAGGGCGGCGACGAATCCGGCGAGGTCGCGCGCGAACGCGACCGGGTCACCGATGGTCGAGCGGCTCGCGGTCTCGCCGGGGATCCAGCGGTACGCCGCCCAGCGGCCCGGATATCCCGGCCCTGGTTCACCCAGAGCCAGCGGTTCGGGGACGGGCAGGGGTACGCGGCCGGCGAACCGGTGCGCGTGGGCCTGCTCGTCGACCAACTCGTCCCACAGGTCGGGGCCGGGCTGCAACGGAAAGCGCAGGACGACCTCGTCGCCCAGCCGGAAGAGCGCGTGCACCGTGCCGTGCGAGACGATCGGGCGTACGGGGTGGTCGGCCCAGTGCGGGAACTGGGCGGCGACCAAGGCGGCGACGACGTCGACGGGGACATCGACCTGGTCGGCGTGCATTCTCACCGGCTGATCCTGCCCCGAGCGTGGCCGAGTGGCGAGCGGTTTTTCCACCGGTATGTCGGTCGGTTCGCACGATTCACCCCGGCCGGGTGGGGTAACCGCCGCCATGGCCGACGATCGTCCCGCCACCGAGCCCGAGCGGTCCTCGTTCGGCGACGCCGCCGAGCGGGGTGGCCAGCGGGTGGAGGAGGCCCGGCGTCGCGGTGGCGAGGCGGGCAAGATCCGGCTGCGCCAGCTGGAGATCACTCTCGTGATCGCGTTGCAGTCCGGGTTGGCCGCCGCCCTCGCGGCCCTCATCGCGCAGCGGCTGCTCGGCCCGGGCGCGCACGTCTTCGCCCCCGCCGCGGCGGTCGCCACCATCGCCAGCGCGATCGGTCAGCGGGCCCGCCGCACCTTCGAACTGCTGGGCGGCGTGGGGCTCGGTGTCATCCTCGGGGACCTGCTGCGCGCCGGGCTCGGCACCGGCCCCTGGCAGACCGGGCTGGTGGTCGGGTTGGCGATCGCCACCGCGCTGCTGGTGGCCGGCCGGGGTGGTCAGCTGGTCGGCCAGGCGGGCGGTACCGCCGTCCTGATCTCCACGCTCGCCCCGATGAATCGCGGGCTCGAGCTGCCGCGGATCTTCGATGCGCTGGTGGGCAGCATCGTCGGCCTGCTGGTGGTCGCGCTGCTGGTGCCGGTCAACCCGATCCGGGTGCTGGACCGGGCCGCCGCGCCGGTGTACGAAGCGGTCGGCGGCCAGCTCCACGAGCTGAGCGCCGCGCTCCGCCGCCGGGATACCGAAGGGGCGATCCAGGCGCTGGAACGGGTGCGCTCGCTCGACGGCGACATCGGCCGGTTGAACGAAGCGCTCAGTGGCGCGGACGAGGTGGTGACCCTCGCGCCGATTCGCTGGCACCGCCGGGACCAGTACCACCAGTACGCGCGCAGCGCGGAGCACCTGGAACGGATGGCGCTGGACACCCGTGCGCTCGCTCGATGGTCGGCGACCGCCCTGCAGTACCAGGAGCCGGTTCCGGATGAGCTGCCCGCCGCCATCGCCCGACTCGGCGACGCGGTCCGGGCCATGCGCCAGGAGTGTCGGGCGGGGGAGCAGCCAGGTCAGGCGAGGGCGCTCACCCTGGAGGCGGCCAATCTCGCCGGCCGGGCCTGGGCACAGGGGGTCCGTACCTTCGGCGACGCGATCGTCACCGGCCTCCGTACGGCCGCCAGTGACCTGCTCCGGTCCGGCGGCTGTGAGCCGGAGGAGGCCAACCGGCTGGTGCGGACGGCCGCCGGTGCGGGTGAGCGGGCCATCCACCCGCCGTTGCGCCGCCAACTGCAGCGAACCGCCCGGCAGAACTTCGTCACCGGTGCCGGGGCGCGTGTTCGTCGGGCGAAGCGCCGGAGCACGCTGCGCGGTCGTTCGGGTCGGGCCCGGGAAAACAACCGGGCCGGGCTTCCCGGTAGGGGAGGCCCGGCCCGGTGATGCCGCGGGTCAGGAGGAGTAACCGCGCTCGGCGATCCAGTTGGCGACCTTTCCGAGGGGCATCCAGTACTCGCCGTCGGTCGGGTCGGCCGGGTCGGCGATCTGGATGGCGTCCCCACCGTCGCGGTAGCCGACCAGGGTCAGGTAGTGACCACCCTCGTACGAGTGCGGCACGCCGTTGACGTCCACGGCGGTGCCCTTGACGTTCGCCACCACCGGCCGCCCGGCGTCCAGCGCGTTCAGCACGTCGGTACGAAGCCGCTCGACCTGCTCCGGCTTGGCCACCGAGTCACGGATCTCGGTGGTCTTGTACTTGCCCCCGGTCAGCGCGTTGAGCACCCGGGTGGTGTCCTCGGCCGAGTCGGTGCCGGCCTCGGTGGTGCCCAGCAGCGCCGCGACCTCGTCCTGCGAGATCGCCTTGCCCTGCGCCGAGAGCGCGATCCGGGTGGCGGCGGGACCGCAGTAGTAGAAGTTCGGCTGGGCCTGGTAATCCACGCCCACGGTCCGCTCGGCCCGCCGGTCGTGCTGGCCGCCCTTGTCGGACTGGGTGGACGTCACCGGGCCGGTCTGGACCGGGGCGGCCTGGGCGGCCACCGCAGGGCCCAGCACGCACCCGCCGGCGACCAGCAGGCCGGCGACGGAGAGGCCGCTCTTGTGCAGGATGGGATTCATGCGTCGGGCTCCAATCGGGGGGTTTGTCGCCTCCGGTCGGAGGCTGGCAAGCACCAGGACAGGCGCTCGGCTCATCAGCTGAACGACACCCGGGCGCCGTCGCGTCCGGGGTACCGGGGGATGTAACGGCCCTGCTCCGCCTGGCATTCCACCGCTCGGCCACCCGCTCCCGAGGCCCAATGATCAAGAGGTTCACGTCACCGGAAACGGAATTGACGCGAACCTCTTGATCATCTGCTCAGGGAACGGACGGTCAGAGACTGCCCAGTAGGCGGGTCACGGTGATCTCGATGACCACACGGGCCGGATTCGGACGGGGGGTGCGATAGCGCTCGGCGTACCGCCGCTCCGCCTCGGCGACCGCGGCCGGATCGGCGCGGACGACCGCCCGGCCCTCGATGGTGAGCCAGCGCCGGCCGTCGACGTGACAGACGGCCACCGGGGCGCCCTGCGGGCCGGCTGCGGCGACGTGATCGGCCTTGCGGGAGGTGCCGGAGGTGATGACCCGGGCCAGGCCCGCCGCCGGGTCGAGGGTCACCCCGATCGGCACCACGTGCGGGGTACCGTCCGGGCGCAGCGTGGTCAGCGTGGCGAGGTGCCGCTCCCGGCAGAAGGCGGCGACGCGCTCGTCGTGGATGTCCAGTCGATGCGCGCCCGACATGCTCGTCCCCTGTCTCCCGGTGCCGGGCCGATCATGGCACGCGCCGGCGGGCCCGCCCGGACTCCGGGGGCGCGTCCGGCTGCCCGGGCAGCCGGCGGGCGGCCGCGCGGCGCTGGTGGGCCAACCGGGTGAGATAGATCAGCGCACCGGCCAGCACACCCATGTCGTCCAGGTAGATCGGGTCGGGCAGCACGTCGACCGGGAAGATCGTGTAGATCAGGGCACCGTAGAAGGCGACCTTGCCGCTGCCGCCGAGCGCGGTGAGCATGCGGCGGGCCCGGACCACCCGGATCGCCAGCAGCACGGCGCCGACCAGCGTGGCGACCGCCACGATGCCGGCGATCACGACGACGAACCACGCCTCCCGGGACATGCGGTCACGCTAACCCAACTGGACCAGGCCAGCCGGGCAGCCGCCGGTACGCCGCCCGGAGGTGTCGGGGCCTCGGCCCTCGCCGATCAGTACGCCGGCACCGCCGCCCGGCCGCGCGCCACGACCTGGTTCTCCCGGGTCTGCTGTTCGACCGGGCGGGCGACCTCGCTCAGGGGCAGTACCGACAGCTGCTCCTCGACCCGGCGACCGGTGGCGGCGAACGCCTCGTCCCGCAGACTCCGCGCGGACGCGACCGCCAGCTCGGCGGCCCGCCACGCCGTCTGCTCCTGCTCCCGGGCCGCCTGCTGCCGGGCGAACAGGTTGTCGCGAACCGCCCGCCGCAGGACCAGCTCCTGCTCCACCGGGTGCAGCCGCGGGTCCCAGCCGTTGCGGTGCGCGAAGACGTCACTGAGCTGCTCCACCGACAGCTCCCGCCGCCAGTACGCGTCCAGTGCGGCCCGGTGCAGGTAGCGCTCGCGATCGACGTACTCGGCCGGGGTGCGGACGGTGCGCGGCAGCGGCATCGCCGTGGCGACGGCGAGCCGGCGGACGTCAGCCTCTGCCTCCTCGTACGCCTGCCAGGCCTTCTCGACCGACTCCTGCGCCGCGAGCCACTCCGTCCGGCGACGCTGCGCGGTGGCGGTGGCCCGCTCCGCGGCGACCGCGACCTCCGCGGCGTACCGGACCCGTTCCCGCTCCTCCTGGACCTGTTCGAGCTGGCTCGGCATGGCCGCCCGCCGGATCCGGGCGGCGGTGTCGGTGCGGAGCCGGCCCGGTCGCAGCAGCAGGGCGGCGACGGTGACGGCCACCACGGCGAGCAGGCTCAGCCAGATCACGGCGGCCCGGGACACCTCGGGCAGTACGGCGGAGAAGACGGTCTGCATCAGCTGCACCTCGCGATTGATTGTCGGGAGTGGACGAGATGACCCGCTATGGGTAAAGGGACGACGGGGGCGTAAACCGACACGGTGTCGCCGGGGCCGGAAGCCGCTCGATCGGGGCGCGTCGGCTTCCCGGAAGGCTCCGAGCGCCGAGACGGAACGGCTTGCCGGCTGGGGAGTCGGTTGCCCGATCAGCGCGATCGGCGAACCCGCGGCGGATCAGTCCGGCCGACAGCCGCCGGGCGGTCTGGCCCCGGGGTCAGGCGCGCGGAGGGCCGCGTCGGCCCGGAGCGCTGCGGCCCGCGTCGGTGGCGACGGCCGGAGCGAAGGTCGACGGCGCGATGCCGGTCGGGGCGGTGACGATGCGCTGGCCGGTCGGCCGCGGCGACGGAGCGGCAATGTCGGCCAACCGCTCGACGGACGGTGCGCCCTCGGGCCGCAGTGCCTCGACCTGGCTGCTCACGGCGCTCGAGCGGACCTGGGCGACCGGTGGCGAGGCCAGTGCCGGCACCGTCGTGGCGCCGCCGAAGCCGACGGTCAGCGCGAGCGCGGCAGCGGCAAAGCGGGTCATCTCGCGCAGAGAACGCAGCGTGGCCCGCCAGACGGGACGAGCGGACGCTACGGACAGCACGTCACCAACCTATCGCCCGTGGCGGAGCAGTGCAGCCGGGCGAGCCGGATCAGGCACGTGACCGAGCCCACCCTGTCCGGTGTGGACTCGCGGGCCGGATCGCCGCCGACGCCCCCCCACCGTGGCCGGGCTGGCCGCCGGCCACGGCGCCCGGGCCACCCTCGACGCCCCGCTGGCGGTTGACCAGCAGGTCGTCTCGGCAGCACACGGCTGCGGCCCACCTGGAACTCCGGGTGGGCCGCAGCGGTGTCTCGGGAGGTGGGTCAGTCGGTGGTGCCGAGCACCGACGGCGGGGCGTCCCTGCCGTCCTGCCAGACCATCTCGTCCTCGGTGAGCCAGGTGAGGCGCTCGTCGGACTCGTCCTCGTCGTGCTGGCCGTGCCCGCCGAGCACGCCCGGCCGGTTGGCTCCGGCACCCCGGCCGCGGCCCACGCCCTGGCGGGCCGTCGCGGCCTCCCGGGCGCCGCCGTCGCCGCGCCGGCCGTCCATGCTCCGCCCCACGCCGCTGGCGGAACGGCCCTCCGCCGCGGCGGTGCCGCCGGTCGGACGGATGGAGGTCGTCGAGGAGCTGGTGGCCGAGCTGGCAAGGGCACCGGTGCCGACCACGCCGCCTGCGGGTGCCCCGCCCGACGGGCCGAACAGGCCAGAACCGGCGCCGGCCGTCATGGTGCCGGCACCACCACCGGGCGCGCCGACGCCCGCCCCGGTCACCAGCGTGCCGCCGGGCAGCTCGCTGGCACCGGCCAGGGACGTCCCGACCTGGGGAGCCGTGGTGCCGGGACCGGTCAGCCCGGTCGTGTCGGTGCCGGTCGGACCGGTCGGGTCTGTGCCGTGGCTCGTGTCGGGGCCACCGACGAGCCGGTCGGGGGTGGCCACCGTGGCGTCGCCGGTCTTCGGGTTGAGACCCTTGCTGTCGGGTGCGGCCGTCGGCGTGCTGACCTGCGGCCCGGTGCGCGGGGTCGAGCCGGTGCTGTCGACGGTGCCCGGGGTGTCGGGATCCGGCGGCGGGGGCGTGACGATCCGTCCGTAGGCGGAGAACTCGTAGCCGGCGGCCAGCTCGGCCACCACGTTGACCATGCGCTGGTGCGCCTTCTCCTGCTCTTCCTTGTCCTGCTGGTGGCCGATCAGCCCGCCGACCAACGCGCCGGGCACGCCGAAGACAGCGCCCTTGAGCGCCCCGTTGACGGCCTGGTCGTGGTCGTCGGTCTCCTCGGGGCTCTCGGCCTGCTTGTGTGCCGTCCGCAGCTGACCGGCCATCATGGTCAGTGCCTGCTGGACGTCGGCCATGCCCTCGCCCAGGGCGCCCGTGTGGTCGACGATCAGCGTCAGTCGCCGCTGGAACTCGTTTCCAGCCGAACCCGTCCA
The DNA here is from genome assembly GCF_044456245.1 of Micromonospora sp. NPDC051006. NCBI lineage: Bacteria > Bacillati > Actinomycetota > Actinomycetes > Micromonosporales > Micromonosporaceae > Micromonospora > Micromonospora sp. NPDC051006. The sequence goes on from NZ_JBITFP010000002.1 coordinate 395,597, forward strand.
GGTGTTGGCCAGCTTGGCCAGGTCGCCGCTCAGGTCGCGACCGAGGCCGTCGAGGATCCCCTTCAGCGAGGACCACTGCGCGGCGACGCCGTCGATCTGCTCGGGCTTGCCGGCCATCAAGCCGTTGTAGAGCTCCTGGTGGCTCACGCCCTGGTAGCGCTGGGTGTACTCAGACACGCGGCTCCCCCTCCGGCTTGAGCGCCTTGTCGACCCCGGTGAGCGCGGCCTCGATGTCGGCCGAGTTGGCGGCGTTGCGCGCCTCGGTCGTCCGGTAGTTGGCCAGGATCGTGCTGGTGCCCTGCTGCGCCGCCTTCACCGCCTGCCGGAGGCGCTCGGCCTGCTCGACGTAGGACTGGTGGACGTCGGAGTAGCGGCGGGCGTTGCTGGTCGCGTCGAAAAACCCGCCCAGTGCCGGGGGCGAGCACTGCATCTCGGTGTTGAGCTTGCGCAACACCGACTCGACCTCGGTCAGCCGGTCGGCCAACCGCGAGTGGAAGTCCTCAAGGGACAGCAGATCGACTTCCGTGCGCCCGGTCATGGCAACATCCCCGTCGTGCTAATCGACAACCGTTGGCCAGCATCAGGTTAGTCGACGGCAGCGACCCGGGCGACCCGCTGTCGCGCGGGCTGCCGAAAGGTCCGTTCAGCCACCCACCGCGGGCGCCCCGGACGACGTGCTGCCGGTGGTGGCCGGTGACCCGGACGGGGAGCCGCCGGGACCCGGCGACCCGGCCGGCGATCCGCTGGCGCTCGGTGTCGGCGAGCCGGTCGGCTCGTCCGACGACGCCGGTGCCGGTGCGCCGGGCTCGAAGACGGTCATCGCGTCGGCCCGTTCCAGCGTGGGCCCGGTGGGGATGAGCGCGAGCAGCGAGCCGGGCACGGCGAGTGGGACGACCCCGCCGTAGCCGAGCGCGGTCAGCGCGTCCCCCGAGCGGGTGCCGAGTGGGTACCGGATGCCCTGAGGGCTGATCAGGTAGACGGTCGAGCCGGGCGCGCCGGTACCGCTGCCGCCCGCGCCGGGCGCCGCCTGAACCAGCATGCCCTTTCCACCGGGCAGCAGCACCCGCTCGGCCGTGCGTACCGCGTCGCGGCCGGTCTGCCGGACCGGCAACGCGGCCGGGTCAGCGCTGGTCAGCTCCGCCGGGGCCCGGTCGAAGACCTCCACCGTGGTCACCGGCGGGCCGCCCCCCGCGCCCGCCCGGTACGTCGCGCAGAGCACCGTCTGGCCGTCCCGGGCCGGGTAGAGGGCGGGCAGCGTCTGCGGCATGCCGACCTCCTCCACCCGCTGCTCGGTGTAGAGGCGACCGGCCTGGTCCGGGGTGATGTCGGTGACCTCGCCGCCGGTGCGCAGCAGCAGCAGCGCCGTCACCTCGCCGATCGAGACCAGCCCTTCCCGGGTGAGCACGTAGTGCTTGCCGGCGGCCCGGTAGACCTGCCCGACCCGGCCGGGCCGGCCGGCCACCTCGAGCCCGCTCTGCTCACCCTCGCCGGCCAGCGCCGGCGCCCGTAGGGCCGGGCCGGCCGGCACCGCGTTGAGCAGTTGCTGGCCCACCCGCAGCGCCGGAGCGTCCGCTATCCGCAGCGCGGTGACCGTGCTGTCGCCGCCGACCATCTGCAGCCGGAGGTCGTTGGTGAGCAGGTGCCGCTGACCGTCGACGCTGACCAGCACCGCCCGGTCGCCCAGCGGGGTGCCGCCAGGGATCGGCCGGTTGATCACCACCTGGGTGCTCGACCGCCGGGGGTCGGCCGGGTCGGGCACGTCGCAGACCGACCAGGGCAAACCCGTTAGTGACTTGCGGTCCGGCAGGGCGTCCGGGGCGCCGACGATGCCGACCGCCGCGCCGCGCGGCCGATCCCGGATCGAGGCCTGCGACATCGTCCGGACCTGCGGGTCCGCCTCGTTGAGGATGAGCCGCGCCGAGGCGTAGTTGAGCGTCGGATACAGCTGACCCTCGACGAAGATGTAGGTGGCGCCGGTTTCCCGCTCGATCACCAGGGTGTTCGTCTCCAGCGGCGCCGTGTTTCCGGTGAACTGCCCGTACGCGCCGGCGCCGCCGAGCACCACGGCGGCGGCGATGACGCTGCCGAAGACAGCCATGCCGAGCCGACGCATCGGCAGGTTGCTGGTCTCCGGGTCGCCCGACAAGAGCGCGGAGACGATCCGGCGGGTGACGAACCGGTACGCCTGCACCTGATCGCGGCGGGTCCGCATGACTTACCTCCGGCGGGGTGGATCCGCGACGATCAGGTCCGGGTCGTGTCGCGGGCTTCCCTACGATAAGGGGCCGTCGACGGGTTACCGGGACCAGCGCCCGTGCTCGGCAGCTACCGACGTGGCGGGAAGCCGCACCGTGCAGGAGGGACAGTCACCGATGACGCAGGTTCAGGCGCCACCCACGCGAACCGCCGTGGACCCGTCCGGGGTACCGGACAGGCCGGTCCCGGCGCCCGATCAGCGGCGTCGGGGGCGGATCGGGCCGCTGGTGGTCGGCCAGCTGATCGTGCTGGAGCTCTGCGCGGTCGCCGTCTGGGCCGCGCTGGGCGGGCCGAGCTGGCTCGCCGGGGTGGTCGCCGTCGTGGCGCTGCTCGTCCTGCTGGCGGTCTTCGCGCGGCGCGGCGGTCGGTGGTGGTACGAGGACCTGCTGCTGCGCCGCCGGCTGCGGGAGCGCCGGGAGCGGGCCAAGGCCGCCCTCGCCGCGGGCGGTGGCGGCGATCCCCGGTTGGTCTCGCTCGCACCGGAGCTGTCGGTCATCGAGCTGACCGACCGGGGCACCCGGCTCGGCATCGGCCAGGACGAGCAGGGTTGGTTCGCCGCGGTGGCGCTGTACGGCCGCTCCGGCGCGCCGGTCGGCTCGGTGGAGGCCACGGTGGTGGATCGGGCGCTGCGGGTGCTCGCCGAGTTCAGCGGGCCGGTCACCCTGGCCCAGGTGGTCTCGCACACCCTGGTCTGGTACCCGGCGCCGGGCGCGCCACCGGCCGCGCACCGTACCGTGTGGGTGGCGCTGCGGCTCTCGATCGCCGACGCCCGGACGGAGACGGTGACCCGGGGCGGCGGCATGCCCGGCGTGCACCGCACGCTGGCCGCCGGCATCGGCCGGCTCGGCAAGGCGCTGAACGCCGCCGGGCTCACCCACCGGGCGCTGGGTCGTGACGAACTGCGTGCCGCGGTGGTCTCGGCCGCGGGCCTGGACCTCACCCCGGAGCCGCCGGCGGAGACCTGGACCGGGCTGCGTGGCGGCGGTTGGACCCACCGGTGCCTGGCCCTGCGGGCCCGGCCGGACGCTTCACTCGGGGCCCTGGTGGACGCGGTCACCTCGACCTCCGCGCCCTCGCACACGGTGTCGGCCGTGGTGCTGCCGGGCGGGCGCACGGTCGCGCCGCTGCTCCGCGTCGCGTCGATGGACAACCACGTCGAGGCGTTGGTGAAGGTGGTCCGGGACGTCGCGCGGCGGTGCGGGACGCCGGGCCGCCCGGTCGACGGGCAGCACGGGCCGGGCGTCTGGGCGACCACCCCGGCCGGGTCGCTGCCGACCGGGGGTTCGTCGGTCAGGGCCGCAGGTTGACGATCCAGCCGTAGAGGCCGAGGACCCAGACGGCCAGCGGCACCAGCGCGATGATCAGAAGGATCTCCACGATGTCCAGCAGGCGGCCCCAGACCGGCGAGATCCGCTTGCCGGCCACGGTCAGGCCGTAGATCAGGCTGACCACCGCGGCCACCAGCAGGCCGCCCACGATCACGCCGAGCCGCACCGGCGTGGTGCCACCGGCGAAGGTGGCCGCCGCGGTGAGGCCGAGCCCGGCGGTGCCGGCGAAGAGCACCGGCGTCCGCTGGGCGCGGCCGAGGAACGGCCGGGCCCGCAGCAGCGACAGCACGGCCAGCACCAGGCAGAGCAGCACCGCCGGCAAGCGGCCGTTCAGGGCCAGCAGGACCTGCGCCCCGAGCACCACCAGCGCGACCGTCCACAGCAGACCGGTGAGGAACTCGTCGGCCCGCTCGCTGAGCTGCAGCACCCGCCGGCCGTCCACCGACTCGGTGTCGGTCTTCAGGTCGTCGGGACCGGTCGGGATGGACGGAACGGGCAGCCGGGCCAGCCGGTAGGCGGCCATCGGCAGCGCCGGGACCGCGCCGAACGCGATCGTGGCCAGCACCGCCGCGGCGGCCGTCGCGCTGATGTCGAAGGCCAGGCTGAGCACCGCGCCGAGGCCGGTCGCCGCGCCGAGGGCGACCGCGCCGAAGAAGAGCGGCAGCCGGTCGCCCACGGCCAGCGCCGAGATCGCGGCGAAGAGCACCACCGCGGTCGCGGCGAGCAGCACGTGCGGGCTGGCCAGCTCGGTGAGCCGGCGGTCACCGGCGAGCAGCAGCAGGCCGCCGACGCCCGCGTAACCCAGGCCGACCGTCGCCAGCACCGCGCCGGTGCGGCTGTCGCCGGCCGCGCGGGACAGCACCGCGGCACCGACCAGCAGCGCGACCGAGACCAGCAGGGCGGCCAGCGCCGCGGGCAGCTGCGGTGGCCCGGTGAAGAGCGCGGCCAGCGCGCCGGCGCTCAGCGCCGCCGCCGCGAAGAGCACCGCGAACGACCGGGTGGTGCCGACCTGCCAGGCGCCGGGCCGTTGGTTGGTCGCGGTGGCGACGGCGTCCACCACGTCGTCGAAGACGACCTCCGGCGCGGTGGCCGACCGCGGATTGAAGTAGAGCACCTCGCCGTCCCGGACGCCGAGCTGCGTGGCGGTGCGGCCACCGTCCAGCGGCTGCCCGCCGAGCCGCGCCAGGCTCCAGCCGCCGTGCCGTACGCCCTCGTCGGCCAGGTCCTCCCCGGCGTAGCGCAGCAGCGTCGGCAGCAGGTCGGCGAGGGGTACGTCGGATGGCAGCGCGAGGTCCATCCGGGTCCGGGGAGCCACGATGGTGATCCGGCTCAGGCCGCCGGTCGCCGTCTTCGTCGCCACTGTGGCCTCCTCGTGCTCTCCGTACGATCACCTGGCCGGCAGCATCGCTCCAACGGGACCGCGACGCCCACGGGAGATTACCTACGATGACAGCCACGTACGATGCCCACCCGACGAGTTCCTCGCGTCGCAGAACTTCATCAGGGCCGCTTCTGGGGAGGAGACAGCCGTGAGCACGGTGGTGTTCCGCCGGCTCCCGCGTCAGCCGGGACCGGCTTTGCCGCGCGGCGAGGTGCTGCTCGAGTCGCCACCCGAGCTGCCGGAGCCGACCCCCCGCGGGATGGGTCAGCTGCTGATGATCCTGCCGATGTTCTGTGGCGTCGGCGCGATGGCCTTCCTCTACGCCGGACGCGGCGGCGGCATGATGACCTACGTCGCCGGCGGCCTCTTCGGTGTGTCGATGCTCGGCATGGCGATCGGTTCGCTGAGCAACAACGGCGGCAACGACAAGGCCGAGCTGAACGCGGACCGCCGCGACTACATGCGCTACCTCGCCCAGATGCGCAAGCGCACCCGGCGTGCGGCCGAGCAGCAGCGGGCGGCGATGGCGTGGCGGCACCCGGAGCCGGACGCGCTCTGGTCGATCGCGGCCTCCCGGCGGCTCTGGGAGCGGCGGATCACCGAGGACGACTTCGGTGAGACCCGGATCGCCCTCGGGCCGCAGCGGCTGGCGGTGGAGATCGTCCCGCCGGAGACCAAGCCAGTCGAGGACCTGGAACCGATGAGCGCCATCGCGCTGCGCCGGTTCGTCCGGGCCCACTCCACGGTGCCGGAGCTGCCCACCGCGCTGTCGGTGCGGGCGTTCAGCCGGGTGGTGCTGCGCGGCGACCGCGAGCCGGTGCTCGACCTCGCCCGGGCCGCCCTCGGCCAGCTGGCCACCTTCCACGCGCCGGACGACATGATCATCGCGGTGGTCGCGGCCGCCGACCGGCAGCCCGCCTGGGACTGGGTGAAGTGGCTGCCGCACGCGCACCACAGTGGACGCACCGACGCCGCCGGCGCCCGCCGACTCGTCTTCGCCAGCCTCGCCGAGGCCGAGGAGGCGCTCGCCAACGAGCTGGCCGGCCGGCCCCGGTTCGCCCCCGAGGCGAAGCCGTTGACCACCGCACCGCATCTGGTGGTGCTGCTCGACGGGGGCGAGGTCGCGCCGACCTGCCAGCTGATGGGTGCCGGTCTGCTCGGCACCACGGTCATCGACCTTTCCGGCACCGTCCCCCGCGACGCCGGTCGGTCGCTGCTCTGCCTGGACGCGGGCGACGGCAGTTCCCTCGAGCTGGTCCGGGGCGCCTCGTCGTCCCGGCTGGGCCAGCCGGACCGGCTCAGCGTGGCCGCCGCGGAGGGCCTGGCCCGGCAGGTCGCCCCCTATCGGCTGTCCCAGCAGCAGGCGAGCACCGAGGAGCCGCTGGCCCGCAGCACGGAGCTGCCCGACCTGCTCGGCGTCGGCGACGCCGCCGCGGTGGACGTGCAGCAGACCTGGCGGCCCCGCAGCCACCGTGACCGGCTGCGCATCCCGCTCGGCGTGGGCCCGGACGGCAACGTGGTCGAGCTGGACTTCAAGGAGTCCGCGCACGAGGGCATGGGGCCGCACGGTCTGGTCATCGGCGCGACCGGTTCCGGCAAGAGCGAGCTGCTCCGCACGGTGGTGGCCGCCCTGGCGGTCACCCACTCCTCGGAGGAGCTCAACTTCGTCCTGGTCGACTTCAAGGGTGGCGCGACGTTCGCGTCGCTGGAGGCGCTGCCGCACACCAGTGCCGTGATCACCAACCTGGCCGACGAGCTGCCGCTGGTCGACCGGATGCGCGACGCGCTCGCCGGCGAGATGGTCCGCCGGCAGGAGCTGCTGCGGGCGGCCGGCAACTACGTCTCCCGCTTCGAGTACGAGAAGGCCCGCGCCGCCGGTGAGCCGTTGGCGCCGATGCCCAGCCTGCTCATCATCTGCGACGAGTTCAGCGAGCTGCTCGCGGCGAAGCCCGACTTCATCGACCTCTTCGTGATGATCGGCCGGCTGGGCCGGTCGCTCGGCGTGCATCTGCTGCTCGCCAGCCAGCGGCTGGAGGAGGGCAAGCTGCGCGGCCTGGACACGCACCTGTCGTACCGGATCGGTCTGCGCACCTTCTCCGCGGTGGAGAGCCGGATCGTGCTCGGCGTGCCCGACGCGTACGAGCTGCCGAACGCGCCCGGTCACGGTTACCTGAAGACGGACACCAGCACCATGCTGCGGTTCCGGGCCGCCTACGTCTCCGGGCCCTACCGGGCGCCGGGGCAGCAGGCGTCCCGGTCGCAGGCCCTGGTGCAGCGCCGGATCGTGCCCTACGGCGTGAACTTCGTGCCGGTGCAGACGCCGCAGCTGCCGGTGGAGACGACGCCGGAACCGGAGCAGCCGGCCGACGGCAAGACCGTCGCGATGCTGGACGTGGTCATCGACCGGCTCAAGGGCAAGGGCCGGCCGGCGCACCAGGTCTGGCTTCCGCCGCTGGCCGAGCCGCCGGGCCTGGGCGAGCTGCTCGGCCCGCTGACCGCCGACCCGACCTACGGGCTCTGCACCGCCTCCTGGCCGGGCCGGGGCCGGCTCACCGTTCCGGTCGGTGTGGTCGACCGGCCCTACGAGCAGCGCCGCGACCCGATGATGGTGGAGCTGGCCGGCGCGGGCGGCAACGTGGTCATCGTCGGCGCCTCGATGAGCGGCAAGAGCACGATGCTCCGCTCGATGCTCGCCTCGCTGTCGCTCACCCACACCCCGCGTGAGGTGCAGTTCTTCTGCCTCGACTTCGGCGGTGGCGCGCTGCGCAGCCTGGAGGCGCTGCCGCACATGTCCGGGGTGGCCGGCCGGCGGGACACCGAGGCGGTCCGCCGTACGGTGGCCGAGGTGGTGGCCGTCCTGGACGACCGGGAGGCGCGTTTCGCCCAGCACGGCATCGACTCGGTGGCGAGCTACCGCCGGCGGCGGGCCGCGGGCGAGTTCGCCGACGACCCGTTCGGCGACGTCTTCCTGGTGGTCGACGGCTGGAACACGCTCCGCCAGGAGTACGAGGAGCTGGAACAGACCATCACCACCCTGGCCAACCGGGGACTCGGCTTCGGGGTGCACGTGGTGGTGACCGCGGTGCGCTGGGCGGAGATCCGGATCAACATGCGCGACCTGCTCGGCACCAAGCTTGAGCTGCGGCTGGGCGACCCGGCGGAGTCCGAGATCGACCGCCGGTCGGCGATGAACGTGCCGGAGAAGTCCCCGGGTCGTGGCCTCACCCGGGACAAGCTTCACTTCCTCACCGCGATCTCCCGGATCGACGGCCGGCGCGACATCGAGGATCTCTCCGAGGCGTCGATCGCGCTCTCCCGGCACGTTGCGGCGTCCTGGCCGGGCCGCCCGGCGCCGAAGGTGCGGCTGCTGCCGCGCAAGCTGCCGGTCGGCGAACTCGCCCGGATCATCGACCGGTCGGTGCCCGGCCTGCCGATCGGGGTCAACGAGTCCGCGCTGGCGCCGGTCTACCTCGACCTGGCGAACGAGCCGCACCTGACCGTCTTCGGCGACGCCGAGTGCGGCAAGACCAACCTGCTCCGGCTGATCGCCCGGGGCATCACCGAGCGGTACACCCCCGCCCAGGCCCGCCTGGTGATCGCCGACTACCGGCGCGGCCTGCTCGGCGCGGTGGAGGGTGACCATCTGCTCGACTACGCGCCGTCCAACCAGGCGTTCGCGCAGGGGCTGGGCTCGATCCGCAGCGCGCTCTCCAACCGGCTGCCCGGCCCGAACGTCACCACCGCCCAACTGCGCGACCGCAGCTGGTGGAAGGGGCCGGACCTGTACATCCTGGTCGACGACTACGACCTGGTGGCCTCGGGCGGCAACAACCCGCTCAGCGCTCTGCACGAGCTGCTGCCCCAGGCCCGCGACATCGGCCTGCACCTGATCATCACCCGGCGGGCCGGCGGTGTGGCCCGGGCCCTCTACGAGCCGGTGCTTCAACGCCTGCGCGAGCTGGACAGCCCGGGGCTGCTGATGTCCGGCAACCGCGAGGAGGGCGCGGTCTTCGGCAACCTGCGGCCCAGCGTGCAGCCGCCGGGCCGGGGCACGCTGGTGCGCCGACGCGACGGCCAGCAGCTGATCCAGACCGCCTGGTCCGAGCCGATGTGAGGATCGGACGTCGCGCTGATTCGCGGTGGTAACGGTCGATGCGCGGAGGGATGCTCCGATGTGGCAGTTGTGGCTCTTCCTGACCGCGCTGGCGGCGGTCCTGATGGGACTGCTGCTCACCGCGTACGAGCGGCTGCGTCCGTCGGCGACCCTGCGCCGGTCGGGAGTGGTGCTCCTGTTGGTCGGGACGCTGGCCATGCTTCCGGTGCTCATCGACCGGGCGCTGGAGAAGCCGGTGCTCTGGGTGGCGGTCGCGCTGCTGGTCGGCATCCTGCTGGCCGGTCCGTTGATGGTGCGGGACGCGTCCCGGCCCCGGCCCTGAAGTCGGCGTCACCGCCCGGGCAAGACTGCTCCGACACATCGATTGCCGTCGGGCCAGGGCTGCGCGCGCTGGACCGGGTCGGCTACGGTCTTCACAGGAGTGTCCGTCGGTGGGGTGTTTCGCCTTGCCGCGGGGGAAGGCGCGGCAGAACCGCCGCCACAACATGACGGAAGGGTGTGAAGCATGGCGTTCGAGGTCGAAGCTGCGACTCTACATACCGCCGCGAGTGACGTGCGGTCCACGCGCAGCGAGGTCGACGGCGAGCTGAAGAAGCTGTGGAACGTGGTCGACGACCTGGCCATCGCCTGGAAGGGGCAGGCGTCCACGGGCTTCCAGTCGCTCATGCAGCGCTGGAACGAGGACACCACCAAGCTGCTGACGGCGATGGATAACATCGCCGACCTGCTGGACAAGTCGGGTACGACGCACCAGGTCAACGACGAAGAGCAGCAGCAGATGCTGGACAAGTTCCACTCTGCCCTCAACCCGTGATCCATAGCCAGGAGCAGAGGAGGAAGTCGTGACGATCAAGGTTGACTACGCGGTCCTCGAGAGCAGCAACCAGCAGATGCAGGCCATCTCGCGGACGCTCGACGAGAAGCTCGACACGCTGCGTCAGATGCTGTCCAAGCTCCAGTGGGACGGCGAGGACCGGGCCGCCTACGAGCAGCACCAGGCTCAGTGGGACAGCGCCGTTCGGGACATCAACCGGATCCTGAACGAGATCGGTGGCGCTGTCGGCATCGCCCGGGAAAACTACGTCAGCACCGAGATGAGCAACTCCAAGGTCTGGAGCAGCTGACCAGACCGCCTACATGGCTCCGGTCCGGTTCGACCGGACCGGAGCCGTGCTGCGTTACGCGTACCACACCGGCCCTGGGGGAAGTCATGTCAGCCCACAAGCGTCTACGACCGGTCGCCAGGTCGGCCTGCGCCATGCTCGCGCTGGTCGCCGCGGTCGGCGTCGGCCCGGTGGCCGCGCCGGCTCCGGCCCGGGCCGCCGACACGGTACGCGGCCTCCAGTGGCACCTGAACAGCCTCAAGATCTCCGACGCGCATCGGCTGTCGAAGGGGCGCGGGGTCACCGTCGGGGTGATCGACAGTGGCGTCCACGCCGCCCACCCGGACCTCAAGGGGCAGGTGCTGCGGGGTCGCGGCATGGGCCCCGGGGTCGCCGCCGACGGCCGGACGGACCCGGACGGAGAGGCCGGGCACGGCACCGCGATGGCCGGCATCATCGCCGGCCGGGGCGGCGGTGCCATGCACGCGCTCGGCATCGCCCCCGAAGCGAAGATCCTCCCGGTGGGCCTGGGGCCCGAGAACCGGGGCCTCCAGGAGGCGCCCGCGGCCATCCGTTGGGCGGTCGACGAGGGCGCCGACGTGCTCAACCTGTCGTTCGGCATGCACGGCGACGACCCGGAGGTCGTCGAGGCGGTCCGCTACGCGCTGAGCAAGAACGTGGTGGTGGTCGCGGCCACCGGCAACGAGGACGGCGGCTACCCGAAGATCCCCCAGCCGGCCAGCGTTCCCGGCGTCATCGCGGTCGGCGCGGCGACCCGTTCCGGCGGGGTGTGGAACGGCACGGTGACGGGGCCCGAGATGGCCATCTCCGCACCCGGTGAACGGATCATCGCACCCGCACCGCCCGACGCCTCGCCGAACGGCTACCTCATCTCCGACGGCACCAGCAACGCCACGGCGGTCGTCTCCGGCGTCGCCGCGTTGGTTCGCGCCCGCTACCCGGACCTCGACGCCGCCAACGTGGTCAACCGGCTGGTCCGCACCGCCCGGGACCGGGGCCCGGCCGGGCGCGACGCGGAGTTCGGCTTCGGCTCCATCGACGTGCTCGCGGCGCTGAGCAAGTCGGTCCCGGCCGTCGAGACGAACCCGTTGGCCGCGCCCGTCGGCGGCTCGGCCAGCCCGGGCGCGCCGGCCGGCGGGGCCGACGACAAGGACGACGACGGGCCGGCGGTCTCGATCGGGCTCGCCGACAACGCCGGTTTGCAGATCGTGCTCTGTCTGCTGGCGGTCCTCGTGATCGTGGCGATCATCGTGATCCTCGTGGTGGTGAACCGCCGGGCCCGCCGCCGTGCCGCTGCCGGCCCGCAACCGGGTCCGATCCCGCCGCCGGGGCAGTACCCGCCGCCGGGGCAGTACCCGCCGCCGGGGCAGTACCAGCCGTATCCACCGTCGGGGGCCCCGGTGCCGCCGGCCGGCGTCGGGCAGACACCGCCCGGGCCACACCCCTACCCGGCGGGCCCGACCGGCCCGCCCACGAACGCGCAGCCCTATGGGCCGCCGTATCCGCCCGGCGCGGTGCCGCCCGCCCCGCCGATGACACCACCGCCGGGTCAGCAGCCGCGCCAGTGACCAGACCGTTCAGCCGCCCCAGGGGAGGACAGCAGTGAGCGACGAGGACGACCGGGTCGAGGTTCGTATGCCGATCCCGATGCCGATCAACCCGGTGATGCCCTACACGGGAGACATCCGGGGAATCAGCTTCGACCGGATCGGCGTGGACCAGGCCGAGACGCCCAGCGGCCTGGTGGCCGGCAAGGGCGAGCAGGGTGTGAAGACCGAGTGGGACGCGGGCAACCTCGACTCCGCGATCGACTGGCTGGAGACGCACGCGAGTTACGTCTACCGGCTCTCGTACGACATGGTGGAGATCAAGGACAAGCTCGGCGGCGACCAGGCCATGGCCGGTGAGGGCCCGCTCGGCGGCTTCCACTATGCGACGCAGCTCTCCCAGCGGCACACCGAGCTGTACGGCACCACGGAGGGCGGGCTCCGCACCCTCTCCGAGAACCTCTACAACGCGGCGGACGCGCTGCGCACGGTCAAGCGGAACTACGAGAACGCCGAGGGCGCCAACGCCATGACGGCGCAGGAGATGCAGCAGGCCTTCAACAACGCCGCGAGCGGCGGCGGCGACCACTAGAGCGGGGGACGGGGAGATGGGCGACGGGAAGAGCTGGGAGGAGATGGCCCGGGAGGTGCTGGTGGCCGGTCGGCCGGCCGATGTCGCCAGCGCCGCCCTCGGCTGGAAGGAACTGGTCAAGAACATCGGCGAGGTCAAGGAGAGTCTCGAGAAGAACGTCAAGGACCTCGGCGCGGTCTGGAAGGGCCCCGCGTACGAGTCGTTCAAGACGCACATCGAGGGCTTGGCCAAGCAGGCCGGCGGCCTCCAGGACGACATCGACAAGCCGGGCCACGGCAAGGTCAGCATGGCGACCACCCTGGAGACCGCAGCCAGGCAGCTGGAGGAAGCGCAGAACAAGATGCCGATTCCGGCGGCCTGCGTGGGTGACGTGCTGGCAGCCCGGAACGGGGAGATCACCCTCGGCATCGGCATGTTCGAGACCAAGGTCACGGCCGACCTGATGGGCAGTTGGCCGGCCGAGCAGATGGGCAAGCTCGGCGACTGGGTGACCGGCTGGTTCTCCGACAAGGAGGGCGAGGCCCGCAAGGTCTACGACGAGGTCAACGGCAACTTCCGGGACCGGACGATGGAGGCACCCGGCAGCGGCCGGTCGGGCGGCCTGGAGAACGTCAACACCGAGGTGCCCAATCTGGACACCGGCGGCGGAGGCAAGGGCGTCGGCGACGTCTCCGACATCGGCGGCGGTGGCGGCAAGCCCAAGCTCGGTGACATCGGTGAGCCGATGGCCGTGAAGCCCGGCGACCCGCTCGACACCGGGGACCCGGGCATCGGTTCCGGCGCCCACCCGGATCTCTCCGGCGGCTACGACCCGGAGACCGGCGGGGTACCGGGCGGTGGCGAACTGCCCGACGACTACGGCACCGGCCTCGCCGGCGCCGGTGGCCCGAGTGGCGCCGGGATCGGCTCGAGCGGGCTCGGCGGCGCCGGGCTCAGCGCCGGCTCCGGACTGGGTTCGGGCGGGGGTATGGGCGGTGGCGCCGGGGGTGGAGCGATCCCCGGCGGTGGCGCGCTGGGCCGTGCGGTCACCCCCGGCATGCCGCCGATGATGGGCGGCGGCGCGGCCGGTGGCGGTCGCGGCGGAGGCGGCCGGGGCGCCGGTGGCCGGCTCGGCGCGGGCAAGCTCGGCGCCGGCGGGATGATGCCCGGCATGGCCGGTGGCGGCATGGCCGGCGGCGGCGCCGGTCGTGGCGCGGGCGGCCGTGGGGGCGTGGCCGGCGCGGCCGGCGGCGCCCGGGGCGCGGGTGCCCGCGGTGCCGGTGTCGCCGGGATGGGGCCGGGCGGCGGTGCCGGCTACGGCGAGCAGGAGAGCGCCCGCAACACCTGGCTGGAGGAGGACGAGGACGTCTGGGGCGCGGACGGCGACGGCGCTCCCGGCATCCTGCGCTGAGTCCCACCGGGAGCCGTCCGACCGTTGGTCGGGCGGCTCCCGTGCGTCTGGTCGAGTCGAGCGCCGCTGTCAGCCGGGTGCCATGACGTCCGAGGCCCTTCCGGCCCACCCGCGCCCCCGGGCGTGGCGGGCTCAGCCGGTGGTGAGCGCGTCGGCTCCGGCCGGGCGTCGCCCGGGGCGCCAGCCGCGTCGACGGCCCCGCACCAGGATCGGCTTGATCGCCAGCAGGAGCGCCGCGAGCAGCGCGCCGACGACGGCCACCCAGATCGCCACCGTCCGCTGCCAGTCCAGCGGATCGCCTGGTGGGGCCGGCGCGGGCATCGCCGCCGGCGGCGGGTTCGACCGGGTGCCGAGCACAGTGGACACCGCCCGGTACGGGTTGACCACGCCGTAGCCGACCTCGGTGTTGTGGCCGTCCGGCGGGTTGTCCGCCGTCTGGGTCAACCGGTCGGCGACCTGCTGTGCGGTGAGATCGGGATGCGCGGCGCGTACCAGCGCGGCGACCCCGGACACGTACGCGGCGGCGAAGCTGGTGCCGCCCTGCGGTTCGCCGATGTAGCCCGACCCACCGGGCGCCGGGCCGACGATGTTCACGCCGGGCGCGGCGATGTCGACGTAGTTGCCGCTCACCGAGCTGCCGACGTGCGCCCCCTGCTCGTCCACCCCGGCGACCGCGATCACCCCCGGGTACGCGGCCGGGTAGCCCGTCCGGTCCTGCTGCTGATCCTCGCGCCGGTTGCCGGCGGCGGCCACCACGATGACCCGCTTGCGCACCGCGTAGTCGACCGCGTCGGCGAGCTCCTTGCGGGGGAGGGTCACCAGGGACAGGTTGATCACGTCGGCGCCGTTGTCGACGGCCCAGACGATCGCGTTGGCGATCTCGCCGGGCAGCGCCTCGTCATGGTTGTCCCTGCCGTCGGGAAGCACCCGGATCGGCAGGATGCGGGCCTGCGGGGCGATGCCGGTGAACGGCACCCCGGTGCCCTCGCGCCCGGCGATGATGCCGGCCACGATGGTGCCGTGCCCGGCCTGGTCGCAGCGGCCCTTGTTGGCCGGCAGGCCGTTGAAGTCGGCGCCCTCGCGCACCTGCCCGTTCAGCAGCGGGTGGGTGGCCGAGACACCGGAGTCGATCACCGCCACGGTCACCCCGGCGCCGCGGGAGAGCGGCCAGGCCGCGGACGGGTCGAGCCGGCGCAGCGCCCACGGCGTCTCGGTCGGCGGCGCGAGGCCGGCAGGGCCGCAGGTCGGGGCGGCCATGGCCGGCGACGGCGGCACGACGGCCGTTCCGAGCAGGACGGTGATCGATCCACAGAGGACCGCCCGGACGACGCGCCCGGCACGGTGGGCCCTTCCGCCAGCGTTCAGCCGCCTGCTCTCGCGCACCCGCTGAGATTACCGCCGCCGCGCCCGTCGTGCGGTGACGGGAGCCCGCCGTGCGGTGACGGGAGCCCGGCGTGCGACGAGGGGGCGCGGCGACGGGAGCCCGGCGTGCGACGGGGGGAGGGTGCGGCGACGGGAGCCCGGCGTGCGACGAGTGAGCCCGCCGGTCGTCACTGGTGGTTTGGTGCCGGCTCCTCGGTGAAGAGCGCGAGGAGGGCGCCGACCTCCCGGTCCGCCTCCGCGGGGTGGCGGAACCGGCCGGCCGGGTTGAGGGTGTATTCGTTGCGCCGGCCCACCCGGGTGCGGACCAGGTAGCCGCCGGCTTCCAGGTCGGCGACGATCGCCTGGGCCGCGCGCTCGGTGACGCCCACCTCCTCGGCGACGTCACGCAGCCGGGCGGTGGGGTTCCGGGCGATGGCGAGCAGCACGTGTCCGTGATTGGTGAGGAAGGTCCAGTTTCGGGTGCTCCCGTACCCGCTCGTACTCGTCGCCATGGTCGTCATGGTATGGCTCGCCGGCGTTCCCCGCCGCCTTGGCCGGCGCTGCTGAACACCTGAAACGCATATCACGTATCCCTTGACGTATCTTGCGCTGGGTGTGACCGTGGATCACAGCCCGCGTCCGTCAGCGGCCGGGGGTGACCTGGCCGATCGCGTGGGAGTCGAGGTGCGGGCATGAGCGGACCCGGATCGCCCGGAGCACACCCGGGCGCCCAGCGCGTCCCCGACGCGTCGGACGGTGTCGCGTCGCCGCCCGACCCGGAGCAGGCTCTCGCCGAGCTGCGGGCGGGCAACCAACGCTTCGTCACGGGCGCGCCGCGCCACCCGAACCAGGACGTCGAGCGCCGGGCCGAGGTGGCCGCCGAGCAACACCCGTTCGCGGTGATCGTCGGCTGCGCCGACTCACGACTCGCCGCCGAGATCATCTTCGATCGCGGCCTGGGTGATCTCTTCGTGGTCCGCACCGCCGGGCACACCGCCGGTCCCGAGGTGCTCGGCAGCGTCGAGTACGCGGTCAGCGTGCTGGGCGTCCCGCTGGTGGTGGTGCTCGGGCACGACTCCTGCGGCGCGGTGCAGGCGGCCCGGGAGGCGGTCGCCACCGGCACCCCGCCGCCGGGACACCTCGGTGCGGTGGTGGACGCCGTGGTGCCCAGCCTCCGTCGGGCCGCCGCCGAGGGCGTGGACGACATCAACGGGATCGTGGACATCCACATCGCTCAGACCGTCGAGGCCCTGCTCTGCAACTCCGCGGTGCTGGCCGCCGAGGTGGCCGGCGGGCGGTGCGCGGTGGTCGGCATGTCGTACCGGCTCGCCGCGGGTGAGGTGCGCCAGGTCGCCGAGGTGCCGGCGGGGGGAACCATCGCCCCGGTGGGCCTCGACGCGCCGGCAGCCGCCTAGCGGGGCCGACCCCGGCCCGCCGGCCGTGGGCTGTCGGCCCGCCAGAGGTACGCGAAGGGCCGCCCCGCGAGCGCGGAGCGGCCCTTTCGTGCGGATGGTCGCTAGAGCAGCGACATGTGCACGTGGTCGGTGTGGTTGGAGGGCCCGCTGTAGGACTTCCAACCGGTCGCCGGGAACCAGATCTGCCTGTTCCAGATCACGTAGTAGATGCCGAGCCGGTCGGCGTTACGGATCAGGAACGCGGCCACGTTGTTGCCGTACATCCGGGTGTCGTCGTTGTGCCACGGCGCGAAGCCGCTCTTCTGCAGTGACCAGTCGCAGGCGCGGCCCTTCGGGTGCTCCCACGGGCCGCCGGAGCGGTAGCAGCCGACGAACCGGTTGAAGCCGGCCCGCTTGACCTCCTTGTACGCGTGCAAGGTGCGCGGGGTGACGCAGCCGGAGGTGGTGGGGTCGTTCTCGGAGCACGACTGGGGCTTCCAGTCCCCGTCGGCGGTCCGGCCGGGGCCGATCCGGGCGACCGGCGAGGTGGCCGAGACCAGGCCTCCGGTGAAGCCCTTCCCGCCGACCAGCGCCAGCGCCTTGTCCGCGTCGCGCTTCTGCTTGGCCATCACGGCGGCCTGCTTCTGCTGCTCGCGTACCTCGGCGTCGATCGCGAGCTTGGCCAGTTCGGCGCGGCTCTTGATGGCGTTGACCTTGGCAAGCTTTTGTCCGTTGACCAGGTTGAGCTCGTCGAGGCCGGCGGCGCGTTGGACGAACGAGTCCGGGGCCTTGCTCTCCAGCAGCACGGCCATCGCGCCGATCCGCCCGGTGCGGTAGGACTGGGCGGCGATCTGCCCGACCTGCGGGGCCAGCGCGTCCAGCTCGTCCTGCGCCCGCTTCACCTCGAGGGCGAGTTCCAGCTGGCGCTTCTTAGACTTCTCCAGCTTGATCTTGGCCGAGGAGTAGCTGCGGTTGGTTGCCTCGATCACGTCGTTGAGCAGCTTGGGCTCGCCGTCCTCCTCATGCCCGGAGGGGGTGTTCGGCTTGGGCGCGGCGGAGGCCGGGAGGGGCCCGGCGAGCACGGCCAACGCGGCGAACACGGCCACCACAGGTGTCAACCAGCGGCGTAGGGGTGCCGTCACAGTGTTCCCTTCCATCGACCGCCGACCGGGTTAGCTGACGGGTTCGGGGCGGAAGTGGCCCCTACCGCTGGCGCGGATTCACCCCGGGTACCTGGGTTCCCGGTTCGCCCCTTGGCGATTGGGCGGTGGTACCGCAGGCGCCGCTGCGCGCCTTCGTCGGTAACCGGCAGCGAGGTTACCTGAGAGTCGACCCGGGGATCTACGTCCGGATGCCGACTAAAACCGTCATTTCGCCATTGCGCTGGGTGATCAGTGACGTGGTCGTCAGGTCGTGCGACCCGCCTGATCACGCTGCGGAGTGTCACCATGCGCTGTCCGTGCTCCTGTCCGGGTCGGGCCACCATTTCCGGGCGGCGGGGGATGGTTGCGGATCTCCGGCCGGACCGGGCCGGCCCGCACCGAGCGCCTCCAGCGCCTCGGCCCGGTCGGGCGCCGGTCGGGCGGCCGGGGTGGCGGGGGTGCCGTCACCGGTGCGCTCCGGCGGTCCGTCGTGACCGGCCGTGGTCACCAGCGCGGCCAGCGCGGTGGTCAGCGGTACGGCGGCGATCAGGCCCAGCGTGGCGACCGCGCTGCGGACGATCTCCTGGGCCAGGAACTCGCTGGTGAGGATCTGGCTCACCCCGCGGGAGTCGGCGGTCAGCAGGAGCAGCAGGGGCAGCGAGGCACCGGCGTACGCCAGCACGATGGTGTTCACCGTCGAGGCGATGTGCGCCCGGCCGACCCGGGTGGCGGCACGGTAGAGCTGCCGGCGGGACAGGCCCGGGTTCGCGTGGGCCAGCTCGGTGACCGTGGCCGCCTGGGTGACGGTGACGTCGTCGAGCACGCCGAGTGAGCCGATGATGATGCCGGCCAGCAGCAGGCCGTGCAGGTCCACGTCGGCCTGGAACATCGACAGCGTGGTGGCGTCCTCGCTGCCGAAACCGGTGAGGTGGGTGGCGGCGGTGGCCAGGGTGCCGAGCAGCCCGGTGAGCACCAGGCTGCCCAGGGTGCCGAGCACGGCCACCGAGGTCTGCGCGGTGATCCCGTGCGTCAGGTAGAGCACCACGAACATGATCAGCGCGGCGCCGACCACCGCGACCAGCAGGGGTGACCGGCCCGCGCTGATTCCGGGGAGGACGAAGGCGAGCAGGATGGCGAAGCTGGCGGCCAGGCCGGCGAGTGCGGCCACCCCACGCCACCGGCCGAACGCGACGATGGCGGCGGCGAAGACGACGGCCAGCCAGATCAGGGGCATGCCCCGCTGGTGCTCCGCGATGTTCCAGCTGCTCGACGTCGGATCGGTCGGATCGGTCAGCTCGACCAGGATGATCTCGTCGCCGGCCTCGACCCGTGGCGCCCCCGGACCGGCCGGAATCGGGGTCTGCACCTGCTGGCCGGCGGCCGGGCCGGTGTCCACCCGTACGCTCACCGTGCCGCAGGGTCCCGACCCGGTCTCGCCCGCGCCCTCGGGGACCTCGGGCGCGGGCGGGCAGGACTCGCTCACCACCCGGGTGACGGTGCCGTGGTAGCGCGGCACGTCGGCACCGGCCTCCGGCTCGGGCGAGTTCCAGGGCCAGAGCACCAGAGCGGCGACCACGGTGGCGAGGACGAGAGGGACCACCGTCGCGACGAGGATCCGTCGCACCCGGGGCGGGGTGGACGGAGCGGGACGGGTGTGGTCGGCGCCCAATGCGAGTCTCCCAACGAATCCGAGGCGGGGTACGTACCGGCGGGGCGAACGGTTCAGCGCCGCCGAACGACCACCGGGGTAGGCGCCTCGGATGGCGCCAGGGTGGTGCGACGGTGACCCACCGTGAGCGCGACGCCCGGCCGGTTCCGGCCGCGGGCGGCGGACGATGCCCGACGGTGCGGTCGGGCCGGACGGTGCGGGATCCGGAGAGCCATCGTCGGAATGCTAACCAGGTGTGGCCGACGCCGCCGCTCGCGTGGGGCGGTGTCGGGCACCGCATGCCGGGGAAGGTGCCCGCCGGGCCGGCCGGGCGGGCATGGTGGAGGCATGCCCGTGCACCCGCGATCGCCGGAGCCGGATCACGGAACCTCCGCGCCCGCCCCGCCGCGGCGCGACCGTCCGGGGCGGAGCGGACCCGGCGGCCGGCCAGCCCGCGACGGCCACCCCGAGCCGGCGGACCACGACGACCACGGCGCGCCGGCCGGCCGCGAGAACCAGGCCGGACCGGCCGGGCACGACAGCCACGCCGGGCCGGCCGGGCACGACAAGCACGCCGGGCACGACCCCGAGATGTTCCGGCGGCGGTTCTGGCTCTGTCTGCTGCTCACCGTGCCGGTCGTGGTCACCAGCCACATGGTGATGGAGTGGTTCGGCTACCGCATGGAGTTCCCGGGCCGGTCCTGGGTGGGGCCGGTGCTGGGCTCGGTGGTGTTCTGGTGGGGCGGCTGGCCGTTCCTGGTCGGCGCCGTACGCGAGGTGCGGGACCGGGCGCCCGGCATGATGCTGCTGATCGCCATGGCGATCAGCGTCGCCTACGTCGCCTCGCTCGCCACCAGCCTCGGCGCCTTCGATCTCGACTTCTGGTGGGAGCTGGCCGCGCTGGTCACCATCATGCTGCTCGGTCACTGGCAGGAGATGCGGGCCATCGGGCAGGCGCGGGGCGCGCTGGCCGCGCTCGCCGCGCTGCTTCCCGACCAGGCCGACCGGGTGACACCGGACGGCGGGGTCGAGTCGGTCCCGGTCGCCGGGCTGCGGGTCGGCGACGTGGTGCTGGTCCGGCCGGGTGGCCGGGTGCCGGCGGACGGCCGGGTGGTGGACGGCGGTGCGGAGCTGGACGAGTCGATGGTCACCGGAGAGTCCCGGCCGGTGCTCCGGTCGGTCGGGGACCGGGTGGTGGCCGGCACGGTGGCCACCGACTCGGCGCTGCGGATCCGGGTCGAGGCGGTCGGCGAGCAGACCACGCTCGCCGGCATCCAGCGGATGGTCGCCGAGGCCCAGCAGTCCAGCGGGCGGGCACAGGTGCTGGCCGACCGGTTCGCCGCCGCGCTCTTCTACCTGGCCACCGCCACCGCCGTGGTCACCGTGCTGGTCTGGACGCTGCTCGGCCAGGTGGACGAGGCGGTGGTCCGGGCCGTCACGGTCCTGGTGATCGCCTGCCCGCACGCGCTCGGCCTGGCGATCCCGCTGGTGATCGCGCTCTCCACCGCGCTGGCCGCGGGGTCCGGGATCCTGGTGAAGGACCGGCTGGCGCTGGAGCGGATGCGGACCGTCGACGCGGTGCTCTTCGACAAGACCGGGACGCTGACCCGGGGTGAGCACGCGGTCACCGACCTGGCGGCGGCGCCCGGCACCGACCGGGACGAGCTGGTGCGGCTCGCCGCCGGCGTGGAGTCGGACAGCGAGCACCCGCTGGCCCGGGCCATCGTGGCGGCGGCGGACCAGCGTGGCGGGGCGGCCCGGGCGACCGGCTTCCGGTCGCTGCCGGGCCGCGGCGTGCAGGCCACGGTCGACGGTACGGAGTACGCGGTGGGCGGGCCGGCGCTGCTGCGGGAGCTGGGCGCGCGGCTGCCGGACGAGCTCGGTCCGGCGGTCGACCGGTGGACCGGCCGGGGCGCGGCCGTGCTGCACCTGGTCCGGCTGCCGGACGCGGTGCTCGGTGCGTTCGCGTTGACCGACGAGGTGCGGCCCGAGGCGCGGAAGGCGGTCGCCGAGCTACGCGCCCAGGGCGTCGGCACCATCGCGATGATCACAGGCGACGCCCGGGCGGTTGCCGAGGCGGTCGCCGCCGACCTCGGCTTCCGTCCGGGCGACGAGGTCTTCGCCGAGGTGCTGCCGGCGGAGAAGGACGGCAAGGTGACCGAGTTGCAGCGCCGCGGGTTGACCGTGGCGATGGTCGGCGACGGGGTGAACGACGCCCCGGCACTGGCCCGGGCCGACGTCGGCATCGCGATCGGCGCCGGCACCGACGTGGCGATCGAGTCGGCCGGGGTGGTGCTCGCCTCCTCGGACCCGCGCGGCGTCACCGCGGTGATCCGGCTCTCCCGTGCCTCGTACCGGAAGATGCTGCAGAACCTGGGCTGGGCGGCGGGCTACAACGTGGTCGCGTTGCCGCTGGCCGCCGGGGTGCTGGCCTCGGCCGGGGTGGCGCTGAGCCCGGCGCTCGCCGCGGTGCTGATGTCCGCCTCCACCATCGTGGTGGCGCTCAACGCCCAACTGCTGCGCCGGGTGCGCCTCGGCCCGGCCGGCGACTGACGGTCAGCCGCGCTTCATCAGGCGGCCGACGGCGGCCATCATCTCGGTGGCCATCTCGTCGGCCCGGCCCTCGGCCGCCCCCTCGTGCATGCAGTGCCGGGCGTGCCCGTCGAGCAGGCCGAGCGCGACCTTGTCCAGCGCCGCCTGGATCGCGGAGATCTGGGTCAGCACGTCGATGCAGTAGCGGTCCTCGTCGACCATCTTCTCGATGCCGCGGACCTGCCCCTCGATGCGCCGCAGCCGGCTGAGCAGTTGGTCCTTGCTGGCGGTGTACCCGCGGATCGGGGTGGGAGTGGTCATGCCGACAAGGATAGCCTACCCCTGGGGGGTATGGTACGGTCCTGTGGTGGCCGATACCCCCACCGGGTACCGGTACGACGACAGGGCGGCTGTCCGTCCTCGCCTCACCCCTGGGGGTGCGGGCTGGGGCGGCGGAAGGAGAGTTCCGATGATCACCACGACGTACCAGGTGCAGGGCATGACCTGCGGGCACTGCGTCAGCTCGGTCAGCGCCGAGGTCGGCGCCATTCCGGGCGTCAGCGATGTCCAGGTCGACCTGGCCAGCGGCCAGGTCGCCGTCACCAGCGAGAGCCCGCTGGACGCCGCGTCGGTGCGCGCCGCGGTCGACGAGGCCGGCTACGAGCTCGTCGACGCCTGACGGCGCCGGACGAAGATCGAGGTATCACGATGAACACCGGAATGAAGCTGAGCGGCTTCGCCCTCGGGCTCGTCGCGGTGTTCGGCGCGGCGTACGGGGTCGGTCAGGTGGCCGGCCCCGTCGCCCCCGCCGCCGAATCCCGCCACCAGGGCACCACCGGCGCCGGGCACGGCACGACCGGCGACGCCGGAAACGGCGGCGCGGAGCGCGCGGACGCTCACCTCCCCGGCGGTCTGCTCGTCTCCGACCGCGGCTACACCCTCGTGCCGGTCGCTACCTCGGCCGACGAGTTCGCCTTCCGGATCACCGGTTCGGACGGCCGACCGGTCACCGGGTACGACGTGGCGCACGACAAGCGGATGCACCTGATCGTCGCGCGCCGCGACCTCTCCGGCTTCCGGCACGTGCACCCCGAACTGGGGTCGGACGGCACCTGGCGGGTCGCCTCTCCGCTCGGCGGGCCGGGCGTCTGGCGGGCGTTCGCCGACTTCACCCCCACCGGAGGCCAGCCGCTGACGCTCGGCGTCGACGTGAGCGTGCCCGGCACGCTGACCGACCGGCCGTTGCCGGCGCCGACGACCAGCACCACCGTCGACGGCTACACCGTCACGCTGGCTGGCGACCCGCAGCCCGGTCGTACCGCCGAGCTGACCCTGACCGTCAACCGCGACGGCGCGCCGGTCACCGACCTGGAGCCCTACCTCGGCGCGTACGGGCACCTGGTGGCGCTGCGCCAGGGCGACCTGGCGTACCTGCACGTGCACCCGGACGGCGCGCCGGGCGATGGGCGGACGAGCCCGGGCCCCGCGGTGACCTTCTTCGCCGAGGTGCCCTCGGCCGGCGCCTACCGGCTCTACCTGGACTTCAAGCACGCCGGCGTGGTGCACACCGCGGAGTTCACCGTGCTGGCCGGCAACGCGGCGGCGACCGGCGGCGCGTCCGCCGCGCCGAGCAGCGCCGCACCCACCCCGACCGGCGCCGCCGAGCACGGCGAGCCCGGCCACGGGCACGACTGACGGGACCGGACATGACCACCACCAGCAGCACCCCGCTGCCCACCGCGCCCAACCTGATCGAGCTCACCATCGGCGGGATGACCTGCGCCTCCTGCGCCGCCCGGATCGAGAAGAAGCTGAACCGGATGGACGGCGTCTCGGCCAGCGTCAACTACGCCACCGAGAAGGCCACCGTCCGCTACGCCGACGACGTCACGCCCGACGAGTTGATCGCCACCGTGGAGAAGACCGGCTACACGGCGGAGGTGCCGCCCCCGCCCACCCCGGCGGGTGCCCCGGGCCCGGCCGAGCCGGCGGACGAGCTGCGCGGGCTGCGGACCCGGCTCTGGGCGTCGGTGGCGCTGAGCGTGCCGGTGATCGTGCTGGCCATGGTGCCCGCCTGGCAGTTCGACTACTGGCAGTGGCTGTCGCTGACGCTGGCCGCCCCGGTCGTGGTCTGGGGTGGCCTGCCGTTCCACCGGGCCGCGCTGATCAACCTGCGGCACGGCGCCGCGACCATGGACACCCTGGTCTCGGTCGGCACCCTGGCCGCGTTCGGCTGGTCGCTCTGGGCGCTCTTCCTCGGCGACGCCGGGGTGCCCGGGATGACGCACCCGTTCCGGTTCGACATCACCCGCTCCGACGGGGCCGGGAACATCTACCTGGAGGCGGCGGCCGGGGTGACCGTGTTCATCCTCGCCGGCCGCTACTTCGAGGCCCGCTCGAAGCGTACGGCCGGGGCCGCGCTACGCGCCCTGCTCGAACTCGGCGCCCGGGACGTCGCGGTGCTGCGCGGCGGGGTGGAGACCCGGATCCCGGTCGACCAGCTCGCCGTCTCGGACCGGTTCGTGGTCCGGCCGGGCGAGAAGATCGCCACCGACGGCGTGGTCGACGAGGGCACCTCGGCGGTCGACGCCAGCATGCTGACCGGCGAGTCCGTGCCGGTCGAAGTCGGTCCGGGCGACGCCGTGGTCGGTGCGACGGTGAACGCGGGTGGCCGGTTGGTGGTCACCGCGACCCGGGTCGGCGCCGACACCCAGCTGGCCCAGATGGCCCGCCTGGTCGAGCACGCCCAGAGCGGCAAGGCGGCCGCGCAGCGGCTGGCCGACCGGATCTCCGGCGTCTTCGTCCCGATCGTGATCGCCCTGGCCGTGGGCACCCTCGGCTGGTGGCTCGGCACCGGGGCGGGTCCGACCGCCGCGTTCACCGCCGCGGTGGCCGTGCTGATCATCGCCTGCCCGTGTGCGCTCGGGCTGGCCACCCCGACCGCGCTGCTGGTCGGCACCGGCCGGGGCGCCCAGCTCGGCGTGCTGATCAAGGGACCGGAGGTGCTGGAGAACACCCGGAAGGTCGACACCGTGGTGCTGGACAAGACCGGCACGGTGACCACCGGCCGGATGACCCTGGTCGACGTGCTGCCCGCCGAGGGCACCGACGCCGACGAGCTGCTCCGGCTGGCCGGGGCGCTGGAGGGCGCCTCGGAGCACCCGATCGCCCGGGCGGTCGCCGCCGGTGCTGCCGAGGCCGGAGCGCTGCCGGCGGTCACCGGCTTCGCCAACGTCGAGGGGCTCGGTGTGACCGGAACGGTGGCCGGGCACGAGGTGCTGGTCGGCCGGCTCCGACTGCTGCGGGAGCGTGGATTCGACGTACCCCCGGGGGTGGAGCGGGCGGCGACCGACGCGGAGGCCGCCGGCCGGACGGCGGTGCTCGCCGGCTGGGACGGGCGGGCGCGGGGCGTCCTCGCGGTCGCCGACGTGGTCAAGCCGACCAGCCGGGCCGCGGTGGCCCAGCTCCGTGACCTCGGGCTGCGCCCGGTGCTGCTCACCGGCGACAACGACACGGTGGCCCGCGCGGTGGCCGCCGAGGTCGGCATCACCGAGGTGATCGCCGAGGTGCTGCCGGCCGACAAGGTCGACGTGGTCGCGCGGCTGCAGGCCGAGGGACGGACGGTGGCGATGGTCGGCGACGGGGTCAACGACGCCGCCGCGCTGGCCCGGGCCGACCTGGGCCTGGCGATGGGGACCGGCACCGACGTGGCGATCGAGGCGTCCGACCTGACCCTGGTCCGGGACGACCTGACCGCCGCGGTCGACGCGATCCGGCTCGCCCGGCGCACCCTGAACACCATCCGGGGCAACCTGTTCTGGGCCTTCGGCTACAACGTCGCGGCCCTGCCACTTGCCGCGGCCGGGTTGCTCAACCCGATGATCGCCGGCGCCACGATGGCCCTCTCCTCGGTCTTCGTCGTCGCCAACAGCCTGCGCCTGCGCCGCTTCCGTCCGGTCACACCCGCCTGATCGTCGATGGTTGGGCAGGTCGGGGGCGGGGTACCTGTCCGGGCGTAGCGGCACTTCGGAGTGGAGGTTCGCCATGGGTATGGACGACAAGGTCAAGAACGCGACCGAGGACGCGACCGGCAAGATCAAGGAGGGCGCCGGTCGGGCAACCGACGACGAGCGGCTGGAGGCCGAGGGCCGCAACGACCAGGCCGCGGCCAACCTCAAGCAGGCCGGCGAGAAGATCAAGGACGCCTTCAAGAGCTGACCGTACGCACGACACGCCGGGCCGGTGCTGACCGGCCCGGCGTGTCCTGCTTCGACGCCCGGTCGTTTTCAGGGCGAGGTGTTCGCCCTGAACGGCCGACCGTGCGACGGGAGGGGACGATGTCGTACGCCACCATGGCCGCCCGCGCCGCCATCGCCGCCGGACTGGCAATTCTGGTCGCCGGCTGTCAGACGCCCGGATCGCGCTCCGGCGCGCCGGTTTCCACGCCCACCGCGACCGGGCCGGCCACTCCCACCGTCGCCGCGTCGCCCAGCGCGACCCCGTCGCCCGTGACCGCCGCCAACACCGTGCAGGTCTGCCAGGCCGTGGACCGGCTCATAATCGCCACCAGCCGGAAGATCGCCGCGGACTCGACCGCCGCGACCGAGCGCGAGCTGACCGGCGAGCAGCTCGCCGACCAGCTCCGGGGAAACCTGGCCGAGCTGGCCGACCAGGTCCGTTCGCAGGCCCGCCGGGCCGAGGATCCGCAGATCAGAAAGCTGGTCTCGGGCACTGCGGACCAGATCGACGCCGGCGGCCGCGCCGAGCGCCCGGCCGCCTGGCTGGCCGACACCTTCACCCGGATCCCGGCCAACCTCACGCGGGACTGCCGGCCCTGACCCGGAACGCCTTGCGGGCGAACCCGTAACTCACCCTGATCGCGCCGTCGCGGGGCTACAACATCGACGCGGTACCTGCTAACTTCCTTTTGCATGTGCAAGGGCTCGTCATGAGTGGTGACCCGCCGCTGTCGGGAGATGACCTGGTCCGGGTGCTCGGCACCCTGGCCAACCCACACCGGTTGCGGGTGATCGCCGCGTTGGCCCGGGAGCGCGCCTACGTCAGTCGGCTCGCCCGGGATCTCGGCATCAGCCGCGCCCTGCTGCAGGTCCACCTGCGGAAGCTGACGGCGGCCGGTCTCGTGTCCGCCCAGCTGGAGTTGTCGGAGGACGGGAAGGCAATGAAGTACTACGAGGTGAAACCGTTCGTGCTCCGGCTCACTCCGGAGCTCATCGCGGTCGCGGTCCGCACGCTGACCCCGCCGGACGCCGCGGACCGCGACGGTGCCGGGGGGTGGTCGGAGTGAGCGAGCACGACTGGACCGAGGTGGTCGGGGCGTTCGGCGTCTTCGCCCTGCTCATCAGCGTGATCACGGTGACCGTGGTGCAGGTGGCCAAGACCCGACGGGCGCGGCTCGGCGGGATCCGCGAGGAGGAGTACCGCCGGCTCGCCGAGACGGCGGTCCGCGCCCAGGAGAGCAACGAACGTCTGCTCGCCACGCTGGACGACCGGCTGGGCGGGATGGAGAACCGGATGAGCACGGTCGAGCGCGTCCTGCGGGACGTCGACTAGCCCGACGGCAGGGTCCCGGGCCGTCGAGCGCCAACTCGACGGCCCGGGTGGAAGCAGCATCGCCTCGCCCACGGGCGAGTTCTCACCGCAATGCCCCTTCGAGGAGAGGACAGCATTTCGTGCTGCGCGTACGCAAGTCCGTCGGCTGGACGCTGGCGGCCGCGACGGCCGTCACGCTGGTGACAGCCGTCGGCCCACCGGCCTCGGCGGCCCGCCCCGGCCCCGACCGGACGATCACCTGGCACCCCTGCGAGAAGGACGCCACCGCCGACTGCGGCACGCTGTCGGTCCCGGTCGACTGGGACCGGCCGACCGGCGAGCGGTTCGACCTGGCCCTGGCCCGCCGGACCGCCACCGATCCCGCCGCCCGCGTCGGCTCGCTGGTCTTCGGCCCCGGTGGGCCCGGCGACAGCGGGGTGGACCGGGTGCTCACCGGCATGAACCGCTTCAGCGACGACCTGCGCCGCCGGTTCGACATCGTCAGCCTCGACCCGCGCGGCACCGGCCGCAGCCACCCGGTCGTCTGCGCCACCGAGCTGCTGGCGGCGCAGCCCCAGGTGATCGCGGACCAGGCGGAGTTCGACGCCGCGCTGGCCGGCAACGCGCGCCTGCGGGCCGACTGCCGGGCCCGCACCGGGCCGCTCTACGACCACGTGGACACCGCCAGCGCGGCACGGGACCTGGACGCGGTCCGGGCCGCGCTGGGTGAGCGCCGGCTGACCTTCCACGGCAGCTCGTACGGCACGCTGCTCGGCCTCCAGTACGCCGAGCTTATCCCGCACCGGGTACGGGCCATGGTGCTGGAGGCGGCGGTCGACCACAGCCTCGACACCCGGTCCTTCCTGGACACCCAGGCCGCCACCGTCCAGGACTCCTTCGACGAGTTCGTCGCATGGTGCGCCGACGACGCACGGTGCGTGCTGCACGGGAGGGACCTCCGCGCGATTTGGGCGGGCCTGCGGGTCCGCGCCGAGCGCGGCGATCTCACCGACCCCGACCGTCCCGAGGCCAGGCTGACCCCGTTCCTGCTCAGCCGACTCGCCCAGAAAGCGCTGTACGGGCCGGACTGGCCCGGGCTGGCGGTGGACATCAAGACCATGGAGCCGACGCGGGCGGCCACCACGGCCACCCCGGGCGCCCCGGCCGAGACGGTCAGCCCGTACCCCTTCGCGGTCTTCTGTCAGGACTGGGCCCTGCCGGTACGCGACCACCGGGAGTATGCCGCGCACCTGGACCGGCTCGCCCGGATCGCGCCCGACCTGCGCTATCCCCAGGCCGTCTTCGCGGTGGCGACCTGCCTAGGCACCCCGGCGCCGGTCGCGAACCCGCAGCACCGCTTGCGGGTGCGCACCGACGTGCCGCTGCTGGTGGCCGGCACCCGGCACGACCCGGCCAGCGGCTTCAACTGGGCGACCAGCGTCGCACGCCAGCTCGGCCGCCACGGCGTCCTGCTGACCTACCAGGGCTGGGGGCACGGCAGTTACACGACCAGCCCGTGCGTCGCCGGGGCCGTCGACCGGTACCTGGTCGACGTGGCGCCGCCGGCTCGGGGCCTCCGGTGCCCGGCGGTGGACCCGCTCGCCTGACCGCCACCTCGCCGGCCGCCGGATCGGGTGACCCGGCGGCCGGCGACGGTCAGCGTGACACCCGGTACGTCACGTGGGTGACGCTCGGGCCGGCGACCACCGCCGCCTGCTCCAGCCGGAGATCGCCGACGTCCTCGAAGAGCCGCTCGCCGGCCCCGAGCACGATCGGGACGATGTGCAGTTGAAGGGTGTCGAGCAGGCCGGCGGTCAGGTACTGCCGGACGGTGCTCGCGCCACCGGCGATCGAGACGTCCCGGCCACCCGCCGCCTCCCGCGCCTGCTTCAGCGCCGAGTGGATGCCGTCGGCGACGAACCGGAACTCCGTGCCGCCGGCCATGGTCAGTGCGGAGCGGGGGTGGTGGGTGAGCACGAAGACCGGCGTGTGGAACGGCGGCTCCTCGCCCCACCAGCCGCGCCACGTCTCGTCCCACGGCCCGTCGCCGCCGCCGAACATGTGCCGCCCCATGACGTACGCCCCCACGTTGCGGGTCATCTCGTCGACGACCTCCGCGTCCACGCCGCGATCGCCACCGGTCAATCCGTGCTGTGCCCGCCAGGTGTCCAGGCCGAAGAGCCACTCGTGCAGGCGCAGGCCGCCCCGGCCGAGCGGGTCCTGGGGGCTCTGCTCCGGCCCCGCCACGTAGCCGTCCAGGGAGATCGACAGTTGACTCGTCACGGTGCTCATGGTCGGTCCACTCCAATGCTCGACGGTTGTTCGGTGCCGGCCAGCCGGGCGGCCCGCAGCTCCAGATAACGCCGCTCGGGGAGGCTGGTGGTGGCCCGGGCGGCGGCCAGGTACGCCGTCCGCGCCGGGCCGGGCTCGCCGGCCAGCTCCAGCAGGTGGGCACGGACCGCCGCCAGCCGGTGGTGTGCGGCCATGCGCTCGTCCTCGGTGAGCGGCGCGAGCAGCGCCAGCCCGGCGCGCGGACCGTCCACCATGGCCACCGCGACCGCCTGGTTCAGGGTGACCATCGGGTTCGGCGCGATCCGGGCGAGCAGCCGGTAGAGCGCCACGATCTGCGGCCAGTCCGTCTCCGCGGCCGAGGGCGCCTCGGCGTGCACGGCCGCGATCGCCGCCTGGAGCTGGTACGGGCCCGGTGGCGACCAGGTCAGCGCCTCGGTGACCAGGGCGACGCCCTCCGCCGTGGCGGCCCGGTCCCACCGGTCGCGGTCCTGCTCGGCCAGCGGCACCAGCTCGCCGCCCGGCCCGACCCGGGCCGCCCGGTGCGCGTCGGTCAGCAGCATCAGCGCCAGCAGCCCGGTGACCTCCCCGTCGTCGGGGAGCAGCGCGTGCAGCATCCGGGCCAACCGGATCGCCTCGCCGGTCAGCTCGGCGCGGTGCAGCTCCGGCCCGCTGGACGCGGTGTACCCCTCGTTGAAGATCAGATAGAGCACCTGCCGCACCGCGGCCAGCCGGTCGTCCCGCTCGGCCGGCGACGGCATGGTAAACCGCGCGCCGGCCGCCTCGACCCGCTGCTTGGCCCGGCGGATCCGCTGGCTCATCGTCGCCTCGGGCACCAGGTAGGCCCGGGCGATCTGCGCGGTGCTGAGTCCGCCGACCGCGCGCAGGGTCAACGCCACCTGCGCCGACCGGGCCAACGCCGGGTGGCAGCAGAGGAAGAGCAGCCGCAGCGTGTCGTCGCCGGCCGGCGGCTCCGCGTCTGCCGGCGGGGCGACCGTGGCGTACGCCGGCTCGCGGGCGGCCACCGTGATCTCGCGCTCCCGGCGGGCGTGCTCGCTGCGCCACTCGTCGGTGAGCCGGCGGGTGGCGACGGTGAGCAGCCAGGCGCGCGGATGCTCCGGCAGGCCCTGATCCGGCCACTGGAGGGCGGCGGCGAGCAACGCCTCCTGCACCGCGTCCTCGCACCGGTCGAACTGGCCGTGCCGGCGGACGAGCAGGCCGAGGACCTGCGGCGCCAGGGCACGCAGCAGCTCCTCGACCTCGCTGCCGTCGGTCACATCTCGGTCCCGGCGTCGTCCATGATCGGGCGGACCTCCATGACGCCGCCGTAGCGCACGTCCGGCCAGCGCGCCGCGATCTCCGCCGCCCGTTCCGGGCTCTCGCAGTCGACCGCCAGGTAGCCGGCGAACTGCTCCTTGCTCTCCATGAACGGCCCGTCGACGACCTCCGGGTGCCCGCCGGCCAGCCGGACGGTGCGCGTCTGCGACGGGTCGGCCAGCGCCTGCCCGCCCACCAGCTCCCCGGACGCGGAGAGCTCCGCCATGATCTCGTCGACCTCGCCGAAGAGCGCGACCCGCTCCTGCTCGGAGAGCTCCTCGACGAAACCGGGCCGGTTCCAGATCAACAGCATGTACTTCACGACCTGCTCCTCGCGTCCTGGCCGCGCGATCGGTGGCGCGGCTCGCCGAGGGGTCGGAGCCGATGCTCCGTGCCCTACATCCGTACGGAAGAAAATCGCAGAATCTTCGCCGGGACGGCGGCCCCCACGCCGGAGCGGGTCACCGCTTGCCGCGTACCTGCCGGCCGGGCCGGCCACCACCCAGGTCGAGCGACGCCCGGTCGGCCGCCGACGTGCCGGAGGCCCAGCCCTCCGCGTCGCGGACGGTCAGCCGGTGCCGGCGGACCCCGGGGAAGAGGCTCTCCATCCGTTCGCGCACCGCCTCACCTCGGGCGGCCAGCACCGGCAGCAACCGCTCCGGCCCGGCCGCCTCCGCCGCCTGCCGGCTCGCCGCCGCGCTGACCGTCCGCAGCCGCTCACCGATCCGCAGCGCGAACGCGTTGAGGAAGGACTCGTCGTAACCGCGGGTACGCCGCCCGCCCCCCTTCACCTGGCGCTGACCCCGGCCGCGCAGCATCTCGGCGGTGGCCTGCACCAGCAGCGACGTGTAGAGCAGCTCGACCGCCTCCAGATCGGCCGGCCAGCCGAGCACGGTGGCGAAGCCGAGGTCGTCGGACCAGACCGCCTCGCACCCGTTCGCCGCCGCCACCTCCTGCACCAGCAGCGCCTTCGCGCCGGCGTACGGGGCTTCGGTGCCGAGCCGCACCCCACCGGGCAGGTCGGTCCGCGGCGCGTCGGCCGCCAGCAACGCCTCGTCGAGGCTGTGCCGGGCCATCAGCTCCTGCGCCTTGCCGGTCAGCGCCTCGGCCTCGGCCGGGAAGGTGGTCGACTCGGCCTTGGCCAGCAGCGCCCGGACCCGGTCCAGCATCCGCGAACCGCCGCCACCCCGGGACCCGGCGCCCGGGCCGGCCGGACCGCCGGTCGGCGTCGATCCGGGCGGTGGCCGGAGCACGGCGATCGGCGGCAGCCCCTCCACCAACGCCAGCGCCTCGACCGCCTCCCGCAGCGCGGTCACCCGGTCCACCCCTTCCCGGGCGGCCCAGGCGGTGAGGTGGGCACGGTCGTCGTCCCACCACAGCCCGGCGTCCAGGTCGCGCAGCTGGTCGTCCCACCACGTCGGTACCGGGCCCGGCTGGTCGCGCCGCTGAAGGGCCATCGCGTCCGCCAGCAGCCGGGCCGGCCGGGCGCCGAGCCGCCGGCCCGCGATCCGGGCCAGGTCGACCGGCTGCCAGCCGCGCGGCCAGAGCCGCCCGACGCCGGCGGCCAGCCGGCGCAGCAGCGCCGCGTCCACCGCCGCCGCGCCGTCCGGTGCGCCGGTGCCGACCACGAGCCGGTCCAGCTGCCGCTCGGCGCGGCGTACGTCGGTGTCACGGGCCGCCGCGAGCGCGTCGGTGATGAGCTCGTCGGCGTCGGGCACAGCCGGGTCCCTCCCTGCTCCTGTGGGCGGGCTTCCGCGCCGCCACCTGCATGATCATGCCCGGCGGGCTCCGGTCGGGCCGGAACGGGGAGGTTCGGATCCCACCGGCCGGCCCGGGTCACGGCACCGCCGGTACGGGCGCTCAGGTGGGCCGGTACTCCACCTCGGGACGGCCCGGGGTGCCGTAGCGGGGCGTCCGGCCCACCCGGCCGGTCTCGGCCAGGTGCTCGAGGTAACGCCGCGCGGTGACCCGGGAGGTGCCGGTCCGCTCGGCGACCTCCGAGGCGGAGAGCCCCGGCTGACGGCGCAGCACGTCCAGTACGGCGTCGAGCGTCTGCGCGCCGAGCCCCTTCGGCAGGGTGTCCGGGGCCGTTCCGCGCAGGGTGGCGAACATCCGGTCCACCTCGTGCTGGGCGGCGACCGCGCCACCCGCCGACGCCTGCCGTCGGTATTCGGCGTAGCGCTCCAGCTTGTCCCGGAAGGCGGCGAAGGTGAACGGCTTGAGCAGGTAGTGGGTCACCCCGAGGGCCACCGCCGAACGGACCACGGCCAGGTCGCGGGCGGAGGTGACGGCGAGCACGTCGGCGTCGCTGCCGGCCGCCCGCATCGTTCGGCAGATGTCCAGGCCGTGCACGTCGGGCAGGTGGAAGTCGAGCAGCACCAGGTCGACCGCGTCCGCGCCGGTCCGGCGCAGCTCCCGCATCGCCTCCCGGGCGGTGTGCGCCACCCCGACCACCCGGAACCCCGGGACCCGCTCGGTGTACGCGCGGTGCGCCGCCGCGATCAGCTCCTCGTCCTCGACGACGAGCACCCGGATGTCGCTCATGTCCGCCCGCTCGCTCATGTCGGCTGCTCCACTCCGACCGGCAGCCGGACCCGGAAGACCGTCCCGCCCTCCGGTCCGGCGGCCACCTCGTGCCGGCCGCCGCGCCGAGCCAGCACCTGAGCGACCAGGGCCAGGCCGATGCCCCGGCCGCTGGCCTTGGTCGACCAGCCCCGGCGGAACGCGTCGGCGACCCGGTCGGGCGGCAGCCCGGAGCCGCTGTCGGTCACCTCGACCAGCACCTCGCCGACCGTCTCGGTCACGTACACCCGTACCCGCCGGGGCGGCTCCCCGGCGGCGACCGCCTCCAGCGCGTTGTCGACCAGGTTGCCCACCACGGTGAGCAGCTCCCCGGCCGGCAGGGTGCCGACGTCGAGCCGGGACGTCGGGTCGACGGTCAGCTCCACGCCGCGCTCGGCGGCCTGAGCGGACTTGCCGAGCAGCAGCGCGGCCAGCGCAGGTTCGGCGATGGCGCCCACCACCTGGTCGGTGAGCTGCTGGGCCAGCGCCAGCTCCTCGGTGGCCAGCCGGACGGCCTCCTCGGTGCGCCCCAGCTCGACCAGGGTGAGCACGGTGTGCAGCCGGTTGGCGGCCTCGTGAGCCTGCGACCGGAGCGCGTCGGTGAGCCCGCGGACCGAATCAAGCTCGCTGGTGAGGGCCCGCAGGTCGGTGTGGTCCCGCAGGGTCAGCACCGTGCCCAGGGCCCGGCTGTCGGCGCCGGTGGGGCGGAGGTTGGCGACCAGCGCGCGGTCGGCGGTCAGGATCAGCTCGTCCCGGGCGGCCTGACCCGACGTGATCAGCTCGGTCAGGGCGGCCGGCAGGTCGGCCTCGGTCACCGGCTGGTCGACCAGCGGCGCGTCGGCGGGCAGCCCGAGCAGCCGGCGGCCCTCGTCGTTGATCAGCGCGATCCGGCGGTCCGGGCCGATCACCACCAGGCCCTCGCCCACCGAGTGCAGCACCGCGTCGTAGTACTCGTACA
This sequence comes from Micromonospora sp. NPDC051006, assembly GCF_044456245.1. Classification (NCBI taxonomy): domain Bacteria; kingdom Bacillati; phylum Actinomycetota; class Actinomycetes; order Micromonosporales; family Micromonosporaceae; genus Micromonospora; species Micromonospora sp. NPDC051006. The sequence continues at coordinate 430,083 of NZ_JBITFP010000002.1, forward strand.
TCCGGGTGATCTGGGCCGGGCCGAGGCCGTGGGTCTGCCGCCGCAGCCGCCGGCTGAGCAGCCAGGAGCCGGCGCCGGCCAGGGCCAGCGCCGCGATGGTGGCGGCCACCAGCACCGGTGACTTCTCGAGCAGCTCCCGGTTGATCGCCTCGGTGGTGATGCCGACCGAGACCAGACCGATCACCGCGCCGCCGGTGTCGCGTACCGGCACCACCGCGCGGACCGACTCGCCGAGGGTGCCGGTGTTGACCACGGTGAACGGCTGCCCGGCCAGCGCCGGTTCGATTGTGCCGATGAACGGCCGGCCGATCTGGGTCGGGTCGGTGTGCGAGTGGCGGGTCCGGTCCGGGGCCATCACCACCACGAAGTCCGTGCTGGTGGCGACCCGGATCGACTCGGCGTACGGCTGGAGGGTGGCGGACGGGTCCGGGGTGCGCAGCGCGGCGGCCACCTCGGGAGACCGGGCGACCGTCTCGGCCACCGCCAGCACCTCCTCGCGGGCCGCGTCCCGGGCGTCGGAGCGGGCGACCAGCGCGACCCCCAGGGTGGCCGCCGCCACCAGCAGCGTGACCACGACGACCTGGAGGGCGAACAGTTGCCCGGCGATGCTCCACTTCCGTCCGGTCATGTCTCCTCGTCGTGACGGTCCGTCGCGCTCCCTGTTTCGTCGACAGCTCAGGTCGGTGAACAGAATGAACGCAAGGCTGATTCCGGTTGAGACCTGGGCCACAGTCTCAGCCATGCAGACCCCCACCACCAGCACACCGGCCACGCGGCCCCGGCGGGATCGCACCCACTTCCTCTACCTCGCGGTGATCGGCGCCGTCCTGGCGGGCATCATCCTCGGCTTCGCGGCCCCCGACGCGGCGCAGGAACTCAAGCCCCTCGGTACCGGTTTCGTCGCGCTGATCAAGATGATGATCAGCCCGGTCATCTTCTGCACCATCGTGCTCGGCGTCGGCTCCGTACGGCAGGCCGCCAAGGTCGGCAAGGTCGGCGGCCTGGCCCTCGGCTACTTCCTGATCATGTCGACCGTCGCGCTCGCCATCGGCCTGGTCGTCGGCAACCTGATCCACCCCGGCTCCGGGCTCCAGCTGAGCAACGAGCTGGCCGAGGCGGGCCAGAAGGCGGCCGGCACCGAGAGCGAGGGGACCGCCGACTTTCTGCTGGGCATCATCCCGACCTCGCTGCTCTCCGCGCTGACCGGCGGCGAGGTGCTGCAGACCCTGCTGGTCGCCCTGCTCGTCGGCTTCGCCGTGCAGAGCATGGGCCGCCGTGGCGAGCCGGTGCTGCGGGCCGTCGGCACCATCCAGCGCCTGGTCTTCAAAGTGCTCGCCATGATCATGTGGTTGGCGCCGATCGGTGCGTTCGGCGCGATCGCCGCCGTGGTCGGGGCGACCGGGATGGACGCGTTGAAGAGCCTGGCCCAGATCATGCTGGGCTTCTACGCGACGTGTCTGATCTTCGTGCTGGTGGTGCTCGGTGCGCTGCTGTGGTTCGTGGCCCGGATCTCGATCTTCTCGCTGCTGCGGTACCTCGGTCGGGAGTTCCTGCTGATCGTGTCGACCTCGTCGTCGGAGTCGGCGTTGCCGCGGTTGATCGCCAAGATGGAGCACGTCGGGGTGAGCAAGCCGGTGGTGGGCATCACGGTGCCGACCGGCTACTCGTTCAACCTGGACGGCACCGCGATCTACCTGACCATGGCGTCGCTCTTCATCGCCTCGGCGATGGGCGACCCGCTCTCGGTCGGCGAGCAGATCTCGCTGCTGGTCTTCATGATCATCGCGTCCAAGGGCGCCGCCGGCATCACCGGCGCCGGCCTCGCCACCCTTGCCGGCGGGCTCCAGTCGCACCGGCCGGACCTGGTCGACGGGGTGGGGCTGATCGTGGGCATCGACCGGTTCATGTCCGAGGCGCGGGCGCTGACGAACTTCGCCGGCAACGCCGTCGCCACCGTCCTCATCGGCCGCTGGACCGGCGAGTTCGACCCGGAGCAGGCCAGGGCGGTGCTCGCCGGCGAGCGTCCGTTCGACGAGGCCACCATGCTCGACGAGGACCACGACGGCCCGGACGTGCAGGAAGCCGCTGCCGAGCCCACCGCCGACACCTCGTCGACCGTCGCCGAGCCGGAGCCGGCCACCGCGCGCGGCTGACCGCTGGAGATCTTGGTAGGAAACTGCCCCTCGGGGGGCGCTTTCCTACCAAGATCTGCTTCTGGGGCTAGCGCGACCAGCGCGCGATGATCTCCGACGCGGGTTCCGGGTCAGGGGTGGGGGCCGGAGGCGGGGCGGGCGTACGCCCGAATCGGGGCGCCGGGGCGGGCTGGACCTCCCCGCCGACCTCCACGAAGGTGCCCCGGGCGGCGTTGTGCGGGTGCCGGTGCGCCTCGGTCGGGGCGAGCACCGGCGCCACGCAGGCGTCCAGGTCGGTGAAGACGGCCGTCCACTCGTCCCGGGTCCGGGTCGCGAACCGTTCCGTGAACCGCCGGCGCAGCTCGTCCCAGCCCGCCGGGTCGTACTGGGCCGGCAGGTCAGGGTCGTCGCCCAGACCAAGGCCGGCGAGGAGGGCGGCGTAGAAGGCCGGCTCCAGCGCCCCGACCGCCAGGTAACCGCCGTCCGCGGTGCGGTACGTGTCGTAGAACGGCGCCCCGCCGTCGAGCAGGTTGCGCCCGCGCGGCGCGGACCAGAGGCCGGTGCCGAGCATCCCGTGCAGGAACGCGGTGAGCAGCGCGGAGCCGTCGACCATCGCCGCGTCCACCACCTGCCCGACGCCTGAGCGTTCCCGTTCCAGCAGCGCCGCCAGCACCCCGACGGCGAGCAGCATTCCGCCGCCGGCGAAGTCGCCGAGCAGGTTCAACGGCGCGTGCGGGCGCTCACCGGCCCGGCCCAGCGGCTCCAGCGCGCCGGCCACCGCGATGTAGTCGATGTCGTGCCCGGCCCGGGGGGCCAGTGGGCCGTCCTGCCCCCAGCCGGTCATCCGGGCGTACACCAGCCGGGGGTTGCGGGCCCGGCAGGTCTCCGGCCCGAAGCCCAGCCGCTCGGCCACCCCCGGCCGGTACGCCTCGACCAGCACGTCCGCGCGCTCCACCAGGCGCAGCAGGTCGGCCACGCCGTCCGGCGACTTGAGGTCCAGAGCGGTGACCCGCCGGCCGCGCTGCAACGGCCCGCCGGGTGGCGCGGCCAACCGACCGGCGGCGGGACCGCCGGGCCGGTCGACCCGGACCACGTCGGCGCCGAGGTCGGCGAGCACCATGCAGCCGAACGGGGCGGGCGCGAGGCTGGCCAGCTCGACCACCCGTACCCCGGCCAGCGGCCCACCCCGACCTTCCGGCGCGGCCGACCCGGGGTCAGAGCGCACGGGCGATCAGCTCCTTCATGATCTCGTTGGTGCCACCGTAGATCTTCTGGGCCCGGGCGTCGGCGTACATCCGGGCGATCGGGTACTCGGTGGTGTAGCCGTAGCCGCCGAAGAGCTGCAGGCAGCGGTCGATGACCTCGCACTGCCCCTCGGTCAGCCAGTACTTGGCCATCGCGGCGGTCGGCACGTCCAGCTCACCCCGGGAGTGCCGGGCGATGCAGTCGTCCAGGAAGACCCGGCTGGCCCGGGTCCGGGTGGCGCACTCGGCGAGCACCATCCGGGTGTTCTGGTGCCCGAGCAGCGGCTTGCCGAAGGCGGTGCGCTCCTTGGTGTAGGCCACGGTCAGCTCGACCGCCCGTTCCATCGCGGCGACCGCGCCCACCGCGATCACCAGCCGCTCCTGCGGGAGCTGCTGCATCAACTGGACGAAGCCGAGCCCCACGGCCCCGCCGAGCAGGTTCGCCGCCGGCACCCGGAACCCGTCGAAGAAGAGTTCGGCGGTGTCGTTGGCGTGCAGCCCGATCTTGGAGAGCAGCCGGCCACGGCGGAAGCCCTCCGGGTCACCGCCGACCTCGCCGACCAGCAGCGAGATCCCGGCGGCCCGCTGCTCCGGGTCGGTCTTGACGGCCACGATGACCAGGTCGGCGAGCCCGCCGTTGCTGATGAAGGTCTTCGCCCCGGTGACCAGGTAGTCGTCGCCGTCGCGCACCGCGCGGGTGCGCATCGCCTGCAGGTCCGAGCCGCCGTCCGGCTCGGTCATCGCGATCGCCCCGACGAGTTCGCCGCTGCACAGCCCGGGCAGCCAGCGCCGTTTCTGCTCCTCGCTGCCGTACGCCACGAGGTAGCCGGTGACGATGCCGCTGTGCACGGCCAGACCGAGGCTGCTCTCCCCGGTGTACGCCTGCTCGTGCAACATGACCGCCTCGTGGGTGAAGGCGCCGCCCCCGCCGCCGTACTGCTCCGGCACGGAGAGGCCGAGCAGCCCCAACTCGCCGGCGCGGCTGTAGTGCGCGCGGTCCGGATGCCCCTGGGCGGCCAACCGGTCGGCGTGCGGCAGCACCTCCTTGGTGAAGAAGCTGCGGGCCAGGTCGGCCAGGTCGTCGTGCTCGGGCTGGCGCCAGGGCGAGGGGTGCGACATGGCCTCACCCTCGTGCCCGCCCCCCGGTGTGTCAACAGGCCCGGAGGGTGCCGCCCCGACCGGTGAAACCGGGCTGAAACCGCCGTGATCCGGGTGCCGCGCACGCTTCCCCCATGACGACAACCGCACCACGGCCGGCGATCGCCGCGACCGGCCTGCGCAAGACGTACGGCGACCACGTCGTCCTCGACGGCATCGACCTGCACGTCGCCGAGGGGACCATCTTCGCCCTGCTCGGCCCGAACGGCGCCGGCAAGACCACAGCGGTCCAGATCCTGTCCACGCTGATCCGGGCGGACGGCGGCGACGTACGGGTCGTCGGACACGACCTGACCCGCGAGCCGGACCGGGTGCGCGCCGGCATCGGCGTCACCGGCCAGTTCTCCGCGGTCGACAACCTGCTCACCGGCGCGGAGAACCTGAAGCTCATGGCCGACCTGCGTCACCTGGGACGTGCCGCGGAGCGTCGGCGGACCGCCGAGCTGCTCGAGCGGTTCGACCTGGTGGACGCGGCCGGCAAACCGGCTGCCACCTACTCCGGCGGCATGCGGCGGCGGCTCGACCTGGCGATGACCCTGGTCGGCGACCCGCGGCTGATCTTCCTGGACGAGCCGACGACCGGCCTGGACCCGCGCAGCCGCCGGGCGATGTGGGAGATCATCCGGGAACTGGTGTCCGGCGGGGTGACCATCTTCCTCACCACCCAGTACCTCGAGGAGGCGGACCAGCTCGCCGACCGGATCGCCGTGCTGGACCACGGCCGGCTGGTCGCCGAGGGCACGGCCGAGGAGCTGAAGCGGCGGGCCCCGGGCGGCCACCTCCAGCTGCGCTTCGCCGACGCCGAAGGGCTGGCCGCAGCCGCCCGTGTGCTCGGCGACGTGCGCCGCGACGACGAGTCGCTGACCCTGCGGGTGCCGAGCGACGGCGGCGTCCGGTCGCTGCGGGCCGTGCTCGACCGGCTCGACGACATCCGGGTCGAGGTCGAGTCGCTGAGCGTGCACACGCCTGACCTCGACGACGTCTTCCTCACCCTCACCGGCCACGACACCCAGGAGAAGGTTCTGGCATGAGCAGCCTCGCGTACACCCTGAGCGACTCCGCGACCATGCTGCGGCGCAACCTGCGCCACATGCAGCGGTACCCGTCCCTGACCCTGATGGTCATCGGCATTCCGGTGATCTTCCTGCTGCTCTTCGTCTACGTCTTCGGCGGCACCCTCGGCGCCGGACTCGGCGGGCCCTCCGGTGGCCGCGAGGAGTACGCCACCTACGTCACGCCCGGCATCCTGCTCATCGCCGTGGCGGGGGTGGCGCAGGGCACGGCGATCTCGGTGGCGATGGACATGACCGAGGGCATCGTCGCCCGGTTCCGCACCATGTCGATCGCCCGGGTGTCGGTGTTGACCGGCCACGTCGTCGGCAGCCTGATCCAGACCATGCTCGGCCTCGCGGCGGTCACCGGCGTCGCCCTGCTGGTCGGGTTCCGCCCCACCGCCGACCCGCTCGAGTGGCTGGCCGCCACCGGGCTGCTCGCCGCGGTCACCTTCGCGATCACCTGGCTGTCGGTGGCCCTCGGCATGGTCACCAAGAGCGTCGAGACGGCGAGCAACCTGCCCATGCCGCTGATGCTGCTGCCGTTCCTGGGCAGCGGGTTCGTCCCCACCGACTCGATGCCGACCGGGCTGCGCTGGTTCGCCGAGTACCAGCCGTTCACGCCGGTGATGGAGACCCTGCGTGGCCTGCTGGTGGGCGGGCCGATCGGTTCCAGCGGAACCCAGGCTCTCGCCTGGTGCGCCGGGATCACGCTGCTGAGCTACCTGTGGGCGCGCAAGCTCTACGATCGCGACCCGTCGCGGTGACCGGCGGGCCGGGCGGCCAGCGCCGACAGCGCGGCCGCCCGCAGCCCGCCCGGGTCCATGGCGGCGTACGTCGACACCGCGTCGGCGTACGCCGCCTTGTCGGCCTGTTCGGCCTCCCGCCGCGCGGTGGCCGAGGACATCGTGGGCTGGAACTCCCGCAGGAAGCGGAACCGCTCCGCCAGGGCGACCAGCCGGGCGCCGCTGGCGGCGGCCTCGGGATCGCCGCCGTTGCGGGCCCGCTCGATGTCGACCATGGCGAGCGCCAGGAGGAGCGTGCCGGAGACCGGCTGCTCCATCACGAACGCGGGCGGGTTGACGGCGGGATTCGTCAGCATCCGGTGCAGGTGGTCGGCCAGCGCATCCGGCAGCGTGGGAACGAGATCGAGCTGGTCGGACCTGGCGTGCGCGACGACGGTGACCGCCCCGATCTGGAGCGCCCACGGGGTGGGGCGGCCGCACTCGTCAGTCTGGAACAGCGGGTCCACGGACGCGGTGACGTCCGTGACGGCCTGTCGCCACAGCTCCAGTCCGCGGTCTACGTCGCCACGCTGGAGCCGGACCTCGGCGCGGACGCCCAGCTCGAACGACCCCAGCCCGTACGCGTCCTCGATGCCGTGCCGGGCCGCCAGTTCGAGCCAGTGCTCCGCCGCGTCGACGTCACCGGCCCCGAGGCTGACGAGCGCCAGCGCCCAGCGGATCTGGATCACGTCGGCCCACGGCCCGGTTTCCTCCAGCAGGCGCAGCGCCGCCATCAGGTGCCGTCGTGTCTCCTCCCACTCATCCGTCTGGGCGAGCAGTTCGCTGAGGCGGGAGTGGGCGAGGATCCGCAACCACGGGGTGACGGTCGGCCCGAAGGCGTCGAGCATCCGCCGGGCCGCGTCGAGCGCGCCCTCCGGGTCGCCCTCCCGCTCGCAGGTGTAGGTGGCGAGGCAGTGGGCGAGGCCGGCCACGAGTGGTTCGGGCCGGGCCTGGAGCGCGCGCAGCACGGCGGGGTCCGCGGCGATCGCGGGGAGGGCGTTCAGCAGGATCGACAGCGCACCGGTCAGGGTGTCCGGCGACGGTGGCGGTAGGCGGCGCAGGGTCACCAGGCTGCGGATGGGGTGCGGGCCCTGGATCATCATCAGGTTCGCCGCGCAGAGGGCCGAGGCGGCCCTGGTCACCTCGACGAACTTCGGCTCGGGCCGGTAGTGCGAGAGCGGCGGCCCGGTCTCCTCGGCGAGCGCGATCATCCGGGTGTAGGCGGCGTCAAGCGTCCAGATGCCGGCCAGGACGGCCGCGGTGGCGGCCACCGTGGGGCAGTCCGCACGGGCCAGCCCGATCCGGTACGCCTGCACGATGTTGTCCTGCTCGGCGCGGACCCGCTCCACCGTGTCGAACGCGTCCGGGCCGAGCAGTTCCTCGTGATGCGTGAGGCCGACGTCCCGGGCCCAGGCGAGGAGACGGTCGGTCACCGCCCCGGTCTCGCCGGCCTCGTCGCGGCGGGCGGCGCCGAACTCGCGGACCGTCTCCAGCATCCGCATCCGGACGCCGGTCGGGGTCTCGTCGACCTTGAGCAGCGACTGGTCTACCAGGTGTTCCAGCACCGGCAGCGGGTCGCCGTCGAGGAGGTACCGTGCCGCGTCGGCGGTGAAACCGCCGGGGAAGACGGACAGCGCACGCATGGCCGCCCGGCCGTCCTCGTCGAGCAGGGCCCAGCTCCAGTCGACCACCGCGTGGAGCGTGTGGTGCCGCTGCGGCGCGTCCCGGGCCCCGCCTCGGAGTAGGGCGAACCGGTCGTCCAGCCGGCGGGCGATCTCGGCCACCGACATGGTCCGCACCCGGGCCGCCGCCAGCTCCACCGCGAGCGGGAGCCCGTCGAGGTGCCGGCAGAGCGCCGCCACCACGTCCCCGGGCAGGTCGACGCCGGGCCGCGCGGCGCGCGCCCGCTGCCCGAACAGCTCGACGCTGGTCGGCAGCGGTAGCTCCGGCAGCAGGTGGACGGACTCGGAGGAGAGGCCCAACGGGGTACGGCTGGTGATGAGCACCCGCAGGTCGCGGGTCGTCGAGACGAGCGCACCGACCAGCTCGGCGGCGCCCCGGACGACGTGCTCGCAGTTGTCGAGCACCAGCAGCGTCGGTCCCGAGCCGAGCACGGCGGCGATGGCGGTCGCCGGGTCCCGCCCGGCGGTCAGTGCGGCGGCCGGCGTACCGAGGGTCTCGCCGATGCCGAGCGCGGCGGCCACCTCACCGGCCACGTCCTCGTCGGCTCGCACACCGGCGAGCGGCACCAGGTGGACGACGCGCTGCTCGGCCTGCCGGGCGACCGCGTACGACAGCCGGGTCTTGCCCAGCCCGCCCGGCCCCACGATGGAGGTCACCCGGGAGGCGCGCAGCAGCCCGGTCACCGCGGCGATGTCGGCGTCCCGCCCGAGCAGCGGGTTGGGGTCGTGCGGCACGCCGTGCCGGACCGGCGGCGGCTCGTCCCGCAGCAGTTCCCGCTGCACCTCCCGCAGAGCCGTTCCGGGATCGGTGCCGAGCTCTTCGCGGAGCGACCGCCGGTACGCCTCGTAGCGGGCCAGTGCCGCCGACGGACCGGTCGTGGCCGCCTCGGCGCGCAGCAGTTCGCCGAGCAGCTCCTCGTCGCGGGTCGGTCCGCCGGCCAGCTCGGCGAGCGGCCCGACCGCCTCGGCGTGCCGGCCGAGCCGGGCCAACGCCAGCGCCCGGGAGCGCAGCAGCGACCGGTACGCGGTGGCCCGTTCGGCCCGCAGCACGGCGAGCGGGTCGCCGGCGGCGTTCTCCTCGGGTGGCCCGCTCCAGTAGGCCAGACCGGCGTCCGCGCTGGCCAGCGCCGCGGCATGGTCGCCGGCCCGGGCCCGCTCCGCGCTCACCGCGGCGTGCCGCAGCACGGCGGCGGCGTCGACCTGCTCCTCGACCAGGGTGAGCCGGTAGCCGGTGGCCGTCCGGGCGACGACGTCCGCGCCCAGCTGCGCCCGCACCCGGGAGACCAGGACCTGCACCGCCTTGGGCGGGTTCTCCGGCAGCTCGTCCGGCCAGAGCCCGGCGACCAGCCGGCCGGTGCCGCAGCCGGCGCGCAGGTCGGCGGCGAGCAGCGCGAGCAGCCCGTGCAGCCGGGGCCCGGCGATCTCCCGGCCCCGGTAGGAGACACCTGACAGCAGGGTCAGCTCGGCGGTCACCCGATCAGGTTAGACATGTGCGGTCCGCCCCCGAGGCCGGCCGCACGCCAGGCGCCGTCGTTATGGCGTCGTCAAGAATCCCAGGCTCACCGTCACAGGCGTGTGAAAACCATCGACGGTTGCCGGTCGGCGGGAATCGGATGGCGACGGACGGGCCCGGCGGGCGGGCTCAGGTTCGGCGGAGGCGTGCCGTGAGCGTCGATCGTGACCGGAAGATCGCAGCGGAGGACTGTCGTACCCCCACCGGAGTCAGCGCAGCGTTCGGCGCCCTGCTGGTGGTCGGTGCGGCGCTGCTGGCCGCGGCGCTCTTTCCGCCGGCCGAGGTGCCGGGCCGGCTGCTGGTCGTCGCGCTCACGGTCGGCGGGTACGCCGCCGTCGTGCCGGACCTGCGGGCGCTGGCCGTGACGACGGTACTGGCCGCGGCGACCTTCATCGGGTTCCTGGTCAACCAGTTCGGCGACCTGACCGGGGTCTCCGGTGAGGTCTGGTCGTACCCGGCGGTGATCGCGTTCGCGGGCGCCCTGGGAGCCGGGTACCGCCACCTGCGCTCTTGACGACCGTCCGGCGGCGTGGAAACCCGCCGCCGGACCTTCGCGCCGGCCCACCAGGCGCGGCGCCCGCTGTGGCCGCGCTCACCCGATGGGGGCGAGCTGTGAAAAGGCCGTCAAGAAAGTCGGGCTCGTCGTCATGGTCGCGTTATGGACCCTGTCGCCGTGCACCGCGTGGCGCTTTGATTGCCCGGCGCGACCGGCAGGCGGTCGCGACGAACCTTTCCCGTACGAGGAGTCAGCGTGTCTGACGTGGTGTTCGTGGTCTTGACGGTGGTGCTGTTCGCAGCGCTCGCCCTGGTGATCCGGGCGGTGGAGAAGCTGTGAGCGCGGTCAACGCCGTCGGCCTCGTGCTGGCGATCGGCCTGGGTCTGTTCCTGGTGGTCGCCCTGCTGTTCCCGGAGCGCTTCTGATGACCATGACAACAGCCGGCGTCATCTTCATCCTGTCGCTGGTGGTGGCGCTGGTCGCCGTCTACAAGCCGTTCGGCGACTACATGTACCGGGTGGTCTCCGGTACGCGGCAGTCCCGCGTCGAGCGCGGGATCTTCCGCCTGGTCGGGGTCAACCCGGCCGCCGAGCAGACCTGGGGCGTCTACGCCCGCAGCGTGCTGGCGTTCTCGGCCGTCTCCCTGCTCTTCCTCTACGCGTTCCAGCGCGTGCAGGACAAGCTCTGGCTGTCGCTGGGCTTCGACGCGGTGGTGCCGCACGGCGCCTGGAACACCGCGGTGTCGTTCGTGACCAACACCAACTGGCAGTCGTACTCCGGTGAGTCGACCATGGGTCACCTGGTGCAGATGGCCGGCCTGGCGGTGCAGAACTTCGTCTCCGCGTCGGTCGGTATCGCGATCGCGGTGGCCCTGATGCGGGGCTTCGCCCGGCACCGCACCGAGCAGCTGGGCAACTTCTGGGTCGACCTGACCCGGATCACGGTGCGCATCCTGCTGCCGATCGCCGTGCTCGGCGCGATCGCGCTGATGATCGGCGGCGTGGTGCAGAACCTCTCCGGCGGCACCGACGTGAGCACGCTGACCGGCGGCGGCCAGACGATCACCGGCGGCCCGGTGGCCAGCCAGGAAGTGATCAAGGAGCTGGGCACCAACGGCGGCGGCTTCTACAACGCCAACAGCGCCCACCCGTTCGAGAACCCGACCGCCTGGACCAACTGGCTGGAGATCTTCCTGATCTTGTTGATCCCGTTCAGCCTGCCCCGGGTCTTCGGCCGGATGGTCGGCCAGAACCGGCAGGGCTACGCCATCGTGGCGGTGATGGGCATCCTTGCGCTGGCCAGCATCACGCTGACCAACGTCTTCGAGCTCGCCGGGCACGGCACCGTGCCGCAGGCGGTCGGCGCGGCGCTGGAGGGCAAGGAGGTCCGCTTCGACGTGTCGAACTCGGCGACCTTCGCCGCGGCGACCACGTTGACCTCGACCGGCGCGGTCAACTCGTTCCACGACTCGTTCACCCCGCTCGGCGGGATGATGCCGCTGGTCAACATGATGCTCGGCGAGGTCGCCCCCGGCGGCGTCGGCGCCGGCCTCTACGGCCTGCTGATCCTCGCGGTCATCACGGTCTTCGTCGCCGGGCTGATGGTCGGCCGCACGCCCGAGTACCTGGGCAAGAAGATCGGCGCCCGGGAAATCAAGTTCGCCTCGATGTACTTCCTGATCACCCCGACGCTGGTGCTGGCCGGCACGGCGGCGGCGTTCGCCACCGGCAACAACTCGACCGCGCTGAACGTGGGCCCGCACGGGCTCTCCGAGGTGCTCTACGCGTTCACCTCGGCCAGCAACAACAACGGCTCGGCGTTCGCCGGCATCACGGTGAACACCACCTGGTGGGACACCGCGCTCGGGTTGTGCATGCTGCTCGGCCGGTTCCTGCCGATCATCTTCGTGCTCGCCCTGGCCGGTTCGTTGGCCCGGCAGCAGCCCACCCCGGCGTCGGAAGGCACCCTGCCGACCCACCGACCCCTGTTCGTCGGGATGGTCGTCGGCGTCACGGTGATCCTGGTCGCGCTGACCTTCCTGCCCGCACTCGCGCTCGGCCCCCTGGCTGAGGGGCTGTGAACCCCATGAGGAACGAGAACATGTCCGTCACGTCGGTGACATCCGAGGCCGGCGAACAGCCGACCGCGGGCACCCCGGCCACCCAGGGCAACCGGGTCGGCGGGGGCCTGCTCGACCCGCAGCAGCTGTTCCGGTCCCTGCCGGACGCGCTGCGCAAGCTCGACCCGCGCACGCTGTGGCGCAACCCGGTGATGCTGATCGTCGAGATCGGCGCCGTCTTCACCACCGTGCTCGCGGTCGCCGACCCGTCCGTGTTCGCCTGGGCCATCACCGTCTGGCTCTGGCTGACCGTGCTCTTCGCCAACCTGGCTGAGGCCGTCGCGGAGGGCCGGGGCAAGGCCCAGGCGGCCACCCTGCGCCAGGCCAAGCGGGACACCATCGCCACCCGGCTGATCGGCTGGGCGCCCGGCATGCCGGCCAACCGATACTCGGACGAGGCGGTGCCCGCGCCAGAGCTGAAGCAGGGCGACATCGTCCTGGTCGAGGCGGGCGGCACCATCCCGGGCGACGGTGACGTCGTCGAGGGCATCGCCAGCGTCGACGAGTCGGCCATCACCGGTGAGTCCGCGCCGGTGATCCGGGAGTCCGGCGGCGACCGCAGCGCGGTCACCGGCGGCACCAGGGTGCTCTCCGACCGGATCGTCGTGAAGATCACCCAGAAGCCCGGGGAGAGCTTCATCGACCGGATGATCGCCCTGGTCGAGGGCGCCAACCGGCAGAAGACGCCGAACGAGATCGCGCTGAACATCCTGCTCGCCGCGCTCACGGTCATCTTCCTGCTCGCGGTGGTCACCCTCCAGCCGTTGGCGATCTTCTCGAAGGCGTACCAGGCCGCCGCGCCGGACACCGGTGCGATCACCGACTCCGGCGTCACCGGCGTGGTGCTGGTCTCCCTGCTGGTCTGCCTGATCCCGACCACCATCGGCGCGCTGCTCTCGGCGATCGGCATCGCCGGCATGGACCGCCTGGTGCAGCGCAACGTGCTCGCGGTGAGCGGACGCGCGGTCGAGGCGGCCGGCGACGTGAACACCCTGCTGCTGGACAAGACCGGCACAATCACCCTCGGCAACCGGCAGGCCGCCGAGTTCCTGCCGGTCGAGGGAGTCACCGCCGGGGAGGTCGCGGACGCCGCGCAGCTCTCCAGCCTGGCCGACGAGACCCCGGAGGGGCGCTCGGTGGTGGTGCTGGCCAAGAACGAGTACGGGCTGCGCGAGCGCGAGCCGGGCGTGATGCCGCACGCCACCTTCGTGCCGTTCACCGCGCAGACCCGGATGAGCGGCGTCGACCTCGGCGCGGAGAGCGTCGACGGCGGCGTCCGCCGGATCCGCAAGGGCGCCGCGGCCGCGGTGATGAAGTGGGTACGCGACAACGGCGGCCACCCGACCGATCAGGTCGGCGACCTGGTGGACGCGATCAGCGGCACCGGCGGCACCCCGCTGGTGGTCGCCGAGCACGTGGACGGTCAGCCCGCCCGGGCACTCGGTGTCATCCACCTCAAGGACGTGGTCAAGTCCGGAATGCGCGAGCGCTTCGACGAGATGCGCCGGATGGGCATCCGGACCGTGATGATCACCGGCGACAACCCGCGTACCGCGAAGGCGATCGCCGACGAGGCCGGGGTGGACGACTTCCTCGCCGAGGCCACCCCGGAGGACAAGCTCGCCCTGATCAAGAAGGAGCAGCAGGGTGGCCGGCTGGTGGCGATGACCGGTGACGGCACCAACGACGCTCCGGCGCTGGCCCAGGCCGACGTCGGCGTGGCGATGAACACCGGCACGTCGGCCGCGAAGGAGGCCGGCAACATGGTCGACCTCGACTCGGACCCGACGAAGCTCATCGAGATCGTCGAGATCGGCAAGCAGTTGCTGATCACCCGGGGCGCGTTGACCACCTTCTCCATCGCCAACGACGTCGCGAAGTACTTCGCGATCATCCCGGCCATGTTCGCCGGCCTCTACCCGAGCCTGGACGCGCTGAACATCATGCGACTGTCCAGCCCGGAGTCGGCGATCCTCTCCGCGGTCATCTTCAACGCGATCATCATCGTCGTGCTGATCCCGCTCGCCCTGCGCGGCGTGCGGTACCGGCCGGCGAGCGCGTCGAAGCTGCTCAGCCGCAACCTGTGGCTGTACGGCCTGGGCGGCCTCGTCGTGCCGTTCATCGGAATCAAGATCATTGACCTGATCATCCAGTTCATCCCAGGGATCTCGTGATGCGCCTACCAAACTGGCTCGCCCAGCACCTCGCTGCCCTACGGGCCCTGCTCGTCTTCACCGTCCTGCTCGGCCTGGCCTACCCGCTCGCGCTGGTCGCCGTCGGCCAGATCCCCGGTCTCGCCGGCAAGGCGGACGGGTCCCTGGTCAGCGTCGGTGGACAGACCGTCGGCAGCAGCCTGATCGGGCAGTCGTTCACCGACGCCGACGGCAACCCGGTCGCGCGCTACTTCCAGAGCCGCCCGTCGGCCGCCGGTGACGGCTACGACCCCACCGCCACCGCGGCCAGCAACCTCGGCCCGGAGAGCGTGGTGGACACGATCGCCACCGACCCCGAGGAGTCGACGCAGAGCCTGCTCACCCAGGTCTGCGAGCGGAGCAAGGCGGTCGGCGAGCTCAACGGCGTGGACGGCGCTCGCCCGTTCTGCACCGCCGACGGCGTCGGCGCGGTGCTCGCGGTGTTCCGCGCCGACGGGTTCACCGGCACGCCGACCCGGGTGGTCAGCGTCAACCAGACCGCCCCGGCCACCCCGTTCCTCGCCACCTTCGAGGGCGTGTCGGTGGAGTTGGCCCAGCCGGGGCAGGACTACGTGGCCGAGGGCGGGATCGTCACCCCGATCCGCGGCGACGCCCCCGCCGAGCCCGCGGTGCCCGCCGACGCGGTCACCGCCAGCGGCAGTGGCCTCGACCCGCAGATCAGCCCGGCGTACGCCGAGCTGCAGGTGAACCGGGTCGCGCGTGAGCGTGGCGCCGACGCGACGGCGGTCCGCCGCCTGGTCGACGCGCACACCAGCAGCCGGGCGCTCGGCTTCATGGGGGAGCCCGGAGTGAACGTCCTCGAGCTCAACCTGGCCCTGGACCGGGAGTTCCCGGCCCGCTGACACACCGAACGCACGGGGCGAGGCCACCACCGGTGGTCTCGCCCCGTGCCGTGGCCGCCCCAGCGGGCCGGCCGAGGAGGAGAGGATGGTCCCGTGCCACGAGGAGAACTCCGCATCTACCTGGGCGCCGCCCCCGGCGTCGGCAAGACGTACGCCATGCTGGAGGAGGCCCACCGCCGGGCCGAGCGGGGCACCGACGTGGTGATCGGGTTGGTCGAGACGCACGGCCGCAAGCACACCGCGGCGATGCTCGGCGACCTGGAGCAGGTTCCCCGCCGCACCATGGACTACCGCGGCGCCGAGTTCGCCGAGATGGACCTCGACGCGGTCCTGGCCCGCCGACCCCAGGTCGCCGTGGTCGACGAGCTGGCGCACACCAACGTGCCCGGCTCCCGCAACGCCAAGCGGTGGCAGGACGTCCAGGAGCTGCTCGACGCCGGCATCGACGTGCTCTCCACGGTCAACGTGCAGCACCTCGAGTCGGTCAACGACGTGGTCGCCCAGATCACCGGCACCACCCAACGGGAGACCGTGCCGGACGAGATCGTCCGCGGCGCCGAGCAGGTCGAGCTGGTCGACATGACTCCGGAGGCGCTGCGGCGTCGGATGGCGCACGGCAACA
Source organism: Micromonospora sp. NPDC051006 (assembly GCF_044456245.1). Lineage (NCBI taxonomy): Bacteria > Bacillati > Actinomycetota > Actinomycetes > Micromonosporales > Micromonosporaceae > Micromonospora > Micromonospora sp. NPDC051006. Next base: position 445,941 of record NZ_JBITFP010000002.1, read on the forward strand.
TCTACCGCCCCGACAAGATCGACGCGGCGCTCGGCAACTACTTCCGGGTCGGCAACCTCACCGCGCTGCGCGAACTGGCGCTGCTCTGGCTGGCCGACAAGGTCGACGAGCAGCTCGGCCGCTACCGCAGCCAGGAGGGCATCGCCGAGACCTGGGAGGCCCGCGAGCGGGTGGTGGTCGCGCTCACCGGCGGCCCCGAGGGAGAGACCCTGATCCGCCGGGCGGCCCGGATCGCCGCCCGCAGCAAGGGCGCCGACCTGCTCGCCGTGCACGTGGCCCGCAGCGACGGCCTCGCCGGCGCCGACCCGGCGCAGCTCGCCCGGCAGCGGGTGCTGGTGGAGAGCCTCGGCGGCACGTACCACCAGGTCCTCGGCACCGACGTGCCGGCGGCACTGCTCGATTTCGCCCGCGGGGTCAACGCCACCCAGCTGGTGCTCGGCGCGAGCCGCCGCGGCCGGTTCGCCCAGCTCCTCTCCCGTGGCGTCGGGGTGACCACCACCGCGCTCTCCGGCAGCATCGACGTGCACCTGGTCACCCACACCGAGGCGGGCCGGGGCCGGCGTGCCGCTGCCGTGCCGGCGGCGGCGCTCTCCCGGCGTCGGCGGCTGTTCGGCTTCGCCCTCGCCCTGGTCGGCATGCCGCTGCTGACCCTGCTGCTGACGGTGCTTCCCGACCTCACCCTGGCCAGTGACATCCTGCTCTTCCTCGCCGGGGTGGTGGTGGTCGCGCTGGTCGGCGGGCTCTGGCCGGCCCTGGTCGCCGCTCTCGGCGGGACGTTGCTGATCAACTGGTTCTTCACCCCGCCCTTCCACACGCTCACCATCGCCGAACCGGAGAATCTGCTCGCCCTGGTGGTCTTCGTCGGCGTGGCCCTCGCGGTCAGCTGGATCGTGGACCTCGCCGCGCGGCGTACCCGGGAGGCGGCCCGCGCCGCGGCCGACGCCCAGACCCTGGCCGCCGTGGCCGGTGGGGTGCTGCGCGGCGGACGGCCGCTGATCGCGCTGCTCGACCAGCTGCGGGAGACGTTCGGGCTGCGCTCGGTCAGCGTGCTGGAGCTCGTCGAGGAGGCAGCCGGCCGACCGGCCCGGGCCCGGGAGGAGGGTTCCTGGTGCGTGGTGGCCAGCGTCGGCGACCAGCCGGCCACCACCCCGGACAGCGGCGAGACGGCGGTACCGGTCGACGAACGGATCACCATCGTGCTCTGCGGACGCCGGCTGGAGGCGGCCGACCGTCGACTGGTCGAGGCGTTCGCCGCCCAGGCCGCAGTCGCGCTGCGGCAGGAGCGGCTGGCAGAGGAGGCGGCCACCGCCCGGCCGCTCGCCGAGGCCGACCGGATGCGCACCGCGCTGCTCGCCGCGGTCAGCCACGACCTGCGTACCCCGCTCGCGTCGGCGAAGGCGGCGGTGACCAGCCTGCGCAGCCCGGACGTCGAGTTCGACGAGGAGGACCGGGCGGAGCTGCTGGCCACCGCCGAGGAGTCGCTGGACCGGCTGGCGCGGCTGGTCGCCAACCTGCTCGACATGAGCCGGCTCCAGGCCGGCGTGCTCGGCCTCACCCCGGCCACGATCGGTCTGGAGGACGCGGTGCCCCGGGCCCTGGACGAGCTCGAACCCCAGGCCGCCGGGGTCGCCACCGACATCCCGGCCGACCTGCCCGCCGTCTCCGCCGACCCCGGGCTGCTGGAGCGGGTGCTGGTGAACATCATCGCCAACGCGCTGCGGTACAGCCCGCCCGGTCAGCCGCCGACGGTGACCGCGAGCGCCCACGCCGGTCAGGTCGAGCTGCGGATCATCGACACCGGCCCGGGCATCCCCGAGGACAAGTGGGAGCACGTCTTCCTGCCCTTCCAGCGGCTCGGCGACCGGGACAACCAGACCGGGGTCGGGCTCGGCCTGGCGCTCTCCCGTGGGCTCGCCGAGGCGATGGGGGGCAGCCTCACCCCGGAGACCACCCCGGGTGGTGGACTGACGATGGTGCTGCGGCTGCCGGCCGTCAGCGAAAACCTGGTGGAGGGACCACAGGAGTGACGCGAATTCTGGTCGTCGACGACGAGCCGCAGATCCTGCGCGCCCTGCGGATCAACCTGCGCGCCCGCCGGTACGACGTCGAGGTCGCCGACACCGGCGCCGGCGCGCTCAGGGCCGCCGCCAGCCATCCGCCCGACCTGGTCGTCCTCGACCTCGGCCTGCCGGACATGGACGGGGTCGAGGTGATCCGGGGCCTGCGCGGCTGGACCACCGTGCCGATCATCGTGCTCTCCGGTCGGGCCGGCAGCGAGGACAAGGTCGACGCGCTCGACGCGGGTGCGGACGACTACGTCACCAAGCCGTTCGGAGTCGAGGAGCTGCTCGCCCGGATCCGGGCGGTCACCCGGCGGTTGAGCGCCCCCACCGACGCCACCGCCGCCCTGCGGATCGGCCAGCACACCGTCGACCTCGCCGACCACACCGTCACCCGGGACGACGGGACCGAGGTGAAGCTGACCCCGATCCAGTGGGCCGTGCTGGAGAAGCTGCTGCGCAACCCCGGCAAGCTGGTCAGCCAGCGGCAGCTGCTGCACGACGTGTGGGGGCCGGAGTACCAGAACGAGAGCAACTACCTGCGCCAGTACCTGGCTCAGCTGCGCCGCAAGCTGGAGGACGACCCGGCCCGCCCCCGGCACCTGATCACCGAGCCCGGAATGGGCTATCGCTACCGCCCGTGACGCCGGTCGGGGGATCCCCCGACCGGCGTCACGGGCGTGGCGTTGGCAGGCGTCAGTCGGCGGTGACGTGCAGCCGCTCGGTGCCGTCGAGGCGGTAACCGACGCCGTGCACGGTGGTGATGACCGGTCCCCGGTCGGCGAGCCTCTGCCGGATCCGGCGGACGTGCACGTCGACTGTGCGCGCGCCGAGGCAGGCCTCGTAGCCCCAGACGTCGTGCAGCAGCTGACCCCGGGTCAGTGCCTGGTACGGATGGCGGGCCAGGAAGAGCAGCAAGTCGTACTCGCGGCGGGGCATCGTCAGCGGAGCCCCGTCCAGCAGGGCGGTCCGGCGTACCGGTCGGAGCACCAGGCCGGTCCCGGCGGGGTCGGGGGCGACCCGCAGGCGGCGCGGCCAGCGGCCGGCGAGCGCCTCCGGTGCGTCGAGGGTGACCCGCGCCCGGGCCGGCGGCTCGCCGGGTGGGGCAGCGCCGGCGACGACCGCGGAGATCCGTTCGACCAGCGCCCGGGCGGCCTCGGTGGCCGGGCCGGCGGCCCGTACGACCACGGAGATCTCGACGGTCACCTCGGTCTCCTCCGACCCGGCCGAGACCGAATCGACCGGGTCGGACGGGGGCAGCATGGTGAGGTGGCTCGCCACGTCAGGCCTGCCGGGTGCCGGCGAGTTCGGCGGCCGGCCGGCGCGGCACCGGCGCGGTGGGCGTCTCCGTCGGAGTGGGCGCCTCCGGTGCGACCGGGGGTGCGACCAGCAGCGGGTCGAGCTGGATGCGGTCGATGCCCAGCGGCTTCAGCATGGCCCGCAGGGCCGACTCGCAGAGCCGGGTCCACGGCTGGTCCGCGCCCATCGCGCTGGCGAGCTTCTCCGGTCCGGTGAAGGCCAGGCCGACCCGCTGCCCGTGTGGGAGCCGGGCGGTTCGCACCGTCATCACCTGTCGTCCGGGCACCTCACGCACCGGGACGACCCAGGTATCCGGCACCTCGTCCATCATGTTGCCTTTCCTTGAGGATTTCGATCGGTCCGGGCAGTGGTGCCCGGTCATCGGGAGAACCGTTCGAGATCGCGGCCGACGCGGCGGATCGCGTCGGCGCGGGCCCAAGCCGGTGCGGGCACCGCGATCACCGGAACGCTCGACCGGGCGATGCAGTGCCGGGTGACGTGCCCGCCTCCCGTGCCGAACCGGCCCCGACGAGGGCTGCCCACCACGAGGAGGTCCGTCGGGCGCGAGGCGTGGTCGACCAGCACCTGGCCGGCGTAGCCCTGTTCGGCCACGACCCGCACGGACACGTCCCGGGGTACGCCGCCGAAGGCCGCGTCGAAGGCCTCCCGTACGTAACCGCGGGCCGCCCGGGCGAACTCGTCCTGCCAGAGCCTCGGCATGGTGCCGGGGCGCCAGAGCGGCACGAACGTCCAGGCCCGCACCGCGTACACGGGCGCGCCGTCACGCTCAGCCAACCGCACCGCGGTGCGCAGCGCCGCCAGCCCGGCGAAGGACCGGTCGACGCCGACCACGATGCGGGCGGCGACCCTCGGGCGGCTCATGCCGGTGACGGCACGCGCACCGCGACGGTGCTGGCCGATGGTTCGGCGCCGCCCGAGAGGTCGAGCGGGCGCAGGATGCTGTGCGTGACGACGACCTCGGCGCCACCGCGCCGCCGTAGGTCGGCCACGGCGCGGTGCAGCACGGTCAGGCTGTTGGCGGAGAGCCGGACGACGGCGTCGAGGTCGGCCGCGATCCACCACGCGTCCACCGCGCATGGCTCGGCCCGCAGGTAGTCCAGCAGGTGGCGGCCGGGCGTGGCGGTGGTCAGCCGGACGCCGACCAGCACCTCGTGCCGCCGCTCCGGCTCGCCGGCTGTGGTGGGGGGCGGGGACGCGGTCGGCGGACCGGCGGCGGGGCCGTCGGTCTGCCGCGCGGGCGGGTATCCGGTACTCGCCGGCACCTGCCCGCGATCCCGCCGCCCCATCCGTCGTGACGTCATATCGCCATGGTGGCGAGCGGTGAGCGGCGACCCAGGTCCCGATACGGCGATTTGACGGTGGACCGGGCTTTCTTGACGCGCCGTTGACGACCCCTGTCCGGCGCGGTTCAGCCGTGCCGGCGCTGGTCGGCCCAGGCGTGCAGGGTGTCCCGGTCAGTGGCGGGGTCCCTCAGGGTGGCGTCCAGGTTGAGCGCGGCCTCGATCAGCGCCAGGTGGGTGAACGCCTGCGGGTAGTTGCCCAGCGCGGTGCCGTCGGCGACGCGCTGTTCGGCGTAGAGGCCGAGCGGGCCGGCGTACCCGCGGAGCCGATCGAAGAGCCGCCGGGCCTCGTTCCGACGCCCGGCGAGCACCAGCGCGGAGACCAGGTCGAAGCAGCAGAGCAGGAACGCGCCCTCCTCGCCGGGCAGCCCGTCGTCGACGACGTAGCGCCGCAGCAGGCCGGGAGCGACGCCGAGCCCGTCGCGGATCCGGTCGATGGTGCCGGTGACCCGGGGGTCGTCGCCGGGCAGGAAGCCGACCACCGGAATGCGCAGCAGGGAGGCGTCCAGCTCGCGCGACCCGTACGCCAGAACGAAGCTGCCCAGCTCCGGGTCGAAGCCGCGCTCGCAGATCTCGGCGTGCAGCGCGTCCCGGGCCTCAGCCCACCGCGACACCGGCGCGCCACGATCGCCGAGCAGCTCGGCGAGGCGGATGCCCCGGTCCAGGCAGACCCAGGTCATCACCTTGGCGTTGACGTAGTGCCGGCGTGGACCACGGATCTCCCAGATGCCGTGGTCCGGTTCCCGCCACCGGTCGGCGATGGTGTCGACGTGCCGGCACAGCATCCGCCACTGGTCGGCGGTCAGCTCACCGGTCAGCTCCTGGTACGCGTACGCCGCGTCCAGCACGTGCCCGTACGTGTCGAACTGCACCTGCTCGGCCGCCTCGTTACCGATCCGGACCGGCGACGAGTCGGCGTAGCCGGACAGGTGCGGCAGCACCCGTTCCTCGGTCGTGACGCCCCGGACGCCGACCAGCGGCGCCAGGATCTCCCCGGCACCGGCCTCGGCGCAGACGTCGAGCAGGAAGCGCAGGTAGCGCCGGCCCTCCTCGGCGTGCCCGAGCCGGAACAGGGCGAGCAGCAACAGCGCCGCGTCCCGGTGCCAGGTGAAGCGGTAGTCCCAGTTGCGTACCCCGCCGATCTCCTCGGGCAGTGACGTCGTCGGGGCGGCCAGCAGCGCGCCCGTCTCGTCGAACGAGAGGCCGCGCAGCACCAGCGCGCTGTGCCGCACCGCGCCCGCCCCGAAGCCCGTGTAGTCGCTGCGGCCCGACCAGTCCTGCCAGGTGGCGCAGGTCCGCTCGAGCAGCCGCTCCGGGGCATCCTTCCGGGACCCGGCCGACGGCCCGGGCCAGCCGGACCGGTCGCCGTAGCCGAGCAGCACGGTGGCGCTGGCCCCCTCGGTCAGCTCGACCTCGCCGCGCAGCGCACCGCCGTCGACCACGAGCGGCAGGGTGGAACGCACGTCGAGCGGGACGCCGTGGGCCCGCCAGCCGCCGTCGACGGACGCCCACTCGGCGGCTTCCGCGCCGTGCCCGGGGCGCGGCTGCACGCGCACCGCCAGCCGTACCGTGCCGCGCTCGACCGTCACCCGCCGGACCAGCAGCTGCTCCGCCCGGATCGGCCGCTCCGGATCGCCGGGGCTGACGGCGAGGAAGTCCTGCCCGACCGCGGTGCCGGTCGGTCCGGCGTACCGGCTCTCCAGCACCAGGGTGTCGGGCAGGTAGCGGCGGACCGGCTGCGGGCAGCCGGCCACGGAGAGCGAGAACACTCCGCCCATCCGCCGGTCGAGCAGCCGGGCGAAGACCGCGTCCCCTCGGCGTGCGGGACGCAGAACCACTCGACCGCACCGTCCGCGCCGAGCAGGGCGGTGGTGTGGGTGTCGGAGAGGAACGCGTACGAGTCGATGGGCGGCACGCTCGGGTCAGCTCCGACAGGAGCAGCGCTGGACACCACGCTCTCCTCCTTCCGGCGGCGGCGGTGGCCCGGCGACGACTACCCGACCAGCGGGCGGGTAGTCGACCCGGTGGCGGGAGGCGTGCACGAGGTCGCCCCGCCCACGGGTGCGCGTGTTCCCGGTGGGTCAGCTGGCGGGGTCGGGGTTGCCGGCGACGAGCCGGAGGGTGAAGCCGTCGCCGCCCCGGTGCAGGCTCACGTGGTTGCAGGACTGGTAGGTGATCCAGAGCCCGAGGCCGCCGGTCGCGCCGTTGCCCGCCGGGAGCAGCCCCGCGAACGGGTCCTTCGGGCCGTCCCCGCCGTCGCTCACCGTCACCACGATCCGGTCGGCGCCGACCCAGAGGCGCAGCCGGACCGGAGGACGCCCGTGCCGCAGTGCGTTGGTGACAATCTCGCTGACCGCGACGACCAGGTCGTCCAGGTCGTCCGCGGGCAGCACGCCGGGGTCGGCGTCGTGCACCGCGGCGCGGGCCTGCGCCGCCGTCGGGTCGGTCAGCTCCACCAGTGGTGGGGTGGCCTGCAGCGGGTCGGCCGGCGCGGCGCGGTGTTCGCGCAGGTAGACCGTCGGCTCCAGGTAGGTCGGGCTGAGCGGGTGCCCGCCGTCCGGGGTGGCGAACCGGGGATGGGTGCGGGCTACCTCGTCGAGCACCGCCGGCGGGGTGATCCGGGTGTCGTACGCGCACATGCTCCAGAGCGGGAAGTCGTCGTACGCGTGGTTGATCGCCGACTCGTACCGGGCCCACCAGTCCCACGTCACGCCGAGCGCGATCCGGGGCAGCTCGCCGATGATCCGGATCTGGCCGGCCCCGGCGGCCACCTGAGCAGCCAGCAACTCCCGGTAGGAGCGGATCGCGGCGGTGGGTCGGGCGTACACGTCGCCGCCGGGCAGGAACTCGACGCCCGAGTCGGCGGGCAGGGCGGCCCGGACCAGCCGACCGGTGCGGTCGCCGAGGGAGACGAACGTCGGCTCGCCGGCCTCGACCCCGCCGAGCAGGAACGGCACCACGACCGCGAGCAGCTCGTCGTCCGAGTCGTAGCGGATCGCTTCGTGCAGGTAGCCGTGGTGCCCGGCGGCCGCGCCCGTCCTCATCGCGCCAGCTCCACCTGCAGCCCGGACAGGTTGAGCAGCGCCGCGAGGCGGGCCAGGCCGGCGTGCGGGGAGCGGAGCACCAGGGTGGCGCCGCGCCGCCGGGCGTAGTCGCGCAGCATCAGCAGGGCGCGGTGGTCGATGAAGCGCAGCCGGGGCGCCTCCACCACCAGCCGTCCGTCGAGCGGCCGCAGGTCGGCCCGCTCCAGCGCGGTGCGGAGCAGGTCGTGACCGCTGCGGTCCAGCTCGCCGGCGAGCCCGGCGCGGTCGTCGGCCGGGTCGCACGCGTAGAGCTGGAACGGCGCCTCGGCCGCGTTCGTCTCCGGATGCAGGCAGGCCAGCTCCGCGACGACCTGGGAGCCCAGCTCCCGCCGGTCGTAGCCACACATTGCGGAGAAGGGCCGGGTCCGCATGTAGCGGTCGACCTGGTGCTCGTAGCGGGTGAACGCGTCCAGCTGGGCGGGGCTGCGCACCAGCGGGGTCGCCTCGGCGACCACCCGCAGCCCTCGGTAGCCGGCGGCGAGGGCGGCGTCGGTGGCGGCGGCGTACGCCCGCACCTGCGCCGGGCCGTCCACGACCGTCCCGGCGCGGTACGTCCCGTCCAGCGGCACCACCTGGGCGACCCCACGGGCCAGCGCGTCGCGCAGCGCCGGTGCGGTGGAGAGCTGGGCGAGAACCGGTTCGGGTCGCCCGGCGGTGACGTACCAGAGCCGTTCGCCGGGGGCGAGGCCGGCGGTGAGGAACGCACGGGCCTGCCGGTCGAACCCGGCCTGATCGTCATAAACCCAGCAGACGTGCCCGTACGGCGCCGAAGGCGGCAGTCCGCTGGTCACGCCGGTCGTCCCATGCGGGGAGTGTAGGCCCGGCGCGGCGGTCACGGCGTTTCCGCCGGACAGTTCCGGTGCAGCCGGGCCAGCACCTTGGCGTTGGCCTGGTGCAGAGCGTCGAGCTGGTCGGGGGTGAGCGCGTCGAGGAACAGCTCGCGTACCCGGGCGGCGTGGGCCGGCGCAGCCGATCGGATGGTGTCCCGCCCGGTCTCGGTCAGCCGGACCAGCGGCGCGCGTTGGTCGTCGACGCAGACCTCCCGGGCGACCAGGCCGCGTTGTTCCATCCGGCGGATCTGGTGGGCGAGGCGGCTCTTCTCCCAGTGCAGCTCGGTTCGGAGCGCCCGGGCCCGCATGGTCTGGTCCGGGGCGTCGGCGAGCGCGGCGAGCACCTCGAAGTCGGACTCGGAGATGCCCGAGTCCTGTTGGAGGGACTGGCCCAGGGCCAGCGCGAGCTGATTGCGCATCCGGTGGAAGGTGCGCCACACCTGCTGCTCCCGCTCATCGAGCCGGCCTTCGGAATGACCCATCCGACCAGCGTAGTTCGCGTTCGGACGCGAACCAGCGCGGGAAATCGGCTCCGCCGTCGAGCATGAGCGGCCTCACACCGGCCCGCGCGCCGCGCGTCGTACACTGGTTGACGCATCAACCTTTGGGAGAGTTCGTGTCAGGTAACTATGGCCACCGCCTCGAATTCGGCACGTTCGTCACGCCGACGAACGCGTCACCCGAGACGCCGGTGGCGCTCGCCCGGCGCAGCGAGGAACTCGGCTACGACCTGGTCACCTTCCAGGACCACCCGTACCAGCCGGCGTTCCTGGACACCTGGACGCTGCTGTCCTGGGTCGCCGGCAGGACCGAACGAATCCGGTTGGCCGCGAACGTGCTGAACGTGCCGCTGCGGGCGCCGGCCGTGCTGGCCCGCTCCGCCGCAAGTCTGGACCTGCTCTCCGACGGCCGGCTGGACCTCGCCCTCGGCGCCGGCGCGTTCTGGCAGGCGATCGAGGCGATGGGCGGCCGGCGGCTGACCCCGCGCGAGTCGGTCGACGCGCTCGGCGAGGCGATCGACGTCATCCGCGCCCTGCTGGCGGCCGACGACCCGACGCCGGCCAGCTATCCCGGCGAGCACCACCGGCTCGACGGTGCCGAGCGCGGCCCGCTGCCGGCCCACCACATCCCGATCTGGCTCGGCGCGCGCAGGCCGCGGATGCTGCGGCTGGTCGGCGCGAAGGCCGACGGGTGGCTGCCCACGCTCGGCCCGGTCGAGCCCGACGCCCTCCGGGCCGGCAACAAGATCATTGACGAGGCGGCCCGGGAGGCGGGGCGTGACCCGGCGGAGATCCGGCGGCTGCTGAACATCTCCGGCCGGTTCGCGCCGACCCGGCAGGGCCTCCTGCACGGGCCGGCCGCCAGCTGGGTCGAGGACCTGCTGCCGCTGGTCGTCGAGGACGGCGTCGGCACCCTGATCCTGATGACCGACGACGACGCGACCATGACCCGGTTCGCCCAGGAGGTCGCCCCGGCGCTGCGCGAGGCCGTCGACCGGCGGCTGCCGGCCCCGCTGCCGACCACCGCGCGGCGCAGCGTCACCGTCCGCGCCAAGCGGCGCCCGGGCATCGCCTACGACGAGGTGCCGCCGTCCCTGGTCGACAGCGCGGTGGAGCCCGGCGACGTCGGCTACTCCCAGGTGAAGTCGAACTACATGCGCGGCGGCGCGCCCGGCCTGATTCTGCAACCAGGCACCCCGGCCGAGGTGGCCGACGCGCTCGCCTTCGCCCGCGCGCACCGGGACCTGCCGTTGGGCATCCGCAGCGGCGGTCACGGCATCAGCGGCCGGTCCACCAACGACGGCGGCCTCGTGATCTACGTCGGCCGGATGAACGAGATCGAGGTGCTCGACGAGGCCACCCGTCGGGTACGCATCGGCCCCGGCGCGCGGTGGATGCAGGTCGCGGCGGCGCTGGCCCCGTACGGCTGGGCGCTCACCTCCGGCGACTACGGCGGCGTCGGCGTCGGCGGGCTGGCCACCGCCGGCGGCGTCGGCTGGCTGGCGCGCAAGCACGGCCTGACCATCGACCACCTGCGCGCGGTCGAGCTGGTCCTCGCCGACGGCACCCAGGTCCGCGCCAGCGACACCGAGAACCCCGACCTGTTCTGGGCGGTACGCGGCGCCGGCGCCAACTTCGGGGTGGTGACCGCGTTCGAGTTCGAGGTCGACGAGGTCGGGCCGGTCGGCTGGGCGCAGTTCGCGCTGGACGCCAGCGACCCGGAGCTGCTGGTCCGCTGGGGCGCCGCGGTGGAGGCCGCGCCGCGCGACCTGACCAGCGCGCTTCTCATGGGCCCGCCCCGCATCGGCCAGCCGCAGGTGGCGCAGGTGATGGCGATGGTCGACTCGGACGACCCGGCGACGATCGTCGGGCAGCTCCAGCCCGTCGCGGACATCGCCCCCGGCTACGACCAGCAGGTGGTCATCACCTCGTACGCCTCGGTGATGGCCAACGCGAGCGACGGCCCGCACCACGGGCAGGGGGAGCCGATCTCCCGTACCGGCTTCGTCGAGCACCTCACGCCCGCCTTCGCGGCAGCCGCCAACCGTCTGCTGGCCAGCGGCGTGGTGTATTTCTTCCACATCCGTTCGGTCGGCGGCGCGGTCACCGACGTCGACCCCGACGCGATGGCGTGGAGCCACCGCGGGGTCAACTTCCACGTCAGCGCGTTCGGGCGGCACCGCGGCCGGCTCGACGCCCTCTGGGACGACCTCTTCGCCGGGCAGCTGCGCGGCACCTACCTCAGCTTCGAGACCGACCAGCGCCCGGAGCGGCTCGCCGACGCGTTTCCGCCCCGCACGCTGGCCCGGCTCCGCGAGCTGAAGGCGCGCTACGACCCGGACCAGCTCTTCCGTGACAACTTCGCCATCACACCCGACACCGCATCGAGGACGACGCCATGAGCGACTACGGACACGATCTGCTGTTCGGCACCTTCGTCACGCCCACCGCGCAGCCCGCCCGGCACGCGGTCGACCTGGCGGTGCTGGCCGACCGCGCGGGGCTGGACCTGGTCACCTTCCAGGACCACCCCTATCAGCCCCGGTTCCACGACACCTGGACCCTGCTGAGCTACGTGGCCGCCCGCACCGAACGCGTCCACCTCAGCGGGAACGTGCTCAACCTGCCGCTGCGACAGCCGGCGGTGCTGGCCCGCAGCGCGGCGAGCCTGGACCTGCTCAGCGGCGGCCGGTTCGAACTCGGCATCGGCGCGGGGGCGTTCTGGGAGGCCATCGAGGCGATGGGCGGGCGGCGGCTCGCCGCCGGCCAGGCGATCACCGCGCTCGACGAGGCGATCCGGATCATGCGTGAGGTGTGGGCGGCCGACAAGCCGGGCGGAGTCCGCGTCGACGGCGAGTACTACCGGGTCAACGGCGCCAAGCGCGGGCCCGCGCCGGCCCACCAGGTGAACGTCTGGATCGGGGCGTACAAGCCGCGGATGCTCCGGCTGACCGGCCGGGTGGGCGACGGCTGGCTGCCGTCCCTGCAGTACCTGCCCGGCGGGCCGGGCGACCTGGCCACGATGAACGAACAGATCGACGAGTCCGCCGTGGCGGCGGGTCGGGAGCCCGCTCAGATCCGGCGGCTGCTCAACGTCGGCGGCCAGTTCGCGCCGACCGGCCGATCGCTGCTCAACGGCCCGCCCGAGCAGTGGGCGGAGGACCTCGCCGGGCTGGCCCTGGAGCACGGGGTAAGTGCCTTCATCCTGGGCAGCGACGACCCGGCCGCGATCGAACTCTTCGCCGCCGAGGTCGCGCCGGCCACCCGTGAGCTGGTCGCCGAGGAGCGCTCCCGCGCGGTGGCGGGCTGACATTCCCGGTCAGTCGCCGGGCGAGCTGGGTCCGCCGGCATCCTCGATCGCGGCCAACCGGCGGCGCAGGTGGGCCCGCTCCGGCTCGGTGCCGGCCAGGTCGAGCGCCTCCCGGTAGGCCGCCGCCGCCTCCGGCAGCCGGCCCAGCCGGTGCAGCAGGTCCGCCCGGGCCGCCGGGTACGGGTGGTAGCCGCGCAGCTGCGGCTCGCCGGCCAGCTCGTCGAGCAGCGCCAGACCGGCCTGCGGGCCGTCCCGCATGGCCACCGCCGCCGCCCGGTTCAGGGCCACCACCGGCGACGGCGTCAGCGCGAGCAGTACGTCGTAGAGCGCCACCACCTGCGGCCAGTCGGTGGAGGCCTCGTCGGTGGCCTCGTCGTGCAGCGCGGCGATCGCGGCCTGCACCCCGTACGGGCCGGGTGGGCCGCCGGTCAGCGCGGCGAGCACGAGGCCCTGCCCCTCCTCGATCATCGGGCGGTCCCAGCGGGTGCGGTCCTGCGCGTCGAGGAGCACCAGCTCGCCGGTCGGGTCGATCCGGGCGTCCCGCCGGGCGTGCACCAGCAGCATCAGTCCGAGCAGGCCGGCCACCTCGCGCTCGCCGGGGAGCAGCCGGCGCAGGATCCGGGCCAGCCGGATGGCCTCCTCGGCGAGATCGTGGCGCTGCAGGTGCGGGCCGGAGCTGGCCGCGTAGCCCTCGGTGAAGACCGAGTACACCGCCTGGAGCACGCCGGCCAACCGCGCGGGCAGCTCGTCCGGCTCGGGAACCCGGAACGGGATGCGGGCCTCGCGAATCTTCTTCTTGGCCCGGACCAGCCGCTGTGCCATCGTCGCGGTCGGGACGAGGTAGGCCCGGGCGACCTCGGGCGTGGTCAGGCCGGCGAGGTAACGCAGGGTCAGGGCCCCGCGGTCCGCCGCCGGCAGCGCCGGATGGGCGCAGGTGAAGAAGAGCCGCAGCCGCTCGTCGGGGAGCCCGCCGTCGGCGTCCGTGGGCGCGGCCGGCCCGGCCCGGTCCGCCTCCGCCTGGAGGATGGCGAGCCGGGCGGCGTACGCCTGGTCGCGCCGGAGCCGGTCGACGGCCCGGCGCCGGGCCGTGGTGAGCAGCCAGGCGCCGGGCCGGGTCGGTACGCCGTCGACGGGCCAGTGCGTCAGGGCCGCCTCGATCGCCTCGGAGGCGACGTCCTCGGCCAGGTCGAGGTCGCCGAAGCGGTGCACCAGGGCGGCGAGCAGCCGGCCGCGCTCCTCCCGGAACACCGCCTCCACGCAGGCGCGGGTGCCGGCGGGCTGCCCGTCCGTCCCGGTCATCCCTCGAACTCGGCGACCGGCCGCACCTCCATCGTCCCGCCGTCACGCGCACCGGGACACCGGGCGGCCCAGTCCAGGGCGACGTCGAGGTTCGGCACGTCGATCACGTAGTAGCCGCCGAGGACCTCCCGGGTCTCGGCGAACGGGCCGTCGGTGACGGTCCGCTCGCCGGACGGGTCGACCCGGACCGTGGTGGCGGTGGTGAGATCGGCCAGCGAGTGCCCGGCGACGAAGATGCCCGCCTCCTGCACGTCCTTGTCGTAGGCCACCCAGTCCTCGAAGGTGCACGTCGGCGCCGCGTCCGTGGACCCGGCGTAGATCAGCATCATGTACTTCATGTCCGACTCCTGTCGTCGTTCTCTGGTTGCCGTACGGCTGACGACGAACGGGACCGGCCAGGATCGACAGCCCTCGGGAATTCTCTCCCACCGAACCCGCAGCGGGTGGGCTCGCCGCGTCCCGTCAGCGGGCGAGCAGGGCGCGCAGCGCCGCGACGACCTCGGCCGGCGCCTCCTCGGCCATGAAGTGGCCGCAGGAGACGGTGCGGTGGGTCAGCTCCGGCGCCCACGCCCGCCACAGCGCGGCGGCGTCGTAGCCGAGCGCCGCGCCCCAGTCCTGCTGGAGGACGGTCACCGGCATCCGCAGCTGGTTCCCGGCCGCGCGATCGGCCCGGTCGTGCTCGACGTCGATGCCGGCGGAGGCCCGGTAGTCGGCCACGATCGAGGTGACCGCCGCGCGGGACGCCGCCAGGTACGCGGCTCGCACCTCGGCCGGGATGGCCTCCCGGTCCTGGGTCCACGCGTCGAGGAAGTACCCGAAGAAGGCGTCCGCGCTCGCGCTGATCAGCTGCTCGGGCAGGCCGGGCGGCTGGGCCATCAGGTAGAGGTGAAAGCCGACCGCGGCGGTGGTGCCGTGCAGGACGTCCCACATGTCGAGGGTGGGCAGCACGTCGAGCGCGGCGAGGTGGGTGACCGCCTGCGGGTGATCGAGACCGGCCCGGACGGCGACCAGGGCGCCGCGGTCGTGCCCGACCAGGGCGAAGCGTTCGTGTCCCAGCGCCCGGGCCAGCGCGACCACGTCGGCGGCCATCGTCCGCTTGGCGTACCGGGCGCCGTCGGTGTCGGCGGGCTTGTCGCTGGCGCCGTAGCCGCGTAGGTCGGGGCAGATCACGGTGTGGTCGGCGGCGAGGTCGGCGGCGACGTGCCGCCACATGAGGTGCGTCTGCGGGAAGCCGTGCAGCAACACGACGGCGGGGCCGGAACCGCCCACGGCCGCGTTGAGCGTGACGCCGTCGGCGACGGTGACGCGCCGGTAGTCGAAGCCCTTGATTGTGGGTTCCACGAGAAGACCTTTCCTGGTGACGTCGGCCCAGGCGCCGGGGCGTCGCGCCCCTCGCCCGGTGTACGCCGTCGAGCCTGCTCGGCGGTGATGAGCAGCGGATCAGCACCGGATGAGTGCCGGACGGGCCCGCCGGCCACGGCCGGCGGTTGCCTAGATTGGGGAGATGACCGGGCAGGAGGCGGTGACCTTCGGCGTACTCGGCCCGGTGCGGGCCGTCGCCGGCGGTGGCCCGGTGCCGCTGCGGGGTGCGCGCCAGCGTGCGGTGCTGGCCCGGCTGCTGGCCGCCCGGGGTCGGGTGGTGCCGGTCGACCGGCTCGTCGACGACCTGTGGGACGAACCGCCGGACGCTGCGGTGGCCGCCATCCGCACCTTCGTCGCCGATCTGCGTCGGGCCCTGGAACCGGAACGGCCACCCCGCCAGCCGGCTCGGCTGCTGATCACCGAGCCGCCCGGGTACGCGCTGCAGCCGGCGCGGGACGCCGTGGACGCCTGGCGGTTCGAAGCGGCGGTCGGCGAGTCGGGCGAGCTGCTGACCGCCGGGGCGGCGGAGCCGGCGCTGGCGCGTCTCGACGCTGCGCTCGCCCTCTGGCGCGGCCCCGCCTTTGCCGAGTACGCCGGCCAGAGCTGGGCCCGCGGGGAGATCGACCGGCTGGACGAGTTGCGGATGCTGGCCGTGCAGCGGCGGGCTGAGGCGCTGTTGGCGCTGGGCCGGCCCGCCGAGGCCATCGCCGAGCTGCGGGCGCTGGCCGCCGATCAACCCCTGCGGGAGGACGCCTGGCGGTTGCTGGCGCTCGCCCTCTACCGGAGCGACCGGCAGGGCGACGCGCTGGCCGCACTGCGCCGAGCCCGGGAGACGCTGGTGGCGGAGCTGGGCGTCGACCCCGGTCCCCGGCTGCGGGACCTGGAGGCCGACATCCTCGCCCAGGCCCCGCACCTCGCCGGCCCGGCCGCGCCGACGGCGGTGAGCGGGGCGCCCGCCGGGGACGCCGCGCCCGCCGCCCCGGCACCGTCACCCGCCGCCCCGGCACCGACACCCGGCGGCCCGGCACCGTCACCCGGCGGCTCGGCGCGGGCGTTCGTCGGCCGGGACGCGGAGCTGCGCAGCCTGCGGGCTGCGGCCGACCGGACGGCCGAGCTGGGCACCCCGACGCTCGTCCTGCTCTCCGGGGACGCGGGGGCCGGCAAGTCGGCGCTCGCCGAGGCGCTGACCGGCCGGCTGGCAGCGGCCGGCTGGACGACGGTGTGGGGCCGCAGCCCGGAGTACGACGGCGCCCCGGTGGCCTGGCCGTGGCGGCAGGTCGCCGACGAGCTGGCCGCAACGACGGGGATCGCCCCGCCGGGGGCCGGGGAACCGGCGGACCGGGCCGAGGCCGACCCGGCGATGGGCCGCTTCCGGTTGCACCGTGCCGCTGCGGCGCAGCTCTCCGCGGTGGCCGGACGGGCGCCGGTGCTGGTGGTGCTCGATGATCTGCACCGGGCGGACCAGGGCACCCTGGACCTGCTGACCGCGCTCTTCACCGAGCCGGCGCCGGTGACCGGTCCGGTGCTGCTCGTCGGGACCTACCGCGCCACGGAGATCACCCCCGAGTTGACCGGTGCGCTGGCCCGGATCGCCCGGCTCGAACCGCTCCGGGTCTACCTCGGCGGACTCGCCGAGGCGGCGACGGGCGACCTGGCCCGGGCCCTCGTCGGGCGAGACCTGGACCCGTCCGCGGTGCGGCTGATCCACCGCCGCAGCGGAGGCAACCCGTTCTTCGTCCGCGAGCTGGCCCGGCTGCTCGCCACCGAGGGCGACGCGGCGTTGGAGCGGGTGCCCGCCGGGGTGCGCGACGTCATCCGGCACCGGCTCGCCCGGCTGTCCCCGGCGGCGCAGGAGGGGCTGCGGCAGGCCGCGGTGCTCGGCCGGGACGTCGACCCGGAGGTGCTCGCCGCACTGGCAAGCGGCGACACCGCGACGCTCGACGCGCTGGACGAAGCGTTGCGGGCCGGATTCCTCAGCGAGCAGGCCGACGGCGGGCTGCGGTTCACCCACATCCTGGTCCGCGACACCCTCTACGGCGACCTGTCCGCGCTGCGCCGGGCCCACTGGCACCGGGCGGCCGGCGCGGCGATCGAACGGCTGCACCCCGGCGACCTCGTCGCCCTCGCCCACCACTTCGGACGGGCGGGCAGGGCCACCGCCGCGCGCGCGGCCCGTTATGCCGGGCTCGCCGCCGAGCAGGCCGAACGCCGGGCCCACCCCCATCAGGCGGCCCGGCTCTGGCAGCAGGCGGTCGACGCCCACGACCGGGCCGGCGGCGGTGACGTCCGGGCCAGGCTGACGGCGGTGATGGGGCTCGGCCGGGCGCTCGCCGTCACCGGGCACCTGGACCGCACCCGTCGCTATCGGGAGGAGGGAATCGACGCGGCCGAGCGGCTCGACGATCCGGCGCTCCTCGCGACCGTGCTCACCGCCTTCGACGTGCCGGCGATCTGGCCCCGCAACGACGACGAGGCGCTCTCCGGCCGCATCGTCCGGGCGGCCGAGCACGCGCTGACCGCGGTCGGCGAGGACGGCGCGGAGCTACGCAGCCGCCTGTTGAGCACGACGGCGCTGGAGTTGCGCGGCACCCGTACCGACCGGGGACGCCGCGCGGCGGTGGAGGCGGAGGCCCTGGCCCGGCGGCTGGGTGATCCGGCCCTGCTGGCGTTCGCCCTCAACGCCCGGTTCATGCACAGCTTCCCGCGCAGCGGACTCGCGGCCGAGCGCGCCCGGCTCGGGGCGGAGCTGGTCGACCTGGCCGCCGGGCACGAGCTGGTGACGTTCGAGGTGCTCGGGCATCTCGTGCTGATGCAGGCGCACGGGGCGCTCGCCGACCTCGGCGCCGCGGACGCCCACGCGGTCGCCGCCGATCGGCTCGCCGAGCGGCACGACCTGCCGCTGGTGGGCGTCTTCACCGGTTGGTACGCGGCCCTGCGTCTCGCCCTCGCCGGGCGATCGGCCGAGGCGGATGTCGCCTACCGGCGGGCGCACGCGCGCATGCCGGCCGGCGGGATGCCCGGCATGGAGCAGGGCCTGCTGCCGTTCGCCCTGCTGTCGCTGCGGCTCGCCGACACGCCGCCGACGGCGGTGCCGGAGGTCTCCGACGAAGAGGACTGGGGGCCGCACGCGCCGTGGGTCCGCCCGCTGACCCTGGCCGCCGCCGGCCACCGCGACGAGACGGTCGCCGCGCTGCGCGCTCTTCCGGAGTCACCGTACGACCTGCTCCGGGAGGCCCGCGCCTGCCTCATCGCCCGCGCCGCGCTCGCCGCCGGTGACCGGACCGCCATGGCGTACGCGTACGCCGAGCTGCTGCCCGCGGCCGGCGAGCTGGCCGGGGCGGGCAGCGGGGTGCTCAGCCTCGGCCCGGTGGCCCGGTACCTGGCCGACCTCGCCGCCGCGCTCGGTCGGGACGACGAGGCCGCCGCCCATCAGCGGTCGGCGCGGGCGGTCGCGGCGCGGGTCCGGGCGGCGGATTGACCTGTTCGCCGCCCCGGGCCGTGGTGGCCCGGGGCGGCACCGGAGTCAGGCCTTCCGGAGCCAGAAGGTCAGGCCGAGCGACTCGTCGGTGAACGGCTGGGCGTCCGGCCAGGACGCTTCGCCCTCCGCGCAGTCGGTCGCCAGCACCTCGTCGGTCACCAGGTCACGGTGCTCGGTGAGGGCGAGCGCGGTCTCCTCCCGCTCCGTCCGGTAGCGCAGCTCGATCCGGTCGGTCACCTCCAGGCCGCTGCTCTTGCGCGCCTCCTGGATCTGCCGGATCGCGTCCCGGGCCACCCCGGCCCGGCGCAGCTCCGGAGTCAGGTGCAGGTCCAGCGCCAGGGTCGCGCCCGCGTCGCTGGCCACCGCCCAGCCCTCCCGCGGCGTCTCCACCACGACCACCTCGTCCGGGCCGAGCGTCACCGGCTCGCCGTCGAGGAGGACCGTGGCCGAGCCGGTGTCGCGCAGCGAGTCCCGCAGCGCGGCGGCGTCGGCGGCCGCGATCGCCTTGGCCACCTGCTGCACCCCCTTGCCGAAGCGCTTGCCGAGGGTACGGAAGTTGGCCTTGGCGGTGGTGTCCACCAGCGAACCGCCCCCGCCGCCCACCGGCTCGACCGAGCCGACGTTCAGCTCGGCGGCGATCTCGGCCAGCAGCTCCGGCGACAGCTCCTCGAACCCGTTGGCGGAGGCCAGCGCTCGGGACAGCGGCTGGCGGACCTTCATCCCGGAGTCGGCCCGGGCGGCCCGGCCCAGCTCGACCAGCCGTCGGGCGAGCGCCATCTGCCGGGACAGGGCCGGGTCGATCAGCGACTCGTCGACCTCCGGGTACGCGGCCAGGTGCACCGACTCCGGCAGCGTCGGGGCGACCGGCACGACCATGTCCTGCCAGACCCGCTCGGTGACGAACGGGGTGAGCGGCGCCAGCAGCAGGGTGACGGTGGTCAGTGCCTCGTGCAGGGTGGCGAGCGCCGCGCGGTCGCCCCGCCAGAAGCGCCGCCGGCTGCGCCGGACGTACCAGTTCGACAGGTCGTCGATGAAGGTGGCGAGCAGCCGTCCCGCCTGGTGCGTGTCGAACGCGGCCATCGCGGCGTCGACCTGCTGGACCAGCGTGTTCAGCTCGGAGAGCACCCACCGGTCCAGCACCGGCCGGTCCGCCGGCGCCGGGTCGGCGGCCGACGGGGTCCAGTTGGCGGTACGGCCGTAGAGGGACTGGAAGGCGGCCGTGTTCCAGTAGGTCAGCAGGATCTTGCGGACCACCTCCTGGAGCGCGGTGTGCCCGACTCGTCGCGCCGACCAGGGCGAGCCGACGGCGGCCATGAACCAGCGCACCGCGTCCGCGCCGTGCTGGTCCATCAGCGGGATCGGTTCCAGGATGTTGCCCAGGTGCTTGGACATCTTGCGGCCGTCCTCGGCCAGGATGTGGCCGAGGCAGACCACGTTCTCGTACGACGACTTGTCGAAGACCAGCGTGCCGATGGCCATCAGCGTGTAGAACCAGCCGCGCGTCTGGTCGATGGCTTCGGAGATGAACTGGGCCGGGTAGCGCTCGGCGAAGAGCTCGGCGTTGCGGTGCGGGTAGCCGAACTGCGCGAACGGCATGGAGCCCGAGTCGTACCAGGCGTCGATGACGTCGGGCACCCGGCGGGCGGTCTGACCACAGTGGCAGCCGAAGGTGACGTCGTCGATGAACGGCCGGTGCGGGTCGAGGTTGCTCAGGTCGGAGCCGGTCAGCTCGCCCAGCTCCGCCAGCGAGCCGACGCAGGTCAGGTGCTCGTTCGCGCAGCGCCAGATGGGCAGGGGGGTGCCCCAGTAGCGACGGCGGGACAGCGCCCAGTCGACGTTGTTGTTGAGCCAGTCGCCGTAGCGGCCGTACTTGACCGTCGCGGGGTGCCAGGTGGTGCGCTCGTTCTCGCGCAGCAGCGCGTCCCGGACGGCGGTGGTCCGCACGTACCAGGACGGCTGGGCGTAGTAGATCAGCGCGGTGTGGCAGCGCCAGCAGTGCGGGTAGCTGTGCTCGTACGGCTGGTTGCGGAAGAGCAAGCCCCGCGCCTGCAGATCCTCGATCAGCGGCCGGTCGGCCTCCTTGAAGAAGAGCCCGCCGACCAGCGGTACCTCCGGGGAGAACCGGCCGTTGGACTGCACCGGGTTCACCATCGGCAGGCCGTACGCCCGGCTGTTGGCCAGGTCGTCCGCGCCGAAGGCGGGCGCCTGGTGGACCAGCCCGGTGCCGCTGTCCGTGGTCACGTACGACGCGAGGATCACGATGTGCGCGTCGGGGACCTCGACCAGGTCGAAGGGCGCCCGGTAGGTCCACCGCTCGAGTTCCTTGCCCGTGAACGACTCGCCGGTCAGCTCCCACCCGTCGCCGAGCGCGTACGCCAGCAGCGGCTCGGCCACCACGAGCTGCTCGTTGCCGTCGGTGGCCACCACGTACCGCACGTCGGGGTGCACCGCGACCGCGACGTTCGACGGCAGGGTCCACGGGGTGGTGGTCCAGACCAGCAGCGCGGCCCGGTCGGCCAGCGGGCCGGAGGTGAGCGGGAAGCGGACGAAGACCGACGGGTCGACGACCGTCTCGTAGCCCTGGGCGACCTCGTGGTCGGAGAGGCCGGTCTCGTCGCGCGGGCACCACGGCGCGACTCGGAAGTCCTCGACCAGCAGGCCCTTGTCGAAGATCTGCTTCAACGACCACCAGACGGACTCGATGTACTCCGGGTCCATGGTCCGGTAGGCGTCGTCCATGTCGACCCAGTAGCCCATGCGCTCGGTGAGCTCGGCGAACGCGTCGGTGTGCCGGGTGACCGATTCGCGGCAGCGGGCGTTGAACTCCGCGATGCCGAACTTCTCGATGTCCTGCTTGCCGGAGAAGCCGAGCTCACGCTCGACGGCCAGCTCCACGGGGAGACCGTGGCAGTCCCAGCCGGCCTTGCGGGCGACGTGGAACCCCTTCATGGTCTTGTAGCGCGGGAAGACGTCCTTGAACACCCGGGCCTCGATGTGGTGGGCGCCGGGCATGCCGTTGGCGGTCGGCGGTCCCTCGTAGAAGACCCACTGCGGGCGGCCCTCGGACTGCTCGAGGCTGCGCGCGAAGATGCTGTTGGCGTGCCAGAAGTGCAGGACCTCGTGATCGAGCTCGGGCAGATCGACCTGGGTCGGTACGCTGCGGTACATCGTTCCTCCGTCGGCGCGTGTGGTGAAGCTCCGCCGGAGGGACGAGGCCGTGGGCCCCGCGGTACCACCCTCCTTGGCCGATAACGGCCCTCTCGTTCAGGTGTGGTCGGGTCTACTCGGCCTGGCGGCCTTTCTTCCGACGGCTCCGGGGTGATCTTCCCGCCACGCACACCCCCGGGCTTCCACCATCTCCGGGTCGCTTCTGGCTGCGTGCGGCGGTACTCGTCCCCATCTGCGCCTTCCGCACGCATCCTATCCCAGCCGATCTGAGCACGACCACGGCGTTATGGAGGGGCGATCTCGGGAGCCACCGACAACTTATTTTGTCTTGACAAAAAAATCTGTCGGTGGGAGAGTTAAGCCATGTTCGACATCGCAGTGATCGAGAACCCGGCGGCGGCCGAGGCGTCGCTGGACCCGATGCGGGCCCGGCTGCTGGCCGAGCTCGCCGAACCGGCCTCGGCGACGACGCTTGCCGCCCGCGTCGGCCTGCCGCGGCAGAAGGTCAACTACCACCTCCGGGCGCTCGAGCAGCACGGCCTGATCGAGCTGGTCGAGGAGCGTCGCAAGGGCAACGTCACCGAGCGGGTCATGCGCGCCACCGCGGCGTCCTACGTGATCTCGCCCGCGGCCCTGGCCGCCGTGCGACCCAACCCCACGCCGGCCCCGGACCGGCTCTCCGCGCGGTGGCTGCTCGCGATCGCGGCCCGCCTCGTGCAGGACGTCGGCACGCTGATCACCGGCGCCGACCGGGCGAAGAAGCGGGTGGCGACCTTCGCCCTCGACGGCACCGTCCGGTTCGCCTCGGCGAGCGACCGGGCCGCGTTCGCCGAGGAGCTGGCCGCCGCGGTCACCGCCCTGGTCGGCAAATACCACGACGAGAACGCCCCCGGCGGTCGTGAGCACCGCGTGGTGCTCGCCCTGCACCCCACCGTCAATCCCACCACCGGCACCGAATCCGAGGAGTCCTGACATGTCCGCCATGACCAGCCCGACCACTGTCCGGACCATCGGCACCGCCGACGCCACCACCCGGCGCCGCCGCCAGCGCGCCCTGGGCGTGGGCGTCGCGGTGGCCGCGAACAGCCTGCTCTACCTGGTCGCCCGTACGGCCGGCACGGACTTCACCCTCACCGACCCGGGGGCGACCCGGCCGCACCCGCTGATCCTGCCGGAGATCGCGGTCTTCAGCCTGGTCTTCGCGCTGCTCGGCTGGGGTTCTCTCGCGCTGATCGAGCGGTTCTCCCGGCACGCCCGGGTGATCTGGAGCGTGCTCGCCGGTGTGGTGCTGCTGGCCTCCTTCCTCCCGGTCTTCATCGAACAGGCCACAACAGACACCCGGGTCATGCTCTGCGTACTGCACGTCGTGGTGGCCGCAGCGCTGTTGCCGATGCTCCGTCAGCCGGCCGGTGCCGCCGCCCGCTGACCCGCGTTCGACCGGACACGCCCACTGCATGTACCTCTCGCCGGCGTCGCTACGCGCGCCGCCAGCGACCGAACCGACCCGACGACGACTCGTGAACGACCGAACATTGACGAAGGGCTCAGATCATGGGACACCACTTCCAGCTCCACAAGGACATCGCGCTGGCCGCCACCCCCGAGCAGGTGTGGGAGGCGATCGCCACCGGACCTGGCATCGACTCCTGGTTCATGGGTCGCAGTCAGGTGGAGCCGCGCGAGGGCGGGCGGACCAGCCTGACCATGGCCGGCCACGTCGACGAGGCGACGGTCGCCGCCTGGGAGCCCGGGAAGCGGTTCGCGTACCGCACCGAGCCCGGGCCGGACGGCAGCTTCATGGCCATCGAATACCTCATCGAGGGCCGTGAGCAGGGCGGCACGGTGCTGCGGCTGGTCCAGAGCGGCGTGCTCGGCGACAACTGGGAGACCGAGTACGAGGCGATGCAGACCGGCTGGGACATGTACCTGGGCAGCCTGGCCGCCTACCTCGCCCACTTCCCCGGCCGGGCCGGCACCCCGGTCACCGCCTTCCGTCCGGAGGCCGGCCGCCCGGAGCAGGTGTGGGCGGCGGTGGCCGACGCCTTCGGCATCGCCGGCCCGATCACCGAGGGCGCCAAGGCCCGGCTCACGATCGACGGCCTGCCGCCGATCGAGGGGGTCGTCGATGTCGCCGGCCTCCCGACCTACGTCGGAGTCCGCACCGACGACGCGCTCTACCGGTTCCTGCACTCGGGCGCCGACCGGGGCAACGTCCTGGTGCTCGGCCACCACATCTTCACCGCCGACGCGGACTCGTCCCGGACCGAGCAGGCCTGGCAGAACTGGGTGAACACGCTTCCGATCGGCTGAAGGGTCGAGCCCCGGCCCGCACCGGAGAGCGACCGTGTCCCGCCACCACGGCGCGAGCGGTCGCTCTCCGGTCTGCGACGTCAGCCGCCGCGGTACGCGCCGCGGTACGTGCGCGGGCTGACCCCGACGACCTGCCGGAAGCACTCGCGGAAGGCGGTCGGCGAGGTGAACCCGACCAACTCGCCGACCCGCTCGACCGGCGTGCCGGTCTCTTCCAGAAGTTGCTGGGCCCGGCGGACCCGCTGCCGGCTGAGCCACTGCATCGGGGTCGCGCCGGTCTGCTGGCGGAAGTGGCGGCTGAGCGACCGGGTGCTCATCGAGGCTCGGGCGGCGAGTTCGGCCAGCGTCAGCGGGGCGTGCAGGTTGTCGGTCAACCAGGTGAGCAGTGGCTGCAGCGAGGTGCCGTCCGGCGCGGGCGGTTCGTGGCTGATGAACTGCGCCTGGCCGCCGGCCCGTTCCAGCGGCATGACGCAGCTGCGCGCCGTCGCGGCGGCCACCGAGACGCCGTGGTCGCGGCGCACGATGTGCAGACAGAGGTCGAGCCCCGCGGCCGCGCCGGCCGAGGTCAGCACCGACCCCTCGTCGACGAAGAGCACGTCCGGATCGATGGCCACCCGGGGATGGCGGCGGGCCAGCTCGGTGGCGGCGGCCCAGTGCGTCGTGGCGCGCCGCCCGTCGAGCAGCCCGGCGTCTGCCAGGACGAACGCCCCGGTGCAGATCGACACCAGCCGCCCGCGGGTGGCGCGAAGCGTGTCGATGACGACCCGCGGCACCGGTTGGTCGAGATCGGCGAGCCCCGGGACGACGACCGTGTCCGCCCCGGTCACCGCGCTCAACCCGTCCCGCGCCCGGATGCTGATCGGCCCACACGACACCTCGTCGGCGGCCGCGCACACCGACACCTGGTACGCCGGGCGGCCGTCGGCCGACCGGGCGCGACCGAAAACCTCCAACGGTACGGAGAGGTCGAAGGGCACGACGCCGTCGTAGGCGAGGATCGCGACACGATGCACCCGCACAGTGTGGCGCGATCCCGTCGATGACGGTCCAGCCAGCCACTGCCAGCCGGTCTGCGCCGCACCTAGGTTCGGCGCATGGCTGTTCTCGTCGCGGTGCTCATCGGTGTCCTGTACGTCTGCCTGAACTCGCTGATCCCCGAGCCGCAGCGGCGCAGGGTCAACGCCGTCATGGTGGGCGGGGCAGGGGCGGCGTACCTCAGCGGCGGCGGTCTCGGGGCCTGGGAGCTGGCGTTCACCGCGGTGCTGACCTACGTCGCGTACCGCGGGTTGGAGTCGTGGACGTTCATCGGGATCGGCTGGCTGCTGCACACCGCCTGGGACCTCGCCCACCACCTCAGCGGCGACCCGATCCTTCCGTTCGCGTCCGGGTCGTCGTTCGGCTGCATGATCTGCGATCCGGTCATCGCCCTCTGGTGCCTGACCGGCGGCCACTCGGTGACCGACGCGCTGCGGGCCCGGTTCGCCCGCGCCCGGTCCACCGGCTGACGGGCTCGCCGGTCACGGGTCGACGGAGGTCGGCTGGGTGCGCAGGTAGGTGAGCACCGCCAGCACCCGGCGATTGGTGTCGTCGCTGGGCAGCAGGCCGAGCTTCATCAGGATGTTGCCCACGTGCTTGTTGATCGCCGCCTCGGTGATGTGCAACGCCGCGGCGATCGACGCGTTCGAGCGGCCCTCCGCGACCAGCGCCAGCACCTCCCGCTCCCGGGCGGAGAGGGCGGCCAGCGGGTCGCGCGGCCGGTGCAGCAGCCGTCGTACCACGTCGGGATCGATGACCGTGCCACCGTCCACGACGGTACGGAGGTGCCCGACGAACTCGGTCACCTCGGCGACCCGATCCTTGAGCAGGTAGCCGACCCGCCGACCGTCCCCGCTGCCCAGCAGCGCGGCGGCGTACTCCGCCTGCACGTGCTGGCTGAGCACCACCACCGCGAGTTCCGGCCGCTCGGCGCGGAGGGCGACCGCGGCCCGCAGGCCGTCGTCGCTGCCGTCCGGCGGCATCCGGATGTCGGTCACCACGAGGTCGGGCTGGTGCGTTCGGACCGCGTCCCGCAGCGCCGGCACCGAGCCGACGGCGGCGAGCACGTCGAAGTCGAATCGTCGCAGGAGGCTGACCAGGCCCTCGCGCAGCAGGACTTCGTCCTCGGCGAGCACGACCCGGGTCACGGGCGGCACGGCAGCTCCACCCGCACCAGGGTAGGCCCGCCGGGCGGGCTGGCGAGCAGCAGTCGCCCGCCGGCCGCGGCCACCCGGTCGGCGAGACCGGTCAGGCCGGTGCCGCGGGCCGGGTCGGCGCCGCCGCGGCCGTCGTCGGAGACCTCCACCACGAGCTGCCCGCCGGGCAGGGTGAGCCGTACCTCGGCCCGGGTCGCCTCGGCGTGCCGGGCCACGTTGCCGAGGCACTCGGACACCACGTAGTAGGCGGTGGTCTCGACGATCTCGGGCAGCGGCCGGTCCAGGTCGGCGTGCACGGTGACCGGGATGGTGGCCTCGTCGGCCAGTTCCCGGACCGCGCCGGCCAGGCCGAGGTCGGTGAGGCTCTGCGGGCGGATGCCGTGCACGATCTGTCGGAGCAGCCCCATCAGGCCCTTGGCCTGGTCGTGCGCCACGGCGAGCGGCCGGGCGGCGGGGGAGTCCTCGGGTACGTCCAGCCGGGCCAGGCCGAGTTGCAGGGTGAGGCTGGTCAGCCGGGGCTGCGCGCCGTCGTGCACGTCACGCTCGATGCGCCGGCGCTCGGCCTCGTACGCGTCGACCAGCCGGGCCCGCGACCGGGTGACCTCGCGCAGCTCCGACGCGTCGACGGGCCAGCCCAGCAGCCATCGCGCCACGGCGGCCTGCGCGGCGGCGAGAACTCCCAGCGCGTACCAGAGCACCGGCAGCAGCAGGACGCCCACGATCGCGTACGGAACGGCTTCGCCCGGTGAGTCGACGGTGCTCCACACCACGATGACGTTGTCCGCGTCACCGGCCAGCCACGGGCTGGCGATCAGCGTGACGTCGAGCAGCGCGAGCAGGGCGACCACCCAGTACGCCAGCGGCACCACGCTGCCGAGCCAGGCCGCGTACGCGACCTCACGCCACGCGTTGGCCGTGGTGTAGCGGGCGCGCAGACCCCGCCAGCGCCGCTCGGGCAGCGGGCGGGGGTCGACCAGGCCGAGTCGCCACCGCTCGACGGCGGCGACCGCGACGCTCACGATCGGGGCCAGCGCGACCAGGGCCAGCCCGCCGGCGAGCAGGAACAGGGCGAGCGGCAGGGAGATCGGGCGGTCGTGCTGGCGTACCGCGTTGAGGGCCGCCACCAGGGGTGCGCCGACCACGAGTAGCCCGAGGGAGAGCAGACCGGCGATCGGGACGGTGGTCACCAGGTAGGCCAACGTCCGCCACGGCCAACTGGAGATCAGGTAGCCGCGGCGGCGTAGCGCCTCGGCCAGGTGCGGAGGCTGAGCCGATGTCATGGCATCGACGCTAATCGGGGCTGGACCTGCGACCCAGCCGGCTGGATCCACTTCGTGGGTAGCGCCAGCCCCACCCGGATGCGGGGCGTGCCCGGCCCGCGGTAACCGGCCTCGCCGGCCCATTGCCCACCCTGAGCAGACGCCCGCCGGCCGCCAGCTACATGGAGGGCGCCGGTGGCTCGGGTGGGTTTCCGTAGGCACGGATGCCGTCTGCGACGGCGACTCCCGCCAGTACGAGGGTGGCGGTGATGCCGGCGACCAGCGAGGGCACCAGCACCAGGGCGGGCGCCGCGACGACCAGCACGAACAGTGCGACCAGGCGGGACGGCGACACGCGGCTGAACACCTCGTATTCGAATCGGGCTCGTCCGGCCAGGAACAGCGCGGGTCCGCCGAGAATGATGCCGGCCAACCAGGGCGTGGTGTGCTCGGAGGGATGGGCGATGACAATCTCGAAACCGGCGGCGGCGGCGACCACGCCGGCCACCATGAGCAGGTGGGTGTAGGGGGCGGACCGGACGAATCCGCCCGGGTCCCGGGAGGACTCGATGGCCGCCTTCAGCAGGGCCCCGGCGCGGTGGACGTAGATCTGCCACAACAGCACGGTGGCGAGGAACGCGACCACGAGCGCCGCGGTGCTGCCGGCCGTCACGTCGGCATCGGCGTAGGTGAGGGTGGTGACGAGGACGAGATCGCCGAGGGCGAGAGTGAAGAACTGCTGGTAACGCTCCGCCAGATGGTCGGCCGCCACCCGGTACTGGGACATGGGTATCCGACCGAGTTTCGGCGTGGGGTACCGGAGCCAGGCCGACCCGTAGTCGACCGCGAGCGCGGCGGCCCACAGCAGACCGCGCGCCAGACCCGTCACCATGCCGCCGGCGAGCCACGGTACGGCGGAGACCACGAACCAGAAGATGAACCTGCTGGCATGTAGTTGCGCCATGCGGCCGTGCAGCGCGGCGGCGAGGAAGATGCCGCGTCCCACGTGGATCGCCACGTATGCGCCCGCGAAGACCAGGGCGCGGTCGGCGAAGGCTCCGGGCAGCGAGCCGGCCATCAGGATGGTCCCGATCATGACCCAGAGCGTCATGATGAAGATCGGAGGCCGCTGCGCGTGGTAGAAGTCGGTCGCCAACGCGGTGATGGACCAGACCCACCAGATCGCCATCAGCAGCACCACGGCCTGGAAGACCCCGACCCAGTCGAGACTCCGGGCCAGGGTTCGTGACGTCAGGGCGAGTGCGGCGACGAACACGAGATCGAGGAACAGTTCCAGCAGGGTTGCCCGCTGGGGTCCCTCACCCTCACGCGTCAGCCCTACTGCTTGGTCGGTCGTCATCGGTTGCCCGCCTACTGACTCCAGGGTCTTGAGGGCATCGAGGAGCGGCCTGCGAAGGAAAGCCGGGCGAGTCTGGTGCTCCCAGGATGGCCATGACGAATATTAATGGAGTAATGGGGCATTCGGCCGAAAAGGCGTGGTTTATCCAAGAAATGGCCCTGGTCATCCCTTTGACGTTTCCTCTGCCGGCCGTCCCGGTTACTCGCGCATGGGGCTGACCCGAGAATCCCGGCCCCTGACTCCGTTGCCACCGCCCTCGTTGTCCCACTCCGCGTACGAATCTGTGCTGGCCGTCGACGCCCGGGCGGGTACCACCCGGACGGCGGCCAGGATGTCGGGCGCGCGCCTGAGGTTGGCCGGGTCGGCGGCGATCGCCATCGCCCGCTCCGCTGCCGCCGCCGGGGTGCTGGGCGGTACCACGAGCAGGTCGATCTGGGTGTCCCGGTCGGTGGTGGCGACCAGCACGGCGGGGTCGAGGGAGTCGAACCAGCCGAACCGGACCACGTCCGACCCGACGGTCAACCGGCGGAATCGGTCGTCCCAGGTGCGGAGGTTGAGCACGACGTTCCGGATCCGGCCATGGCGTTCGGTCAGTGCGACGAGCAGGCCGGGGAGTTCGGCGGCCGGATCCCAGGAGCGCGGCCACCACCCGCCGTCGAGCACCGTCCGTCCCCGAGCGGTGGCGAGTACGAGCCGAGGTGCGATGGGCGTCGAAGCGGGAATCATGGCGTCCGGGTGCCGGGTGACGGACACGGCTCAGCCTTCCTGGTGGGACAGCGGCGAGGCCGGGGGGAGCCCGGTCGTTGGCGGGGAGGTCGGTTCGGGCTCGTAAGGCCCCGCCGCCCGCTTCGCGGGACGGCGGTGGCGCATCCTCAGCTGGACGATCCGGGCCGTGCCGGGGAGGGCGACGAGCAGGACCCCGGCGACCGCGGCCAGTAGCAGCGCCACACCGATCGGCAGGGCGACGTGGGCGCCGAGGAACGTCACCTCGGCGCGCTGCCCGTTCTGCAGCACGAAGATCAGCAGCAGCAGGAGCACGACGGCGAACACCACGGCGACCACCCACAGATCCCCGATTCGCGAGCGCTTCAGCGCGGGTCGAAGGGGAGCCGGGCGAGCGTCGGCGGGACCGTCGTGTCCGTTGACGGTGGAGAGTCGGACGTTCCTGTTTCGGGGTGCGGTCATCACGAACCGCCGCCTTCCGATGGGTGCCCGGCGTACCTGGCTGCCGGCGTGGGCCAGCGCGGGCGGGGGTGAAGGCGGGCCGGCGACGGACCGTCGCGGCCCGGCGTGCAGGCGCGGGGGAGGTGCCGGCCGTCGGCGCGACGGGAAGTCGGCGACCTGGCCGATGGATGTACGGCGGTGGGTGACGCGGTGACCCCGATCGGTGCGGTGCGTCCGCCGGCAGCGGAGCGTCAGTCACCAGGGGTCCCGAGCGACAATGCCAGCGTACGCCTCCGCTGCGGATACCGCTGTGCAGGCAGTTTCCGGGTGGCCACTGCATGCGGTGATGGTGCAGATCCACGCTGTGCGGCGTACGGTGGGCATGTCGCCCGGGCCCGCGGTGGCCGCCAGGTGCCGCCGCCACCAGCCCGCAGGGGCGTTCAACGACCGTCATCCCATCGCCACAGCATGATCGTCGTGCTGGCTGATCGCCGACCAGGCTCCGGCCACTGGATCCACCGGTCACGGCACGTCCAGGTTCGCCCCGACGGCGGGTGATGGGATCCGACCGGCGCGTCCACACCCCCGTCCGTGAGCGTGACCGTTCCGGACGGCTTCACTAGGGAGCACCCGATGAGGATCGCCAGGCACAGGATCGCCACCGCCCTTCGCGAACGGGGCCAGCAGGCCAGGGCCGACTGGGTCGAGCGGGAACTGCCGGAGCAGGTGGACCCGGCCAAGCACGCCGGGCTGCTCGCCACCCTGCGTCTCGACCTGGCCGACCTCGCCGACGCGCCATCCCCGTGAAAGTGGCGCTGCTCGGACCGGTCGCCTGGCGGACACCCCCGTACCACTACGGCCCCTGGGAACAGGTGACGGGCCTGCTCGCCGAAGGGCTGGTCGCTCGCGGCGTGGACGTGACACTCTTCGCGACGCTCGACTCCGCCACCTCCGCCACCCTCGACGGTGTCTGCCCCCGGGGGTACGCCGACGACCCCGCCATGGACGGCCGGGTGTGGGAGGCCATGCATGTCTCCCACGCGTTGACCCGCGCCGGGGACTTCGACCTGGTGCACAACCACCTCGACTGGTTGCCGCTGGCCTTCGCCGAACACTGCCCCGCGCCGCTGCTCACCACCGTGCACGGCTTCTCCGGCGCGGGGATCCTCCCCGCCTACGCTCGGGCCCGCTCGTCCTACGTGTCGATCTCTGACGCCGACCGGGCCCCGGGGCTGGACTACGTCGCCACGGTGCACCACGGCGTCGACCTCACCGGGCTGCCGTTCACCAGCGATGCCGGCCCCGGGCTGGCCGCGTTCGGCCGGATCCACCCCGACAAAGGCACTCACACCGCCATCGAGATCGCCCGCCTCACCGGCCGGCCGCTCACCATCTGCGGCATCGTCCAGGACGAGCGGTACTTCGCCGAACAGGTGGCCCCGCACATCGACGGCGACCAGGTCACCTTCCTCGGGTCGGTGGGCCCCCGACGGCGCGCGGAGGTCCTGGGCGCCAGCACCGCCCTGCTGCACCCGATCGCCTTCGACGAGCCGTTCGGGCTGTCGGTGGTGGAGTCGATGGCGTGCGGCACACCGGTCGTCGCCTTTGCCCGCGGGTCCATGCCGGAGGTGGTCGACGACGGGGTGACGGGATATCTCGTGCACACCGTCGAGCAGGCCGTCGACGCCGTCACTCGGGTCACCGGCCTCGACCGGAGCGGCTGCCGGGAACGGGCCCGGCAGCGCTTCGGCGCGGACCGGATGGTCGGCGACTACCTCGCCGTCTACGACGAACTCACCCGCCGGTCGCGACGCGGGACCCGCTGACCGCCCGAGGAAGCATGCCCGACGAGGGCCCGCAGCCGCGGTGACCCAGCCTCGAACCCGTTCCGCCGGCGACACACGCTCGCCGGCGTACGCCGAATCGCGTGAGGCCGCCCCCGTACCCGGTGGCGTCCGACAACCGGAGGGCACGACACCCATGCTCAGCTACGGTTTCCTCAGCACCCACCCACCGACCCGGTGCGGACTGGCCACTTTCAACTCCGCACTGGCCACTCACCTGACCGCCGACGGTACGCCCGGTGGCGTCGTGCGAGTCACCGACGGAAGCGACGACCAGCGGCCCCGCCCCGGCGTCGTGCACACCTGGTCGGCGCGCGCCCCGGCCGGCTGGCGGGATGCCGCCGCCGCGCTGAACGCCTTCGACGTGGCCATCGTCCAGCACGAGTACGGCATCTACCCCGGTGCCGACGGCCAGGACGTCCTGCCGTTGCTGCGCCGGCTCGCCGTGCCCAGCATCGTCGTCCTGCACACCGTGCTCCGGCAGCCCTCCGCCCGGCAGAAGTCCCTGCTGGAGCAGATCGTCGCCGCTGCCGGCGCGGTCGTCACGATGACTGACACGGCCCGCGACCGGCTGATCGTCGGCTACGCCGTGAACCCGGGCAAGGTCACGGTCATCCCGCACGGCGCGGCCGAGCACACCGGCGTGCCGGCTGACCGCCGTACCCGCCCGCACCTGTTGACCTGGGGTCTGCTCGGCCCCGGCAAGGGGATCGAGTGGTCGATGCGGGCCCTCGCGCGGTTGCAGGACCTCGACCCGACACCCACCTACACCGTCGCGGGCCGGACCCACCCCAGGGTGATCGAGCAACACGGCGAGGCGTACCGGGCGGGTCTGCACCAGCTCGGCGCCCAGCTGGGCGTGGCGCACGCCGTGGACTACCAGAACGTCTACCACGACGAGCATGAGCTCGGCGCGTTGATCCGCTCCGCCGACGTGGTCGTGCTGCCCTACGACTCCCGGGAGCAGGTCACCTCCGGCGTGCTCATCGAAGCGGTGGCCGCCGGGGTGCCCGTCGTGGCCACGGCGTTCCCACACGCCGTCGAGCTACTCACCGGCGGCCCTGGTCTGGTCGTACCCCATCAGGATCCGGCGGCGCTGGCCGCGGCGATCCGGCGGATCCTGACCGAACCGGGCCTGGCCGTCCGGCTGGCCGGCCGGATCCGGCCGCTGGCCGAGCAGCTGCGGTGGCCGACGGTGGCCGCCCGCTACGGCACTCTCGCCGAGCGGCTCATCGCCGCCCGCCCGCCCGCGGTCAGTGTGGCGTCGGCGTGACCGCGACCACCGGCCGCCCGGCCGCACCGTTCGGCGCTCGCGGGCTCGCCGTTCCCGCACCCAGCTTCACGCACCTGACCCGGTTGAGCGACGACACCGGCCTCTTCGAACACGCCCGGCACGCCATCGCCCGCCGCGAGCACGGCTACTGCACCGACGACGTCGCCCGCGGCCTGGTCGTCACCAGCCG
The DNA here is from genome assembly GCF_044456245.1 of Micromonospora sp. NPDC051006. NCBI lineage: Bacteria > Bacillati > Actinomycetota > Actinomycetes > Micromonosporales > Micromonosporaceae > Micromonospora > Micromonospora sp. NPDC051006. The sequence continues at coordinate 479,283 of NZ_JBITFP010000002.1, forward strand.
CGAGCGGGAGCCGACCGAGGCGGTGCTCCGACTCGCGGAGCGCTACCTCGCCTTCCTGACCCACGCGCAGGATGCCGGCGGCGCCTTCCACAACCGGCTCGGTCACGACCGGCGCTGGACCGACGAGCCCGGGGTCGGTGACTGGTGGGGTCGGGCGCTGTGGGGGCTGGGCACCGCCGCCGCCCGCAGTCCCGCCGGCTGGATCCGGGAGGAGGCGCTGGTCGCCTTCAGCAGGGGTGCCACGCGGCGCTCCCGGGCACCGCACGCTATGGCGTTCGCCGGGCTCGGCGCCGCCGAGGTGCTGCGCCGCCACCCAGGGCATGCCGCCGCGGCCGCGCTGCTGGCGGACGCGGCCGGCACGGTCGGCGGACCCGGATCGGACCCGCGGTGGCCCTGGCCCCGGCAGCAGCTGACCTACGCCAACGCGGCCCTCGCCGAGGTGGTCATCACCGCCAGCCAGCTGCGCCACGGCGGCCCGCCGCTCGACGACGGGCTGCGAATGCTGGCCTGGCTGCGGGACGTCCAACTCCGCGACGGACGGCTGTCGGTGATACCCGCCGGTGGGTGGCGGCGCGGCGCGGAGCGACTGCGCCACGACCAACAGCCGATCGAGGTCGCCGCCTTCGCCGACGCCTGCGCCACGGCCGCCGCGGTCACCGGAGACCGGGACTGGGACACCGGGGTACACCAGGCGGTCGGGTGGTTCCTCGGCGACAACGACGTCGGCACGTCGATGTGGGATCCGGAGACTGGCGGCGGCTACGACGGGCTGACCGCGCACGGACCCAACCTCAACCAGGGCGCCGAATCCACCCTCGCGCTGATCTCCACTCTGCAGCACGCGGCGCGGTGGTCGTGACCGGACCACCGGCCCTCCGGCAGGCGCTCACCCTCACCCCTGATCCACGCCGGGTCATCGTCAAGCTCTTCGTCCCTGGTGAGGACGCCGCCCTGGTACGCACTCGTGCCGGGGCACTGATAGATCGCGTGGCGCACCTCGACGACGAGGAAGCCGCCCGGCTGCTGCGGGACACCATCGACCGCTTCGGCGGTCGGCACCGGGACCTGGACCGCACCTTCCACCACCACTACGACCTCGTCCGTCACCGGGTCGCCCGAGCCCGGGACCTTTCACCCACCACCCGGCAGCTGGTCGGCGCCTACTTCAGCCACGAGTACGCGGTCGAGGCCGCGGCGCTGTGCAACCCGTCGACGGTGGCCCATCCCGACCAGAGCGCCCTCGGCGCCGGGCAGTTGCGCGTCGCGGTCAGCCTGCGCCAGATCGGCGAGGGTCACCTGTCGTCCATCGGGTTCGCCACCGCAGTCCTCGGACCCGGGCGAAGGATCACCGTCGCCGACCGGTCCGGCCCCTTGGTCGTGGGACAGCGGGTCGGCGTACGGCACCGGCGGGACCTGCTCGCCGCCGGCTTGGCCGAGGGCGACTGCGACAACGAGGTCACCGCCACCGTGCTGGACGCCCTGCCCGAACGGTACGACGAGGCCACCTTCGAGCGGGTGCTCGGCGACCTGCCGCCGGATCTGCTCTCCCGCAGCACCGGGTTGCGCACGCTCGAACAACTGCGCCGTACCAACGCCGGCAGCTACGCCACGAGCTTCCCCGCCGACACCGCACTGCATCAGCGGGTGCTCTGGCCGGCAACACCGGCGGAGAGCAACGGCATGGAGGACGCGCGGTTCGTCCGGTTCACCGACGATTCCGGACCGGTGTACCGGGCCACCTACACCGCGTACGACGGCCGGAACATCGCCACCCGCGGGCTGGCCAGCGCCGACCTGCGGCGCTTCGAGATAACTCCGATGCGCGGGCCGGGCGTACGCAACAAAGGCGTTGCGCTCTTTCCCCGCCCCGTCGGCGGCCGTCACCTGGCTCTCTGCCGCGCAGACGGCGAAACCATCGGTCTGACCTGCCTGGACGGTGCGAGCCGGTGGCAGCCCCCGGTGTCGCTGCACGCTCCGCGCGACAGTTGGGAGCTGATCCAGGTCGGCAACTGCGGATCCCCCATCGAGACCGACGCGGGCTGGCTCGTGCTCACCCATGGTGTCGGCCCGATGCGTCGGTACGCCATCGGCGCGCTCCTGCTCGACCTGCATCGACCGGAGCAGGTCATCGCCGAGCTCCCCGGCGCTCTGCTGTCGCCCGACGAGACCGACCGGGACGGGTACGTGCCCAACGTCGTCTACTCCTGTGGTGGGCTCGTGCACGACGGTGAGCTGTGGCTGCCGTACGGGGCCAGCGACGCCCGGGTCGGTTTCGCCACCGTTCCCGTCGCCGCGCTCATCGCGGCGATGGCGGAATCCGCACCGCCGTCCGCCCGCCCGGGCCGATGATCTTCCACCACTCGGCCCTAAGCCGTTCACGACGGGATGGTCGCGATGACCTGCGCCGTATCAGCCTTTCGGCTAGCTATCTGGTGGCCGTTGGTCTAGTGTCTGGTCCAACGATCGGTGCAGCAGCCGCGAAGCGCCGTCGGGAGCAGCGGAGGAACCAGCGATGACCATCACCACTGAGCGACCCGCCCCGGCGAGCACCCGCGCCGACAACATCACCTCCCCCGACTCCCCGGCGACCCAGCTGCTCAACGCCATGGGCGCGCTGCCCGCCGGCCACCCGTCCCGGCCCGCGCTGCGCGACAAGGCGATCGAGGCCTGGCTTTCCCTCGCCAACCACCTGGCCCGCCGCTACAGCGGTCGAGGCGAGCCCAGCGACGACCTGACGCAGACCGCCGCGATCGGTCTGATCAAGGCGATCGACAAGTTCGACCCGTCCCGTGGTGTCGACTTCGCCGGCTACGCGATCCCCACCATCGTGGGTGAGCTCAAGCGGCACTTCCGCGACCGCACCTGGGACATCCGGGTGCCCCGTCGCCTCCAGGAGCTGCGCCTGCAGATCTCCGACGCCAACAGCACGCTGCTGCAGACGCTCGGCCGCTCGCCGACGGTCGCCGACATCGCCGCTCACCTCCAGATCACCGAGGAAGAGGTGCTGGAGGGCCTGGAGGGTGCCCGGGCCTACAACGCCGTCTCGCTCTCCACCCCCACCGGTGACGGTGAGCGGGCCACCGAGCTGGGCGACATGCTCGGCGGCGAAGACGCCGAGTACGCCCTCGCCGAGCTGCGGGTGTCCCTCGGCCCCGCGCTGGCCACCCTCGACGAGCGCGAGCAGAAGATCCTCATCCTGCGCTTCTACGGCAACCTGACCCAGAGCGAGATCGCGACGCAGGTCGGCGTCTCGCAGATGCACGTCTCCCGGCTGCTGGCCCGCGCCCTGGTCAAGCTTCGCGGCCAGCTCACCGACGCCCGCTGACGCGGGCCAGTGGGCCCGGCGGCTGCCGGCAAGGTGCTCGCGCGGACCGGCCGCGCGTCGGTTGCCGGCTCAACCGGCGGCATTGCCGCGGACCATCAGCGCCCAGGTGAGGCAGCCGAATGCGGCCGTGTTCGTGAGCGCGCGGACGATGTTCCAGGTGACCCAGCTGGCCTCGAATCGCTCGCGTACGGCCGCGAGATCGGCGATGCGGCCGGGCTCGCCGGCTGCCGCGAGCGCGTCGTTGAGCGGGACGTTGACGGCGATGGTGACGATCACCGTCAGCAGGTAGAGGGCGAGCCCGCCGATGATCCACGGCAGGGCCGGTCGTCCTTCGCCCCGCCAGGCCAGGACGGCCGACAGGGCGGCGAACACCACCGCGCCCAGGAAGCTCAGCATGAACCAGCCGTTGACGATCGTCGTGTTGATCCGCTGCATCGCCTCCACGAAGGTCCGGTCGTCGGCGCCCTTCAGCGCGGGCATGATCGCGTACGCGAAGGCCGCGAACAGCCCGGCCATCAGCCCGGTGGTGATGGTGGCGGCGATCAGCGCCGCATGCTGTGCGAGCCTCATCGGTCCCGCCTCCGGTAGCCGCCGGCGGCGAGAACCAGGACCGTGCGCTGCTCTCGCGATGTCGTCATACGGATCATTCAAGAGCCGATACGGCAGACTCTCCATAGCCGAAGCTCGCAGCTTGATGTTCGATCGTCTACACGGACGCGAGGTGGTGGCGTCCCGAACCGGGAAGCCACCACCTCGCGCGTCAGGCCAAGCCGCCGGACCTCCGGTGTCAGCCTTTACCGGCGGACGGGCTGCGCAGCGCATCCCGGACCCGGTCGATGACCGCCAGAGCCGGGCCGGCGGCCAGGTTCCCCTTCGCGGACTGTGCGCTGGGGTGCGGCCGGGTCGGGGCGGTCGCCTCGGCGGCGCGGACCGCGGTGGCGAGGCTGCGCAACCGGCCAGCCGGCACGTGCTGACGCAGCTGGGGGAATTCGTACCGTTCCTCGTAGCGGGCGTGGGTGAGCACCGCGTCGCGTAGCAGGATGATGCCGGTGTCGAAGCCGTCGGCGTCCACACCGCCGGCGATCAGCGCCTGCAGCGTCTCCTTGGCCTGACGTTCCTCGGCCAGCCGGTCGTCGACCATCGCGTCACCGCCACCCCCGGGCAGGGTACGGCTCAGCGGATGGATGACCTCCTCCTCGGCGGTCTCGTGGGCGGCGAGCAGCTTGACCAGGTCGTCGAAGGCGTCCCGGCGGGTGTCGCCGGTGCCGCCGATGACGAGCAGGAACAGCTGCTCGATCCGTGCGTGCTGGGCGAGCAGCAGGTCGACCACGTCCTCCTCGGGGCCCGGCGTGTTCGAGGCGCCGGCGTCAGGCATGGCTACCTCCCTCGCGGGCACGCAGCTCCGCCACCGGGTGCGGCCCCTCGGTCTCGAGGCGGTACTCGTCGCCGAACCGCTCCCGGTGCAGTTCGATGACCTGCTCGCTGGGGGGCTGCTGGCCGTCGTGCAGCTGCTGCTGCATCCACTCGAAACGCTCGTGCGCCTCCCGTACGTAGCCCTCGCCGAGCTTGTTGAGGTCCATCTGGGTGGCCAGCAGGTGGCGCAGGTACTCCTTGTTGGGCTCGAAGGTCAGCGGCTCGGGCAGGCCCGTGCTGCCGACGATCTCCTCGGGCTCCCGGCCGTCGTGCCGGCGCAGGAGGTCCGCGGCCTGTTGCAGGTGGGCCAGCTCCATCTGCAGGTGCAGCTCCCAGACCGCCTTGATCCGGGGGTCGCTCTCCTGCTGCAGGAAGGAGTAGTAGAGCCAGCATTCGTTGTACTCGTGGGTGAGCAGCCGCTCCCACCAGGTCTCACCCGGGTCCACCAGGGACTCGTAGTGCGTGACGTGCTCCTGCTCGATCAGGCTGATCTCCTGGTAGAGCTGCCGTGCGATCGGCTCCATGTACTGCGGGCCGACGTTCATGTAGTAGAACATCACCTGCTGCTCGGCCGAGAGGATCGTCAACGCGTGCAGCTTCGACCGCGGGTCGACGCTGTTGCGGTCGTACGGGGTGCGCACCTCGTCGAACGGGTGCCGGTGTTCACGTACGGTGGGCCGCCCCGGCATGACCTCGGTCAGCCCGTTGACGACCTTCTCCGCCTTGCGTCGCTCCACCATCTCGTACAGGTTGGCGTAGCGGTAGAGGTGATCGAAGTCCTCCAGGACACCGAACTCGTACGCCTGCTTCAAATAGGGGTCGGGTTCGTGGCGAGCCACCCAGGCGGTCAGGTCCACCGCCACCTGCTCGTAGCCCAGCGTCGTCTCCAGCACACTGGCCACCCCCGGCAGCAGCCAGTTCACCACCCGCTGCTGCTGGTTCTCCACGTACCGGACGTACGCGAGTTGGCGACGGACTTCCTGGTCGGGGCAGTTGCGGGCGAACTGGTGCTGGAAGTTGATCGCCTCGACCTCGATACCGTTCATCGTGATGATCCGGCAGCGGGTGTAGGGGTCGACCGCTTCCGGGTCGATGGGTTCCACGTTCAGTTCGCGCCAGTTGCGGATCTGGCTCTCCAGGGGGATCCCCTTGTGATCCAGTGGATTGAACATCCTCGCTCCGTTCGCTTCGTGCGACGTTGCCCGCACCGTCGGGGTGTCGGCGCGGGTGACCCCACCGGGGAGCTTGCGGACAGGGGCCAGACCGAGAAAGGCCCCCGGGTGTGGGTCCCCGGTGAGCCGCCCACCGTGGACGAGCCGCGGTGGCGGCGAAGGCCGATGTCTTGACCCGTTCTGCTCCTACCCTCGGCGAGGGCTCCTACACCGCGGCGTTCCGGTTCGCTGAGTCGCTGTCGGATGAGCCGCGGGGTGCGCCGACACGGGCGGGCCGAGCCAGCGGAGTTTCTCGCCATCGTGGTGTTAGGACTGTGTGATCAGGGGTAGTTGTCCGCCGGCAAGCAAACCGGCAAGCTCGATATACGCAGAGACAGGACGACATATGACTACCTCCGCTGACACCAAGAGCCGCACCGGGCGTGGCGACCTGACCGAGGCCCGGCACGACCGGTTCCACGCGGACGAGACGAAGCCGTCGTGGAAGACCACGGAGTTGTTCGTCTACCTGGCCGCGGTGATCGGCGTGCTGATCGCCTCCCAGACGGTCGGTGACGGTGCGGCCAACAACGGTGCCGACTACTTCGCCGCTGACAAGGCGTGGTGGTACATCACCCTGCTCACCATCGGGTACCTGGTCAGCCGCGGCCTGGCGAAGTCCGGCAGCCGCAGCCGCGACAACGACCCGCGTACCCACTGATCGCTGCGTCCTGAGGCCCGCCGGTCGGCCGACCCCTTGCGGGTCGGCGCCCGGCGGGCCTCGACGTGTCCGGGCGGAGCCGGACGGTGGTCGCGCGCCTCGGCGGCCTCGGTCGGTGGGGGCAGGGCCGCGGGGCCGCTCCCTGCCACCCCCGGTCACCTCGCAGGTCGCTAGACTTGGCCCTCGCGCCCCCGTAGCTCAGGGGATAGAGCAACGGTTTCCTAAACCGTGTGTCGCAGGTTCGAATCCTGCCGGGGGCACCTCGATGATCAGCCAGAACGCTACCTGAGCAGGGAATACTCACCGGGCTCGACTAGTGCGCGTGTGTAGCTGCAGGCCACTGAAGGCCGCCGATTGTCGCAGGCCGCGGAGTATGCACGGAACGATCTTGCACGTGCCTCGCCGGGTCAGCCGGTCGGCGAGGATTGCCCTAGCAGACCAGGCAGAACGGGTGGCCGGCCGGGTCGGTGAAGACCCTGAACCGCTCGCCGCCGGCATCTGTACGGGACGCGCCCAACTCCAGTGCCCGGGCCTCGCCGGCGTCGAGGTCGTCGACAACGAGGTCGAGGTGGGCCTGCTGCGGGTAGACCGGGTCCGGCCAGCGGGGCGGGTTGTAGTCGCTGATCCGCTGAAACATCACGTTCCTGCCGCCAGCGGAGATGAGCGCGCCCTCGGGGCCGTCGTAGGTGACGTTCATGCCGGTGAGGTCGGCGTAGAAGCGGGCCAGGGCTGACGCGTCGGCAACATCGAAGGTCACCGCAAACAGGGTCATCACCGGGCCGATGCCGTCGGCCTGGCACAGGTCGAACGGGTGACCGGCCGGGTCAGCCAGCGTGATCCAGGTCGGCCCGTCGGCCAGTCGCGTCGCGCCAAGGGCCACCGCCCGCCTGGCCGCCGTCTCGGGATCGTCGATTTGCAGGTCGAGGTGGATCTGCTGCGGGTGCTCCTGCCCGGGCCACCGTGGCGCGAGGTGGTCCGGTGCGCGCTGGAACTCGACCTCCTGCCCGTCCGGAGTACGGATGCCGAACCGGTCGGAATCGTTCCGGACGATGTCCCAACCGGTCAGCTCGGCGTAGAACGAACCGACCTTCTCGATGTCCGCCGCGTCGAATATGGCGAGGTCCAGGCGAGCTGTCACGGTCATGACCGCATCCTGCCTCAGCCCTGCGACAAGGTGGCAGACCGCGTCAGTGGTCGTGTCAGAGGCGTGTCAGGCCGGTGACAGGGCGGGCGCCGATCGTTGCCGGCATGAGGAATTCAGCGATCGAGGTTTCCGGGCTGCGAAAGGCCTTCGGAGACAAGGTCGTGCTCGACGGCATCGATCTGGATGTTCAGGCGGGCACGATCTTCTCCCTACTCGGCCCGAACGGCGCGGGTAAGACGACGACGGTGAACGTGCTGAGCACGTTGATGAAGGCCGACGGTGGGACGGTGCGCATCGCCGGCCATGATGTCGCCACCGAGGCCAAGGCGGTGCGCGCGACGATCGGGGTCACCGGTCAGTTCGTGGCGCTGGATGAGCTGCTGACCGGGCAGGAGAACCTGCAGTTGATGGTGGATCTCCACCGGGTGGGCTCCGCGGGCAGGCGGGTCGTCACCGAACTGCTGGAGCGGTTCGACCTGGCGGAGTCGGCGCAGAAGCCGGTGTCGACGTACTCCGGGGGTATGCGCCGGAAGCTGGACCTGGCCATGACGCTCGTCGGCAACCCCCGGATCATCTTCCTGGACGAGCCGACGACGGGCCTGGACCCGCGCAGCCGCCGCACGATGTGGGACATCGTCCGCGAGCTGGTGGCCGACGGGGTGACGATCTTCCTCACCACCCAGTACCTGGAGGAAGCCGATCAGCTCGCCGACCGGATCGCGGTGCTGGATCAGGGCCGGCTGGTCGCGCAGGGCACCTCCGCCGAGCTCAAGCGCCAGATCCCCGGCGGTCACGTCCGGCTCCGCTTCGCCGACCTCGGCGCACTCGATGCGGCTGCCCGGTTCTTCACCGGCTCCACCCGCGACGACGAGAGCCTGACCCTGCGGGTTCCCGGCGACGGTGGGACGGACTCGTTGCGGGCACTGCTGAACCAGCTGGACGAGCATGCGATCCAGCCCGAGGAGTTCTCCGTGCACACGCCGGACCTCGATGACGTCTTCCTCGCCCTTACCGGTCGCTCGAGCACGGAGGCCATGGCCAAATGAGTACCACTGGATCAGCGCTCGGCGATTCGGCGATCATGCTGCGCCGCAACTTCAAACACACCGTCCGGAATCCTGTCGCGGTATTCAACGCGGTGCTGTTTCCGGTCGTCATCATGGTGATGTTCGTCTACGTGCTCGGTGACGCTTTCAGCGTCGGCGTCGATTATGTCGACTACGCGACGCCGGGCATGATCCTCCTGGCGGTCTGTTACGGGCTGGGAGCCACCGCGACGGCCGTGAACTCGGACATGACGAAGGGGGTCATCAAGCGGTTCAAGGTCATGGATGTCTCTCGCGGGGCGGTGCTCACCGGCCACGTCGTCGCCAGCATGCTCAACAATCTGATTGCGATCGCGGCCATCATCGGGACGGCCTTCCTGCTGGGATTCCGTTCGTCCGGGAGTCTCCTCGACTGGCTCAGCGCGATCGGTCTCGTCGTGCTGCTCGCCTTCTCGATCGGCTGGTTCACCGTCGCACTGGGGTTGGCCGCGAAGACTCCGGAAACGGCGGGTCTGGGCACCGTACCGCTGATCATGCTGCCGTTCTTCAGCAGCGCGATCGTGCCGGCGGACAAGATGGGCCCTGGCATCCGGCAGTTCGCGGAATATCAGCCCTTCACGCCGATCATCGAAGCATTGCGTGGGTTGCTTGCCGGCACCCCGTCAGCCGGCGACACGATCGCCGCGATCGCCTGGTGCGTCGGGATCGGTGTCCTCGGGTACCTGTGGGCGACCGCCACCTTCAAGAAGCGAGCGTGACCTCGACCAGCTGACGCCAGCCTGTCAGCGTGCCATCCCGTGCCGCCTCGGCGAACCGCGTGTCGCCGAGGCGGCGCCGCGCTGTCTGCTCGATCCGGGCCACGTCCGGGTGCGAACGGTCCTGCAATCCGCGTACGGCGGCACTGGCCGCGAGCAGCCGCGCGGCCTGTTCGTACTCGTCGCGGCGCAGGGCCAGGTCCGCGACCCCGACGAGCACCTGCGCGATCAGGGGTGCGTGCCCCGCCTCGGACGCCGCCTGCCAGGCCGCCGCGCGGTGCGTACGGGACTCGCCGGGATCGTCGGCAAGGTAGCCGAGCAGGTCCTGGGTCACCGCGCGCATGTTCGCCCACTCCGCTTCGTCGCCGAGCAGGGTGATCGCGAGACCGAGTTGCCGGTACGCCTCCTCGGAGTCGCCGTCCCAACGAGCGAGTTCCGCCTTCGCGAGGGCCAGCTCGGCCAGGGCATCCGGCCACGTGACCGGTTCCGCGCAGCGTTGCGCCTCGGCCATCGCAGCCGCACTGGCATCCTTGTCGCCCAACAGCCAGTACAGCTGGGCCTGTCGCGCCCGCCGGCGGATCACATCCTCGATGGCGCCGACCTGGGTGACGACCTCGATCGCCTGCTCGTAGTACTCGCACGCACCCGTGAACTCGCCCCGCATGGCGACCCGCTCGGCCAGCTCGGTCAGCGCGAACGAGATCCCGAACCGCTCGCCGAGGGCCCGGAACTCGGCGAGCGCCATCTCAAGATAGGCGTCCGCATCCCGCCCCTCCTGGCCGAGCATGATCCGCATCTTGCCGAGGTGTAGCCGGGCCAGTGCGCGTGCCCAGGGCTCCTCGTCGTCCAGCAACGACTCGAACGCGGGCAGGAACGCGTCCGGTGCCTGCAACATGCGTTCCAGCGGTACGACGAACTTCAACAACGGGTGGGTCCGCTGACCATGCCGGCTGAGCTGGTACGCCTTGTGGATCCACTCCGCCGCCCGGTGTTCGTCGCCCTGCCCGGAGCTGACGTACATGCTCATCAGCGCGTACACCGTGGCCCGGACCTCATCGGTCACCTCGCCGGGCGTCTCCGTCGCCGCGGTGATCAGCTCGATGCCTTCGGCCTTGTGCCCGCTGAACCACCAGTACCAGCCGGCGCCCGTGGCGAGCCGCATCGCCGCCTGCGCCTCGCCGGCCCCGAGCGCGCCACGCATCGCCGAACCGATGTTGTCGTGTTCGGCCTGGAGCGTGGCGAGCCACTGCAACTGCTCGGCGCGGCGCAGATGCGGCTCCGCGGTCTCGGCGAGTTCGGTGAAGTAGACGAGATGCGCCCGGCGGGCCAGGTCCGATTCCCCGGCCTCCCTGAGCCGGTTCGCGGCGTACTCCCTGATCGTGCCGAGCATCCGGTAGCGCGGTGCGCTGTCACCCTCGGCAAGCAGCAGCGACTTCTCGGCCAGCGAGGTGAGCAACTCGAGCATCTCTTCCGGCTGCACCCCGTCGCCGGCGCAGACATGCTCGGCCGCTTCCAGGCTCGCGCCGCCGGTGAACACCGAGAGCCGGCGCAGGACCACCCGTTCGGCGTCGGTGAGCAGCTCCCAGCTCCAGTCGACCACCGCCCGCAAGGTCCGGTGCCGCGGCAACGCGGTCCGGCTACCGCCGGTCAACAGCCGGAACCGGTCGTCGAGCCGGTGGGCGAGCTGGTCGAGGGACATGGTGCGCAACCGGGCGGCGGCCAGTTCGATCGCCAGCGGCATCCCGTCCAGCGCCCGGCAGACGCGCGCCATCGTCGACAACGTGGCGGCGTCGAGCGCGAGGTCCTTGCGCACCGCGCCCGCCCGGTCCCGCAGCAACTGAACGGCCGGAGACGACTTGATCTCGCCGGGGTCGGCGTCCACCTCCGGCGACGCCAGCGGCTCGACCAGCCACAACGCCTCGCCGGTGATGCCGAGCGGTTCCCTGCTCGTCGCCAGGATCCGCAGCCGCTGGCATTCGCCGAGCACCCGGTGGGCGAACGCCGCCGCGGACTCGATCACGTGCTCACAGTTGTCCAGGATCAGCAGCGCCTCCCGCTCGCCGATCGCGGCGACGAGCCGGTCAGTCAGATCCGCGTCCGGTGCCCCGCCGAGCAGAGCATCACGGAGGCCGAGCCCGGCGATCGTCGGTTGTGCCACGTCGCCGTCGGCGCCGATCGCGGCGAGTTCCACCAGCCAGGCCCCGTCCGGCAGGTCGCCGACCAGCGTGCGGGCGGTCTCCGTGGCCAGCCTGGTCTTCCCCGAGCCGCCCGGCCCGACCAGTGTCGTGAGCCGGTGTCCGGCGACGAGCGCGCGGACCGCGGCGACGTCGGCATCCTTGCCGACGAAGCTGGTCAGCTCGGCACGCAGGTTGGTCTTCCGCTCATCCTCCCGGCGTCCCCCGTCGCCGCGCAGCAGCGCGACGTGCAACGCGGACAACTCCGGTGAGGGGTCGACGCCCAGCGCGTCGGCCAGGGCCTCTCTCGTGCGCTGGTAGACCAGCAGGGCCTCGCTGCCGCGACCGGCCGCCACCAGGGCACGCATCAGCGCGGCGACGAGCCGCTCCCGCACCGGATGCGCGGCGACCAGGTTGGTCAGTTCGCTGACCAGCCCCGCACCGTCGCCGAGGCCGATCTCCGCGTCGAACCGATCCTCCAGAGCGGTCAGGCGTAGCCCGTCGAGCCGGGTGACCGCCGCGTCGAACGCCGGACTGTCCGGCAGACCGACGTCCTGCATGGCGGCGCCGCGCCACAGGGCGAGGGCTTCGCGCAGCAGCCGTACCCGTTGAGGACCGTCGCCGTCGCGGACCTGACTCGCGGTGACGAGGCGTTCGAACCGCACCGCGTCGACGTCGTCGGGCGCCACCGCCAACCGGTAGCCGTCGGTCTGACCCTCGACCGATCCCTCCGGCAGCACCTTTCGCAGCCGCGAAACCAAGCGGTGCAGGGCATTAGTCGCGTCGGCGGGCGGCTGTTCACCCCAGATCCAGTCGACGAGCGTTGCCTTCGGGACCACGCGACCCGGTTCGAGCGCGAGGGCGACCAGCAGCCCGCGCAGCCGGGCGCCCGGCACGTCGGCGAAGGCGCCGCCGTCCGTGCGCACCTCGAACGATCCGAGCATCCCGATCTGCACGCAGCAGATCCTGCCATGGGGCTTCAGCACGCCGGAAAATGCCGACTTCGGTGTTCAGTCGTCCTTGCTCCGGCGAGCCTGGCGCTCCTGCACGAAGTAGTCGCCGAGGTCGTCGAGGAGACGCTCGCGGGCAGCCTCCAGGCGCTCCCCGTAATCCGGCATGAAGATCTCCACGAGCTTCGTCTCCAGGGTGCCGCTGATCCGATGCAGCGCCGACCAGACCGCGACGTCCTCGTCGGCGACCGCGTCGAACCGCTGCGTACCGATCACCTTGTCGAGCCAGTCCGACAGCACGAGAGCCTGATCCCTGGACAGCTCGATCGTGAACTCCTCGGCCACCGGGCAAGGCTAGCCGCCCCCGAATAGGGCGCTCGTCCTGGTGTCCGCTCGCCACGTCGCCAAAGGAAGATGACTCAGAAAAACCGATTGCCGGCCGTCGACGTGGCCCCTACTTTTGATCAGGCAAGGTCATCCCGACGAACTCGAGGAGTTCACCCGTGTTGCAGCACTTCTGCACCGAAATGGCGCGGCTTCTGCCGCGCGCCGGTGTCGTGCTGCCCTCGATCGGGCGAGCCCACGACCTTTGCGCGAGTGAGCAGAACTGGATGCCGGGGCGGCAGCGCGAATAGCGCATTCTCAGACGTGAAGCCGCCCACCCGCCAGGGAACGGGCGGCTTTTTCGTCAGCGACAACTGCACAGGGCGTAGCTCAACTGGTAGAGCACCGGTCTCCAAAACCGGAGGTCGCAGGTTCGATTCCTGTCGCCCCTGCTCTTCGTCCCGGCCGTGGCCGGTGACGTAGCACATTTTCAATTCCATAGTGGATGGCATGAGACCCCGGCCGACGTCGACATATGGGCCGGCCGGGGTAATACCCTCCGGGACGAGGGAGACGGCAACCCACTCGCTTTGGGAGCGAGGGAAACGGGGTTCGACTCCCCGGTCCCGGACCACGGGGCGGACCTCACGGTGGGGTCCCACCCGGCCGGCGAGACCTCGTCGGCCCCTTGCGGGCTGGTGCAACTCGGCAGCACGTCCGTCTCTGAACTGGAAGGTTGGAGGTTCGAATCCTCCGCCCGCAGCGGCTCGCAGTTCATGCCCGACTGGCCCAGCGGTAGAGGCGCTCGGTTCAGCCAGGAGTGGACGCCGGGTTGTCGATCCGTATGCCCCCGTAGCTCAGCGGACAGAGCGCCTGGCTACGAACCAGGAAGCCGCAGGTTCGATCCCTGCCGGGGGCACCTACGCAGTCGCTGAGGACCTGGTCGTGTGCCCGAGTGGTCAGGGAGCGGTCCGCAAAACCGCCGGGGTTCGATTCCCCGCACGGCCTCGATGTGTGCCATCCACTGGGTGAGGCGCAGGCGGGGAATGGGCCCAGCTGCCGCTCATGACGGCGGCCTGCTCGGTTCGACTCCGAGGCCTGCGACCAGTGCGGCCGGCCGGGCTATGCCCCTGGTCGGGCTCAGTGGCAGCTCTTGCGGGCCACGCGTACGAAGGCGTCTCGCGAGACCACCTTCGTGGTGTCGTGGTCGACGGGTGCCAGCATCTGGTCGGGACCGATCCGGGCGAAGTCCGCGGTGCTGAAGTCCACGGGGATGGCGTCCCGGCCGCTCGACCCGGAGAGACTGTATGTGGCGTCGGGCTTCAGTTCGGTGAGCGGTTCCCTCCGCGCCGCGGTGCCCGACGCCGGCGGAGAGGCCTCACGGGTCCCGGCGGTCTCCCAACCCTCCGGCGGCTGACCGAGAAGCGGGACCTCCACCACCTCGGTGGTCGACTGCCCAATGATCCGCCAGCTGGTCAGCGAGCGATCCGTCGTGTGGTCCTCACTGGTTTCGTACACGCTCATCTGGGAGAACGAGCCGTCGCACGGGACGAGAACACCGATCGGCCTGCCATCCAGGACGGCGAGGGCCACGACCGGTTCGTCGGGTGGAGTGCAGGCGGCCAGGAGCCCGAGCAGCGGAAGCTGCATCATCGCGGCGGTCTGTCTGCGCACGCGCTCATTCTTTCGATGCGACATCACGCGCCGGTCGCACGACGATCACGATCGGTTGATGGGTGGCGAGCCGGCGCCCACACCGACCGGCGAACCGGCGCCCATCACCGACCGGCGGGCACGGCGGCCCGCCGGTCGACGGTCAGGGAATCAGTTGCCGCAGGCGGTGTCGAGTGCTTCGATCGGCTGCTTCAGCGCGGGCTCCTCGACCTCCACCGGCTTCTTGTCGGCCAGTCGCTGCTCGATCGCGACGGCCAGGTTCTCGAAGGCGGTGCGTACGGTCGGGTCGGCGGCCTGGGGCGCCTGGGCGCGCAGGCCGGTGACGATCGTGGTGTAGTGCCCGCGGATCAGCCGGTCCTGCTCGGCCTTGCTGACCGGCTTGTCGATCTGCGCGATGGCGTCGTCGGCCATCCCGACGAAGCCGGTCTTGACCACCTCGGTGGCGGCCTTGCAGACCGTCTGGCTGTTGGCGGCGACGTCGACCGTGGGGCTGGCCGCCGCGCTGGTCGGCCCGCCGGCCGTGGGCTCGCTGGTCTTCTCGCACCCGGCGGCGAGTCCGGTCAGCGCCGTCAGAGCGGCGAGGGTACCGAGGGTGCGCAGGCGCGTGCTGGACATGGTCATGGCGTACTCCCCGTGTGTCGTGCGTGATCGCGGCCCGCCGGGGCCGTTCGGGCCCGGTCGATCGGACCGTTCGATCCGCCACTGTAGAGGGCCGACGCTGACCCCGCGATCAGGATTCCCCGCCCGGTGCCCGGCTCCGGATCCAGGCGGCCGGCGCAGGCGAGGCCCGCGCCGTCAGGGCCCGGGCTTGCGGGCCAGCAGGTACGCCTGCGGCGTCTTCTCCGTGCCGCCGTCGTACGGCTCGGGCTCGCGGACGAGCTGAGCCCGCAGCGTGAAGCCGGCGTCGGTCAGCAGCGCCGCGACCTGCTCCGGACGGCGCCGGCGGAAGGTCAGCGACAGCGGCTGGCCGAACCCCTCGGTGCGGATCACCGGTTCGTCGCCGACCTGGAAGACCATGGCCAGGTGGCCGCCCGGCGCGAGGGCCCGGTGGAAGCCGGCGAAGGTCTCCGGCAACAGCTCGTCGGGGACGTGGATGATCGAGTACCAGGCCGTGATGCCGGCGAGACCGTTCTCGGGCAGGTCGAGCGCGGTCATCGAGCCCTCGTCGAAGCGCAAGTCGGGATGGTCGCGGCGGGCCACCGCCAGCATCCCGGGTGAGAGGTCGATGCCGAACGCCGCCAACCCGAGCCCGCTGAGGTAGCCGGTCACCGCGCCGGTCCCGCAGCCGACGTCGGCGACCGGACCACCACCGGTCCGCTGCACCAGTTCGGCGAAGGCGGTGAGGACGGCGCGGTCCCACGGCTTGCTGGTCAGTTCGTCGCGGAACTGGGCGGCGAACGCGGTGGCCACGGCGTCGTAGGACGTCCGGGTCTCACGGAGGAAGTCCGGTTCGATCATTCCGGGCAGGCTACGCCGGGCCGCCCGGGGCCGAGGGCCGGCCGTCCGCCTTCGTAACGGGCGCGGAACGCCCACTGGCGGCTCGGTCCGTACGCGGGACGGCACGGCCGGCTCGGCGGGCATCCGGAACGACGCCGCCCCGCTCGCGACGGCGAGCGGGGCGGCGAGGGAACGCTCAGAGCGCGGCGCGGATCGCCTCGGCCAGGGTGACCGGCGGCCGGCCGAGCAGCCGGGCCAGGTCGTCGCCCTCGACCTCCAGCTCGCCCAGGGCGAGCCCACGGTCGCCGTCGGCGAGGACGGCGGCGAAGTCGGCGGGTACGCCGGCGCCGACCAGCATCTCGATGTACTTCTCCTCCGGAAGGTCGGTGTAGCTCACCTCGCGGCCGGTCTGCCGGGACAGCTCCTCGGCCAGCTCGGTCAGGGTGAACGGGGCACCACCCAGCTCGTACGCCCGGTTGGCGTGGCCCTCGGTGGTGACCACGGTGGCGGCGGCCTCGGCGTAGTCGGCCCGGGCGGCCGCGCTGACCCGACCGTCGCCGGCCGCGCCGGCGATGCCGTACTGCAGGTAGGTGGGGATCTGCGGCAGGTAGTTCTCGAAGTACCAGCTGTTGCGCAGGAAGACGTACGGCAGGCCGGAGGCGACGATCTCCTGCTCGACGCCGCGGTGCTCGGTGGCGAGGACCAGGCTGGAGGTGTCCGCCTTGGTGATGCTGGTGTAGGCGATCAGGTTGACGCCGGCCTGCTTGGCGGCGGCTGCCACGTTGCGGGCCTGCTCCACCCGGCGGCCGAGCTCGGTGCCGGAGACGAAGACCACCTTGTCGGCGCCGGCGAAGGCCGCGCGCAGCGAGGCGGGGTCGTTGTAGTCGGCCTGCCGCACGGTCACCCCGCGCTCGGCGAGGTCGGCGAGCCGGGTGGTGTCCCGGCCGAGCGCCACGATCTCGTCGGCGGGTACGCCCCGGCTGAGCAGCGATTCCACGGTGAGCCGGCCGAGGTGACCGGTGGCGCCGGTGACGACGATGGACATGCGAACTCCCTCTCGAAGTGGGTCGGACCTCAGCTGCAACGGGAAGCTCGGCGGGTCACTTCCCGTTGGAGAGTAGGCACCTTGAAGTGCGTAACTCGCCATGGGAGAGTAAAGGCGTGGAACCGGACCTCTACGACCGCAAGTGCGGCAGTCGGCAGGTGCTCGACCGGATCGGCGACCGGTGGAGCGTCCTGGTGGTGCTCGTCCTCGCCGACGGCACGAAGCGCTACGGCGACCTGGCCAAGCGCATCGACGGGGTGAGCCAGAAGATGCTCACCCAGACGTTGCGCGCGTTGGAGCGCGACGGGTTGGTCACCCGCGAGGTGCACGCCGCCGTGCCGCCCCGGGTCGACTACGCCCTCACCGACCTGGGGCGCAGCCTGCTCGACCTGCTCTCCGGGCTCCAGGCGTGGGCCACCACCCACCTCGGCGAGGTCGAGGCGGCCCGCGTCCGCTACGACGCCCGCACCGTGTAACGAGAATTGGCGCGAAGACGCTGCGCCGCGAGCGCAGGCGCCCGATTCCCGACGCTAATAGGCTCCGCCGTATCGAGAATCGCCACATCGTGGCAATCCACGGCCGGGTGTCGGACGCGAGTGAGGGGGCGTGTCCGCCCTCCCCGGTTGGTGCTCACCGATGTCTCGCGAACCAGCGGAGGATCCTTTGCGCCGTACCGCACTGCTCGCCACACTGACCACCGCTGCCCTTGCCGCAGCCATCGCGGCCGCCACACCGGCGTCGGCGATCAACACCTACAACGCCCAGCCCGCGCCGGAGCGCACCGAGGTCGGCGCCCTGCTGGTCCAGTGGGACCGCGACGCCGACCCGGCCACGCCCGACGTCGTCGACTGGTACTGCTCGGGCACCATGATCGACCGCGATGTCTTCCTGACCGCGGCGCACTGCACCACTGACTGGGCGCCCGGCGCCCGGTTCTACGTCTCGCTCGAGCAGGACGTCGAGGGCGCGCTCGCCGAGGCCAGGGCGGCCGGGCTCAGCCCGGAGCAGGTCGCCGCGACGGTCGGGGTCGAGGGTACCGAGCACAACAGCCCCGACTATCCGGGCAACTCCGCCGACGCGCACGACATCGCGGTGGTCACCTTCGACACCGCGCAGGCGGCCGAGCTGGACCGGCGGTACGACTTCACCCCGGCCACCCTGCCCACCGCCGGGCAGCTCGACGCGCTCGGCAGCCGCACGCTCGAGGCGGCCCGCTGGGAGGTCATGGGCTACGGCACCGCGGAGGCCCAGCGCGAGCCGGGTGGGCACGTCCACCCCGGCGGCGGCGTGCGGATGAAGGCCGAGCTCGGCTTCAACTCGCTCAACAAGACCTGGGTCCGCCTGGCGATGAACGAGAGCCGGGGCTACGGCGGCGCCTGCTACGGCGACTCCGGCGGCCCGAACTTCGTCACCGTCGACGGGCAGCGGGTCCTCGCCGCCACCACCATCACCGGTGACGGCCCCTGCTACGCCACCAACGTGGTCTACCGGCTGGACGCGCCGACCGCGCGTGACTTCCTGGCCGACTTCGTCGACCTGCCCTGATCGGGGTGCGACGGCGGCCGGCGGGACCATCGCCGGCCGCCGTCGCGGCTCAGCCCACCGGCAACTGCTCGGACTGGCTGATCACCTGATCGATCAGCCCGTACTCCCGGGCCTGCTCGGCGGTGAACCAGCGGTCCCGGTCCCAGTCGCGCTGGATCTCCGCCAGCGTCCGCCCGCTGTGCTGGGCGATCAACTCCTGCATGGTCCGCTTCACGTGCAGCATGTTCTCGGCCTGGATGGTGATGTCCGCGGCCGTGCCACCCATCCCGCCCGACGGCTGATGCATCATGATCCGCGAATGCGGCAGGGAGTATCTCTTGCCGGCCGCGCCGGCGCAGAGCAGGAACTGCCCCATCGAGCCGGCGAAGCCGAGTGCCAGGGTCGCCACGTCGTTGCGGACGTAGCGCATGGTGTCGTAGACCGCCATGCCCGCGGTCACCGAGCCGCCCGGCGAGTTGATGTAGAGAAAGATGTCCCGTTCGGGATCCTCGGCGGCGAGCAGCAGGATCTGCGCGCAGATCTGATTCGCCGAGGCGTCGGTCACCTCGGTGCCGAGGAAGACGATCCGTTCCTTCAGCAGCCGCTCGAACACCTGGTCGCCGAAGGACGGCTGCCCGCCGTCCAGCATCCGCACGCCGCCATAGCCGATCATCACGTCCGCCTTCCACCGTGCCGGCGGGCGGCGGAACCGCCCGGGATACCGGCCTCTCCAGCGTGCGCGCGGTGGTGGCGCAGGCCCAGCGATTCTGCCGGCGGCGAATCTGCCGCCGGCAGAACCGGCCAGGCCTAGACGGCGGTCAGCCGCCGTCGGCCCGTCCGGGCCTGCCCGCAGCGGAGCAGGTCGGCGGTACGCGGACCGGGGCGCCCGGCCGGCGCCGGCCCGAACCCGCCGACGCGCAGCGTGGGACCACCGGCCCGAGGGCCGCGGTGCAGCATCGCCCCGGGGGTACGCGGACCGAGCCGGACGGTCGGCCCCTGCTCGCCCCGGGCGGCCGGGACGCGCTCCAGCTGGGCCAGCCCGACGCGGGGCGTGGCGGGGATCCGCGGCTCGACCTGGCGCAGGTCGTCCCGGGCCTCCTCGAGCAGTTCGGAGAGGTGGATGCCGAGCGCCCGGCAGATCGCCGCGAGCACCTCGGAGGAGGCCTCCTTGCGACCGCGCTCGACCTCGGACAGGTAGGGCACGGAGACCCCGGCGACCTCGGCCACCTCGCGTAGCGTGCGGCCCTGGCGCAGCCGCAGCCGACGCAGCACCCCACCGATCACCCGTCGCAGCAACGACATGCCGGCCTCACTCTCACGGTCGTCGTCCCGGGGACACCCCCATCATGCCCGCTGTCACCGGTCCGGGCCGCCCCGGAGCGCTGACCGCACCGCCCCGGACCGCTGACCGGGCGGCCTTTGGCCACGGCGAGTCGGGTCCGGGACGCCGCGAGCCGGCGCCTCATCCGGCCTTCCGGTCGGCGGGCTGGTTGCCCGGGTTGCGACCCGGGCGTGCGGATCACGACGCAACCGCTATGTTGTGGGCGTGCAGGCGACGGCGGCGGAGCAGGTTCGACGGTGATCCATTTTCCCGCGCAGCGTCGGGGTCCGCTCAGCGCGCTCAGCCTGCGGCTGGCGGCCGCGCTCGGCCTGGTCTTCGCCACCGTGGCGGTGGTCTATCTCGACCGGGGCGGCTACCGCGACGTCAACGAGGACGGCATCACCCTGCTCGACTGCTTCTACTACACGGTGGTGACCCTCTCGACCACCGGCTACGGGGACATCACCCCGTTCAGTCCGAGCGCTCGGTTGATCAACGTCCTGTTCATCACGCCCGCCCGGGTGCTCTTCCTGATCATCCTGGTCGGCACCACCCTGGAAGTCCTGACCGAGCAGTACCGGACCGGCCGTCGGCTGACCCGGTGGAGGAAAACCGTGAAGGACCACGTCATCATCTGCGGCTACGGCACCAAGGGCCGCAGCGCGGTCTCCGCCCTGCTGGAGAACGGGCTCGACAAGTCGCGGATCATCGTCGTCGAGCGCAACGGCGCGGCGCTGCGGCAGGCCACCTCGGCCGGGCTGGTCGCGATCGAGGGCTCGGCCACCCGTTCGGCGACGCTGAACGAGGCGCACGTCCGCACGGCCAAGGCCGTGATCATCGCGACCGACAGCGACGACGCGTCGGTCCTGGTGGCGTTGACCGTACGGCAGCTCACCGCGGGCCAGGTGCGGATCATCGCGGCCGCGCGGGAGGCCGAGAACGCCCCGCTGCTCAAGCAGAGCGGCGCGCACCACGTGATCGTCTCCTCGGCCACCGCCGGCCGCCTGCTGGGACTCTCCACCTCCGCCCCACCGCTGATCGACGTCGTCGAGGACCTGCTCACCCCCGGGCAGGGGATGGCGCTGGCCATGCGGTCGGCCGAGCGCGACGAGGTGGGCCGTTCGCCCCGCGAGCTGGACTCGCTGGTCATCGCCCTGGTGCGCCGGGGCAAGGTGGTCACCCTGGCCGACCGGGCCGGCGCGGTCATCGAGACCGGGGACATGCTGGTGCACGTCCGGGACGACCGGCCGCGGTCGACGGCCACCGTCTGATCGCCAATCCGGCCCGCCAACCGGGGCCGCCGGAGCGACCGCTCAGCAGACCGCGTCCCCGTTCGGGTCGAGCGCGGTCACCTCGGCGCAGGTCACTTCTCTCCCACTGATCGCCCGGCGGAGCAGGTCGTAGAGCGTCTCGCGCTCGGCCGGCTCCAGCGCGCCGAGGACGTCGTCCTCGGCGACGACGAGGGCGCACTCGGCTTCGCGCAGGCGTTTCGCGCCGGCCTCGGTGAGGCTCACCACGTGCCGGCGGCGGTCCTCGAGTGAGCGCCGCCGCTCGACCAGGCCCGTCGCTTCCAGGTCGTTGAGCAGCCCGACGACATTCGTGCTGTCGATCTGCAGGGAGCTGGCGAGCCCCTGCTGGCTGATGCCGTCGGCGTCCCGCAGCACGGTGAGCGCGACCAGGTGCCGGGGTCGCAGGCCCAGCGGCGCCAGCACCGACTCCGACCTGAGCCGCATCCGCCGGGCCAGGTAGTCGAGCAGCGCGCCAGAGCGGCGTTCCGACTGCTCAACAGGCCCCGGGGACATGTGACTCAGTTTACCCCCTGCCGCAGAACGTCGGTCTGCTATAAATAGTTGGTGTCACACAAACGATCTGTGGAGGGCTAGTTAGATGCCACACCTGTTGCACATCGACTCGAGCATCCGGGGCGAGCACTCGGTCAGCCGACAGCTCACCGCTCGCGCCGCTGCCGTCTGGCGTGCCGCCCACCCGGACGGCACCGTGACCTACCGGGACCTCGGCAAGCAGCCGCTGCCGCACCTGGACGAGGCGGGCGGCCTGGCCCGGATGGTGCCGCCCGACCAGCACACCCCGGAGCAGCGCGCCTCCTGGCAGCTGACCGAGCACCTGGTCGACGAGGTCAAGCGGGCCGACACCGTGCTGCTGGGTCTGCCGCTCTACAACTACGGCGCACCGAGCAGCGTGAAGACCTGGGTCGACCACCTGATCGCACCGGGCATCGCGTACGACCCGGCGACCGGCGCCGGCCTGCTCGGCGACCGCGAGTTCATCGTGTTGGCCAGCCGGGGCGGCGGCTACAGCGCGGGCACCCCGCGCGAGGGCTGGGACCACGCCGAGCCGTGGCTCCCGCACGGCATCTCCCAGACCGGGCTGGAGCCGCGCTTCATCGCCGCCGAGCTGACCCTCGCCCCGGTGGTTCCGGCGATGGCCGAGCTGGTCGGCCTGCACGAGGAGAGCCTCGCGGCGGCCCAGCGGGCCATTGACGAGCTCTGGACGTCGGCCCCGGCCGCGGTCTGACCGACGCCGCTTCCCCGGTACGACGAGAGGGGGCCGTTCCCCGACGGGAACGGCCCCCTCTGCGGTCGGCGGGTGCGGGTCACATGATGGTCCAGGTGTCCCCGCTGCCCAGCAGGGCGGAGAGCTGCTGCTCGGGGGTCTCGGTGACCTCGGCCCGGGCGGCGGCGAGCTGGTCCTGCACCGTGCTGTCGTAGGACGGCCGATCCACCGAGCGGAACACGCCGATCGGGGTGTTGCGCAGGTCGAGACCGGGCAGCCGGGAGAGCGCGAAGGCGTACGCCGGGTCGCTGACCGTCGCGTCGTGCACGACGATCTCGTCGGGGCTGGTGTTCGCCGTCTCGCGGACCTCCAGGCCGAACCCGCCCGGCGGGTGGACGACGCAGAACTGGCCGTCCTTGCCGAAGGTGATCGGCTGCCCGTGCTCCAGCCGGATCAGGAAGTCGTCCCGGGTGCCCGGATCCTTCAGCTGGTCGAAGGCGCCGTCGTTGAAGATGTTGCAGTTCTGGTAGATCTCCACGAACGCCGAGCCCTGGTGCTCGGCGGCGGCCCGGAGCACCGACTGGAGGTGCTTGCGGTCGGAGTCGATGGTGCGCCCCACGAAGGTCGCCTCGGCGCCGAGCGCCAGCGAGAGCGGGTTGAAGGGCGAGTCGGCCGAGCCGACCGGCGTCGACTTGGTGATCTTGCCGAGCTCCGAGGTGGGGGAGTACTGCCCCTTGGTCAGCCCGTAGATCCGGTTGTTGAAGAGCAGGATCTTGAGGTTGACGTTGCGGCGCAGCGCGTGGATCAGGTGGTTGCCGCCGATCGAGAGGGCGTCACCGTCACCGGTCACCACCCAGACCGAGAGGTCCGGCCGGGTGACCGAGAGGCCGGTGGCGATCGCCGGGGCCCGGCCGTGGATCGAGTGCATCCCGTAGGTGTTCATGTAGTACGGGAAGCGCGACGAGCAGCCGATCCCGGAGACGAAGACCGTCCGCTCGCGGGGGATGTTCAGCTCCGGCATGAACTGCTGGATGGCGGCCAGGATCGCGTAGTCACCGCAGCCGGGGCACCAGCGCACCTCCTGGTCGGACTTGAAGTCCTTGGCGGTGAGCTTGAGGGCGACGGGCTCAGACATTCTTCAGGACCTCTTCCAGCATCGTCTCCAGCTCGGCGGCCGTGAACGGCAGGCCGCGGACCTGGTTGTAGCCGATCGCGTCGACCAGGTACTTCGCCCGGATCACGTGGGCGAGCTGGCCGAGGTTCATCTCGGGGATGACCACGCGGTCGTAGGAGCGCAGCACCGTGCCGAGGTTCGCCGGCATCGGGGCGAGGTGGCGCAGGTGCGCCTGGGCGATGGAGAGCCCACGCTGGCGCAGGCCGCGGCAGGCGGCGCCGATCGGCCCGTACGTCGAGCCCCAGCCGAGCACCAGCACCCGGGCGTCGCCGTCCGGGTCCTCGACCTCGACGTCCGGCACCGGGATGGTCTCGATCCGGGCCGCCCGGGTACGCACCATGAAGTCGTGGTTCGCCGGGTCGTACGAGATGTCGCCGGTCTTGTCGGCCTTCTCCAGACCGCCGATCCGGTGCTCCAGCCCCGGGGTGCCCGGGATGGCCCACGGTCGGGCCAGGGTCTCCGGGTCGCGCAGGTAGGGCAGGAAGGTCGTGCCGTCCTCGCCGTTGGGCGTGGTGGCGAACTCGACCCGCAGGTCGGGCAGGGACTCCACGTCGGGCAGCAGCCACGGCTCGGAGCCGTTGGCGACGTAGTTGTCCGACAGCAGGATCACCGGGGTGCGGTAGGTGAGCGCGATCCGGGCGGCCTCCAGCGCGGCGTGGAAGCAGTCGGACGGCGACTTCGGGGCGATCACCGCCACCGGGGCCTCGCCGTGCCGGCCGTAGAGCGCCATGTTGAGGTCGGCCTGCTCGGTCTTGGTCGGCATGCCCGTCGACGGCCCGGCCCGCTGCACGTCGACGATGACCAGCGGCAGCTCCAGCGCAACGGCCAGGGAGATCGTCTCGCTCTTCAGCGCCACGCCCGGGCCGCTGGTGGTGGTGACGCCGAGCGACCCGCCGTAGGCGGCGCCCAGCGCCGCGCCGACCGCGGCGATCTCGTCCTCGGCCTGCATGGTGAGCACGCCCAACTTCTTGTGCTTGCTCAGCTCGTGCAGGATGTCCGAGGCCGGCGTGATCGGGTAGGCGCCGAGGAACACCGGCAGCCCGGAGCGGACCCCGGCGGCGACCAGGCCGAGCGAGAGCGCGGCGTTGCCGGTGATGTTGCGGTAGGTGCCGGGCTGCATCTTCGCCGGCTTGACCTCGTAGCGGACCGCGAAGTCCTCGGTGGTCTCGCCGAAGTTCCAGCCGGCCCGGAAGGCGGCGATGTTCGCGGCGACCAGCTCCGGCCGGGCGGCGAACTTGCGCTCCAGGAACCGCAGCGTCGACTCGTAGGGCCGGGAGTACATCCAGGAGAGCAGGCCGAGCGCGAACATGTTCTTGGCCCGCTCGGCGTCCTTCTTGGACACCTCCTGAGCGGCGAGGGCGCCGATCGTCATCGAGGTGAGCGCGACCGGGTGCACGACGTAGCCGGCGAGCGAGTCGTCGTCGAGCGGGCTGACCTGGTAGCCCACCTTGGCCAGGTTGCGCTTGGTGAACTCGTCGGTGTTGACGATGATGTCCGCGCCCCGGGGCAGGTCGGCCAGGTTGGCCTTGAGCGCGGCCGGGTTCATCGCCACCAGCACGTTCGGCGCGTCACCCGGGGTGAGGATGTCGTAGTCGGCGAAGTGCACCTGGAAGCTGGAGACGCCGGGCAGCGTCCCGGCGGGGGCGCGGATCTCGGCGGGGAAGTTGGGCAGTGTCGAGATGTCGTTGCCGAGCTGGGCCGTCTCCGAGGTGAATCGGTCGCCGGTCAGTTGCATGCCGTCACCGGAGTCGCCGGCGAACCGGATGACCACCCGGTCGAGTTGACGGATCTGCTTGGTCACGCCTGCACCTCGCTTCGCTGCGCGCGGTTGCGCGGGCGGCTCGACATGATGGTGACCCCGCCTTGCCCGGCCACGTGACCTCCTTGACGCACCGCTGCACCGCGCCGGCCGTGACTGGCCCGGCCCGCTGTGGTTTCTCCCCTGAGAGCCTACGTCGGATCGACCCATGACCTTCCCAGGAGGTTCGCCGACTGGGACCGAATCGGGGGGCGAAATTCACCTTTTAGTGGTGATTGGCACCTCGCGCCGTAATCGAGATCACCGTCCGCCGATGCTCCGGCCCGGAATGTGCCCGCCGACCCGAGGCCTCCGCCGCTCACTCCTGGGTCGCGGGCGACCGCCCCGGGTCGGTCACCGGCTCGGCGAGCCGGCGGCGCAGCGACGTGGTGGCCAGCCAGAGCGCCAGCACGACCAGCAGGGCGGAGACCACGATGAGGATGACCGCGGTGCGCTGCACAGAGCTGGCCCCGTCGCCGCCCGTGCCGGCGTCGCCGGCGCCCAGCACGCCCTGTGAACCGGTCGGCGCGGGCACGGCGGCCACCGGGGTGGCCAGCGCCGCCGCCGCGGTGATCCGGAAGCTCATCTGCACCTGCCGGGTCCGGCCGCTGCGGGGGTCGAGCTGACCGACCACCGCACCCGAGAGCGGGGCCTCCCGCTGGGCGTCCGGTGTCGCCTCGACCGGGAGGCGCAGCTCGGCGCGCCCGCCGGCGGGTATCGCGCCGACGTCGCAGCGGGTCCGGGTCGGGTCGACCGCGACGCAGCCGGCCGGTGGCGCCGGCACGGTTACCCCGGCCGGGAGGACCACGTCGACCCGCCCGGCGGCGTCGACCTTGCCGGTGTTGCCGAGCCGCACGCCGAGCTCGCTCGCCGCCCCGCTGATGTCGAAGGCCACCTCGTCGGCGTGCAGCGCGATGCCCGGCACCGGCGGGCCCGGCGGGAACAGCACCGCGAACCCCTCGTTGTCGCTCACCGCGCCGGTCACCCCGGGGGCGCTGGCGGTGACCGCCACCGAGCCGCTCAGCGGCATCCGTCGCCAGGCGGTGCCGGAGATCCGGACCCGCACCAGGGTGCTGAACCGGGCTCCCGCCGCGGCCGTCCACTCACCGCAGCGGTACGCGCCACCGCCGCTGGCCGCGCAGCCCTCGGTGCCGGCGTCGGTCAGCCCGGCGGGCAGCGTGTAGGAGAGTCGGATCCGCTCGGCGGTGGTGCCGGTGTTGGTCACCGTGACCCGCAGCGTGGTGTTCGTGCTGGCCGCGTTCCAGTAGCCGCTGCTCAGGGTGATGTCCCCGGTGGTGATCCGGATCCCGAGCGGGTGCTGGGCCGGTGCGCCGCCGGGCGCCGGCGGTCGGACCGGTGGCACCGGTGGGACCGGCGGCACGGGCGGGCGGCTGGACGTGCCGGCGCCCGGCGTCGGCCCGGTGGCCGGCGGCGACGTCTCCGGGGCGCCGGTGGTCGGAGCAGGTTCGGTGGTCGCCGGCGGCGTCGTCTCGGCGGGCGGCTCGATGGTCGGCGGCGGCGTGGTCGGGTCCGGGGCGGTCTCGGTCGGCTCCGCCGTCGGGGTCTCGTCGCCCGGATCCTCCGCCGGATCGGTGGCCGACGCGACCGGGCTGGCCTCCGGGACGGCTGCCGTGGCCCAGCCCGGCACGACCGCGATCGCGGTCAGCAGGCCGAGCGTGAGCGACATCGCCAGCAGGGGCGCGCTACGTCGGGCACGCGCCCGTCGCCCGGGGGGTACGTCCACGCTGGCCATCTGTCCTCCGGTCCGACGGGTCAGGGTCCAATATTCGGTAACGCTTGCCCCGCGGCACTAGTCCCAGCCGGAAACAAATCCGTAACGTGTTCGGTACGTGCCCGCGGACCGGACGGTAGGCTGCCGAATCGTGACCGGTTACCTGGGCTCGTACGCGACGCTCGGGCTGTTGCTGCTCGCCAGCGTCCTCTTCTTCGTTACGGCGTTCTCGGCCAATCGGATGTTACGTCCTGGCCGTCCGGCTGATCCACCCGGCAAACGGACCAGCTATGAATGCGGGCTTGACCCGGTCGGCGGCGACTGGGCGCAGATGCAGATCCGCTACTACGTCTACGCCTACCTCTACGTGCTCTTCGCGGTCGAGGCGGTGTTCCTGTTCCCCTGGGCGGTGGTCTTCGACCGGCCCGGGTTCGGCCTGGTCACGGTCGTCGAGATGGCGATCTTCGTGGCGGTGCTGGCGCTGGGCATCCTGTACGCCTGGCGTAGGAACATCCTGCGCTGGACCTGACCGCCCCGGCCACCGGCGATCGTGTCGGCCCGGCCGTCCGTTCGCGCCGCCCCGGCCGGTCAGTCATGTCCGGTCCACGCCTGATCGGCGGGCGGCCGACGCGGATCAGGCGAGGCCGCGCCGGGTGACCGCCGGCGGACGGTCGCCCAGGATCGCGGCCACCATGTCGAGCACCCGGCGGGTGGGGCCGACCTGGTGGGCGCGGAACACCCGGGCGCCCAGCCAGGCGGAGACCGCAGTCGCCGCGAGCGTCCCCTCCAGCCGCTCGGCGACCGGCAGGTCCAACGTCTCGCCGATGAAGTCCTTGTTGGAGAGCGCCACCAGCAGCGGCCATCCGGTGGCGGTGAGTTCGCCCAGCCGCCGGGTGATTTCCAGAGAGTGACGGGTGTTCTTGCCGAAGTCGTGCGCCGGGTCGATCAGGATGCCGTCCCGGCGTACGCCCAGGGCGACCGCGCGCTCGGCGAGACCGGTGACCGTAGCGACCACGTCGGCCACCACGTCGTCGAAGGCCGCCCGGTGCGGCCGGGTGCGCGGGGCCAGACCGCCGGCGTGCGAGCAGACCAGGCCGGCCCCGGTCTTCGCGGCGACCCCGGCCAGCGCGGGATCGGCACCGGACCAGGTGTCGTTCAGCAGGTCGGCCCCGGCGGCCACCGCCTCCACCGCGACCTCCGCCCGCCAGGTGTCGATGGAGATCACCACCTCCGGGAAGGCGGCCCGGACCGCGGCGATCGTGTCGACCGTGCGCCGGATCTCCTCGGCCACGTCGACGTCGTCACCCGGGCCGGCCTTGACCCCGCCGATGTCGATGATCTCGGCGCCGTCGGCGACGGCCCGCTCCACCGCCCGCAGC
Organism: Micromonospora sp. NPDC051006; assembly: GCF_044456245.1. Lineage (NCBI taxonomy): Bacteria > Bacillati > Actinomycetota > Actinomycetes > Micromonosporales > Micromonosporaceae > Micromonospora > Micromonospora sp. NPDC051006. The sequence continues at coordinate 507,884 of NZ_JBITFP010000002.1, forward strand.
GCGCTGTCGGCGGCGAAGGTGGCGCCCCGGTCGAAGAACGAGTCCGGCGTGCGGTTGACGATCGCCATCACCACCAGCTCGCCGGAGGCGAAGGTCCGCCCACCGAGCCGAAGCTCCCCGGCCATCGCGCCTCCCTGAAGATCCACCTGGTCGGCCGCCGCACCGTCGGCCGGTCCCGACGCTAGCCGGTCGATCCGCGTCCCACCCGTGCGGTACACCCGCCCGGCGTGGGTGGCGGGCTCGCTCCGGCCCGGTCGACATGCCACGATCTGTGCATGGGTCAGCTTCTGCTCATGGTGGTCGTGGCGTTGACCGTCGCGGCGGTGGTGTTCGGGGTGACGGTGCTGGTCACCGGTCGGGATCCGGGGCTGATGCCGGCCGAGCCGGACGGCCGGGCCGTGCCGCTGCCGGGCAACCGTCCGCTGCGGGAGTCGGACGTGGGTGAGGCGCGGTTCGACACCGCGCTGCGTGGGTACCGGATGATCCAGGTCGATCAGGCGATGCGCCGGGCCGCCTACGACATCGGCTACAAGTCGGAGCTGATCGGCGTGCTGGAAGCGGAGGTGGCCGCGTTGCGCGAGGGACGCACGGCGGACGCCGACGCGCTGCGCCGGGCGCGCGAGCAGGCCGCGGGCGTCGGGGCGGCCAACGGAGTGGTCTCCGTGCCGGGTGCGACCCCCGCCCCGGCAGCCGACGGGCCGGCGGTCGGGCCGGTCACCGTGACCGCGGCGGAGCACGACCCGAATGCCCAGGCGAACGACACGGAGGCGAAGCGCGGGGCGGGGCGGCCCGGCCCGGCGGTGCCGTCGGAGTCGGCGTGACCGAACCGGACGGCGGAGACGGCCTGCGCGAGGCGGCCCAGCCGGGCGCCGGCGAGGTGACCGCCACGGTGATCGTCGACGCTCCGGCGGAACGGGTCTTCGCCGCGCTGCTCGCCTGGGAGCGCCAGTCGGACTGGATCCCGTTCACCCGGGTGCGGGTGGTGGAGGGCGACGGTCGCGAGGGCAGCCTGGTGGAGGCGGTGACCGCGCTGGGGCCGGCCGAGGTGCGCGACGAGATGCGGGTGGTCCGGGTCGACGAGCCCTACGAGATCGGGGTGGTGCACTGCGGCCGGCTGCTGCGCGGCCCGGGCGTGCTGCGCTGCACTCCGCTGGCACGCAACCGCACCCAGGTGGTGTGGCACGAGTGGTTCCACCTGCCGGGTGGGCCGGCCGGCCGGGTTGCCTGGCCGGTGGTCTGGCCCGGCTCCAAGTACGGCCTGACCCGGGCGCTGCGGAAGTTCGGCCGCCTGGTCGAGCTGGGCCTGCTGCCCTGACCGTTCCCGGGCCGAGGCGGGTTGCGGCCTACGGTGTCGCCGCGCCGCCGGCCGGTGCCGGTTGCGGCGCGCCGGTGGCCGGCCGGGATGTCTCGGCGGTGGCGGGTCGCCAGCCGGGTGACCGGAACAGGTGCCCGGCCCGGCTGCGCCAACTGGCCGCGGCCCGCAGGTCACGGGCGATCGACACGTACTCGTGGAAGGCCACCCGGACGGGGTTGTGGGTGCCGATGTTCTTGGTCAGGCCGTAGACGCAGCGCTCCCGCTCCGGGGCGAACGTGCCGAAGAGCCGGTCCCAGACGATCAGGATGCCGCCGAAGTTGCGGTCCAGGTAGCCGCCCTGCGAGGCGTGGTGCACCCGGTGGTGCGACGGGGTGTTGAACACCGCCTCGTACCAGCGCGGCAGCTTGTCGATCCGTTCGGTGTGGATCCAGAACTGGTAGAGCAGGTTGAGCGAGCCGCAGAAGGCGACCACGGCCGGGTGCACCCCGGCCAGGATCATCGGGATGTAGAAGACCCAGCTGGTCAGACCGGTCCACGGCTGGCGCAGCGCGGTGGAGAGGTTGAACCGCTGCGACGAGTGGTGCACCACGTGCGAGGCCCAGAGGATCCGGATCACGTGATGGCCGCGGTGCGACCAGTAGTAGCAGAAGTCCTGGGCCAGCAGGATCAGCGGCCAGCTCCACCACACCTCGGCGATCCGCAGCGGGGTGAGCGCGTAGAGCAGCGCGTACGCGGCGGCGATCGGGATCTTCCAGAGCAGGTCGGTGAAGACGCTGCCCAGCCCCATCGTCAGGCTGGTGGCGGTGTCCGCGCCGCCGTAGCCGATCTCGTCGTCGTCGCGGTGCAGCAGGTAGGAGATCCGTTCCAGCACGACCAGCAGCAGGAACGCCGGGATCGACCAGGCGATGACGTCCGGGAACTCCTTCATGGGTCGCCTCCCGTGCTCGGTGCCCTCGACGCGGCCGCGCCCCAACGGCCGGTGGCCGCACCCCTACCGGTCGGTAACCTGCACGATAGGCAGCCTCGCGCCCGCTGGCAATGGGGTGTCGGAGGTTTGCCCTAGCGTGTAGGCCGTGACTGACCTGGTGATCGGCGCCGACGGGCTGCCGCGCTGCGCCTGGGGGTCGAGCACCCCTGACTACGCCGTCTACCACGACACCGAGTGGGGGCAGCCGCTGCACGGCGACGACGCGCTCTACGAGCGGATGACGCTGGAGGCGTTCCAGTCCGGCCTGTCCTGGCTGACCATCCTGCGCAAGCGTCCGGCGTTCCGGCTGGCCTTCGACGAGTTCCGCATCCCGACCGTCGCCGGCTACGGCGAGGCCGAGGTGAACCGGCTGCTCGCCGACGCCGGCATCGTGCGCAACCGAGCCAAGATCGAGGCCGCGATCGCGAACGCCCGGGCCGCCCTCGAACTGCCCGAGGGGCTCTCCACGCTGCTCTGGTCGTTCGCTCCGGCGCCCCGGCCGGCCCGCCCGGCGTCGTTCGCCGAGCTGTCGGCGATCACCCCGGAGTCGACCGCGATGGCCAAGGCGCTCAAGAAGCGCGGCTTCCGGTTCGTGGGCCCGACCACGGCCTACGCGCTGATGCAGGCCACCGGGATGGTCGACGACCACCTCGCCGGCTGTCACGTCAAGCCCACCGGCACGGCGTGATGAGATTGGCTGCATGACGACCGACACCGCGCACCGGGCGGACGGGCCGGGCCGGGCCGCGAGCACCGGTGCCTGGGCCGTGCTGCTGCCCGCCGCCCGCTATGACGCCGAGCGGCTCGTGCACCACGACACCCTCGAGCTGACCGGCCTGGACGAGATCGGCCGGCCCCGCCCCGGGGACGAGGTCGCGGTGCTGGCCGACGAGCCGCTGCGGCTGGTGGCGCTGGGCCGGGTCGCCGCGTCGACCGGCGCACGGCCCGAAGACCCGGACGACCCGCAGTCCGACCGGGAGGCGGCGCTGGTGGTGACGTACACCCGGCGGGCCTTCGACGAGCCGGTGCCGGCCGAGCGGCTCGCGCTCGACGGGCCGGTCACCGCCCTCGACCCGGCGGCCTACCGGGCGCTGGCCGACCGGCTCGGTCCGCCGTCGGCGCGACGCACCTGGCTGGTCAGCCTCGACCTGCCGATCGAGGCCGACACCCCGGCCGAGGCGGTCCGGCTGTTCTGGTCGTACGTGCAGGAGCTCGGCCCGCGCGAACTGCCCGCCTTCGTCTCGCCGGCCGGCGACGAGCTGGCCATGCAGGCGTTCGTGCTCGGCGCGGAGGCAAACCAGGATCCGGAGGAGGACGACTGACCGAGCCGCCCGCTCGGGGCGGGCGGGCGGCGGCTCAGCGCCCCTCGAAGACCGGCTTCTGCTTGCCGACGAAGGCGAGGGTGGCCGCGCGGTGATCGGTCGTGGCGCCGCAGATCGTCTGTGCCTGGGCCTCGGCGGCCAGGGCGTCGGCGAGGGTGCCGGCGTCGGCGATGGAGAGCTGCCGCTTGATCGCCCCGTAGGCGACGGTGGGGCCGGCGGCGAGCCGTGCGGCCAGCTCCTGCGCGGCCGGCAGCACCTGCTCGTCGTCGTCCACCAGGCGGTTCAGCAGCCCGAGCCGACAGGCCTCCTCGGCACGGACCGGCTCGGCGAGCATCAGCAGCTCCACCGCCTTGGCGTGGCCGACCAGCCGGGGCAGCGTCCACGAGGCGCCGGTGTCGGCGGCGAGCCCGACCTTGGCGAACGCCATCAGGAAGTTGGTGGTCGGGCCGCCGATCCGGATGTCGGCCAGGAAGGCCAGCGAGGCGCCGGCGCCGGCCGCCATCCCGCGCACCGCGGCCACCACCGGCTTCGGCAGGTTGGCCAGCCGGGCGGCGATCGGGTTGTAGTGCGCCCGGACGGTGGCGAGCGGGTCGCCGCTGGTGGACTCCAGGGTCGCCACGTGCTCGCGCAGATCCTGTCCGGCGCTGAACGACCCGCCCGACCCGGCGAGCACCACGGCCCGGCAGGTCCGGTCGGTCTCCAGCTCGGCCAGGGTGTCCCGGAGCGCCTCCTTGAGCGCCACGTCGAGCGCGTTCATCGCCTTCGGGCGGTTCAGCGTCAGCGTGACGACGGCGTCGGAACGGTCGACGAGCAGCGGTTCGGTCACGTGTCTAACGACCCTTCTGTCGGACGATGCGGTTGCCGGCGTCGAGACACTGCTCGACGTACCGGTCGGCGGCCGGCCGCAGCCGGGCCGCGTGCCGGTCGAAGAAGCTCGCCGCGGCGGTGCCGGGCCAGCGCTCCGGGAGCAGCGCCGGGGGTAGCTGCGGGTCCCGGAACAGGAAGGTACGCCACGCGTGCACCAGCCGGAACCGGGCGGCGTACGCCTCTTCGTCCCCGCTGCGCACCGTCACCCCGGAGAGCAGCGGGCGTTGCTCGGCGACGAACCGCTCGTAGGCCCGGCCAATTTCGGCCAGGTCCCAGGCACGGCGGACCACCCCCATCGCGCCCGGCGTGCCGGCGGCGTGCGCCGCGGTGAACCGCTCGTAGCGCACGCCCGCCTCACTGAGCAGCAGGTCCACGTCCTCACCCGGCCGGGTCGCCACCCAGTTGCACTCGTCGAGCGTGCCGTAGCCGAGGAAGGTGAGGTTCGCGGCGAGCCGCTGGCGTTCCCGCCGCGAGGTCGGCGCCTCCAGCACGAGCAGATCGAAGCGGCCGTCCCAGCCGACCCGGCCGGTCCGGTAGATCCGGGCGGCCGCCTCGTCGAGTCTCCGGGCGGCTTTCGGTGTGATCGAATACCCCGGTCCGGACGCCAGCCGGAGCGGGTCGAGCCAGCCCTGGCGGACCATCCGGGAGACCGCCGTCCGCACGGCCGGCGGGGCGATACCGAGCGGCGCCAGCAGCTTGACCAGGGCGGCGACCGGCGCCCGGCCACCCCTCGGTCTGAGGTAGTCGCCGTACAGGTCGAAGAGTGCCGACCGTGCCTGCATGACCGCACATTGTGACAGGCCTTCTCAAGATAAGCTAGATGCTGTTACATCAATGCTGCTTCGGTTTGGGTCCGGCGGTGTTCATCAGGGAAAATCGTTGGTCGACGCCCCGCGGCGGTTGCGGGTGGGTCGTGAAGAAGTGGCTGTGGGGCAACCCACCGACCCTGGTGTAGGTCTGAGGGGAGACAACATGGCGGCGATGAAGCCGCGGACGGGCGACGGTCCGCTGGAAGTCACCAAGGAGGGGCGGGGCATCGTCATGCGGGTCCCGCTGGAGGGCGGTGGCCGGCTCGTCGTCGAGATGACTCCGGACGAGGCCAACGCGCTCGGTGACGCGCTGAAGGCGGCCGCCGGCTGATCGAGGAGCGGCCTGGGCGGCAGCTGCCGCCCGGACGGTTCGTCATACCCTGAGCCACCGGCCCGGCCGGTGGCTCAGGGCTTACCGGCGCGGAGCGCCGTGGGGGCGATCCCCGCTCCGCGATCCCTTTCCTGGAGGTACGGTCCCGCGTGCTCGCCATCCGTCTGGTCGCCGAGCCTTCCCGGCTCGACACCCTCGTCCTGCCCCTTCGACCGGCCGGGACGGAGGCGGGCGGCGACGCCCCGACCGTGTCGGTCCCGACCGCGGTGACGCTGCCCGACGGCGTCGCCGACGAGGCCGCCACACTGGCCCCCGCCGCCCGGCTCACCGGCCGGGCCGGTGAGGTCCGGACCCAGTTCCGCCCGGGGCGGACCCCCGGCGTGCTGGTCCTGGTGGGCATCGGCGACGGCGACGAGGGCGACTGGCGACGGGCCGGTGCCGCGTTGGCCCGCGCCACCGCCGATGAGACGCACATCACCATCGCGCTGCCGGCCGACGCGTCCCCGGCCGCGGTCCGAGGGCTCTACGAGGGGCTGCTGCTGGCCTCCTACCGCTTCCGGCTGACCGACGCCGGCGACGCGCCCGCGCTCGCCGGAGTCGACCTGCTGGTCGGCGACCCGGACGCCTACCTGGCCGTGGTCGAGACGGCCCGGACCACCGCCCGAATGACCCGGCTGGCCCGCGATCTGACCAACACGCCCTCGTCGGTGAAGAACCCGGAGTGGTTCGCCGGGCAGGTCGCCGAGGTGGCCGGCGGGACGCCGGACCTGCACCTGCGGGTACGCGAACCGGCCGAGCTGGCGGCCGAGGGCTTCGGCGGCATCCTCGCTGTCGGCGGCGGCTCGGCCAGCGGGCCGCGCCTGGTCGAACTGGACTGGCACCCAGCCGGCGCGAGCACCCACGTGGTGCTGGTCGGCAAGGGCATCACCTTCGACACCGGCGGCATCTCGATCAAGCCGGTGCCGGCGATGAAGCTGATGCGCAAGGACATGGGCGGCGCCGCCGCGGTGGTCGCCGCCACCCTCGGGGCTGCCGCGCTGCGGCTGCCCATCCGGATCACCGCGCTCGCCCCGCTGGCCGAGAACATGGTCAGCGGCTCGGCGTTCCGCCCCGGCGACGTCATCCGGCACTACGGCGGGGTGACCAGCGAGTCCACCAACTCCGACGCCGAGGGGCGGCTGGTGCTCGCCGACGCGCTCGCCTACGCCGTGGCGCAGCTCAAGCCGGACCTGCTGGTCGACCTGGCCACGCTGACCGGCGCGAACGCCGTGGCGCTGGGCAAGCGCACCGGCGCCCTCTACAGCGAGAACGACCAACTCGCCGCCGACCTGCTCGCGGCCGGCGAGGCGGCCGGCGAGTCGGCCTGGCGGATGCCGCTACCGGCGGACTACGTCGAGTTCCTGGGCAGCGAGGTGGCTGACCTGTACAGCGCGCCGGAGCCGGCCAAGTCGGTCACCTCCGCCCTCTTCCTGCGCGAGTTCACCGGTGACCTGCGCGACCGCTGGCTGCACGTGGACATGTCCGCGCCGTCCTGGGCGGACGCCGACGACGCGGAGCTGACCCGGGGCGCGACCGGCTGGGGCGTACGGTTCCTGATGCGCTGGCTGGCCACCCTGAGCTGACCCGCCCGACGGCGGGCGACCCCGGCGGGCGAAGCCCTCGCCGGGGTCGGCTCAGCACTTGACGGCGGCGAGCAGCCCGTGGCCGACCGGCAGCAGCGCCGGGATCCAGTGCTCCGACTCTCGGACCGCCTTGATGGTCTCCCGGACGGTCACCGTCTCCGCGTCGCGGGCGGCCGGGTCACCGATCCGGCCACCGGCGAGCATGCCGTTGAGCGCGAGCACCCCGCCGGGGCGCAGCAACCGCAGCGCGGCCTCGACGCAGGCGTGGAAGCCGGTCGCCTCGGCGTCGACGAAGACCAGGTCGTACGCGCCGTCCGCGAGCCGGGGCAGCACGTCGAGCGCCCGGCCGGTGATGATCCGGGTCCGGCCGGAGACGAAGCCCGCCTCGGCGAAGATCCGCCGGGCGATCCGCTGGTGTTCGACCTCGACGTCGATCGTGGTGAGTACACCGTCCGCCCGCATGCCGCGGAGCAGCCAGACCCCGCTGACCCCGGTCCCGGTGCCGATCTCCACCACCGCGCGGGCGTTGCCGGCGGCGGCGAGCAGCCGCAGCGCGGCGCCCGCACCGGGAGTCACGGCGTCCAGGCCCACCTCGCGGGCGAGGCTGCGGGCGGTGCGCAGCACGAGGTCCTCGGCAACGTACGACTCGGCGAACTGCTGGGCCGGGCTCGTCGAACTGCCAGAACCGGCGACCGTGGCGATGGGGCACCTCCGGGCGGCGAATGGTGCAGGGGGCGGGTTGGGCGCTATGAGCCTAGAGGCGGCGGGTCCACGGCGCAGCCGCGCATCCGGCCCCTGGCGATCACGGGGCGGCAACCGCTGACCCCATCCCGGACATCCGTGCAATCCTGGAAGCGGTGTCCCGCCAGTCGGGGCCGGGCGGGTGTTCCCGTCGGGCCACGGAGCGCGCGGGATCCGGGGGACGGACTGGGAGGCACCGACGTGACCGACGGCTGGGACTGGCGCCGGCCCGGTGATGCTCCGGCTCCGGCGGCGGGACCGCCGGGGTCGGGTGTCCCACCGGGGTCGGCCGCGCCGCGCAGCGCCCCGGAGGGCACCGCATCGCCGTGGTGGTCCGACGCCCTGGTCGACCCGTGGCGGGACCCGGCCGCGCCGGCCGCAGTGGTCGTACCGGCGGTGACCGACAGCTCGACAGCGCCCGAGGCGGTCAGCGATCCGGATGCGCCGGGTCGGCCGGCACTTCGCCAACTGCTGCTCATCCCGCTGGTGACCGCGCTGCTCGCCGGCACCCTCGGTGGCGCGCTCGGCTACGCGTTCGCGGTCCGCGGCGGCGCCGCCGGCACGGTGCTCGGCGCCGACCCGGCCCAGGCGCCCGCGCTGGCCCAGCGTAAGCCGGAGTCACTGGCCGGGGTCGCCGAACGGGTCCTGCCCAGCGTGGTGACCGTCCGGGTGAGCAGCCTCGCCGGGACGAGCGAGGGTTCCGGCTTCGTGGTGAGCGCCGACGGGCACGTGATCACCAACGACCACGTGGTGGCCGGCGGCACCGGCAAGGCCTCGGTGGTCTTCAACGACGGCAGCACCGCGCCGGCCCAGATCGTCGGTCAGGATCCGGAGTCGGACATCGCGGTGATCAAGGTGGATCGCAGCGGGTTGCGGCCGGTCGAGTTCGGCGACTCCGACGCGCTCGCCGTCGGCGACCCGGTGCTGGCGATCGGCTCGCCGCTGTCGCTGGCCAACACGGTCACCGCCGGCATCGTGAGCGCCCTGGACCGGACGATGCAGGCCGGTGAGCCGGGTGGCCCGGTGCGCTACTACGCGGCCATCCAGACCGACGCGGCGGTCAACCACGGCAACTCCGGCGGCCCACTGGTGGACGGGGCCGGTCGGGTGGTGGGGGTGAACTCCACGATCAAGTCCCTGGTCTCCGACGGGCAGGAGGCGGGCAACATCGGCCTCGCCTTCGCCATCCCGATCAACCAGGCCAAGCGGGTGACCCAGGACATCATCGGCACCGGCAAGGCCCGGCGGACCGTGATCGGCGCCCAGGTCGGCGGCCCGGGGGCGGGCATCGCCGGCGGCGGCGTACGGCTCGCGGCGGTCGAGCCGTCCGGGCCCGCCGACGGGGCCGGGCTCCGGGCCGGTGACGTGGTCCTGCGGCTGAACGGCCGGCCGATGACCGAGCCGACCGACCTGATCGCCCTGGTTCGTAAGTTCGCGCCCGGTTCGGTGGTCACCGTCGAGTACCGCCGGGGCTCCGATCGGCAGAACGCCTCGGTCACGCTCGCCGCGGATGCCAAGTGAGGACCCTGTCACCCCCTCCCCGGTTCCTCTCCGACGTGCGTAGTCTTGCTGCTGACCCCGAGAGGAGGCCCGCGGGATGCTCGACAACCTGAACTGGTGGGAGATCGGTGCGCTGCTGCTCCTGGCGCTGCTGATCTTCGGTGACCGGCTGCCCGCGGTCATCACCGACGGGCTGCGGATGGTGCGCAACCTGCGCAACATGGCCCGCAACGCCACCACCGACCTGAGTCGGGAGCTCGGCACCGACATCCAGCTCGAGGATCTGCACCCGAAGGCGTTCATCCGTAAGCACCTGCTCAGCGAAGAGGACGAGCAGGCGATCCGGAAGCCGTTGCAGGGCGTCTACGACAACCTCCGGGCGGACGTCACCGGCGTGCACAACGACCTGAAGGACGTGGCGAACGCCGCCGACGTGCGGTCCACCGGCACCCGGTCGTCGACGGCCACCGGCGGCGCCCCCGCGCCCGCCCCCCGAGCCAGCTACGACGACGCCACCTGAGCCGTTCCCGGCCCCGCCCCGCTCTTCCCGATCGACTCCGTATAGCCGAAACGGGGGTGTCCCGCTACCGGGACACCCCCGTTTTCGGGGAAACGCCCCGCTACCGGGACACCCCCGTTTTCGGGGAAACGCCCCGCTACCGGGACACCCCCGTTTTCGGGGAAACGACAGCCTGGGCCGGTCGGATCAGCGGCCGGCGGGCTTGAGGCCGAGCGGCTTGCCCAGCAGCGACTCGCGCCGGACGGCGAGCCGGTCGGCCACCGAGCCGAGCGCCACCGCGGCCGGCGACTCCGGCTCGGCCAGCACGATCGGGGTGCCCGCGTCGCCGGCCTCGCGTACCCGGGTGTCCAGCGGGATCTGCCCGAGCAGCGGCACCTGGGCGCCGATGGTCCGGCTCAGCGACTCGGCGACGGACTGACCACCGCCGGCGCCGAAGATCTCCATCCGGGAGCCGTCCGGCAGCTCCAGCCAGGACATGTTCTCGATCACGCCGACGATCCGCTGGTGGGTCTGCAACGCGATCGCGCCGGCCCGCTCCGCCACCTCCGCGGCGGCGGCCTGCGGGGTGGTCACCACGAGGATCTCCGAGTTGGGCAGCAGCTGGGCCAGCGAGATGGCCACGTCGCCGGTGCCCGGCGGCAGGTCGAGCAGGAGCACGTCCAGGTCGCCCCAGTAGACGTCCGCGAGGAACTGCTGCAGCGCCCGGTGCAGCATCGGGCCGCGCCACACCACGGCGGCGTTGCCGGAGGTGAACATGCCGATCGAGATGACCTTCACCCCGTGCGACTGCGGCGGCATGATCATGTCTTCGACCCGGGTCGGGCGGCCGTCCGCGCCGAGCATCCGGGGTACCGAGTGGCCGTAGATGTCGGCGTCGACCACGCCGACGGAGAGCCCGCGGGCGGCCAGCGCGGTGGCCAGGTTCACCGTCACGCTGGACTTGCCGACGCCGCCCTTGCCGCTGGCCACCGCGTACACCCGGGTGCGGGAGCCGGGCTGGGCGAACGGGATGACCGGCTCCGCGGACGCGCCGCCACCGCGCAGTTTCGCCTGCAACGACTGGCGCTGCTCCGGGCTCATCACCCCGAACTCGATCTGCACGCCGGTCACGCCGGGCACCGCGGCGACCGCGGCGGTGATGTCGGAGCGCAGCTTGTCCTTCAGCGGGCAGCCGGCGACGGTGAGCAGCAGCTCGACCCGTACCACGCCGTCCGGGCCGACCACGGCGGACTGGACCATGCCCAGCTCGGTGATGGGCCGGCGGATCTCCGGGTCGTTGACGGTGGCCAGGGCGGCCTGGATCGCGTCCTCGACGGTGCTGACGGGTGCTGACATGCCCGCAATGCTACGTCGAGGGTGATCCGCCCCCGCGCTCAGCAGGGGGCGGTGTGAGCGAGTCGATGGCGATGCCAGTCCTCATCCGGGGGCTGGACGGCCAACCGACGAAGTGGGACGATCGAGACGAACGCCGCTCGCCTGGCCCCTTGAGGCGCGCGGCGTTCAAAACGTTGCGGCGCCCGTCGCGCTCAGCCCTCCGGAGTCCGCGGCGTCGCCGGGTCCGGCCGGCGGTCCCGGGCGAAGTCACCGTCGAGGTCGTCGCGCGGCTCATCCAGCCCCTCGCCGCCGGCCGACCGGGCCTGCTTCTCCTGCTGGCGTCGATCGAGCCGTTGCCGGCGCTGCGCCGCCTCGTCCAACTCCTCGGCCAGCCGGGCCAGTTCGGAGCGGAGGAAGTCACGGGTGGCGACCTCACCCATCGCGTTCCGCAGCGCGGCGATCTCCCGGGCCAGATACTCGGTGTCCGCCTTCTGCGCGGTCGCCCGCCGTCGGTCCTCCTCCAGCGCCACCCGGTCCCGGTCCGCCTGCCGGTTCTGCGCCAGCAGGATCAGCGGGGCCGCGTAGCTGGCCTGCAACGACAGCACCAGGGTGAGGAACGTGAAGGTGTACGGGTCGAAGCGCAGGTTCGCCGGGGCCAGCGTGTTCCAGCCGAACCAGATGGCGATCACCGCCGTCATGTAGACGATGAAGTTCGCCGTGCCCATGCTGCGGGCGATCCCCTCCGACCAGCGGCCGAACGCCTCCGGGTCGAACCGGGGCAGCTTGACGCCTCTGGGCTCGCGCGGCTGATCCAGCCGCCCCGCCCGCCGCTGCTCAGTCATCCGCGCCGTCCAACGTCGGCTCGGCGGGGCTCTGGGTTCCGATCGCGTCCCGGTCGCGCCAGTCCCTGGGCAGCGAGTGGTCCAGCACGTCGTCCACCGTCACCGCGCCGACCAGCCGGTTGCTGCGGTCGATCACCGGCATGGCGACCAGGTCGTAGGTGGCCATCCGGCGGGTGATCTCCGGGAGCGGGGTGGTCGGCCGCAGCGGGTCGATGTCGTTGACGACGACCCCGCCGAGCATGTCGGCCGGTGGCTCGCGGAGCAGCCGTTGGAAGTGCACCATGCCCAGGTAGCGCCCGGTCGGCGTGGTCAGCGGCGCCCGGGTGACGAAGACCTGCGCGGCCACGGCGGGGGAGAGCTGCGGCTCGCGGATCCGCGCCAGCGCCTCGGCGACGGTGGCGTCCGGCGGCAGGATCACCGGCTCGGAGGTCATCACGCTGCCGGCGGTGCCCGGGGTGTACTTCAGCAGCTGGCGTACCGGGTCGGCCTCGTCCGGGGTCATCAGGTCCAGCAGCACGTCCTGCTCCGGCGGCGGCAACTCGTTGAGCAGGTCCGCGGCGTCGTCCGGGTCCATCTCCTCCAGCACGTCGGCGGCCCGTTCCCGGTCCAGCGCGGCGAGGATCTCCACCTGGTCGTGCTCGGGCAGCTCGCTGAGCACGTCCGCCAGCCGCTCGTCGTCCAACGCCGCGGCGACCTCGTTGCGCCGGGCGTCCGGCAGGTCCTGCAACGCGTTGGCCAGGTCGGCCGGGCGCATGTCCTCCAGCACGGCGAGCAGGTTGGCCGTGCCCCGGTCGTCGGCGATGCCACTGAGCCCGCGTACCCGGTCCCAGTCGACCTGGTGCAGGTGTCCCCGCCGGGTGAGCCGGCCGGTCTGCTCGCGCACCGCGACCCGGCTGAGCGACCACTCGCCGCCCCGGCTGCACTCCATCGCCACGTCCACCACCGTGCCGGCCTGACCGCCCGGGTCGAGCTGCACCCGCCGGTCGAGCAGTTCCTGGAGCACCAGCAGCTCGTTCGGCCGCTTCTCGAAGCGGCGCAGGTTGAGGGTGCCGCTGCCGAGGACCACCGCGTCGGCGTCGATCGAGGTGATCCGGTTGATGGAGAGGAAGATCCGCCGACGCAGCGGCATCTCGGCGACCAGGCCCACCACCTCGGGCGGTCGCTGGGTCGGCCGGAGCCGGGCCACGGCGTCACGGACCCGGCCCACCTGGTCACCGTTGGGGTCGAAGACAGCGACGCCGGCGAGCCGGGCGATGTAGACCCGGGTCGGGGTACTCACGGGCACCAGCCTAAGCGCCTAGTGTTTGTCAGCATGTCGACCTTGGCGTACGAGATCGTGGACGTCTTCACCGACCGCCCCTTCGCCGGCAACCCGCTGGCCGTGGTGTTCGGCGCGGAAGCCCTGGCAACCGAGCAGATGCAGGCGCTCGCGCTGGAGTTCAACCTCTCCGAGACGGTGTTCGTGCTGCCTCCCACCCAGGTCGGCGCCACCTACCGGGCGCGGATCTTCACCCCGGCGGCGGAGTTGCCCTTCGCCGGTCACCCGAGCGTCGGCGCCGCGGTGGTCGCGAGCCGCCGCGGCCTCTTCGGTGTGGGGCAGGTCACCCAGGAGTGCGGCGCGGGCGTGCTCCCGCTGGAGGTCACCGCGACCGGGGCGACGCTGACCGGCGGCGGTCCGACGCTCGGGCCCGAGCTGGACCCGGAGCCGCTGCTGGAGATCGTCAGCCTCGGCTCGGCCGACCACGCCGGCCCGTCGCCCCGGGTCGCCGGCTGCGGGCTGGAGTTCCCGTACCTCCCGGTCCGTCCGGACGCGGTGGCCCGGGCCCGGGTCGACGTGGCTGCGGCGCAGCGGTACGGGGTGGAGCACGTCAGCGTCTTCTCCTGGGACGCCGCCGGCCAAACCGCGCACGCCCGGGTCTTCGTGCCCGGCCTCGGTGTGCCGGAGGACCCGGCCACCGGCTCGGCGGCGCTGGGCCTCGGCGTCTGGCTGGTGGCCAGCGGCCTGCTCCCCGGCGACGGCCGATCCTCGTACGCCGTCCGCCAGGGCATCGAGATCAACCGCCCCTCCTCGCTCGCCTGCACGGTGACCGCGGTGAACGGCGCGGCGGTGGGCGCCACCGTGGGCGGGCAGGTCGTCCCGGTGGCCCGCGGCGAGATCATGGTGCCGCCGTTCCTCGGCTGAGTGGTCGTCCCGGCCCGCCAGGCTGACGGGACCGGCCCCGGTGGGGGAGGATGCCGCTGTGACGGACGAGGACGGGCGGAGCAGCACGCCCCTGGTCGACGAGGTGATCAAGAAGGCCGCGGTGGCCTGGGTGAGCGTCTCCGGCGGGCCGGCGGTGGCGCTCTGGTGCGCCACGCTGGAGGGCACGCTCGTCGTCATCAGCGGCCCTGGCGAGCAGGCCGCGCCCGGGTTGGCCGACGCCACGCAGGCGCAGGTCACCATGCGCGGTGACCACGGCGGCCGGATCGTGACCTGGCCGGCCCGGGTCAGCCGGGTGCGACCGGGCGGCGCTGAGTGGGAGACCCTCGCGCCGCTGGTCGCGGCGAAGCGGTTGAACGCCTCCGGGCCGACCGTCGAGCTGGTACGGCGCTGGGCGGACGACGGCTGCGCGCTGAACCGGCTCACCCCGGCCGGCGAGCCGCTCTCCGGCGAGGCCCTGCCCACCGGTTCGCTGGCCGAGCCGCCCCGGGAGACCCCGGCGGTCCGGGCGGCCCGTCGACCGTTCCGGCTGCACCGGGTCCGCCGCCGCTGATCCCCGGCCGTCCGACCGCACCCGCAGGCCGGTCCGCCGGCTCAGCCGCCCACCGGAGCCGTGTCCGGCCGGGCCGCGACCTCGGGTGCGGCTTCGTCGGCCGGGACGGTCGCCAGCCTGACCAGGTCGACCACCTCGTGCAGCGCGCCGAGCACCGGGCCGCGCCAGTCCAGGTCGGCGTTGAACACCATGTGCTCGACGAGGTCCGGCTCGGCCAGCCGGGCCGCGGTCATCCCGGCCCGCTCCGCCCCGGTCAGCTCCTGGCTACCGCCGTCGCCGACGTAGAGGCAGTCCTGCGGGGCCAACCCCAGCCGCCGGCACGCCGCCAGGTAGAGCGCCGGGTCCGGCTTGCACCGTCCCACCTGCACCGAGAAGACCCGCACGTCGAGCAGCGGGGCGATCGCCAACTGCGGAAGGAAGGCCGGCAGCTCGTGGGTGCAGTCGCTGATCACACCGGTACGCAGGCCGAGGTGGCGCAGTGCGGCCAGCGTCGACACCGCGTCGGGGCGCAGCTGGGTGTCCGCGCGTACCGCCCGGTGCCGGGAGGCCACGGCCGCGCGCACCGCGGAGTCCGACGGGCGTACGCCGGCCTGCGCGCAGACCCAGCGCAGGGTCGCCTCGGCGTTGCCGAGCTGCCCGGTGGCCCGCTGGTAGAAGGTCCGGTCGAGCACCTCGGCGAGCACGTCGCTGGTGCAGCCCAGCAGCTCAGCGGTGCCGTGATGAGCCGCGCCACGCTGGACCGACGTGGTCAGCGTGCCGAAGAAGTCGAAGAGCACCGCCTGGAACCTGGGCATGGGGGAGCGCCTCCGGGCGTAGGGGTGTCGCCGGCGCGGACCGCATGATCGTAACGGAGTGCTGACGTTCCGTGGCTACCGGGGCATGTGAGGATTGCTCCCCGTGTCCCCATCCCCGCACCGCCCGCCGCTCGACCCGATGACCACCGGGGCCGTCGCTCTCGCCGTGGTCGCCGTCTCGTCGTCCGCGCCGCTGGTCGCGTTCGCGGCCGCGCCGGCGCTGGCCATCGCGTTCTGGCGCAACCTGCTCTCGGTCGCCGTGCTCGGTCCGTTCTCGGCGACCCGGCGCCGCGCCGAATTCCGGGCGCTGACCGTGGGCGCGGGCCGGCGGGAGGGCTGGTACTGCGTGCTCTCCGGCGTCGCGCTGGCCGCCCACTTCGCCACCTGGATGCCGAGCGCCCAACTCACCTCGGTCGCCGCCGCCACCGCCCTCGGCGCCACCCAGCCGGTCTGGCAGGGGCTGATCGCCCGGGGCCAGGGTCGCCGACTGCCGGTGGTGGTCTGGGCGGGGATCGGGGTCGCGGTCGCCGGCGCCGCGCTCGCCACCGGCGCCGACGTCGCGGTCTCCGGGCGGGCGTTCGCCGGCGATCTGCTCGCGGTGACCGGCGGGATGTTCGCCGCGATCTACACCGCCTTCGGGGAACGGGCCCGGGCCAGCATCAGCACCACCACCTACACCACCATCTGCTACGGGGTCTGCGCGCTGATCCTGCTGGTGGTCTGCCTGGTCGGCGGGGTGCGCCTGGTCGGCTTCGACGGCCACACCTGGCTGGCCATCGTCGCCCTGGTGGCGGGCGCCCAACTGCTCGGGCATTCGATGTTCAACTACGCGCTGCACCGGATCTCCGCCACCACGGTGAGCGTGCTGATCCTGCTGGAGGCGCCGGGCGCCGCCCTGATCGGCTGGGTCTGGCTGGGCCAGCTGCCCCGCCCGCTCGCCCTGCCCGGGCTGGCGCTGCTGCTCGCCGGGGTGACCGTGGTGATCGTGGGCGGCGCGCGTGCCGGTCGCCGTACCGAGCCGGTCCCCATTCCCGCCGACGGCGCTCCGCTGCCCGACTGACCCGCCCAGGCGGGCCACCTGCCCCACGGCGTCCCGCTGCCCGACTGACCCCCGGGGCCGCCCGGCCGCCCTTCGCGGGCACCTTCTCGGCGAAGAGTCGCGATTCCGCCGCCGACGGGGCCGCTTTCGGTGACAGTGCGGAGGGAGCCGGGCGACGAAAGAGCGGTGATGGGGCGGCGGAACAGCGGGGGTGACGAGGAGCGGACGCCGGGGATGGCGGTGACCCCGTCGGCCGAGTTCCCGCCACTGAGCGAGGACGAGCTGGGCGCGCTGCGCCGGATCGGCGAGCAGTGGCGGGACGTCCGGGCCGCCGCCGACCTGCCGATCGACCCCGCGCTCCGCCGGCACCCCACCGAGCCCGCCGCCGGCCGGTTCGGCCGACTCGCCCCGATCGAGATGTTCCAGGTCGGCGATCCCGGCGAGCTGGTCGCGACCGAGCCGGCCAACGTACCCGGCACCCGCGCCGGCCGGGAGCTGACCCGGATCCGGCGGGCGATCTTCGGGCCGCCGCTGAGCAGCGCCGCGGTGCTCTACGAGCGGATGCGCAAGCTGGTCGCCCTGCCGGTGCTCTCGTCCGACCTGCTCAGCTCGGTGGCGTACGGGCCGGAGGCGATGCTGGCCGTGCTGGTGCTGGCCGGCGCCGGCGCGTTGGGGCTGTCCCTGCCGCTGACCGCCG
Organism: Micromonospora sp. NPDC051006; assembly: GCF_044456245.1. Lineage (NCBI taxonomy): Bacteria > Bacillati > Actinomycetota > Actinomycetes > Micromonosporales > Micromonosporaceae > Micromonospora > Micromonospora sp. NPDC051006. The sequence continues at coordinate 525,317 of NZ_JBITFP010000002.1, forward strand.
TGCTGGCCCTGCTCATGGTCGCCGTCGGCCTCTCCTACCGGCAGACCGTGGTCGCCTACCCGCACGGCGCCGGCTCCTACGTGGTGGCCACCGACAACCTCGGTGCCCGGCCGGGGCTCGCCGCCGCGGCCGGCCTGATGGTGGACTACGTGCTCACCGTCGCGGTCTCGGTGGCGGCGGGGGTGCACGCGGTGACGTCGGCGCTGCCCGGGATGAGTCGGTTCACCGTGCCGCTCGGGGTGCTGATCATCACCGTGCTGCTCGCCGGGAACCTGCGCGGCGTACGGGCCGCCGGCAACCTCTTCGTCTGGCCCACGTACGCCTTCGTCGTCGCGTTGCTGCTGCTGCTCGTGGTCGGCTACGTCCGGGCGGCCGAACGGGGATTCGCCCCCGTCGCACCCCCGCCGGTGCCGGCGGCCGAAGGGCTGGGCGTGCTGCTGGTGCTGCGGGCCTTCGCCTCCGGCGCGGTGTCGATGACCGGTATCGAGGCGGTGTCGAACGCGGTGCCGGCGTTCAAGCCGCCGGAGTGGCGCAACGCCCGCACCACCCTCAGCTGGATGATCGCCATGCTGGTGCTCTTCTTCGTCGGGCTGACCGTGCTGATCCACCTCAGCGGGCTGGTACCCACCACGCAGGCGACGCTGCTGTCCCAGCTGGCCCGGGTCACCTTCCCGACCGGTCCCTGGTTCGGCCTGGTGCAGGCCGCCACCGCCCTGATCCTGCTGCTGGCCGCCAACACCGCGTTCGCAGGCTTTCCGCGGCTGCTGTTCTTCATGGCCCGGGCCGGCCACGCGCCGCGACGGTTCCTGCACATGGGCGACCGGCTGGCGTTCAGCGACGGTCTGATCGCGCTCGCGGTCGCGGCGGGGCTGGTCTTCGTCGCGTTCCGCGGCCACACCGAGGCGCTGATCCCGCTCTACGCGGTCGGGGTGTTCCTCGCCTTCACCCTCTCCCAGACGGGCATGGTGGTGCACTGGCGTCGACGGCGTGACGGGGGTTGGCGCCGTCGGGCGGTGGTGAACGCCGTCGGGGCGACCCTCTCCGGACTGGTGCTGGTGACCGCCGCGCTGACCAAGTTCACCGAGGGCGCCTGGGTGGTGGTGATCGCCGTGCCGCTGCTCGTGCTGCTGTCGCTGGCCATCCACCGGCACTACCGGACGCTGGACCGGTCGCTGGCGCTGGCGCCGTCACCGAACGGCAAGCGGGCGCTGACCCCCGCGCCGCTGCCCGGTGCGGTCGAACCGGGCGCGCCGGCCGAGGCGCAGGAACTTCCGCAACAGGTACGGCACCTGGTGGTGGTGCCGGTCGCCCGGCTGAACCGGGCCTCGCTGCGGGCCCTGGCGTACGCGGCCTCGCTCGGTCAGCCGACCCTGGCCGTGCACATCGCCCCGGAGGACGCCGAGTCCGACCGGTTCCGTGAGCAGTGGCGGGCCTGGGGCGACCACGTGCGGCTGGAGACGATCGTCTCGCCGTACCGGGCGGTGATCGGGCCGCTCGCGCACTACCTGGAGGCGCTGCACGTCTCCCGGCCCGACGTGCTGCTCACCGTGATCGTGCCCGAGGTGGTGCTGCGCAGCCGCTGGCACCGCCCGCTGCACAACCGGGTCGAGCAGCGGCTGCGCCGGGCCCTGCGTCCGCTGCCCGGCGTGGTGGTGACCAACCTGCCGGTGCACCTGAGCGAATGACCGCTGTGCCCGTGGGAGCGCTCAGACGTCCTGGACCGTCAGCACCCGGGTGACCGGCGCGGCGTCGCCGAGCGTGGCCCGCAACGCGAGGCGTTCCGGGTCGCCCATGAAGCTCTGCTGCCCGGCCCGGCCGGCGAACCGGATCACGTGCACCTCGGTCCGCCCGTCGTCGGTGCGCAGCCGCCGCTCCAGCCGCCCACCGTGCCGGTCCAACAGGGCGAGCACCGCGTCCTCGTACCGTTGCCCGGTCTCGGCGTCGGGCAGCTCGACCAGCGCGACCAGCCGCACGGTGTCGGCCGGGTCGGTGACCAGCGACTTCCAGAAGTGGTGGTCGACGTGGCCGCCGGGGATGCCGTCCCGGATCCCGGTGTCGGTGTAGCCGTGCCGCCGGTAGAAGGCCGGCGCCTGGAACGAGAACGACGACACCGAGATCTCGGTGCAGCCCCGACGCCGGGCCTCCTCCTCGGCCGCCCGCAGCAGCCGGCCGCCCCACCCTTCGTGCCGGCGCTCCGCCCGGACCCAGACCGTGTTGATCCCGGCCCGACCGCCCCAGGTCCAGCCGGTCAGGCCGGCGACCAGCTCCCCGTCGGCGTCGGTGACCCGCACCGAGAGCCCGGCCTCGTCGTCCGCGCCGGTGGCGGCGTTGTTGAAGGCGGTCAGCTCCCGGTCCATCCGGGCGGCCAGTTCGGCGTCCTCGCCGGACACCCGCAGCGTCGGTGTGTCGTTCCCCGTCGTCATGGCGCGGAGTATGCCAGCGGACGGAGCGCCGAGGACAGCGTGGAACTCGTCAGGCGTCGACGCCGACGGCCTTGGCGCTGGCCGTCCAGAGCCGGGCGGCGAGCTGCGGGTCGGCCGCCTTGCGCAGCGGCCGGCGCAGTCGGCGGTCGTAGTAGTAACCGCCGTTCACCAGCCGGGCCGGGTCCGAGTTGGCGAGCCAGATCAACGTCTGCGCGCCCTTCTCCGGGCTGCGCAACGGCAGCACCCGCATCCCGAAGGCGACCAACCGGCTGTCGTTGGCGAACCGGGTGCGCACGACGCCCGGGTGGAACGAGTGCGCGGGGATCTCCGGCCAGCGCCGGGCCGCCTCGGCGGCGAAGAGGATGTTCGCCTGTTTGCTGGTGCCGTACGCGGTCATCGGCCGGTAGCGGCGCAGCGTGGCGTTCAGGTCGTCCGGGTCGAGCACCCCGCTGCGGTGCGCGCCGGAGGCGGTGACCAGGGTCCGACCGATCCGGTCCTTCAGCAGGTTGCTGAGCAGGAACGGAGCCAGGTGGTTGGCCTGGATGGAGAGCTCGAAACCGTCGACGGTGGTGATCGGCTGCAACACGATCGCGCCCGCGTTGTTGATCAGCACGTCGATGTGGTCGTAAGCGGCCCGCAGTCGCTCCGCCAGCCGGCGCACGTCGTCCAGCACCGCGAAGTCGGCCCGGAACAGCTCCGGCCGCTCACCCGCCGCCTCGCGGACCCGATCCCCGGCGGCCTGCAACCGGGCCGGGTCCCGACCGACCAGTACCACCTGGTCACCCCGGCACGCCAGGTCCACGGCGGTGGCGAGCCCGATGCCCGAGCTGGCCCCGGTCACCACCACCAGCCGACGCCCAGTGAGATCTTCCACAGGTCCATTCACCCCGGTCATGGCGCGAGGTTACCGTGTGGTCACAAACACCTTTGGGATCGTTAAGGCCGTCGGTGTCCCCGCCGGCCCGTCGTCAGGTGCGCCGGCGTGCCCGCCGGACGCTGGAAGGAGCGCATCCATGGCCGCTGTCGGTCGCCCCCGCCGGTCCTGCCTCGCGGTACCCGGTTCCAGCGTCAAGATGCTCGGCAAGGCCCAGGGCCTCCCCGCCGACCAGGTCTTCCTCGACCTGGAGGACGCGGTCGCGCCGCTGGCCAAGCCGGACGCCCGCAAGAACATCGTGGCCGCCCTCAACGAGGGTGACTGGGCCGGCAAGACCCGGGTGGTCCGGGTCAACGACCTGACCACGCCGTGGACCTACCGGGACGTCATCGACGTGGTCGAGGGGGCCGGCGCCAACCTCGACTGCGTCATGCTGCCCAAGGTGCAGAGCGCCGCCCAGGTGCAGTGGCTCGACCTGACCCTCACCCAGTTGGAGCGGACCCTCGGCCTGGAGGTCGGCCGGATCGGCATCGAGGCGCAGATCGAGAACGCCGCCGGACTGGTCAACGTGGACGAGATCGCCGCCGCCTCGCCGCGGGTGGAGACCATCATCTTCGGCCCGGCCGACTTCATGGCCTCGATCAACATGAAGTCGCTGGTGGTCGGCGCGCTGATCCCCGACTACCCCGGCGATCCCTACCACTACATCCTGATGCGGATCCTGATGGCCGCCCGGATGCACGACAAGCAGGCCATCGACGGCCCGTTCCTGCAGATCCGGGACACCGACGCGTTCCGCGAGGTGGCGAAGCGCTCCGCCGCGCTCGGCTTCGACGGCAAGTGGGTGCTGCACCCCGGTCAGATCGACGCGGCGAACGAGGTCTACTCGCCGGCCCAGGCCGACTACGACCACGCCGAGCTGATCCTCGACGCGTACGAGCACTACACGTCGGAGGCGGGCGGCCGGCTCGGCGCAGTGATGCTCGGCGACGAGATGATCGACGAGGCGTCCCGGAAGATGGCCCTGGTGATCGCGGCCAAGGGCCGGGCCGCCGGAATGAGCCGGACCTCGTCCTTCACCCCGCCGGCGGAGTGAGCCCCGCCGGCGGGGTGAAAACGGGTCAGTAGCTGGTGTTGTCGCTCTGGGTGATGGCGAAGATGATCGCCGCCGCGTAGAAGAGAATCACCAGCACCAGCAGGGCGGTGAGGATCCAGCCCACGATGATGGCCGCCTTCGCCATCCCCTCGCCGCCCTCGCCGGTGACCCGGATCTGCTTCTGCGCCATGTGCCCGAGGATCGCGCCGATCGGCGCGGTGATGCACGAGGTCAACCCGATCAGGGAGAGCACCAGGGCCGCGATGGCCAGCCCGTTGGTCTTCTGCGGCGGGGCGTAGCCGTAGCCCGGATGACCGGGCGCCGGATAACCCGGCAGGGCGTACGCAGTGGTGGGCGCGGGCTGCTGCCCGGCGCCGTACGGGTCGACCGGAGCGTACGGATCGACCGGGCCGGGCTGGGTGGGCACCGGCTGGCCGCCGATCGGCAGGGTCGGGTCGGCCGGCGGGCCAGACGGCTGGCCCGACCACGCCGGATCGTGCCAGCCGCCGGGCGGTGGGGGATAGGTCATGTGCTCTCTCCGTCGCGTGGGGTGCGCCGTCAGGGTAGCCAGCACCACGCAAACCCGATGCCCCTGCTTCCGGGTGCCGCGTTGCCCGCGCCGGCCCGAACGGGCAGGATCCAGGCATGGCAATCGACGCGCGCGCCGCGGACCGTTCCGGCAGCCGACCGAGACGGGATGCCAGCCGCCCGGGCCTGGGCCGGCGTAGCCGCGCGAACGCGCCGGCGGGCCAGCACGGCCAGGACGAGCCGGCCGCGCTCCCCGAGCCGGTGACCATGCGGCTCGACGGCCGGGTCGCGCTCGTCACCGGGGCGGGCAGCGCGGACGGGATCGGCTACGCGACCGCGCGGCGGCTCGCCGACCTGGGTGCCCGGGTGGCCATCGTCTCGACCACTCGGCGGATCCACGAGCGGGCGGGCGAGCTGGGGGTCACCGGCTTCGTCGCCGACCTGACCGACGAGTCCGAGGTGGGCGCGCTGGCCGACGCGGTCGCCGACCAGCTCGGCGACGTCGAGGTGCTGGTCAATAACGCCGGCCTGGCCAGCCGGGCCAGCCCGGAGGTGCTCCGCCCGGTCGCCCAGCTCAGCTACGACGAGTGGCGCGGCGAGATCGACCGCAACCTGACCACGGCGTTCCTGTGCAGCCGGGCGTTCATCAGCGGGATGGCCGAGCGCGGCTGGGGGCGGATCGTCAACCTGTCCGCCACCGCCGGCCCGGTCAACGCGCTGCCCACCGAGGCCGCGTACGCCGCGGCGAAGGCGGGCGTGATCGGCCTGACCAGGGCGTTGGCCATGGAGATGATCGCCGACGGGGTGACCGTGAACGCGGTCGCGCCGGGCACCATCTACACCGCGGCGTCCACCATGGCCGAGATCAAGCAGGGCCTGGGCACACCGGTCGGCAGGCCGGGCACGCCCGACGAGGTGGCCGCGGCGATCGCCTTCCTCTGTTCGCCGGCCGCGTCCTACATCACCGGGCAGATGCTGGTGGTCGACGGGGGTAACAGCGTCCGCGAGGCCCAGTTCCGCTGACGCGGAGCGGGTCAGTAGCCGCCGCTGTCGCCGCTGTAGCCGGTGAAGGCCAGCAGGGCGATCCAGCCGCAACAGGCCAGCAACCCCAGCCCGGTGAAGACGTAGCCCAGGATCAGCCCCCAGGTGGCGAGCTGTTCGCCCTCCTCGCCGCTGGTGCGCAACTGCCGTTTGGCCAGGTGGCCGAGGACGGCGCCGGCGGGCGGGAAGACGAACGCGAAGACCAGCGACAGGATGGCGAGCACGTTGGTGCCGCGCCCGGGTCCGCCCGGCGGCGGACCGTACTGGCCGTAGGGCACCTGCGGGGCGTACGACGGCTGCTGCCCCCACTGCGGGCCGGGCGGGTAGCCGCTGGCCTGGCCGAACGGCGGCTGGTCCGGGGCGGGCGACTGGTCGGCGGGCGGGCCGTACGGCGAGCCCTCCGGCGGCGGCCCGTACGGCGACCCCTCCGGCGGCCGCCCGAACGGCGACCCGTCGGACGGCGGCGCGTAGGGCGAGCGCTCCGGCGGCGGCTCGTACGGCGACGGAGGCTGCTCGGGGCGGGACGGCTCGGACGGTTCGGACGGCGGCGGATTGGTCACGGTCTCCTCCTCCTGCCGGCGCCGCCGGTCGGGGCCCTCTTGCCGGACGCTACCCGCAGCGGTGAACCTTTTCACAGCGGTTGTGGGGACTGGTCACCTTGGCCTCGCCGCCGCGGCGACCGATACTGACCCAGCGTTCAGTTACCCAGGAGTAATGCGCCGATCCCCCGGAGGCTGAGATGGCTCGACTCGCCCAGACACCCGGCCTGACCGATGTGCAGCGGTCGATCCTGGAGACCGTCCGGGAGTTCGCCGACAAAGAGATAATCCCGCACGCCCAGCGGCTGGAGCACGCCGACGAGTACCCGACCGACATCCTCGACGGGATGCGCGAGATGGGCCTCTTCGGCCTCACCATCGACGAGGAGTACGGCGGGCTTGGCGAGTCCCTGCTGACCTACGCACTGGTGGTCGAGCAGCTCTCCCGGGGCTGGATGTCGATCTCCGGCATCGTCAACACCCACTTCATCGTGGCGTACCTGATCTCCCAGCACGGCTCGGCCGAGCAGAAGAGGCGGCTGCTGCCGAAGATGGCCACCGGCGAGGTGCGCGGCGCGTTCTCCATGTCCGAGCCTGAGTGCGGCTCCGACGTCTCGGCGATCAAGTCGAAGGCGGTCCGCGACGGCGACAGCTACGTGCTCAACGGCCAGAAGATGTGGCTGACCAACGGCGCGTACTCCTCGGTGGTCGCCACCCTGGTCAAGACCGAGACCGGCGCCGACTCGGTCTACGGCAACATGAGCACCTTCCTGCTCGAGAAGGAGCCCGGCTTCGGCGAGACCGCCCCCGGCCTCACCATCCCCGGCAAGATCGACAAGATGGGCTACAAGGGCGTCGAGACCACCGAGATGGTGCTCGACGGGGTGACCGTCCCCGACTCCGCCGTCCTCGGCGGCGCGGAGCAGGTCGGCCGCGGCTTCTACCAGATGATGGACGGCATCGAGGTCGGCCGGGTCAACGTCGCCGCCCGGGCCTGCGGCATCTCGCTGCGCGCCTTCGAACTCGCCGTCGCGTACGCCCAGCAGCGCCGCACCTTCGGCCAGCCCCTCGCCAAGCACCAGGCCATCGCATTCAAGCTCGCCGAGATGGGTACGAAGATCGAGGCGGCGCACGCCCTGATGGTCAACGCCGCTCGGCTCAAGGACGCCGGCCAGCGCAACGACGTCGAGGCCGGAATGGCCAAGCTGCTCGCCTCCGAGTACTGCGCCGAGGTGGTGCAGGAGGCGTTCCGCATCCACGGCGGCTACGGCTACTCCAAGGAGTACGAGATCGAGCGGCTGATGCGGGAGGCGCCGTTCCTGCTGATCGGCGAGGGCACCTCGGAGATCCAGAAGACCATCATCTCCCGCGGCCTGCTCAAGGAGTACAAGCTCTGACCGCGGCCTGAACGACCGCCGGGCGTGGGCCTACCGGGCCCGGCGCTCTCGCCGTCGTCAGCCCAGGCGGGTCAGGCCGGCCGCGGCCCGTTCCACGATCAGGCAGCGGTCCTCGACGTAGTCGATGCCCGCCTCCTCGGCGATCCGCCGCGCCTCGGGCGAGACGATGCCGAGCTGCAACCACACCGCCGGGGCGCCGATAGCCACCGCCTGGCGGACCACCTCGACCGCGTCCGCGGCCGGGCGGAAGACGTCCACCAGGTCGACCGGGTGCGGGATGTCGGCCAGCGACCGGTAGACCGGCTCACCGAAGAGCTCGTCGGCGGTCGGGTTGACCGGGATGATCCGCCAGCCGTACCGCTGCATCTGCGACGGCACGGTGTGCGCGGCCTTGAGCGGGTCGCGGGACGCGCCGACGACGGCGATCACGGCGGAATCGGCGAGGATCTGCTGAGCGGTACGCACCTGGCGACTGTAACTCCGCCGCGGCGCTCCCGACCGCGCGGGCGGGCGACGGAGACGCTGTCGGGGCTGGGCGGCGTGAGTGCGCCGACCCGGTTCGGTCAGAGCAGGGACAGCTGCTCGGCGGCCGGGGGCGGCGGCGATTTCGTCAGGCGGCGGTGCCCCCCGCGCTCGCCGGGCCCACCACCCTGGCCGGACTCACCGGGCTCCGCCTGCTCGGCGGGTTCGCTGCGGTAAAGGCCGTGCCGGCGGGCCGCCATCCGCACCCGTGCGGTCAGCTCGCGCTGGTAGGCCTGCGGGGCGTAGGCGCCGGCGCGGTAGAGCTCGCGATAGCGCGGGACCAGGTGCGGAAACTCCCGGGCCAGCCAGTGCGCGTACCACTCGCGAGCGCCGGGGCGCAGGTGCAGGGCGATCGGGGTCACGCTGGTCGCGCCGGCCGCCGCGATCGCCGCCACGGTGGCGTCGATCGACTCGCCGCTGTCGCTCAGCCCGGGCAGGATCGGCGCCATCAGCACGCCGACGGGGAGCCCCGCGTCGCTCAGCGCCCGGACGGCGTCCAACCGCCGGCGCGGGCTCGGGGTGCCCGGCTCGACGGCGCGCCAGAGCCGCTCGTCGACGAAGCCCACCGAGTAGGAGACGCCGACCCGGGTGACCTCGGCGGCCTGGCGCAGCAGCGGCAGGTCGCGCAGGATCAGCGTGCCCTTGGTGAGGATCGAGAACGGGTTGGCGAAGTCGCGCAGCGCCGCGATGATCTGCGGCATGAGCTGGTAGCGCCCCTCGGCTCGCTGGTAGCAGTCGACGTTGGTGCCCATCGCGACGTGCGCGCCCCGCCAGCGCGGCGCGGCCAGCTCGCGGCGGACCAGCTCGCCCGCGTTGACCTTGACGATCACCTTGCTGTCGAAGTCCGCCCCGGCATCGAGGTCGAGATAAGTGTGAGTATTTCTCGCGAAGCAGTTGTGGCTGACCACGCCGTTGGCGATGAAATCGCCGGTGCCGGTGGTGATGTCCCAGAGCGGCAAGTCCAAACCCAGCGGCTCGATCGCGGTCACTCGCAGGTCTGCCTGACACTTCAGCGCCATCCCGTCGATGGACCGCTTCCGAGTGATAGCCGGGTCGGTCAGGTGGAAGAAGCGAAGGCGCTCGGCGATGCCGCCGGTCAGCCGGACGTTTCGCACGCGATTCGTCAGAGCGAGGTCCTCGAGAACGGCACTGAAGCCGAAGTGGGCCAGCGATTGCCGTATGTGATCGAGAATCTCGTCATCGCTGTTGCTGATCCGGAATACGCCCCGGCTGCAGCTACCTTCCGCGTCGAAGATGCCGGCTAGGAACCCGCGACGCCAGTCTTCGCTGGGATCCGCAGGCCACCGGACCAGCTCGGTGATCGCTTCGATGTGGCGCTGGCGGGACGTCCGGATAGCCGACATTGCGCGCCGGCGGGCGCTCGCCGCGGCAAAGGAGAAGCGCGAGGTCTCGATGCCGGCGATTGCCAGGTACCGTTCGGCCCGGCCTAGCGCCTCCTCATCCACCAAGGCAAGGCGGAACCGGTGAACCGAGCCGGTGGCGTAGTGGTAGCTGCCCAGGTTGGCGTCGCCCCGAATCATGCCGCAGAGATAGCCCTGGCGATAGTCGGACGACTCCTTCGGCCCGTCAGTGAAGCGACCGGTGCCGATCAGCCGGTTGTTGATGGTCAGGTAGGGACGTCGTGCCGGGCCCTGCATCGCCCCGGTGACGTACTTCCAGCCGCGCTCGGAGAGGAAGCGGTGGTCACCGCTCGCCACCAGCGTGGTCCCGTCCGCCAGCGTGACGCGGTAGGCCGGCTTAACCGTGGACCATTTGGCCAGCACCGTGGTGGCGACGTAGCGGCGATAGGCCCCGCGGCGTTCCGTGCCGTAGATCCGGTCACCGATTTCCAGGTCGCGCAGCTGCCTCGTCCGCCCGTCGGCCATCAGGATCGGGGTGTCACCTGAGAGGCAATACACACACGCATGGCTGCAGCCACGGTAGGGGTTGATCGTCCACTCGAACGGGACGCGGGAGGTGCCCGGCACCCGGTTGATGATCGACTTGGCCCGCACCTCGTAGAAGGTCATCCCGGCGAAGGCGGGGGTGTCGAAGGTGCGGACGGTTGCGCCGGGCAGCGCCAGCGGCAGGGGTGGCGTCGCTGGCGCTGCCCGCTCGGGAACTCCCTCGACCGGGGGAGCGGTGAGGTTGTCCCAGCGCATGGCCACTATTCGAACACACGTACGAGCGTGGCGCAAGCGGGCGCGCCGGGTGTTCCTCCCCACCTCGTCGATGCCGCGCCGGCCCTCGGGTGGAGGATGGAGGCATGGAGAGGTCGACGTTCGTCTACGACGGGGACTGCGCGTTCTGTACCCGCTGCGCCGAGTTCATCGAGCGGCGCATCCCCACCTCCGCCCGGGTGGTGCCCTGGCAGTTCGCCGACCTGGCCGCCCTGGGGCTGACCGAGGCCGAGTGCGAGCAGGCCGTGCAGTGGGTGGGCGTCGACGGCGTACGCGCCGCCGGGCCGGAAGCCATCGCCCGGCTGCTGGGCGACAGCGGGCCGTTCTGGCGGGTGGCCGGGGCCGGCCTGCGGTTCCCGCCGGTACGCGCCGCCGCCTGGCCCGCGTACCGCTGGGTGGCCCGCAACCGGCACCGGTTGCCCGGCGGCACCGCGGCCTGTGCGGTGCCGGCCGCGCGGCGGGACTGACCCCCGCCGCGACTCAGTCCGGCAGGCCGGCGCAGGCCGCGCCGTCGATGGTGCACGCGGTGGGCGCGGCGCTGATCGGAGCGCCGGCCACCCGGAACGTCACCCGGGTCGAGCCGCGCCCCGGCACCTGACCGGCGGCGCCGTCCGGCACGAAGATCCACTTCGCGCCGTCGCGGCTGGCTCGGGCGCCGCTCACCGCGGTGACGTCGAGCGACTCGCGGGGCAGCGTGACCACCAGCGTCCACTTCGGTGCCGCGGCCGGGCCCGGGTTCTGGATGGTCACCGTGGCGCCGTAGCTGAGCAACGCGCTCTCCCCGATGGCGAAGTCGGCCCGCAGCGGTACGGCAGCCGGGGCGGACGTGGTTGCCGGGCCGGCGGTGGTGGGCGGCGCAGCGGAGGTCGGGGTCGCGGTGGCGGACGGCCGGGTGGGCGACGGGCGGGCGGACGCCGGCGGCAGGGCCTCCGCGCCGGGCGTGCCCGGCTCGGGGACGTTCGGCACGTAGGGATTCGGTGGCGGGTCGAGGGCCACCGGGGCCAGCCGTTCCGGGGTCCGCAGCACCAGGACTACGGGGACCGCCGTGGCCACCAGCACCGCCAGCGAGGCGAGGATGGCGATCTGGGCGAACCGGGACCCCTCACCCCGCCCGGTGACCGCGTACCGGATGGCGTTCGCGACGTCCATGATCCGGTCGAGCAGGATGATCGCCACGGTCCGTCGTGGTTGCGGCGGTGATGCCGGCACTACCTCGTTCCCCTTTCAGATTTTCCACCGGTGGCCGCCGAGGCGGCACCGGTATCGCGGTCGGCCAGCTGCTCACAGCGCGCGTAGACCGGCGAGCAACTCCCTGAGCAGGTCCTCGGACGGCAGTTCGGAGAGGGTCGGCGGCTCGTGCGTCTCGATGAGACCGGCGGCGAGCAGGTCGCCGAGGAGCACCCGGACGGTGCCCACCGGAAGGTCCAGATCCGCGCCGATCTCGGCCACCGAGAGCGGTCGCCGGCACATCTCGACGATCGCCGCCTGTTCCGGAAAGAGCTGCGCGGTCGGCGGCGCCGGGCCCCGGGACACGACCAGCGTGATCAGGTCGAACCGACCCTTGTCGGGCGCGCTACGCCCACCCGTCATGGTGTACGGGCGGACCACCGGCCCAGCGTCGTCGTCGTACCACGCCTCCTCACCGCCCCCGGTCGGCTGCACCGATCTCCCCGCCCGTCACTGTCGAAGCCGGTTCGAGGTACACCGGCAGGTGCCGCTCGGCCTGGCCCACGAAGAGCGCCACCTCGTACGCCATGTCGCCGACCTCCGCGTCTCCACCGATCCGGACGGTCAGGATCGCGCCGTTGCGGGTGGTGGCGACGAAGAGGAACGCCCGTGCCATCTGTACCACGACCTGGCGCAGCGCGCCGCCGACGCAGACCCGGGTGGCCGCCGTGCCGAGCGCCTCCATGCCGGCGACCAGGCTGGAGAGCTGGTTCGCCAGCCGGTCGTCGACCTCGCGGCTGGCCCCGAGCAGCAGCCCGTCCGGCGAGAGCACCACCGCGAACTCGGCCCCGTGCACCCGATCGACCAGATCGTTCAGGGCGTCGGTCAGGCTGTCGGCAGTGACCACTGATTGCGTCATGAGCGTCCTCTCGCTGCTCTGGAGACCGGTATCTCGACCGTGTCGGAGCCGGCCGTTCCCGGCCCGGGCCGCACCGGCCCGGGGTGTCGGCTCCGCACCGGCAGGTCGCCGGCTCCGGATCCGGCTGGTGACCGCGTCGGCGGTACGGGCTGGGGGCCGGCCGGCCCGGTCGCCGCCCCGTCGGGCCCGGCCGGCGTGACCAGGGTGGCCGGGAGCAGGACGACCGCTGCCGTTCCGCCGCGGGGACCGGGGTGCAGCGAGACCCTGGCACCGCAGCGGGCGGCGAGCAGGGCAGCAGCGTACAGCCCGTTGCGGCCGGCGGGTGGCCCCGTCGGGGGCGGTTCGGCCAGCAGGTGGTTCGCTGCGGCGAGGGCGGCCGGGTCGAGGCCGGGCCCGTCGTCGGTGACCACCAGGGCGCGGCCTTCCGGGCGGTCCTCGCCGGCCAGCCGCACGGTGGTGCTGGCCGGCGAGAACGTCAGCGCGTTCTCGACCAGCTCGGCGAGCAGGTGGGTGACGTCGGTGACCGCGGGGCCGGCGAGGGACCCCGGCCAGTGCGGGGCGACCAGCACCCGCTGGTAGTCGGCGACCTCGGCGACCGCGCCCCGCGCCACGTCCAGCAGGGGCACCGGCCGGCGCCAGCGCCGGGCCGGCCGCGCGCCGGCGAGGCTGACGAGTTTCTCGACGTTGCGCCGGAGCCGGGTGGCGAGGTGGTCGAGCCGGAACAGGTCGGCGGTCTCTTCCGCGCTGTGCTCGCGCCGCTCCATCGCGTCGAGCAGGGTGAGCTGCTCGCGCAGGAGCGCCTGGTTGCGCTGGGTGAGGCGGAGGAACAGCTCCCGGGTGGCCGTCGCCGAGGTGCGCTCGTCCCGTCCGGGTCCGGCCTCCGTCGTGGCCTGCGGCGCTGCCATCACCGCGGCCGGCGACACCGGGCGGGTGCCGCGCTCCGGTCCGGCGTCCTCCCACTGGTGGGGGTGGAGCGCGGGGGTCGGCGGGGTCGCCGCGGGGCGGCCGGGCTCGCCGGTCAGCCGGCGGACGGTGCGGGCGCCGGCGACGAGCGCGGCGAGCACCGCGATGAGTCCGAGCCCCAGCACCGCGCCGGTGCGGGCGACCACCAGGGCGGCGCCGGGCGTGGCCCGCTCGACGCTGCCCAGGGCCGCGGACCGGACCAGGTCGTGCAGTCCGGCCAGGGCGGGGTCGGCGGCGGCCTGCCACTCCTCCGCGGTCAGCGGGGGAGGGCCGTCGTCGGCGCGCAGCAGACGGTCCTCCTGCGAGAGCAGTACCGCGAACCGGGGGCCCTCCAGCAGGGCCCGGTAGCCGTTCCGGTCCGCCGTCGGCAGTCCGGTCACCGCCTCGGCGCCGGCGTACCGCTGGCTGCTGACCAGTTCGGTGAGCCGCCGCCGGTCGTCGGCGCTGATCCGGCCGCTGGTCAGGACGGCGGTGAGCAGGGTGTCCTCGCGGGCGAGCAGTTCCCGCGAGCGGGCGAGCGCGACGACCGCACGGGTCTCCGCGGCCAGCGCGCTCTCCCGCGCGCCCCACTCGGGGCCGTAGATCGCGAAAGCGCTGTCGATAAGCCGGTCGTACCCGGCGACCGACTCGGCCCGGCCGGCGTCCACCTCGCCCCGCAGACCAGCCAGCCCGTCGAGCTGACGGAGCAGTTCGTCGGCCCGGTCGCGTACCGCACCGGCGGTGAGCAGCCGGAGGTCGCCGCCGGCGGCGGTGTCGCGCAGCGTGGCCACGGCCCGGTCGGTGTCCTCGCGTACCCGGGCCAGCGCGGTTCGCGCCCGGGGGGCGCCGGCGACGGTGCCGGCGGTAAGTCGCCGCTCGGTCTGCAGGCCCAGGATCAGCCGGTCGGTGGGCTGGCCGAGCGTCTCCGCCAGGGCCCGGATCCGAAGCAGGTCGGCCGCGTCCCGCCCGGTCAGGTACGCGGCGTACGACCAGAGCGCGATCAGCACGACCGCCACGGCGAGGAACTGCCGCCGGATCCCGTTCGGGTTCATCGTGGTCCCACCTCCGCTCACCGGGCCGCTCCCGTCCGCGCTCATCGGGCCGACCGTTCGGGCCAGGGCTGCCCGGCGGCGACGCCGGACCGGTCGGCCACGATGGTGCGCAGCAGGGCCAGCAGCTCGGCCCGGTTGGCGCAGTTGAGTCGGGAGCGCATGCGCGCCACGTGGTGTTCGACGGTCTTCGCCGAGATGAAGAGCCGGTCGCCGATCTCCCGGTAGGTGAGCCCGGCCAGCACCAGCTCGGCCACCTCCCGTTCCCGGTCGCTGAGGCGTTGCCCGGCCGGGGTGGTGAGGGCGTCCGCGACCTGCCCATCGGTGCCGGTGGGTCGCTGCTCGCCCTTGGTCCCGGCCGATCGGCCCTGCAACGTCCGGGCGCAGTCCAGCAGGGTGGTCATCGCCCGCCGGTCGGAGGTCCGGATCGCGGCCTGTCCGGCGAGGCGGGCGCCGTCCCAGCAGAGCCCCGCGTCGTGCAGTCCGCGGGCGGCGGCCTCCACCCGGGCCGCGTCGACCACGCCGCGTAGCACGTCGACCCAGCTGGTGGCGGCCGCGGCGACCACGGTCGCGTAGCGGCTGTGCGGTGCGGCGGCGGTCAGCGCGGCCACGTGGTCGTCGGCGACGGCGGGCTCCTCGGTGAGGATGGCGGCGTGCAGGCCGCTCCAGTGCAGTGGCGCGCTCCACAGTGGTGGGTCGCCGAGTCGGGCCAGCAGTGATCGGGCTTCGCGCAGGTACGGCGCCAGCCGGTCCAGGTCGCCGAGTCGCGCGCCGGCGATGGCCAGTTCGCCGAGTGGCAGCAGGGTGAAGAGGTCCACCGGGTGCCGGACCACCGCCTCCAGCGCGTGCCCCCAGCCGCGCTGGAGCGCGCCGAGGTCACTGTTGCGCCGGGCGATGGCCAGCTCCAGTGCGGTGGCGAAGAGCAGGTCGCGCGATTCGAGCGGTCGGCCGGCGGCGGTGACCGTGCCGAGGCGTTCGGTCGCGACGGCCGTCTGACCCCGGACCATCAGGATCCACGCTTGCAGCAGCCGGTGCCGGCGGGCCATCAGCGGGCCGCCGATGCCGCTGGCCAGCGCCCGGTCGAGCACCCGGTCGGCGATGTCGAGCTCGCCGCAGTGCACCGCGGTCAGCGCGGCGAGCGCGGCCGGGCTGTCCGGCAGCAGCACCGCCCGACCGTCCGGCTCCAGCAGGGCCGTCGCCTGCACCAGGGTGGAGAGGGCCGCGGTGGGTACGCCGTCGATGCTGTCCCGGACCCCGGCGGCCATCAGCCGGGCGGCGCTGGCGTGCAGGGTGGGCGGCCCGTCCCGGTCCTCGCCGGTGGCGGCCGTCGATCCGGCCGGATCGCCGCTGGCCAGCGCGCCGACGGTGGCGAACGCGGCGGCCGGGGCGGCGCCCGACCACCGGTAGAGCTCCACGCTCCGGCTGACCTGGCCACGGTGCGCGAGCGCCGTCGCGGCGACGACCGCGGCCTCGGCCCGGTCGGTCGGCGCGGCCGAGGCGAGCAGCCGGTCGGCGAGCCGGAGCGCGGCGTCGAGGTCACCGGCGAGCGCGGCGGCGACGGCCTGCCGCGCGCCGACCGGGCGTCCGGCGGCCGCGGCGGCGGCGAAGAGTTCCGCCGCGAGGGCCGGCTCGGTGGTGAGCGCCTCCTCGGCGGCTGCCTCCAGCGTTCCGCCGGGGCAATCGCCGGCCACCCCGGCCGCGAGCAGGGCGCGGACCAGCGGCAGCACCGGGCCGCCCCGGGCCAGCTGCACCTCGCTGAGCCGGCGCCAGACCGCGGTGCGTTCGGTGGCCGGGCTGAGGGCGGTCACCGCCCGCCGGACCAGCGGCGCGAGCCGGCCGTCCGCGCCGAGCAGGCCCGCCGCCCGGGTCGCCGCGACGATGCCGTCCACCTCGGCCGGCTCGCGGCCGAGCAGCGTGCCGAGCAGCTCCACCGGCAGTGGTACGCCGGCGGCGACGGCCAGCAGCAGCCGCCGGACGTCGGTGGCGAGGTCGTCCAGGTCCGGCCCGAACTCGAGGACGGCCTGCCGTGGTGGTTCGGCCGGTACGCCGGGGCCGAGTTCCCGCCCGCGCAGCCCGCGGACCAGGCGCTCGACGTCGCGGGGCACGCCGGCGGTCTGGCCGTGCACGAAGTCGACGAGTTCGGCGCGCCGGCCCAGTTCGGGCGCGGTGGCGAGGTAGGCGGCGGTCTGGTCGCGGGCGAACGGGGTGAGCAGGACGACCTGCCCGTCCCGCCGCAGCGTGTCGGCCAGCTCGACCAGCGCGCCCGGCCGCGGCCACGGCCGGTAGCCGACGGCCAGCCGGTGCCGCCGCCCGGCCGCGAGGCGGCGCAGGGCGCGGAGCCGACCGTCGTCGAGCAGGTGGGCGTCGTCGACCACCAGCACGCTGTCGGGGTCGATCTCCTCGGGCAGCTCCGGGACGTCCTCCCGGACGGTGACCCCGGCCCGGCGGTAGACCCGGGCCAGTTCCTGGAGGTACGCGCTGCGGCCGTGCCCTCCCGGGCCGGTCACGGCCAGCGCCAGTGGCGCCGCCGGATCCGTGGCCACCGCGTCGAGCAGGGCCTTCGGTGCGCGGTCCAGCACCAGTCCGCTTCCGGCGGCAGTGCTCATGATCATGGTGGTCATCCTTCGCGTCCCCGGGTCCGGGCCAGCGCCAGCCGGGACGGGCTCGGCAGATCCAGCGGGGCGATCCGGACCGGGGGACGGGGTGGGGGTTCACTGTGGACAGCCGAGCGGCCGTGGTCGGGGCGGCGCGGTGAGGGGATGGCTGGTGCGGCGTCCCGACGGGCCTCGGCGGTGGGGCGGGGCGGTCGGTCCGGTTCGGCCGGCCGCGGGCGGGGCGACACCACCTGGCAGGCGGCCAGCGCCGCGCCGGTGGCAGCGGTCAGTTGTGGGTCGGGTTCCACCTCGACCGGCACCGGAAATGCGGCGGCGAGCAGTTCGCCGACCAGCGGAATACGGGTGGAGCCGCCGGTCAGCAGGACGGCGTCGAGTTCGGCGGGCCGCAGCCCGGCCGAGTTCACGGTCCGGAGCAGCAGGTCCACGGTGGCCTGTACGGCCGGGCGGATCATCTCCTCGAACTGCACCCGACTCACCGGCACCCGGGCCGGCCCGGCGGGCAGGTTCAGCAGCACGTCGGTCCCGGTGTCGACGGTCAGCGCGCGTTTGGCCCGGTCGCATTCGGGCCGCAGGGCGCGCAGGGTGGCGTGCGTCTCCCGGCGGCCGGCGGTGGCGAGTTCCCGGGCGAGCACGGTGCGGACGTGCTCGGCCAGCGCCTCGTCGAAGTCGGCGCCACCGATCCAGTCCAGCCCCTGGGGGAAGCCGAAGGTCTCGTACCGGCCGCGCGCGTTGCGGCGGACCAGCGCCGCCTCGAAGCTGTTGCCGCCCAGGGCGTAGACCGCGGCGGCACTGCCGGCGAAGCCCCGTGCCGCATGGCTCTCGGCGACGGTGACGGTACGCGGCAGCAGCGTCACGTGGGACAGTCCCAGCTCCCAGAGCGCGGCGTGCAGCAGATCGCGCCGGTGCCGTCCCCACCCCGCGGGGTGGCTGAGCACGACCGCCTCGGCGGGCGCGCCCTCCCGGTCGTGGACCCGTTCGACCACCCAGGTGGCCAGCACGGCGGTCAGCATCTGCGGCGGGCACGCCTCGCCGGCGAGCAGCAGCGGCACGTCGTCGCCGACCCGGTGCACGAAGCCACGCGCGGTACGGCTGCCGTCGTCGGTGCCCGACTCGCCGACCACGAGAGTCCCGTCCTCGCCCAGGTGCAGCACGGACGGCACGGTCGTCGAGGCGGCGTCCAGCGCCACCACCTCGGGGCGGGCCCAGTTGGCCCCCCGTCGCCGGGCCACGGTGGCCACGGTGGTGGTGCTCCCGATGTCTATCCCCAGGACGTACGGCATCCGCCTATTTCTTCCTTCACCGCGAGTCGGCCGGTCGAGGGCCACGGGTTTCCCACCCCGTGCACGCCCACCCCCGGCGAATCCCCGTGGGCTCCTACGTTCGTACCAGAGATCTCTCCTGCATCGAGACCCTAAATCTGACCGGCCCGGTTCCCCCAGTCCCCCTAACGTACGAGGGGGTCGACGCCCTAACCGAGCGGGGCGGGTTGCGGGATCATCCCCGATGCCCGGTGCCGGTCCGTGCCCATAGCGTCGCTTTCGACGAGCGGCGGTCGACGACGCCCACATCCGAGGAGAAACCGGCACATGGACCAGACCCTGCACGACTTCGTGCTCAACCTGCTCACCGACGCCGACGCCCGGTCGGCCTTCGACCTCGACCCGGAGGGCGCGCTGCAGGCCGCGGGGCTCACCGACATCACCGCCGCCGACGTGCAGGACGTGGTTCCGCTGGTGGTCGACTACGCCCCGGTGAACGGACTCGCGCCGGTGGCTCCGGTGGTCGGCCAGCTCGGTGCCGACCCGCTGGTGACCGACGCGACCGACGTCGTCGGCCAGTTGCAGAGCGTGGCGCAGCAGATCACCGTCAGCAGCAGCTACTCCGGTGTGGACGTCAAGGCCGGTGTGCTCGGCGCCATCGCCGTCGACCCGACGGCGGTCGCCGCGGGCGCGATGGTGCTGCCCGGGATCGGCCTCGGCGTCGGGCCCGGTGGCCTCGCCACCGACCTGACCGGGGTGCACGACGTCGCGAACACCCTCGACGCCGACGTGGTGGGCGCGGTGGACACCGTGGCCGACCCGGTGATCGGGGATGTCACCAGCACGGTCGGCAGCCCGGAGACGGTGCTCGACTCGACCGACCACGGCCTGCTGGGTACGCCGGACGGTCTGCTCGGCGGCACCCTCTCCGGCACCACGGGCCAGGTCGGCGGCTTGGTCGACTCGCTCGGCGTCGACGACACCCTGGGCGGGCTGGGCCTCACCGGCGGCGACAGCGGCGGGGTCGGGCCGGTCGACGTGCCGTCCACGGTGGGCGGCGTGACGCATCAGGTGGATGGCGTCCTCTCCGGCGTCACCGGCACGGTGGGCAGCGTGACCGGTGGCGTCACCGACGGTGTGACCGGCGACGCCGGGGTCCACGGGGACGGTTCCGCGTCTCACGGCGGCGGGCTGCTGGGCATCACCGACGGTCTGCTCTGACCGACGCCCGGTCGGAGCAGGGGAAGGCCGGGTCGCCCATTGTGGCGGCCCGGCCACTCCCCGTTTCCGGGATCCTCACCCTCTTGATAATTGATCCGAAACCAGCACACTTGGTGCGGTGATGGCGGGGATCTGGCTGGACGTGCTCGACGGGATCGCCCGCACGTGCCGGGAACACGGGCGCGGCGACCTGCTGCAGGCGGTCCGGCACAAGCGTGCCCAACTGCTCGACCCGACCCTGCGCGTGCTGGTCGTGGGCGAGCCCAACCAGGGCAAGAGCCAGCTGGTCAACGCGATCGTCAACGCGCCGGTCTGCCCGGTCGGCGACGGTCGCACCACGGTGTTGCCGACGGTGGTGCAGCACGCCGAGGAACCCTCGGTGGCGGTGGTTCAGGCACCCCCTCCCACCCCCGACCGGACCGGCGGCGGCACCCTCCCCGGGGCGGTCGAGCGGACCCCGGTGCCGCTGGACCGGATCGCGGCCGGCGTGGCCGGGACGCTCGGCCGCCGGCCGGGCGGCGGGCCGGCGTACGTCGAGATCGGACTGCCGCGCGCGCTGCTCGCCGGCGGACTCGTGCTGGTGGACACCCCCGGCAGCGACGAGGTGGCCGCGCTCGGTGGCGCCGGCTCTGTCGCCGGCCTGAGCCGGGCGGACGCCGTGCTGGTGGTCTCCGACTCGACCCGGGAACTCTCGGTGGCCGAGCTGAACCTGCTGCTGCACGTCACCCGGTCGCACCCGAACGTGGTGGTCGTGCAGACCAAGATCGACCTGGTGCCGGACTGGCGTGTGGTCGCCGAACGCAACCGGCGGCACCTGGCCGAGGCGGGCGTGCCGGCGGCGCTGATCCCGGTGTCGGCGGCGCTGCGGTTGCGTGCGGCCACCGCGGACGACCGCGGGCTCAACGCCGAGTCGGGTTTCCCGGCGCTGATCGGGCGGCTCCAGCGGGACCTGGCCGGCAAGGCCGACGTGCTGGCCCGGGCCGCGGTCGGCCTGACCGCCCGGACGGTGGTGGAGCAGCTGGCCGCGCCGCTGCGCGCCGAGCTGGAGAGCCAGCGGGCCGAGGAGCAGTCCGGGCCGATGTCCCGGCTGCACGCGGCCCAGCGCGAGGTGGACGAGCTGCGCCGGTGCTCCACCCGCTGGCAGAACACGCTCAACGACGAGATGGCCGACCTGCTCTCCGACATCGAGTACGACCTGCGTGACCGCACCCGGCAGATCCTGCGGACGGTCGACGAGGCCTTCGACACCGCCGACCCGCTGGTCGCCTGGGAGACCTTCCAGGAGTGGTTGAGCCGCAGCCTGGTCGAGGCGGCGGAGGCCAACCACGAGTGGCTGGCGCAGCGCTGCGACCACGCCGCCCGGCGGGTGGCCGGCAACTTCGCCCGATACGGCTACGACGTGCTGCCACCCTGGTCGATGACGGTGCCGGAGGATCTGGTCGATCGGCTGCCGGACATCGAGCGGCCGAGCATCGACCGGTTCACCGCCACCCAGAAGGTGATCACCGGCATGAAGGGGTCGTACGGCGGCCTGCTGATGTTCGGCCTGGCGCTGACGCTGGCCGGTATGCCGATGATCAATCCGGTCTCGATCGGCGCGGGCGCGCTCTTCGGTGGCAAGAGCATCCGGGACGAGAGCCGCCAGCTGCTCCGCCGGCGGCAGGCGACGGTGAAGACGGCGATCCAGCGGCACGTCGACGACTTCTTCGTCCGCATGACCAAGGACTGCCGGGACGCCGCCCGCCAGGTGCAGCGGATGCTGCGGGACCACTTCACCGCGCTCACCGACGAGTTGCAGGAGGCCATCGTCCAGTCGCTGCGGAGCGCCAAGCAGGCCGCCGACACCGACGCGGCCGTGCGTGACCAGCGTCAGCGCGAGATCAAGCTGAAGATGACCCGGTTGGCCGCGCTCTACGAACAGGCCCAGCAGTTGACCGGCGCCCGGCCGGCCCCGGCCCCGCTGGAGCCCCGGTCATGACCCTCGGCCTGCGCCTGGACGAGGCGGTGTGGGGGCTGCTGCACCAGGCGTTGCAGCTCTATCGGGACGATCCCCGGGCCACCGGTCACCTGCGTCGTCAGCTGGCCCGGCTGGAGCAGCCACTGCGGGTCGCCATCGCCGGCCCGTGGCGCGCCGGCAAGTCGACGCTGCTGAACGCGCTGATGGGCGAGGAGGTGGCCCCGGTCGTCGGGGCCGACGGCAGTGCCGTCTTCACCTGGTACGAGGACGGCCCGCAACCGCGGGCGACCGGATACTCGGCCAGCCATCCGCCGCAGGAGCTGGCGATGGCCAAGTCGGCGACCGGGATGCGGGTCGACCTGGTCGGCTGGCGGGCCGGAGAACTGCGCGACATCGTGGTGCGCTGGCCCACCCGGGCGCTGCGGCAGGTGACCCTGATCGACACGCCGGCGGTCGGTCAGCCCGGCGAGCACGGCCGCTCACCGGTGATGGACCGGGTGCTGCGCGACGCGGACGCGGTCATCTACCTGACGCGGGACGGGCGCGGCACCGACCTGCGGGTGCTGGAGTCCGGCCGGGAGAGCGCGGTCGGGCAGGCCGCCCCGGTGAACGTGATCATGCTGCTGTCCCGGGCCGACGAGACCGGCGGGGGCAAGATCGATGCGCTGCTCACCGCGCGGCAGCTCGCCCGACGGCACTACCGCGACCCGCGGGTGAACGCCCTCAGTGTCGCGGTGGTGCCGTGCAGCGGGTTGATCGGGCTGGCCGGTCGGGTGCTCAGTGAGTCCGACTTCGCGGCCCTCGCCCAGTTGGCCGCGGTGCCCCGCCCGGAGCTGGAGGCGCACCTGCTCTCCGCGGACCGCTTCCTCCGCGGCGCGCTGCCGGTGCCGCTGGACGCGGAGCTACGCGCCGGCCTGCTGGACCGGCTCGGCCTGTTCGGCGTCCGGCTGGCCGCCACGCTGGTGCGGACCGGTTGTGACAGCCGGGCCACCCTCTCGGCCGAACTGATCCGCCGCAGCGGCCTGGCCGAGCTGCGCGAGTCGGTGACCCGCTTCTTCGTCGACCGGCGGGACACGCTCAAGTCGCGCTCGGCCCTGGCGGCGGTCGAGGCGCTGGCCCGGGCCGAGCCCGGCCCGGGCACCGGGGAGCTGCTCAGCAGCGTGGAACAGATCCTCGCCGGGGCGCACGAGTTCCAGGAGCTGCGCATGCTGGCGGCGCTACGGGACGCGCGGCTCGGCTTCGACGCCGAGATCGCCGCGGAGGCGCGGCGGCTGGTGGGTGGCGACGGCGTAGGGCTGGCCGCCCGGCTCGGTGTCGAGCACGACGCCAGTGTGCAGCGGCTCTGGGAGGTCGCCGCCGACGCGCAGTGGCGCTGGCGGGACCGGGCCGAGGACCCTCTACTCCGCTTGGCCCAGCGGCGCGGGGCGCAGGTGGTGGTCCGCAGTTGTGAGGGGATGCTCGCCGAGTTGGCCGACGGGGGCCGGTGAGCCGCGGCGCCGGAGCCGGCGCAGCCACTCGACCGGGCGGACCCGCTCCAGCGGCAGGAAGCTGGTCATCGCGGCCAGGTGCGGGGCGAACGAGATGGTGATGGTCGCCATGGTGACCGCGTGGAACGAGTAGAAGAAGCCGACCATGGCGTGCCGCCACCGCTCGGGCAGCAGGAAGACCAGTGGGCTGGCCAGCTCGAACGCGACGATTCCGAACTGGGCGACGATCAGCAGGTAGGGCACCTGGGCGATCAGGTCGGCGAACTCGGTGCCGCGCCGGATGATCGCCCGGGCCAGCACCGAACCGGTCAGCCAGTCCAGGCCGCCGAAACGTAGCTTCGCCCAGGCGGCCAGGAAGTAGGTGCACACCACGGCGATCTGGGTGACCCGCAGCGCCCAACCGCCGGCCTCGCTCCGGGTGGCGTCGCCGTGCCGGGCCCTTCCGGCGGTCGGGAGCACGGCCAGCGCGACGAGCAGGCCGAAGCGGTCGTGGTCGACCTTGCCGTAGCTCATCGCGATGATCATCCACTCGAGGTACAGCGCGCAGACCGACCAGCCGAGGAGCCGAGGCGCCCGCCCGGTCGCGGCGAGCAGCGAGAGCAGCAGCAGGGCCCAGAAGATCACCGCGACCAGCGCCGGGGTCGGCGTCGGCAGCGGCAGGAGGCGGCCGATCAGCAGCGGCTGGTAGAGGTCGCCGGGCACGCTCACCCGGGTGCGTACCCACGGGGTGAAGAACACCAGATCGGCGGCGACGAAGAGGTAGATCAGGGTCCGGAAGGCGGCGATCCGGCCGCGCGGGACCGGCTCGGTCAACCAGCGGCTCATCGCGGAGCCTGCCAGCGGACCACCGTCTCGTCGGTGTGCCGGCCGGTGGGGCGGCCGCCCTCGATGCCGAACCAGCGGATCACGATGCGGACCTCGACCAGCTCGGGGGCGGCCGGGTGCCGCTCGGCGTACGCGTCGGCGACCTCGGCCAGCAGCGCGGGCTCGGCGGCGTACCGGCCCTGCTGGCCCTCGATCTCGGCTCGGCGGATGCCGGTCGCGTCCTGACCGAGACTCACCACCGCACCGGTGGCGTCCACCCCCTCGACCCGGGTGTCCGGGGCCGGCGCGTTCGGCGGGTTGGAGGTGGCGTACATCCGGAAGGGGCCGAACGGGAAGTCGTCGTCGCTGCCCCACACCGTGCCGGCGAGCAGTACGGCCAGGCCGAGCGCGGTGACGCCGAGCCGGGCGGCCCGTCCGCGGGTTGTCAACGTTTCCATCGGATCGTGACGATACGGGAAACATTGCGGGGCCCGGGTCCCTCTGACGGCCATACCTGACCTGCCTGCCCGGCCCGGCCGAGACGACGACGGCCGGGCCCCGGATCGGGGGCCCGGCCGTCAGTGCCGTGCGGGTCGCCGGCTCAGTGCTTGTGCTCGGCCAGCTGCTTGCGGACGTCATCCATGTCGAGCGCCTCGACCTGCTCGATCAGGTTCTCCAGCGCCGACTCGGGAAGGGCGCCGGGCTGCGCGAAGACGATGACGCCGTCGCGGATCGCCATGATGGTCGGGATGGACCGGATGTCGAACTTGGCGCCGAGCTCCTGCTGCGCCTCGGTGTCGACCTTGCCGAAGACGATGCCCGGGTGCTTCTCCGAGGAGCGCTCGTAGACCGGGGCAAATCGCTTGCACGGACCACACCAGTCGGCCCAGAAGTCGACCAGCACGATGCCGTCGTCGCCGGTCACCTCGTCGAAGTTCGCCGTGGTCAGCTCAACGGTAGCCATTTGCACTCTCTCCGATCACCGCGGATTACCTACGTCCCGTAGAACCAGGGCTGACCGTGTCGCATTCCCGCCCAAGCGCAGGCGAAACCTGTGACGTGGCGGGCACTCGGCCACGATGAGTCATCGACCCGTGTCTGTCCGGGCTCGCCCTGCGGAACGCAAGTGCACGTCGCACTTGCGTGACGAGCCGTGATGGGAGCGTTTCCAGCATGATCCACAGTATTGACCGGAACGAATCGGTAACTTGATGCCTGACAAGGGGCTATCCGGCCTGCGAAGATCGCTCCCCAAGCCGCCGACGGTAACTGTGCGTAGTGTTACAAAAGTATAAATGTGACCTCTGTCTCTGTCGGTGCCGGACGGGCGTACGGCAGAATCTTTCTCATCAGAGCGTGGGCGGCGGGTGCCGGGGAGGGCCCCGCCGCTCATTGCGTCTCCCCCCAGATGTGGCCGGTGTGACTTTCCCGCACGGCCCGCGCCCCGGGGATCGCCTTAACCCTCGATAAGGCATGCTGTGCCGAACTCCATCGCCGCCCGTCGAAGGGGACCAGGATGCAGTTCGGCCGCTACTACGAGGAGTTCGAGGTCGGCGCGGTCTACCGGCACTGGCCGGGCAAGACCGTCACCGAGTACGACGACCACCTCTTCTGCCTGCTCACCATGAACCACCA
This sequence comes from Micromonospora sp. NPDC051006, assembly GCF_044456245.1. NCBI lineage: Bacteria > Bacillati > Actinomycetota > Actinomycetes > Micromonosporales > Micromonosporaceae > Micromonospora > Micromonospora sp. NPDC051006. The sequence continues at coordinate 550,972 of NZ_JBITFP010000002.1, forward strand.
TCCGCTGCACATGGACGCCCACTACGCGGAGTCCGCCAGCCAGTTCAAGCGCAACGTGGTGGTCGGCAACTACATCTACTCCCTGCTGCTGGGCATGTCCGTGCCCGACGTGAGCGGCAAGGCGATCGCCAACCTCGAGGTCGAGTCGCTCCGGCACGTCGCACCGACCTTCCACGGCGACACCATCTACGGCGAGACCACCGTGCTGGACAAGCGGGAGTCGAACTCCAAGCCGGACCGGGGCGTGGTGTCGGTGGAGACCCGCGGCTACAACCAGGACGGCACCATGGTCTGCGTCTTCCGCCGCCGGGTCATGGTCCCGAAGCGGGAGTACGCGGCCAGCACGGTTCCCGAGGGAGTCGACCCGGAGCGGCCGAGCTTTCCCGAGCCGCGCTGACGCGCCGGGGCCCGCGACAGCGTCCAGCCCTCTTCCCGCCGTGTTCCGGTGGGAAGAGGGCTCTTTTCGCGATCCGGGGCAATATGCTGGCGCCGGAGGTCCCCATGAGCCACTCCGTCGCAGGAGAGCCGCCCTCTGCCGGCCCCCGCGCCGCACCGCTGACCACCGCCGGCTACTCCGCCGACGAGTGGGATCTGCTCACCGACCTGCCCGGCCGGGTGATCGTCGCCGCCACCGCGTCCGGTCCCGGTCGACCCCCGCGCGGGGTCGCTGACGGACTGGCCGGCCTGGACGCGGTGGCCGCCGGCCGATCCTTCGACAGCGACCTGATCCGCGCGGTGGTCTCCGCGATCTACGCCCGACACGACAGCGCCACGACCTCCGGCGACCGGGCCGCCGACCTGGTGGACCTGCTCGCGGCCTGTCGGGCGGTGGTACGGGTGCTCGACCGGCGGGCCGACCCGGCCGACTCGGCGGCGTACCGCCAGTGGGTGCAGTCGGTGGCGGCGCGGGTCTGCCGTGCGGTGCCGGCGGGAGCCGCGCGGATCGCCGTCACGGCCCCGGCCGACCGGCGCTTCCTCGACCGGCTGGGTGACGCCCTCGGGCTGCGCTGACTGTGAGGCTGGCCGGGTCGGTCCGCAGATGATGGGCTGATGGTCGGCGGCAGCGGACGTGACTCTTGCTCTGACTGGCTTCGTGCCTTTG